>JBFMCR010000017.1:0-46557 GCA_040754425.1 Pseudomonadota bacterium | reverse complement strand
GCAGGAATCGAGCCACATATGAGAAAAGCGCAAAACATCACCATGCCCCCGCATCTCGTTCAGGGGCTCAAGGGCATGGGCGAGCAGATCGCCCGCATGCGCAAGGCGCGCCGCCTGCTGCAGGCGGAAGCCGCGGTGCGCGCGAACATCAGCCGCGAAACCGCCTCGCGCATCGAGAACGGGGATGCCGCCGTCGCCATCGGCCAAATCGTGCGCTACCTCGATGTGATTGCCCCAGGCGCGAACCTCGCCCGTCTGTACGAGACGAAAGATGCCGCCCTTTCCATGCTCGAAGCCGCCGAGAAGCGGCAGCGTGCGCGCAAGCTTTCTCCCAAGGCGCTCAAGCAATATGAATTCTAGTAGGAAACTGGCGGTCTTCGTCTATCTCCCCGGCGAGTCGAAGGCCGTGCCGGCCGGCCTGCTCACCATGCAGGAAGAGGGCGCGGCGCAACAAGGCGCGAGCTTCGTTTACGGCCTGCGTTATCTGGATCGTCCCAATGCCGTCGAACTCGATCCCGTGAGCCTGAGCTTGCAGGACAAAAGCGCAGTGCGCGGCGTCGAACTGCATCCGGTGCCGGGGCTCAATCTGTTCGGCGCCATCCGCGACGCGGCGCCCGACGCCTGGGGGCGGCGCGTCATCGAAGCGCAACGCAAGGCGCCGCCCAACAGCCTGCCCGAATCGGAATATCTGCTGGCGGCGGGTTCCAACCGGGTTGGCGCGCTGGATGTGCGGACCAGTCTTGACGCGAGTGAGGCGCCGGGTGAGCTCGGCGATGTTCGCAGGCTGGAGTATTTCCTGGAAGCTGCCAGCCGCATCGAAGAAGGGCTGCCCATCCCCGCACGGCTCGAAGCCTTCTTCGATGCCGGCAGCGCACTCGGAGGGGCGCGCCCCAAGGCGACCATGGCAGACGAAGAGGGCAAGCTCTGGCTTGCCAAATTCCCCTCGCGCTCGGACGGCTACGACGTTCCCATGGTTGAAGCGGCGACCCTGAAGCTTGCCGAAGCGGCAGGCCTTACCGTCCCGCGAATCAACATGGCTTACCTCGGTGCCGGGCAGCATGTCATGCTGATCGAACGCTTCGACCGGGAAGGCGCCGGCGACGCGATGACCCGCAAGCACTTCATCAGTGCGCTCACGCTCGTCGGCTGCCCGGAACAGGATTCGCCCAACAGGAACTACGCCGACATCGCCGATGGGCTGCGCAAGCATGGCGCAGCCCATCGCATCGCCGCCGACCTGGAAGAATTGTTTGCGCGCATGGTGTTCAACATCCTGGTCACCAACGACGACGACCACCTGCGCAACCATGGCCTGCTGTGGGAGCCCGAAGCGCGAGGCTGGGTACTGAGCCCCCTGTACGATGTGCTGCCCCGGCCCACCCGCGCTTCGGAGCGCTTCCTGCATCTGGGCATCGGCCCCCAGGGACGTCTGGCCACACTCGTCAACGCCATGGGCTGGTCCGCCCGCTTCGGGCTGACCCGCGACAAGGCGCTGGCAACCGTCGACAGGGTGTGGCGAGTGGTGCGCGAATGGAAAAACCGCTTCGAGGAATACGGCGTTCCCGCGGGCGAGATCGACAAGGTCGTCAGCGCATTTCGGCATGCGCGCGAGATTGGCGGGGTGGAGCTTGGGCTTTAGCCATTAAGGTATGGGCGCAGATCAAGGCGGTGGCCTTGGTGGGGTAGCTGCCGGCATAGCCGTCGGATACGGCATGCAACCGACGCTCGAGCATTCGTGCCGGTCAAGAAAGCGCGCGCGCCGCCGTGCGCTCCTGTCAGCCGTGATTCGGCTCCGGGATTTGCCGCCACGGGTTTCCCCGCCTAACATGAGCGTATTGGGGAACGACATGAACAGAAAACCGCAACGAACCGCCGGCAAGACGGGCGTGCCTGGCCCGTCCCGCCATTTTTCCGAACTCTCCGGCGCCTTGCCGCAACTGGATGCGGACGGCGAGGCAGGATGGATCGAAGCGATCCACAAAATGGAAGAGGTGTACAACGACGTCCTGCGCTACCAGGTCGATCTGGAAGAGAAAAACGCGGCGCTGGAGGAGGCGCAGCAATTCATTCTCAGCATCCTCACCGCCATGTCCGACGTGCTGGTGGTGTGCGACCGCCACGGCAACGTGCAGGAAGTCAATCGCGCCATGCTCGACCTGCTCGGGCTCGACAAGGAAGCCGTGCTCGGCCAGCCGTTCGTGGAATTCCTCGCCGGCGAAGAATCCAGGCTCCAGGCGCAGTCGTTTGCGCTGCGCCTGCGCGAACATCTCATCCACGATTGCGAAATCTCGATCAGGGACGGCGCCGGCGGCGCCATGCCCGTGGCGCTGAACTGCACGCCGCGTTACGACCCGGCCGGGCGACAGGTGGGCATGGTGCTGGTGGGCCGCCCCGTGGGCGAGCTGCGCAAGGCCTACCATGCATTGAATCTGGCGCACGAGGAACTCAAGCTCGCGCAGCAGCAGCTCGTCCATTCCGAGAAAATGGCCTCGCTCGGCCGCCTGGTGGCGGGCGTGGCGCACGAGCTCAACAACCCGATCAGTTTCGTCGTGGGCAACGTCTACGCGCTGCAGCGCTACGGGGAACGGATTCAGGCCTACTTTGCAGCCGTTCATGGCGGCGCTTCCCCCGAGGAGCGCGAAATCCTGCGTGAGAACCTGCATATCGACCATGTGCTGGAGGACCTCGGGCCGCTCATCGCGGGGACGGTGGAAGGCGCCGAGCGCACGCGCGACATCGTGCAGGACTTGCGGCGCTTCTCGGCCGTGGACAGGGATGAAGCGAAACCCTTCGATCTGGCGGAGGTGACGCGCAACGCCGCGCACTGGGCGACGCGCGACGCCAGGTCGGAGATCCGGGTGCGCATGAAGCTGCCGGCAAGCATGCCGGTGCAAGGCACGGCGGGGCAGTTGCAGCAGGTGGTGGTGAACCTCATCCAGAACGCGGCGGATGCGACCGCCGGCCGTGAGCGGCCGGCACTGGAAATTACCGGTCGCATGGAAAGCGGGAAATGCGTGCTCGAGTTTCACGACAACGGCCCCGGCATCGAGGCGCAGAACCTGCACCGCGTGTTCGACCCCTTTTTCACCACCAAGGAGGTGGGCAAGGGCGTCGGGCTGGGGCTTTCCATCAGCTACGGCATCGTCGAGCGCCACGGCGGACAGTTGACCGCCGCCAACCATCCGCATGGCGGGGCGGTGTTTACCTTGACCCTGCCCGCGACCCGGTCTGCCCCAAGCGGCCAGTAACTGGCAGCAAAGTTTCCGTATCGAATGCAAAAACGGAAACAATATTTTCAGTTCATTCCGCCGCCGGATTTCCTCGAAGCGGGCAAGCTGCTGTAAAACAAGGTAAATCCGCACTCCTCCGGCTGTGGCACGGAACTTGATACCCCCTATGGCGACGACAATCGTTTGCTTACAGGGGGAGGGTCATGCCAGGGATCGAGACGTTCTACGATGTCATGCGTCGGCAGGGGATCAGCCGGCGCAGTTTTCTGAAGTTCTGCAGCCTGACCGCCGCCGCGCTCGGCCTCGAGCCGGCCTACGCCGGCAAGATCGCCCAGGCCATGGAAACCAGGCCGCGCACGCCGGTGCTGTGGCTGCATGGACTGGAATGCACCTGCTGCTCCGAATCCTTCATCCGCTCGGCGCATCCGCTGGCCAAGGACGTGGTGCTGTCGATGATCTCGCTGGATTACGACGACACCCTCATGAGCGCCGCCGGGCACCAGGCCGAGGCCATACTCGACGAGATCACGGCCAAGTACAAGGGCAATTACATCCTGGCGGTGGAGGGCAACCCGCCGCTCAACCAGGACGGCATGAGCTGCATCATCGGCGGCAAGCCGTTTGTCGAGCAGTTAAAGCGCGTGGCCAAGGACTGCAAGGCCATCATCTCCTGGGGCTCGTGCGCGTCCTGGGGCTGCGTGCAAGCGGCGCGCCCCAATCCGACCCAGGCCACCCCGGTGCACAAGGTGATCCGCGACAAACCCATCATCAAGGTGCCGGGCTGCCCGCCCATCGCCGAAGTGATGACCGCGGTCATCACCTACATGCTGACCTTCGAGCGCATCCCGGAACTGGACCGCCAGGGCCGTCCGAAAATGTTCTACGGCCAGCGCATCCACGACAAGTGCTATCGCCGGCCGCACTTCGACGCCGGCCAGTTCGTCGAAGAATGGGACGACGAGGGCGCGCGCAAGGGCTACTGCCTGTACAAGGTCGGCTGCAAGGGCCCCACCACCTACAACGCCTGCTCCACCACGCGCTGGAACGGCGGCGTGTCGTTTCCGATCCAGTCGGGCCACGGCTGCATCGGCTGTTCGGAAGACGGCTTCTGGGACAAGGGCTCGTTCTATGACCGCCTGACCACCGTCCGACCCTTCGGCATCGAGGGCAATGCCGACCGGATCGGCGGAACGGCGGCCGGCGTGGTGGGCGCGGCGGCTGCGGCCCATGCCGCGGTCAGCGCGATCAAACGTGCCCGGCACAAGACCGAAGAGAAAAACGATAAGGGAGAGCAGGCATGAGCGTCTATGAAACACAGGGCTTCAAGCTGGACAACGGCGGCAAGCGGGTGGTGGTCGATCCGGTCACGCGCATCGAAGGGCACATGCGCGTCGAGGTGAACCTCAACGACGAAAATGTCATCACCAACGCCGTCTCCACCGGCACCATGTGGCGCGGGCTGGAAGTGATCCTCAAGGGCCGCGATCCGCGCGATGCCTGGGCCTTCACCGAACGCATCTGCGGCGTCTGCACCGGCACCCACGCCCTGACCTCGGTGCGCGCGGTGGAGGATGCCCTCGGCATCCGGATTCCGGAAAACGCCAACTCCATCCGCAACATCATGCAGCTCACCCTGCAGGCGCACGATCACCTGGTGCACTTCTATCACCTGCATGCGCTCGACTGGGTGGACGTGGTGAGCGCGCTCAAGGCCGATCCCAAGGCGACCTCCGAACTGGCGCAGAGCATTTCGTCCTGGCCGCTGTCCTCGCCCGGCTATTTCCGCGACATCCAGACCCGCCTGAAGAAGTTCGTCGAGTCGGGCCAGCTCGGCCCCTTCATGAACGGCTACTGGGGCAACCCGGCCTACCTGCTGCCGCCCGAGGCCAACCTGATGGCGGTGGCGCATTACCTGGAAGCGCTGGATTTCCAGAAGGAGATCGTCAAGATCCACACCGTCTATGGCGGCAAGAACCCGCACCCGAACTGGCTGGTGGGCGGCGTGCCCTGCGCCATCAACGTGCACGACACCGGCGCGGTGGGCGCGATCAACATGGAGCGCCTGAACCTGGTGTCCTCCATCATCGACCGCACCATCGAGTTCATCGACCAGGTCTACATTCCCGATCTGCTCGCCATCGCCTCGTTCTACAAGGGCTGGCTGTACGGCGGCGGCTTGTCGGGACAGAGCGTGCTGTCCTACGGCGACATCCCCGATCACGCCAACGATTCCTCGGCGAAGAATCTCATGCTGCCGCGCGGCGCCATCATCAACGGCGATTTGTCCAGGGTGCACGAAGTGGACATGCGCGACCCGGAGCAGATCCAGGAATTCGTCACCCACTCCTGGTTCAAGTATGCCGACGAATCCAGGGGACTGCATCCCTGGGACGGCGTCACCGAGCCCAATTACCAGCTCGGCAAAAACGCCAAGGGTTCGAACACCAACATCGAACAGATCGACGAAGCCGCGAAGTATTCCTGGATCAAGGCGCCGCGCTGGCGCGGCCACGCCATGGAAGTCGGCCCCCTGGCGCGCTACATCATCGGCTACGCGCAGAACAATCCGGAATTCAAGGAGCCGGTGGACATGGTGCTGAAGAAACTCGACGTGCCGGTCACCGCCCTGTTCTCCACTCTGGGCCGCACCGCGGCGCGCGGGCTGGAAGCCTCGTGGGCGGCGCACAAGATGCGCTACTTCCAGGACAAGCTCATGGCCAACATCAAGGCCGGCGACCTCTCCACGGCCAACATCGACAAATGGGAGCCCAATACCTGGCCCAGGGAAGCCAAGGGCGTAGGCTTCACCGAGGCGCCGCGCGGCGCGCTCGGCCACTGGGTGCGCATCAAGGACGGCAAGATCGACAACTACCAGTGCGTGGTGCCCACCACCTGGAACGGCAGCCCGCGCGATCCCAAGGGGCAGATCGGCGCCTTCGAGGCCTCGCTCATGAACACGCCGCTGGCCAGGGCCGACCAGCCGCTGGAAATCCTGCGCACCCTGCACAGCTTCGATCCCTGCCTTGCCTGTTCCACCCATGTCATCTCGCCGGACGGGGCGGAGATGACGTCGGTCAGGGTGCGCTGAAAAGGAGCCGGCCATGTCCATGCAAAAAGTGGAAGCGGTATATGTGTACGAGGCGCCATTGCGGCTGTGGCACTGGGTGAACGCGCTGTCCATCATGGTGCTGGCGCTGACCGGCTATTTCATCGCCAGCCCGCTCCCGACCCAGCCCGGCGAGGCGAGCGCGAATTTCCTCATGGGCTATATCCGCTTTGCGCACTTCACCGCCGCCTATGTGTTCGCCATCGGCTTCGCGGCGCGCATCTACTGGGCGTTCGCGGGCAACCACCATGCGCGGCAGTTGTTCCTGCTGCCGGTCTTCAACCCGCAGTGGTGGCGGGAGGTTTGGATCGAGTTGCGCTGGTACCTGTTCCTGGAGCGGGAGCCCAGGAAATACGTCGGCCACAATCCGCTGGCGCAGCTGTTCATGTTCGTCTTCGTCACCCTGGGGAGCATTTTCATGATCTTCACCGGCTTTGCGCTTTATGCCGAGGGCGAGGGACGGGATGGCTGGCACGAGCAGCTGTTCGGCTGGGTGATCCCGCTGTTCGGGCAGAGCCAGGATGTGCATACCTGGCATCATCTCGGCATGTGGTGGATTCTGAGCTTCGTGATCATCCACATCTATGTCGCGATCCGCGAAGACATCATGTCGCGCCAGAGCATCGTCAGCACCATGATCAGCGGCTACCGCATGTTCAAGGACGAGCGCAAATGATCGACGAGCAGCCCTTCGACGTTCTCGTCCTTGGCATCGGCAACGTGCTGTGGGCGGACGAGGGTTTCGGCGTGCGCGCGGTGGAAGCGCTGCACGAGCAGTACGAGTTCCCGAAGCAGGTACGCCTGATGGACGGCGGCACCCAGGGCCTGTACCTGGTGCAGTACGTGCAGGCGGCGCGCCGGCTGCTGGTCTTCGACGCGGTGGATTACGGCCTCGCGCCGGGCACCATCAGGCTGGTGCGCGACGACGAGGTGCCGCGCTTCATGGGGGCCAAGAAAATGAGCCTGCACCAGACCGGTTTCCAGGAAGTGCTGGCCTCGGCGGCGCTCACCGGCCGCCATCCCCGGGAACTGCTGCTGATCGGCGTGCAGCCGCAGCAACTGGAAGACTACGGCGGCAGCCTGACCGATGTCGTCAAGCAAGGCATGCCAGAGTGCCTGCGGCTTTCCTTGCAGCAGCTTGAAGACTGGGGAGTCCAGCCGGTACCGCGCACCCGGCCGCTGGCCGCAGACGAACATCTGAACGCCCATGCCCTGGGTCTCGATGCCTATGAAGCAGGGCGACCGGGGGCGGAAGCAGCCTGCCGCATCGGCGACGCCCGCGTGTTGTACGGGTAGCCGCATGTGCCTGGGCATACCCATGCAGGTGGTTCGGCACGAAGGCATATTCGCCATCTGCCGGGGACGCGACGGAGCGCACCGGCTCAACATGTCCCTGCTCGGCGAGCAGCCGCCCGGCACCTGGCTGCTGGCGCACCTGGGGTGGGCGCGCGAGGTGCTGAGCGCGGAGGAGGCGGCGCGGATTCTCGATGCGCTCGATGCCTTGGCGCGCGTGATGCAGGGCGAAACGGACATCGATGGGCTGTTCGCCGACCTGGCGGGACGCGAACCGCAATTGCCGGAATTTCTCAGGAGTTGAACGCGATGAACGTGAACGGGCAGACGGTTGGCGGAGCCGCTCCGATGGCGGCGCGCCCCGCCTCTTTTTCGACTCCCCTGTCGCGCCTGGCCTCGGTGCCTGGCGTGGCGGAAGTGGGCTTGGCGGAGTATGAGGACTTCGTCGGCGGCAGTGGAAACCGCCTGCTGTTTTTCGCCGGCGATCCCGAGCGCTATCCCGAGAGCCTGGATGTGGCTGCGGTACTGCCCGAACTGATGAAGGCGTTTCCGTACCGGTTTCGCGTCGGCCTGGTGCGGCCCGAGGCGGAAGTGGCGCTGCAGGTCAAATTCGGTTTCGGGACGTGGCCCGCGCTGGTGTTTCTGCGCGATGGCGCATACCTCGGCGTACTCGCCGGCATGCGCGACTGGGACGAGTATCTGCGGGAAATCCCCGTCCTGCTCGCGGCGCCGCCCGGCCGTCCGCCCAGCCTGGGCGTGGCGGTGCGCGGTCAGGCAGGCGGCGGTTGCAGCGCATGAGCAATCTTCAGAATCCCTCGGCAACCAAGGAGTGCAGGCAATGAAAACAAAATCGTGGATCGTTTCAATTACCGTCATGTCTGGCCTGTTCGCCGCTGAAGCGCAGGCACATGTGGGTGTGCACGGCGCCGGGCTGGCCGCCGGCATGATGCACCCCTTCTCGGGGCTGGATCATCTGCTGGCCATGATCGCGGTCGGCGCCTGGGCCGCGCAGCAGGGGGGCAGGGCGCGCTGGGCCGTGCCGCTGGCCTTCGTCGCCATGATGGTCGCCGGCGGCGCCTGGGGCGGTCTGGGCAACTGGCTGCCGGGCATCGAATCGGGCATCGCCGCTTCGGTGCTGGTGCTGGGCTTGCTGCTCGCATTTTCCGCGCGCCTGCCGCTGGCTGCCGGCATGGCGCTGGTGGGTGCGTTCGCGCTCTTCCACGGCCATGCCCACGGCGCGGAAATGCCGGCCATCGCGAACGCCTGGCTGTATGCGCTCGGTTTCGTGCTTTCCACCGCGCTGCTGCATGCGGCGGGCCTGGGTGCGGGCCTGGCGATCAAGGCGGGGTTGATGCGGCTGGGCGGCGCCGGACTGGCGTTCGCCGGCATGTGGATGCTGGCCGGAATCTAGCTTCATGAAAGCGCTCGATATTCCCATCGTGCCCTGGGGGCCGGGCTCGCAGCCCGCCGACGAAGACGGCGCGCCCGCCTGCATGAACATGCCCGGGGAGATGGCGGTGTATGCCGCGCCCAGCTTGCCGCAAGCGCAGGAGGTCGCGCATTTGACCGGCGCCAAAGCGGCGCTGGCACGCGTGCGCGAAGCACTCGCGGCCTGTGGCGAAAACGCGGGGGCGTCGGTCGTCGATGTCAGCCACCTTTCCCCGGAAGAACAGGCTCTGGTCAACCAGGTGTTGGGCGAAGGCGAGGTCAGCATCAGGCTCGTCGGCTCTTCTGCGGTGCGCATCCAGGAATCGGTGCTGACCGGGGTGTGGCGGGTGCGCCGTTTTGGCGCGGACGGCCTGTGCGTGCAGGACACGATCGAAGTATGCGATATCCCCCCCATTGTCGCTGCGAGTGCCGAAGCGGCAGCGAAGGATGCGCTGCAATGGCAGACGCCGCCCATCGGGGCGATCAACTCGCCCGCGCTGCTCATCGAGGTGCAGGAGCGCGCCCGGCATTACCGCGAAACGGGCGACTCGCATGTCATCAATCTCACGCTGCTGCCGCTGTCGCCGGAAGACGAGGTTTTTCTGGAACGGATGCTGGGCCAGGGTCAGGCCGACATCCTTTCGCGCGGTTACGGCAGCTGCCGGATCAGCGCCACCGCGCTGAAGAACGCGTGGTGGGTGCGCTACTACAACTCCCAGGACGTGATGATCCTCAACACCATCGGGATCGGCGGGGTTCCGGAAGTGGCGTGCGCGGCGCCGCAGGACATGGAAGACAGCGCGCTGCGGCTGGGTGAAATCCTGCAATGGCTGGATGGCGGGGATGCGTGCAGTGCTTGAATCAAGGCGGCAAGCCGATGGCGCCCCCTGCCCGGATAACGCCCGGCGCGAATGCAGGATCTGCTGGCACGTCTACGATCCCGCCCTGGGTGACGAAGTCTGGCAGATCGCGCCCGGAACCTCTTTCGAAGCCTTGCCCGACCATTGGCGCTGCCCGGTGTGCGATGCGGCCAAGGACGCTTTTTTGGCGCTGGACTGATGCATGACGGCGGCAGTTTTGAGGGGAGGTTTCGCGCGCCGGACGCACTGATCACCCGGCTGGAGGCGGTGTTTGCCGAAATCCAGGCATCGCGCATGGCCGACGTGCCGGTGCTGAACAGCGCCTTGCAGGTCGAGGCGGTGTCTTTCATGGCCAGCGGCGAGAACTGGCTGGGCATACTGATCACCCCCTGGTTCATGAACCTGATGCTGCTGCCGCGCACGGCGGACGCCTGGCCGGGGCTGGTGACGGGGCAGAGCGTGGTGCATGCCTTCCCCTCCGGGGAGTATGACTTCGTCGTCGGCCACGAAGCGGCATTGGGCCGGTATCAGTCCTGCTCGCTGTTTTCCCCCATGTTCGAATTCCCCGACCAGGCCAGCGCGCGCGCCACGGCGCAGGCGGCGCTGGCGCATTTGTTCGCGTCCGGCGCGGACCGGGAAAAAGTGCCGTCCCCGTCGCGGCGCAGGTTTTTGTTGGGCGGTGCGGCGAGTGGGGCTTGAAGGCAGCCTGTTCGTGCGGGTAGTGTGGGACGGGCATGCGGTGCGAAAGCTGGAAATCGCCTCCAGCCGGCCGGTGGAGGCTTGCCGCGTGTTTCACGGCAAGCCGGTCGGGCAGGCGGTGGCCATGCTGCCGCTGCTGTATACGGTTTGCAGGACGGCACAATCCGTGGCCGCCGTTGAAGCCTGCCAACAGGCAAGCGGAGTGACGGCGCGCGCCTCGGTGCGGCAGCTGCGGCAGCGGCTGGTGCTGGCGGAAACCGCGCAGGAATATCTGTGGCGCTTCATGCTGGATTGGCCGGAAATCGCCGGCGAACCGGCGAACCGGGAAGCTTTTGCGGCGCTGCGCAAAAAACTGGCCGGCCTGCTGCAGCCGGTGCTGGCCGACGCCGGTTGGAGAACGATGGCCGAAGGCGAGAGCGATGCGCGGGACGAAGTCTGGGACGCGTATCGCACGACATTGGCGGATTACGCGGAGCGGGAAATCTTTGCCATGCCGGCACGGACCTGGAGCGGCCTCGACCGCATCGAGGACTTGCGGGCATGGAGCCGGCGCGCACCCACCGCCATGGCGCGAGTGACCGGCATGCTGCTGCGGGACGACACGCAACGGCACAACGGCGACGCGGTCGCGCTGATGCCCCCCGCGCGCGAACTGGCGCAAGCCGGCGAGTTGCTGGCTGCCGACGGGGATTTCGCGCGTCATCCGCACTGGCGCGGCCGGCCGCTGGAAACCGGAGCGCTGGCGCGCATGCAGGGCCATCCGCTGGTGCGGGCCGTGCTGGACGACGGCCGTCGCGTCCTCGCGCGCGTGCTGGCGCGGCTGCTGGAACTGGCCGCGCTGCCGCAACGCATCTGCGAGGCGACGGGCGAGAGCGAAGTCATTGCGGCGGGCGTGCCGGGAGTGGGCGAGGCCTGGGTGGAAACGGCGCGCGGGCTGTTGCTGCATCGCGTTGAAGTCGAAGGAGGACAGGTGAGCCGCTATCGGATACTGGCGCCGACGGAGTGGAACTTCCATCCCCGGGGTGCTTTGGCGCGGGAACTGGTCGGGCTGCATGCGCAGGACGAAGCCGCCCTGCGCGGAAAAATCGCCCGCGCCATGCTCGCGCTCGACCCCTGCGTCGGTTACGAATTGAAAGTGGTGCGCCATGCATGAGATGTCGCCCGCGCATGGCGCGCCAAACATCCTGGAAGACAGCGCCAGGATGAGAACCGTTTTGTGGAAATGGAGAACGCATTCGGCGGCCGGCGTGTGGTAGATTGCCCGACAGGGAAGCTACTGCCGAAAATCTGCTGACGAGAATCTGCCGAGAAGCCATGTCCGATCTGCACATCGCTCTTCCCGCCGTCCTGGTCGTGGACGACGAGGTGCGGTCCCTGGAAGCCATCCGCCGCACCCTGGAAGAGGAATTCAGGGTGCTGACCGCGGCAAGCGCCGCACAGGCGGAAGACATCCTCAGGAAGGAATGGGTGCAGGTGATCCTGTGCGATCAGCGCATGCCGGGCGAAACCGGCGTCGCTTTCCTGGAACGCGTGCGCGAGGCCTGGCCCGATGTGGTGCGCCTGGTCATCTCCGGCTATACCGACACCGATGACATCATCGCCGGCATCAATCGCGGCGGCATCTACCAGTACATCGTCAAGCCCTGGCACCCGGACACCCTGCTGGAAAAGGTGCGCGAGGCCGCACACCTGCACCAGCTGGGCAAGCAGGACGGGCAATTGGCGCTGGAAATGCGCACCGCCGAGCAGGTGCTGCGCAAACAGGTGGAGCTCAAGCAGCAGGCGGTGCGCAGGAATTACGATTTCTCCCGCATCGTGCGCGCCGAGGACAGTCCGCTCAACGAACTGTGCAAGACGGTGCAGCGCATCGCCGGCTACGACATCTCCATCCTCATCACCGGTGAATCCGGCACCGGCAAGGAACTGTTGGCGCGTGCCATCCACTACAACAGCAGCCGCGCGGACCGCGCCTTCGTGGTGGAGAACTGCGGCGCGCTGCCCGACCAGTTGCTGGAAAGCGAGCTGTTCGGGCACAAGAAGGGCGCCTATACCGGCGCCTATGAGGACCGCGTCGGCCTGTTCGAACAGGCCAGCGGCGGCACGATCTTTCTCGACGAAATCGGCGAGACCTCGCCCGCGTTCCAGGTCAAGCTGTTGCGCGTGCTGCAGGAAGGCGAGATCCGTCCGCTTGGCAGCCCCAGAACGCGCAAGGTGGACGTGCGCGTGATCGCCGCCACCAACCGCGACCTGGAACGGGACGTGCGCGATGGACGCTTTCGCCAGGACCTGTTTTACCGCATCGCCAGCTTCACGGTCCGCCTGCCGCCACTGCGCGAACGTGCCGGCGACATCCCCCTGCTCGCACAGCGCATCCTGGACGAGGCCTCGCGCGCTTTCGGCAAGAAGACCCGGGGGTTCAGCCGCGAGGCATTGGGCGCTTTGCAGGCCTACCACTGGCCGGGCAACGTGCGCGAGCTGCAAAACGAAATCTACCGCGTGCTGGCGCTGGCGAACCGGCCGGAACTGGGCGCCGAACTGCTGTCGCCGCACGTGCTGCGCGCCGCGGCCCCGGAGCAGGAAGCCGAACTGGAGTATCTGGCGGGCACCGACGGCAGCCTCAAGGAGCGCCTGGAACGGCTGGAGGCGCGCATCATCCGCGAAACCCTGATCCGCCACCGCTGGAACAAGTCGAAGGCGGCCCGGGAACTGGGGCTGTCGCGCGTGGGACTGCGCAACAAATTGACCCGTTACGAGCTGGACGAGGAATGAATACTTTCAATGTGCTGTGGTTGCAGTCGGGCGGCTGCGGAGGCTGCTCCATGTCGCTCTTGTGCGCGGAATCGCCCGACCTGATCCGTACCCTGGAAGGGGCGGGCATCCATCTGCTGTGGCATCCCTCGCTCAGCGAGCAGAGCGGCGGGGAGGTGCGCCGGCTGCTTGAGCGCTGCGCCCGCGGAGAAGTGCGAGTGGATGCGCTGTGCGTGGAAGGCGCCATGCTGCGCGGGCCCGGCGGCAGCGGCCGCTTCCACCTGCTGGCGGGCAGCGGCCGGCCGATGATAGCCTGGGTGCGCGAGCTTGCGGCGGTGGCGCGGCATGTCCTGGCCATCGGCACCTGCGCAGCCTATGGCGGCGTGAGCGCGGCGGGCGACAACATCACCGAGGCCTGCGGCCTGCAATACGAGGGCACGCTGGCCGGCGGACTGCTGGGCGAAGGCTACCGCGCGCGCGGCGGGCTGCCGGTGATCAACGTGGCAGGCTGCCCGACCCATCCCAACTGGGTCACCGAAACCCTCATTCGGCTTGCCCTCGGCGGTTTCGCGGCGGAAGACCTCGACGGCTGCGGAAGGCCGCGCATGTATGCCGACCGCCTGGTGCACCACGGCTGCCTGCGCAACGAATACTACGAATACAAGGCCAGCGCGGAGAAGGCCTCCGATCTCGGCTGCCTGATGGAAAACCTCGGCTGCATGGGCACGCTCGCCCACGCCGACTGCAACTCGCGCCTGTGGAACGGCGAAGGCTCCTGCACGCGCGGCGGCTACGCCTGCATCAACTGCACCCAGCCGGGCTTCGAGGAGCCGGGCCATGCATTCCAGCAGACGCCGAAGATCGCCGGCATTCCGGTGGGCCTGCCCACCGACATGCCCAAGGCCTGGTTCGTCGTGCTGTCCTCGCTCTCCAAATCGGCCACGCCCAGGCGCCTGAAGGAGAACGCCGTGGCCGACCACCAGGTGGTGCCGCCCACCCTGCGCAAGGGCAAGTCCTGATGCCCCGCATCGTGGTGGGCCCGTTCAACCGCGTGGAAGGCGACCTGGAGGTGACGCTCGACACCGCGCGCGGCAAGGTGCGCGCGGCCTACGTGAACGCGCCGCTGTACCGCGGCTTCGAGCAGATCCTGCAAGGCAGGGAGCCCATGGACGCCCTGACCCTGGCGCCGCGCATCTGCGGCATCTGCTCGGTATCGCAGTCGGTGGCGGCGGCCTTTGCGCTGGCCGACGCCATGGGCCTTGCGGCGCCGGAAAACGGCCGTCTCGCCACCAACCTGATCCTCGCCAACGAAAACGTGGCGGATCATTTCACGCATTTCTACCTCTTCTTCATGCCGGATTTCGCGCGCGAAAACTACCGCGGGCGCGCCTGGTTTCCCGCCGTCGAGAAACGCTTCAAGGCCATGCGCGGCGAGGCTGCCTTCGAAGCCGCCGCGGCGCGCGCCGCCTTTCTGCACCTGATGGGCTACCTCGCCGGCAAATGGCCGCATACCCTCAGCATCCAGCCCGGCGGTTCCGCGCGCGGCGTGGACGAGGCGGAGAAGGCCAGACTGCACGTGGTGCTGCGGCAGTTCCGGCATTACCTGGAAAGCCGTTTGTTCGGCGCACCGCTCGAAACCGTGGCCGCGCTCGACGGCGAAAAGGCGCTGGACCGCTGGCGCGGCGAGGGTGACGCCGGCGGCAGCGATTTCGCCCTGTTCCTGCAGGCGGCGGACGATCTGGAGCTGGAACGCTACGGCCGCGCCACCGACCGCTTCCTGAGCTACGGCAACTACCCCTTGGCCGAGGGCCGCATGTTCCCGCCCGGCGTGTGGCACCGGGGATTGCAGGCCCTGGACATCGCTGCCATCACCGAGGACGTGAGCCATAGCCGGCTGGGCGGCGTGCCCGCGCAACTGCCGCCGGCCGAAGGCGTCACCCTGCCGCAGGCCGACAAGGAAGCGGCCTACACCTGGTGCAAGGCGCCGCGCCTTGCCGGCGAAGTGGCCGAGACCGGCGCGTTGGCGCGCCAGCTGGTGGCCGGCCACGCGCTGATCCGCGAGCTGGTCGCAACGAGCGGCGGCAACGTGCGCAACCGGGTGATCGCGCGCCTGCTGGAAACCGCCCGCGTGCTGATCGCGATGGAAGACTGGGTGCGCGCGCTCAAGCCGGGCGCGCCGTTCTGCCATCACGGCAGCATGCCCGCCGAGGCGCGCGGCGTGGGGCTTGCGGAAGCGGCGCGCGGCAGCCTGGGGCACTGGCTGCACGTGTACAAGGGGCGCATCCTCAACTACCAGATCATTTCGCCCACCACCTGGAATTTTTCGCCGCGCGACGCGCAGGGCACGCCGGGCGCGCTGGAACAGGCGCTGGTCGGAACCCCGGTGGCGCAGGGCGACGAAGACCCGCTGCTGGTGCAGCACATCGTGCGTTCCTTCGATCCGTGCATGGTGTGCACCGTGCATTGAGCGGCATCGCGGCACGTGCATCCGCATCGTCCCGACGCCCCAGCGACTACGGCATCCTCGATGTCCCCCCACTGTCGAACAACACGCCGACGAACCCCCGTGCTTTCCCTGTGGTGAAACTCGATGTCTGCGGCGTCCCGCTGGTCGCGCGCATCACCCGCCGCTCGGCGGCGAAACTGCAACTGCAGCCAGGCATGAAGGTATGGGCGCAGATCAAGGCGGTGGCCTTGGTGGGGTAGTGGCCTTCTGTCAGGGATGACAGATAATGGATAGCTAGACTTTCATTTGTTGTTGGTAAAAATGCCAACATGAAGGCAGAACTGCTCAAGCAAAACCGCCAGCGCCTGCCCAACGGCGGGCTGGTCGAGATGAAAGTCTGGAAGCTGCCCTGCCAGGTGCCGCCTTGCGACCATGGCTTCAAGTATCGACTGGTGTACATCCTGAACAGGAAGCGCTTTGTCGGTTTCGATAATGAGCGTGGCAAAGGCGATCACAAGCATCTGGATGGAAAAGAATCGGTCTACCTCTTTGTTTCCATCGACCAGCTTCTGGATGATTTCATTGCGGAAGTGGAAAGGAGAGTCGAATGAAAACCGCCGTCATTGAAATAAACCCAGACTGGAAAGCCGTGCTCAGAGCGGGTGCAAAAGGGGTGCGCCAGGCCGCGAAATCCGGACGCGTCCAGCAATTCACGTTCAGCTACGCCAGCCCCGAACTGCTGTTCTCCGAAATCAGCCCCAAGCGCTGGGGGTGCTGGAAGCGATGAGCGGCGCCGGCGAGATGAGCCTGCGCGAACTGGCGCGCAGGTTGGAACGCGACGTCAAGTCCGTGCACCGGGATGTGCACATCCTGCTGGAAACTGGTCTGCTGGAGAAAACCGAGAGCGGAAAGATCGTGTGCCCGTTCGACAAGGTGCGCGTCGATTTCACGCTGGCGCAGGCGGCTTAGAATTTATCCGGGAAATCGTGTCTGACCCTATATCTGTCTACTTCCCTTTAACTAGGAAATCGTGTCTGACCCTATATCTATCTGACCCTATATCTATATCTGCCCCGACCCTATATCTGCCCCGCATCCTTTTGGCTGAGGCTGCGTCAGGCTATGCTGTAGCATCTATTTGCAAAGGGGACACGCGAATGAGCAAATTGAAGAACACAGGAGGCCGTCATTTCCTCAGGCATGCCATGTTGTTTGCGATGACCGGCCTTCTTCTGGAAGGCTGTGCCGAAGGCGTCGTGATGGTCGGACCGGGCGGCCATCCTCCGCCACAGAATGTGTCGATTCCACCCGGACACATGCCGCCCCCCGGAAAATGCCGGATCTGGTTCCCTGACCGCCCGCCAGGCCAGCAGCCGCCCCCGGGCGACTGCGGAGAATTGCGCCACCACGTCCCTTCGGGTGCCATTCTGGTTCGGGGATGAGACCGGATTGCGGATCACCTTGCTAACCAACGGGAAACCGGCATGATCAATTTCGAACAGGGCGAAATGCAGGCGGCGCTTTCGCAGCTGGATCAGGCGATCAGCAATCATGGTCAATGGTTCGACGCGATCACCCGCACGCTGATTTGCCGCCTGCCGTACGACCGCCGCGATGTAGCCAAGGATGCTCACCGCCAGTGCCTGTTTGGCCAGTGGTATTACAGCGCCGACAGCAAGCTGAACAAGCATCCAGGATTCGCTGCTGTCGAATCCGAACACAAGCGCTCCCATCAGTTGGCGGCTGGATTATTGCAATCGGCAGCTTCGGGCGGCACGATCGCCACCCTGGATTTCGACAATTTCGCCAATTCTCTGCAACGCCTGCGCCTGCAGTTGTATTCGCTCAAGCGCGAGCTGGAAGACGCGCTCTACAACCTCGATACGCTTACCGGCGCCATCAGCCGCATCGGCATGTTGACCAAACTGCGCGAGCAGCAGGATCTGGTCAAGCGCAATGTGCAGTCCTGCTGTATCGCCATGATGGATCTGGACGAGTTCAAGCTGGTCAACGACAGACACGGACATGCGGCAGGCGACAAGGTGCTGGCGGCCGTGACGCGCCAGGTGATGCAGCATATCCGACCCTACGACAAGCTGTTCCGCTATGGCGGCGAGGAATTCCTGCTTTGCATGCCGGGTACGGAGGTGCAGGCGGGTTACGAGATTGCGGAGCGGATGCGCCTGAGGATTGCTGAGCTGGGTGCCGACTACGACGGGAAACACAAAATCCATACGACCCTGTCCCTCGGGCTGACCATGCTCGACCCGGATGTCAGCGTCGAACAATCCATCGAACGCGCCGACAAGGCGATGTATGCCGCCAAGTCTGCCGGACGCAACTGCGTGCGCATCTGGGATCCGTCGATGTGAGTGTCGCCCCGGCACGAGCAGCCATGGGCTTCCCCCTTGCGCAAGCCAGAGGTAGGGGGATAACAGGCGACGATCTCGGCGATTGCGGTTATCAGAAAAAGCGGAGGGTCTTGAGTTCGAACATGGTCGGTAACCGTGGCTATACGAAGTGGCCGAGACGTCAAGTCTATGCCAAGGCGGCTAGCGATGAGGCGCTAGCGATGAGGCGGTTGCGACCTTCATGCCCGAAGCGTGAAGCGCTCCGGGTATGTCGGACACCCAATAACCAAGGCGGGCCAGCCGGCCCGCCTTGTTTTTTTACTGCTTGAGGATGCGCATCTCCGTGCGCCGGTTCTGCTCGCGGCCTGCGCGCGTAGCGTTGCTGGCCATGGGCTGCAGTTCGCCGTAGCCTTTGGCGGTGAGCTGCTCGGGTTTGACATCCTTGCTGATGAGGTAGTCGCGCACGGCGTTGGCGCGGCGCTCGGACAGGCCCTGGTTGTATGCTTCGGTGCCAATGCTGCACGTGTGGCCGGCCATTTCTGCGGTGAGGCTGGGGTAGCGTTTGAAGACGAGCGCGACGTCGTCCAGCACGGTGATGGACTCGGGACGCAGGGCGGAGGAATCGAAATCGAACCACACGCCCTTGAGCTCGATTTTTTCCGTCAGCGGGCAGCCGGTGTGGTCAACCTTGGTGCCGGGCGGGGTGCCGGGACACTTGTCCTTGCTGTCCGGCACGCCGTCACCGTCGCTGTCTAGCGGGCAGCCGTGTTCATCGACCTTGGCGCCTTGGGGTGTATCCGGACACTCGTCGAGATAGTCCGGCACGCCGTCACCGTCGCTGTCGAGCGGGCAGCCGTGTTCGTCGACCTTGGTGCCCTGCGGGGTGTCCGCGCATTTGTCGAGATAGTCGGGCACGCCGTCGCCGTCGTTGTCGAGGGGGCAGCCGTGCTCATCCACTGCTACGCCCTTGTGTGTGTCAGGACACTTGTCGCGGTAATCCGGCACGCCGTCGCCGTCGGCATCGGCCGGTTGGCACACCAGGGCGCCGATGATGGCGCCGCCCACGGCACCCGCGCCCAGCGCCACGCCATCCGCCATGGCGCCCACCGCGGCGCCGGCCGCCGCGCCCACGAGGATGCAGCTTGCCTTGTCCCGGAACCAGTTGCTTTCGGCTGCGGCGTTGTTGGCCACAAACAGCGGCAGCAGGAATGAGAGCATGAGAATTCGCCAGTTGCGCATGCTGATCTCCCTTGAATCAGTGTCGGGTTTTCACAATATAGAACATGTCGGGCGTGAGCGTCCCGGCGAAAGGCTGACGCCTGGCGGATTTTGTGTCAGATTCGCGTCTGGATTCCTGTTTCTGTTTTCATCATGTCTCGCCAAAGCAATCCCGTCGCCACGCGCATCTGTTTCGTGCGCCACGGCGAAACCGACTGGAACGTGGAAAAGCGCATCCAGGGCATGACCGACATCCCGCTCAACGAAATGGGCCGGGGCCAGGCGCAGGCCACGGCCTTCAACGCCGCGCACGTCAGCTTCAAGGCAATCTACAGCAGCGACCTCGTGCGCGCGATCGACACCGCCAGGGTGCTGGCCGAACGCGAAGGTCAGGAGGTGAAACTGCTGCCGCAACTGCGCGAGCGCAATTACGGCATTTTCCAGGGCATCACCGCAGCCGAGGGCGAGCGGCGCTACCCCGAAGCCTACAAGCGTTACATGGCGCGCGACCCGCACTACGATTTCGAGACTGGCGAGAGCCTGTTCGACTTCGCTTCACGCGTTGTCGAGGCGGTGAACTGGATGGTGCGCCATCATCCCGGCCAGACCATCGCCGCGGTGACGCATGGCGGTGTGCTCGACATCCTGTTTCGCAAGGCCACCGGGCGGCCGCTCTCCGCGCCGCGCGACTTCAGGATTCCCAACTGCGGCCTCAACTGGTTCCGTTTCGACGGCCGGGGCTGGCACCTGGAGAGCTGGGCCGATCGCCATCACTCGCAGAGCGTGCCGACCGAAGCGCCCGAATAGGGTGGTGCTTCCAGGGCAAATGCCACCCCTTCATGTGAATCGGCAAAACATGCGCGCGCACGGGCGCCGGCCGAATGTCCGCAGGGCAAGCGCCGGGCGAGGGGGATGCCCGACGCGCTTTATGCGTTTAGCAGATTCGTGGCAACGGATCGTCTTCGAGTTCGTCCAGCACGCGTTTTCCGCCCAGCGCGGTTTCCAGCACCACGCGGCCCTGTCCGGCCTGGACGCGGCCGATGAGCGCGGCGTTTCTGCCGCCGGGAAGTTCGCGCCAGGAATCGAGGATGCGGCCGGCGGCATCTTGCTTTGCCACTGCCACGATGCGGCCCTCGCAGGCAAGGTAATAAGGGTCGTAGCCGAGCATGTCGCACACCGACTGCACGGCATCGCGCACCGGCAGCCTTGCCTGCTGCAGCACGAGATCGAAACCGCTCGCACGGGCGATTTCGTGCGCCACGGTGGCCAGCCCCCCGCGCGTGGGGTCGCGCATGAATTTGAGGCCGGGCTCATGCCAGGCGGCGCGCGCGAGCGGCAGCACCGAGGCCGAATCGGACGCGAGCTCGCCCGAAAGCCCGAACTGCTCGCGCGCGAGCATCACCGCGATGCCGTGGTCGCCGATGGGGCCGGACACCAGCACGGCATCGCCCGCTTCGATCTGCCGCATGCCGAGCTTCTGCGTGGCGGCGCGCAGGCCGATGCCGGCCACCGACAGATACAGCCCGCCGCCTTCGTTTCTGCGCACCACCTTGGTGTCGCCGGCCGCGACCATGAGGCCGTTTTCCTTCGCGGCCTGCGCGAAGCTCGCGATCAGGCGGTCCAGCACGGCGAACTCCAGACCCTCCTCGATGATGGCGGAGAGCGTGGCGTAGCGCGGTTCGGCGCCGGCCACGGCCAAGTCGTTGACCACGCCGTGCACGGCGAGCGAGCCCAGATTGCCGCCGGGGAACTCCAGCGGCTGCACGGTGAAGCCGTCGGTGGTGACCATGATGTCGCCGGTCAGATCAGGCAGGTGCACGGCGTCGGCATCGGTGTCGAGCACCGGGTTGCCGAGGTGGCGAGCGAAGATTTCGCCGATCAGTTCGCGCATGTAGCGGCCGCCGTTGCCGTGGGCGAGGAGTATGCGTTCGTCGTTCATATACTGGAAGGCAGGTTAACCGCGGAGTTCGCAAAGGTCGCAGAGTTAAAACAGTGGGTCATGGATTTTTTGTGCGTGCCATCTCTGATCAAGCCGCACCGGCAGGGACGAACATACATTCCTCCGCGTCCACCGCGAACTCCGCGGTCAATTCCCGATTTCATGCGGCATGCAGATATTCGATCACCTGCCCCAAGCATACCCCGGCATCGTTGACCGGTACACGCTGCGGCAGATGTACGCTGAAGTCCTGCTGCTCCAGGAGAGCGCTGGCCGTTTCGACAAGCAGGCGGTTCTGGAACACGCCGCCGGTGAAGCCGACTTCACGGACGCCGCTTTGCTCGCGCAATGCAAGGGCCTGTCCCAGCAGCGCATGTGCAAGACTGGCATGAAAGCCGGCGGCGCGCGCGCCGGGCGCCAGCGTGTGATCCGTGAGCATGGGCAAAAGCGGCGCCCAGTCGCATTGCCACAAACTTGGCGCCCTTGCCCTTACCCCCAGCCCCTCTCCCCGAGGGAGAGGGGGGGCTTCATATAGCGGCAGCGCGACGGGCCCGGCAGGGACGTGTCCTTGTGCTGCGGCTTCCAGCTTCATCGGAGCTTCGCCCTCGAAGCTGGCGCGGCTGCAGATGCCGGTGAGTGCGGCGGCGGCGTCGAACAGGCGGCCGGCTGCGCGCGTCGTCGGGCAGTTGACGCCTTTCCGCCAGGCCTCGTGCAGCAAGTCGGGCGCGAAGGGGGCCGGCTGCCCGCATTCCCACAAGAGCGCGGCGGCGGAGCGCCAGGGCTCGCGTGCGGCCTGTTCGCCGCCGGGCAGTCGGAATGGGCGAAAACTCGCGGCGCGCTGCCAGTTGCCGGGCGAACCGATGAAGGCTTCGCCGCCCCACAGTTCGTCGTTCTCGCCAAGCCCCACGCCGTCCCAGGCGAACACGATGAGCTTTTTCGCTTCCGGGAATTCCCAGGCCAGCGCGGAGGCGTGGGCGTGGTGATGCAGTACCTCGAACACGGGCAGATCGGTTTCGCGCACGAAATGTCGATAGCCGTAGCCGGGGTGACGGTCGATGAGCAGGCGCTGCACCCGCACCTGGTAGAGCGCCTGCAGGTCGCTTGCGACACGGGCCAGGGTTTCCCGGCTCTTCAGGCTGGACATGTCGCCGATGTGCGGCGAGATGACGACGCGGTTCTTCCAGGCCAGCGCGATGGCGTTCTTGGTGTGCGCGCCCAGGGCCAGCACCGGCTCGGGCAGTTCGCCGGGCAGTTCCAGTTCCAGCGGGGCCGCGCCGCGGCCCAGGCGCAGCGGGCGCGGATGCCCGGCGATGACGCGATACACGGAATCGTCCGCCGGCCGCGCGATGGGGCGGTCGTGGTGCAGGAAGGCGTCGGCCACGCTTTCCAGGCGTGTTTGCGCCTCGGTGTTGTCGGTCAGCACCGGCTCGCCGCTGAGGTTTCCCGATGTCGCCACCAGCGGGCCGTCAAAACCTTGCAGCAGCAGGGCATGCAGAGGGCTGTAAGGCAGCATGCAGCCGATTTCGCTGAGCCCGGGCGCGATGTTCGCGCTGAGTGTTTCGGTGCGGTTTTTCTGAAGCAGCACCACGGGTCTTTGCGGCGAGCGAAGCAGTGCGGCGCTCGTCGCATCGGGTTTCACGCAGGCCGAGAGGATTTTTTCGTCTGCGGGGAACATCACCGCCAGCGGCTTGAACGGGCGCGGCTTGCGCGTGCGCAGGCGCGCCACGGCCTCGTCGTTCCCGGCATCGCACATGAGGTGGTAGCCGCCGATGCCCTTGACCGCGACGGTGTAGCCGTCTTTCAAAAAGCTGATCGCAGCGGCGAGCGCCGCTTCGTTGCCGGCGATTTGTGCTTCGCCCGGCTCGACGAAAGAAAGCCTGGGTCCGCACACGGGGCAGGCCACCGGTTCGGCGTGGAAGCGGCGGTCGAGGGGGTTCGTGTATTCGCGCTCGCA
This sequence comes from Pseudomonadota bacterium, assembly GCA_040754425.1. Taxonomy (GTDB): domain Bacteria; phylum Pseudomonadota; class Gammaproteobacteria; order Burkholderiales; family Thiobacillaceae; genus UBA6918. Next base: position 23,285 of record JBFMCR010000017.1, on the reverse strand, counting down.
GGCCTCGCACAGGGGGAAGGCCTTCATGGTGGTATTGGGCCGGTCGTAGGGCAGGGACTCGATCAGGGTGTAGCGCGGCCCGCACTGGGTGCAGTTGATGAAGGGGTAACGGTGGCGGCGGTCGGCCGGGTCGTTCATCTCGCGCAGGCAGTCCTCGCACATGAAGAAATCCGGCGGCACGTGGATGTGCGCTTCACCCGCCCGGCTTGGCAGGATGGAAAACCCGGTGTGGGGCTTGCAGGCGGCGGCTTCGGACAAGGCAAGTCGAGGACGCGCAATGGCGGGGGCCCGGTCGATGAGGCATTCGGCAAAGCGGTCGAGACTCCGCGCGCTGCCTTCGGCGTGGATTTCCACGCTGCCGCTGACGTTGCGCACCCAGCCGTGCAATCCGAGTTCGTGCGCGAGGCGATAGACGAAGGGGCGGAAGCCTACGCCCTGAACCTGGCCCGTGATCAGAAAATGGCGCGCCTGGAGGTGCTTGCCGGGCATTTCAAAATCACCGATAGATCAGGGCGGGAAAAAATCTTTTAACAGGGAGGTAAGGGAGGCAAGAGAGGTAAAGCATAACTTTATTTTCCTCCCGCTCCTCCCTTACCTCCCTGTTAATGCTTTTCAATGCTGTTCCGTTTCTCCGCATACTCCTGCAAACTCGCGCACGCCACCCGCCCACCATATTCTGCAGGCGCCTTCGTCCGACACCATGCAGGGGCCGATGGGATGGCGCGGGGTGCAGCCGGTGCCGAAGAGGCGACACTGGTTGGGATAGATCCTGCCCAGCACGACCCTGGCACAGTCGCAGCCGGGCGGCATCTGGCCGGCGCGGCGGCGCGCAGCGTCGCTGTGGTCGGGAAATTTCAGGCGCGCATCAAACGCGGCGTAGGCCGGCTTCAGCGCATAGCCCGATTTGGGAATGATGCCGATGCCGCGCCAGTTGGCGTCGACCACGTCCAGGGTCTGGCGCATCATGCGCTGCGCGGTAGGGTTGCCGCCGGGGTGGGCGACCTCGGGATAGCAGTTGTCGAGGAAGCGTTCGCCGCTTTGCAATTGACGCAGCACGGAATAGAAAGCGGCGAGCAGGGACTCTGGCGTGAAGCCGGCGACCGCCGCGGGAATGTCGTGCCGCTCGACCACGAACCGCCATTCCTCCGGCCCCATCACGGTGGAGACGTGGCCGGGTGCCACCAGGGCGTCGAAGCCGGGCGTGCCGGAGTCGAGGAGCATGGCCACCGCCGGCCAGGTGAGGCGGCCCGAGAGCAATACGTACAAGTTGTCGGGCACGCCCTCGGCCAGCATGGCGGCAGTGGGCGCGGTGGTGGTTTCGAAGCCGGCGGCGAAGAACACGATTTTCCTGCCCGGATTCTGCAGTGCGATCTGTCCGGCTTCGAGCGGGCTGGCGACGGGGCGCACGTCGGCGCCGGCCGCACGCGCTTCATCCAGAGAGCGCGCTTCGCTTTTGGGCACGTTGACCGGCACGCGCAGCATGTCGCCGTAGGCGACGAGGATGACTTTTTCGTGCAGCGCGAGCTGGATGGCCTGGTAGATGTCCTCTTCCGGACACACGCACACGGGGCAGCCGGGCCCGGGGATGAGTTCGATGTTGGCCGGCAGCGCGCCGCGCAGGCCGGCCTGGGTGATGGAACGCTCGTGCCCGCCGCATACGTTCATGATCCGCACCGGCCGTGTGAGGCCGAGCGCGCGAATCTTGTCGAGCCAGGCGCGGGCGTCGTTCATCATGCCCCTGCGCTGTGGAGGCGCTCGCCGTCGGACTGGATGGCCGGGCGGCGCGACCGGCCGAGGGCCACGCGCGCGCGCTGGGCGTCGAGCTGCTCGCGCAGCCATTGCAGCCAGGCTTCCATGCCCAGCCCCTTGCGCGCGGAAAGCTCGATTACCGGCGCCTCGCTGGCGAGGTTGCGCAGGTGGGCGGCCGCCTTGGCCGGGTCGAAGTCGTCCAGCACCGCGAGCAGGTCGGTCTTGGTCACCAGCATGGCATCGGCGGCGCGGAACATGACGGGGTACTTGGCCGGCTTGTCGTCGCCTTCGGTCACCGAGAGCAGGGTGACGTTGACGTGCTGGCCGAGGTCGAAGGAAGCCGGGCACACCAGATTGCCGACGTTTTCGATGAACAGGATGTCCACGCCGGAAAGATCCATGTGGTGCAGGGCGTCGTGCACCAGGTGGGCATCGAGGTGGCAGGCGGTGCCGGTGACGATCTGGTATGCCGGCACGCCCTGGGCGCGGATGCGCATGGCGTCGTTCTCGGTCTCGAGGTCGCCCTCGATCACGGCGATGCCGAATTCGTTCTTGAGGCGGGCGATGGTCGCTTCCAGGAGCGCGGTCTTGCCCGAGCCCGGAGAGGACATGAGGTTGACGGCGAGGATGCCGCGCTTGTCGAAATGGGCGCGGTTGTGCTCGGCCTGGTCGTCGTTTTTCTTGAGCAGGTTTTGCAGGACGGAAACAGTCGTCGCGCCGGCTTCGACGGGCTTGTAGGCGAACTTCTTGTTTCCGGGGGTCAGATTGCAGCCACAGGTATCACACATATTGAAGCCTCGTTAATCTACTGCGCAGCCCACCTGCTGCGTTGTGTGCTCGCTCGGCTTTCGCCGTACCAATTCGTACTGTCTCAAGCCTCGCTGCGCGGCGCCTTGCATCTGGGCTGCTCGCTACGATTACCGAGGCTTCGATACCGCAGCATACTTCAACTGTTTTGCATCTCCGGCATGCGCAGTTCGACGCTTTCCAGAATCAGCTCGTCGCCCGAGATCAATTGAGTATGCCAGTCGCCGCAGGCGCCGCACAGCAGGCGGTTCACCGCCGCCTCGGTTTCCGCGCCGCAGGTCTGGCAGCGCACGCGCACCGGCGCCTCCACCAGTTCCATCGCGGCCTGTTCGGCCGTGCTGCCGGCGGCGGCCAGGCCGAAGGCGGATTCCAGCAATTCCGGCAACACGCCCGAGAGCGGGCCGATGCGCAGGCGGAACGAAACGGCGGCATCGGCGCTGTGGGCGCGCACGATGCCGTCGATCTGCTCGACCAGGGCCTGGGCGACGGAAAGTTCGTGCATGCCTAGCCCGTCTCCTCCAGGATCTGGTCGAACAGCTCCCAGGCCGAGCGCGCTTCCGCTTCGGTCACTTTCTGGATGGCATAGCCCACGTGCACCATGACGTAGTCGCCCACCTGCGGCGGCTCGTCCTGCATCATGAACAGGCTGACGTCGCGGTAGATGCCCTTGGCCTGGCAGCGGGCCTTGAAGCCGTCGATATTTTCGATCTGCATGGGAATGGCGAGGCACATGTTGTCTTAGTCAGTTGGCTGCAATGCATTTATTACAGTCTAGCGGGATTTCCCGGCGATGGGAGAGGTGTAACAAAAACTTAACAGGCCAAGGTTACATTTGCCCGGATATGCCGGAAAAAACACGAATCCTGGATACGCTCAACGAGCAAGCGCTGCTGTTGCCCAGTCTCGTCAATCTCGGCCTTTCCGCCAACGACCGCGTCAAATACCGTTTCACCCTGCTGCAATCCGCCCAGTCCCATGCCGAGCGCCCGGAAGCCGCCGCCTCCAATCTGCGCGCCGAGCGCATCGCCGCGGGCGTTGCGGACAGCCGTTTCGACAGCGTGGTGGCCGAATCCCAGGCTTTGGGCAAGGGGCGCTACCGCATCCCGGCTGCCGGCGAGATCGTGCGTCTGGCTTATGAAGACGTGGCGCAAATGCTCAAGCCGCTCGAGGCGGCGCAATTGCCCGAGGCGGAAACCTTTGCCAGGCGCCTGCAGGCTCTGGCCAGGCCGCTTGCCGGCGACGACGTGCTGACGCTGGACGAGCTGCATGCCATCACTTCAGGCAAGCGCGAGGCCGGCGACAGCCTGCATCTTCTGGTCATGGACATGCATCGCGCGCTCAATGCGCTGCAAGCCAGCCTTGCCGGCGAAAGCATCGACGGTTGCCGCGCCTACGGCATTGCCGATGCGGATCGGCCGCTGATCGCCGCTTTCATGGCCGGGGTGAACCGTACCGCACCGCTCAAGTTCGAACATCCCGGCCTTTCCGCCACGGCAACACGCGTGGGCGACAAGCTGGTGCTGCAAAACGACATCGGCACCACCGATGCGCACGTGCTGGTGGTGCACGTGGTCGGGCGCAAGGTGACGGTGACCTATACCGACGTGCACTTGCCGCGCCTGCTCTTCTTCCAGAGCCTGTTCGAGCGTTTCGACGTGGCCTGGGAAGACACGCTCTCGCGCAAGGACGCCGCCATGGAAGACGGTGTCTACCACCTGTGCGTGGGTAACTACCGCGCACGCAGCCCGTCGCAGCTGCGCGATTATCTGGAGCACCTCGGCTCGCGCCTGGTGTTCCTGATCGACTGGAACCGTGCGCGCAAGCGCCTGCGCCTGTTCGTATCGCGCAATGACGCCATCGGCATCCTGAAATGGGCGGCAGACAACGATATCGGCCACATGGCCTGGCTCAAGACCGGCGGCGAGCAGCTGGTGTTCGATGCCATGAGTTTCGCCTTCGGCAGCCGCATCAAGCCCGGCGACAAACTGGATGACCTGCTGCCGCCCGAACATGCGGTGCAGTTTTTGCGTTCCAATCTCAAACGTTCGCTGGAAGGCCTAAGACAGGGCCGGCCGGCCTCGCTGATCGAGGATGAAATCCGCACGGAACTGGCTTCGCAGGTGCGTTCGTCCGAAGACGCGCTGCTCGATGCCGCGCTCGAACACGCCGGCCTCATCGTGGAACTGGCCGATACCGTGCGCATGGCCCTGGAAGCGGCGCAAACCGGGCGTCTGGGTGAAGTGGCGGCCATGGCCGAGCGGGCCAAGGACTGGGAGACCGCGGCCGACCAGGAACTCAATGCCGTGCGCGGCAAACAGCCGGAAGGCGACAGCTTCCTGTCGGTCTTTCTTTCCGAGGCCGATGACATCGCCGACGAGCTGGAAGAAGCGGTTTTCCACATCACGCTTTCACCCAAGGCGCCGGGCGCTTCCATTGCCGCCTTGGGCAAGCTGATCGACCCGGTGACGCGTGCGAGCCGCGAGTTCGTCAAGGCGATCGCCGCCTCGCGCCATGCCCGGCGTGGCGTGCCGCGCGAGGACATGGAGGATTTCCTGCAGGCGGTGTACGCCATCCGCACCATGGAGCATGCGAGCGATCTGGCCGAACGCGACGTGAAGCGCATTCTGGCCGGCGACAGCCGGCCCTTTGCCGAGGTGTTCGGCATCGTCGAAGCGGCGCGCAACCTCGAACAGGCCGCGGACGGCCTGATGCATGCGGCCTTGCTGCTGCGCGATTATGTGATGGGACGCGTCGTTCATGACTAGCGTGCGCGCGAAACCCAGACAGTTGCTGCCGGTGTTCGACCTCTCGGGACGTGACGGCGTGCCGGAGGCCGCCCAGGTCGGCTTCAAGGCCTATAACCTCATGCGCATGGCGGCCATGGGGCTGCCGGTACCCCAGGGTTTCGTCCTGCCGACCGAATGGTGCCGGGCGATGCAGGAGGGCAAGGGCACCAAGGCGCAGTTGGGGAACGCTTTGCAAGCCGGCGTCCGCGAGTTGGAGCGCGCCAGCGGCCTGGGTTTTGGCAGCGCACGCCGACCGCTGCTGGTGTCGGTGCGCTCGGGCGCGCCGGTGTCCATGCCGGGTATGATGGAAACCGTGCTCAATGTCGGCCTCAATGAAAATTCGCTGGCCGGCCTTTTGCGTCTGGCCGGCGACCACAGGCTGGCGTGGGACTCCTATCGTCGCCTGATCCAGGCGTTTGCCGAGATCGTGGCGCATGCGCCGGCCGCGCCTTTCGATCTCGCGCTGGAACAGGCCTTGCGCGAGAACGGCGTGGAGCTTGCCCGGCATCTCGATTTCCGCGCATTGCGCAACCTGACCCAGACCTACCGGGCGCTGTATCGTGAGCATGCCGGTCATGATTTTCCTCAGGATCCTTACGAGCAGCTGATGGCGGCGACAGAGGCGGTGTTTGCTTCCTGGAACTCCGCCAAGGCCCGGGAGTACCGCCGTCTGAACGGCCTGGCCGACGACATGGGCACGGCCGTCACGGTGCAGCGCATGGTATTCGGCAATGCCGGCGGCAGTTCCGGTGCCGGCGTCGGGTTCACCCGCGACCCTTCCAGCGGCGAAAAGCGCTTGTATCTGGACTGGCTGCCGCAGGCACAGGGCGAGGACATCGTTTCCGGCCGTCGCCGCGTCAGCAGCGATGAGGAAATTCCCTATTGGCTGGTGCAAAAGCTGTCGGCGGTGGGAGGGGAGCTGGAGAAAAATTTCAAGGATGCGCAGGAATTCGAGTTCACCGTGGAAAACGGCGAGCTTTTCATGCTGCAGACACGCACGGCCAAGCGCACTGCGCTGGCCGCGCTGCGCATCGCGGTGGACCAGGTCGAGGAGGGGCTCATCACGCCGCAGGAGGCGCTGCTTCGGCTGGCATCGGTCGATGTGGACGGCATCGAGATTAGGCGCGTCAAGTCCGACCAGCCGCCGCTGGGCCGGGCCACAGCCGCAGGCACCGGCGTGGCGCAAGGGCCGGTGGCGTTTACGGTGAAGTCGGCGCAGGAATTCGCCAGCCGCGGCACGCCCGCCATCCTGGTGCGCAATGACGTGGCCACCGACGACATTGCCGGGCTGGCCGTGGTCAACGGCATTCTCACCGCCAGCGGCGGACGCACTTCGCATGCGGCCGTCGTGGCAAGACAGATGGGCAAGGTGTGCCTGGTCGGCTGTACGGAACTGCACATCGACGAGGAAGCAGGCCGCGCCAGCCTGGGCGAAAACATTCTCAGCGAGGGCATGATGCTGTGCCTGGACGGCGACTCCGGGCTGATCTATGCGGACAGGCCCCAGATCGTGGTCGAACGCCCCCAGGCATTGATCGACCGGGTGAAGGCGTGGCGCGCCCAGATCGAGGCCAGGCAGTGAAGACCGAGTATTTTGCTTGGTTGTAATTTTCTAACGGCCCGCTAGATTGATGAGAATGAAAACGATCATATTGGGGGTGGGCAACACTTTGCTGAGCGACGAGGGGGTGGGCATCCACGTCCTGGACGCACTGGCAAAGACGTCGTTGCCGCAGGAGGGGGTCGTCGATCTCGTCGACGGCGGCACACTGTCTTTCACGCTCGCAGTCGCCATCGAAGAAGCGGACGCGCTCATCGTGGTCGACGCCGCCCAGCTCAAGTCGCCGCCCGGCACCCTGCACCTGTTCCAGGGCGAGGACATGGACGATTTCCTCAAAGGACAAAAAAAATCCAGTGTGCACGAAGTCGGCCTCACCGACCTCATGGCCATCGCCCAGTTGACCGGGCGCTGGCCGGAAAAGCGCGCCCTGGTTGCCATCCAGCCCGAAGAACTCGGCTGGGGCGATGCGCCCACCGCGCCGGTGCAGTCCGCCATTCCCGAAGCCTGCCGCCGGATCGAAGCCCTGGTAAGGGAATGGCATGCGCTCCCCCATTAACGAAATACCTATTCATGTGTTGTCGCCCGACCTGATGCTTACCGGGCAGGCCGAAGCCGTATTGAGCGAAGTCTCCGACCTGCTGGGCCGGCTGCTGGAAACGGGCGAGGAGGGCAGCATCGATTTGCGCAGCCTGCCGCTGTCGCCCGCAGACCGCGACTGGCTGGACGAAAGGCTCGGCCGCGGCGAGGTGGAAATCGCCCTCGAGGCCGGCGGGCGCTCGGACATCTATGAAACCGCCTATGCCGGCGTGTGGAAAGTGACGCACCGCGATACCGAAGGGCGCGTGGTGGCGGAATTCATCGAAGTGTCGCATGTGCCCGCTATCGTGAAGCCGGCCGGGGCGGACATCGAAAATGCCCATGAAAGACTGCAATCCGATCTGAAACAGATTACCCAGGAGGGGAACGAGCGATGAACAAGGAAGAAACCTTGTTGGACCACATGGAGCGGGAGGGCCTGTCCCGCCGCACTTTTCTCAAGTACTGCGCCTCGCTCGCCTCGCTGATGGCGCTGCCGCCCACGGCCGCCGCAGCCATGGCCGAAGCCCTGGGCAAGGCAAAACGCCCGTCGGTGATCTGGCTGCCGTTCCAGGAATGCACCGGCTGCACCGAGTCGCTCACCCGTTCGCACACCCCCAGCGTCGAGGGCATGATCTTCGACATGATCTCGCTGGACTACCAGGAGACGCTGATGGCCGCCGCCGGCCACCAGGCCGAGGAAGCGCTGCACAACGCGATGAAGGACAACTACGGCAAGTACGTGCTGATCGTCGACGGCTCGGTGGCGACCGGGCTGAACGGCGCCTATTCCTGCATCGCCGGGCGCAGCAACCTCGATCTTTTGAAGGAAGCCGCCCAGGGCGCGGCCGCCATCGTCGCGCTGGGTTCGTGCGCGGCCTTCGGCGGCATCCCCAAGGCCAATCCCAACCCCACCGGCGCGGTGGCGGTGTCCGACATCATCAAGGACAAGCCCATCGTCAACATTTCCGGCTGTCCGCCCATCCCCGTGGTGATTACCGGCGTGCTGGCGCACTACCTCACCTTCGGCACCCTGCCGGAGCTCGACAAACTGGGCCGTCCCAAGGCCTTTTACGGCGAGACCATCCACGACCGCTGCTATCGCCGCCCGTTCTACGACCAGGGCAAGTTCGCCAAAACCTTCGACGACGAGGGCGCGCGCAAGGGCTGGTGCCTGTTCGAACTGGGCTGCAAGGGGCCGGTGACCTACAACGCCTGCGCCACCACCAAGTGGAACGATTCGACTTCCTTCCCCATCGAGTCCGGACACGGCTGCATCGGCTGCTCGGAGCCGGACTTCTGGGACGCCGGCGGTTTCTACAAGGCGCTGTCCACGCCGGCCAATCCTCTCAAGTACGTGGGCGCGGCTGCGGCCGTCGGCGTGGCGGCGGGCGCGGCGGTATCGGTCGCCAACCGCGCGTCCAAGAACGCCGCCATGGCTGCGCACGAGAAGACTCAGCTCACGGACCTGGAGAAATGAGATGAACGAGTTGGAACTCCTGACCTGGGCGCGCGGCACCGGCCTCAACCTCGCCATCGGCCTGTTCCTCCTGGGCATGCTGTGGCGACTGGTCGAGATTTACACGCTGGGCCGCAAGCCCGACCTCGCGCCGCCGCGCAAGGCCGAGGGCGCCACGGGCTGGCACACCATCCTCCGGCGTTCGCTGTCGCCGCCGGGCATGTTGAAGCGCTCGCCGATCAGCTACATCGGCGGCTACATCTTCCATATCGGCCTTTTCATCGTGGTGTTCCTGTTCGCGCAGCACATCAAGCTGATACAAAGCCTGACTGGGCTGTACTGGCCGGGGCTGCCCTCGCAGGTGATCGACGCGGTGACGGTGGTGACGCTGGCGACCATGCTGCTGGTGCTGTTCGACCGCATCAACAACCCGGTCAAGCGCTTTCTGTCGACCTTCGGCGATTACCTCGCCTGGGCGCTGACCTTCCTGCCGCTGCTCACCGGCTTTCTCGCGGCCAAGCACCTGCTGCTGCCGTACACGGCCATGCTGGCGATCCACATCCTCAGCGTCGAACTGCTGCTCATCGCGCTGCCGTTCACCAAGCTGATCCACGTGTTCACGCTGTTCGCCTCGCGCTGGTACAACGGCGACATCAACGGCAAGCGCGGCGTGCCTGTGTAACAGGCAGCCAAAAGGAGATTCGAAATGACCGCATCCCTGCAAAAAGGCATCAACGCGCTGAAGGAAGTGATCGACGCGCCGGTCGCCAGCTTCTTTTCCAGCTGCGTGCACTGCGGCCTGTGCGCCGAGGCCTGCCTGTTCTACACCGAGACCGGCGACCCAAAGTACACCCCCATCCACAAGCTGGAACCGTTAAAGCGCGTGTACCGGCAGGAATACACCCTGCTAGGACGCCTGGCGAAAATGGCCGGGCTGGCCAAGCCCGTCAGCGACGACGAACTGGAGGCCTGGAGCGAGCTGGTCTACGACAGCTGCACCCTGTGCGGCCGCTGCAGCATGGTGTGTCCCGTCGGCAACGACCTCACCTACATGATCCGCAAGCTGCGCGAGGGCATGGCGGTGTCGGGCCACGCGCCCGAGGGCATCATCATGGCCACCAAGCGCACGGTCGACCAGGGCGGCCCCATGGGCCTGAAATGGCCGGCTGTGCAGAACGTCATCAAGCATCAGGAAGCCGACAGCGGTTTGAAGATACCGGTCGACCAGGCCGGTGCCGAATACATGGTGCTGCTGTCCTCGATGGAAGTCGTCAACTATCCCGAGTATCTGGGCGCGCTGGCCCGGATCTTCAACAAGGCCGGCATCACCTGGACCCTTTCTTCGGAAGCCTACGAGGCTACCAACGCCGGCATCCAGATCGGCAACAGCGACCTCGCGCGCGAGATCGTCTCGCGCATCGTCAACGCCGCGGAAAAGCTGGGCGTGAAGAAGGTGCTGTCGCCCGAGTGCGGCCACGCCTACATGGCCATCCGCTGGGAAGGCCCCAACCTCATGGGCCGCCCCTTCAAGTTCGAGGTGGTGCACGTGCTGGAAATGCTCGACGAGCTGCGCGCCAAGGGCGTGCTGAAAATGAAGGACAAGCTGAAGACCCCCGTGACCTTGCACGACCCCTGCCAGATCGTGCGCCGCGGCGGCGTCTTGAACGCGCCCGAGGCCCTGGTCAGGGAAGTGGTGGTCGAGTTCCGCCCCATGACCGACCACGGCAAGATGAACTGGTGCTGCGGCGGGGGCGGCGGCACCTCCGCCATCCACGAGCCGGCGGCCGAGGCGCTGCGCTTTACCGCCTTCAAGCGCAAGAAATCGCAACTGGAGGAAACCGGGGTGAACACCATGGTGACCTTCTGCGCCAATTGCCGCATCACCCTGGAAGAGGCCATCGACCACTACGAGATGGACACGCAACTATTGGGCCTGACCGAACTGCTGGCCGAACACATGGAAGACTGAGCATGAAGAAAGCGCTTTTACAAAGAGGACGGGAGGACATGGGAAAAATGAAAGGCGAGTCTTTCCTCCTGTCCTCTCGTCCTCCTTGTTCGATTTTCAGCCTGGTTTGAATAATTCACGGAGAGAAATTTCATGACTGCCATGCAGGACGCCAAAGCAAACCGGGTCGTCGTCGACCCCATCACCCGCATCGAAGGCCATTTGCGCATCGAGGCGGAAACCGACTCCGGCGGCAGGATCACCCAGGCCTGGTCCGCCGGCACCATGGTGCGCGGCATCGAAATCATCCTGCGCGGCCGCGACCCGCGCGATGCCTGGGCCTTCGCGCAAAGGATCTGCGGCGTCTGCACCCTGGTGCACGGCATCGCCAGCGTGCGCGCGGTCGAGGATGCCTTGAAGTACGAGATCCCGAAAAACGCCGAACTGATCCGCAACCTGATGATCGCCGCGCAGTTCGTGCACGACCACGTCATGCATTTCTACCACCTGCACGCGCTCGACTGGGTGGACGTGGTGAGCGCGCTCAAGGCCGACCCCAAGGCCACTTCGGAACTGGCGCAGAGCATCAGCGGCTGGTCCAAGTCCTCGCCCGGCTATTTCGCCGACGTGCAGAAGAAGATCAGGAACTTCGTCGAAGGCGGACAGCTCGGCATCTTCAACAACGCCTACTGGGGCCACCCGGCCTACAAGCTGCCGCCCGAGGCCAATCTGATGGCGGTGGCGCATTACCTCGAAGCGCTCGCCTGGCAGCGCGAGGTGGTCAAGCTGCATGCCATTTTCGGCGGCAAGAACCCGCACCCCATGTTCCTGGTGGGTGGCGTGCCCTGCGCCATCAGCGAGCAGGGTTCCGGCCACGGCCGCGGCGGCCACCAGGCCGGCACGGCACTCAACCTCGTCGGCCTGCAGACGGTGCAAAACGTCATCACCCAGATGCGCCAGTTCGTCGACCAGGTCTACGTCCCCGACACCCTGGCGATTGCCGGCTTCTACAAGGAGTGGGGCGGCATGGGCGAGGGCCTGGGCAACTTCCTCACCTACGGCGACTTCCCCGAAAAGACCATGTGGGACACCGATTCGCTGTTCATTCCGCGCGGCGCCATCCTCAACCGCGACCTTTCCACCATCCATCCCGTGGACATGCACGCCGACGGCGAGATCCAGGAATTCGTCTCGCACTCCTGGTACAAGTACAGCGTGGGCGATGAGGCCGGCCTGCATCCCTACAAGGGCGAGACCGAGCTCAATTACACCGGGCCCAAGCCGCCCTACGAGCATCTGGACGTCGACCAGAAGTACTCCTGGCTCAAGTCGCCGCGCTGGAAGGGTCATGCCATGGAAGTCGGTCCGCTCGCGCGCGTGCTCATGCTGTACGCGAAAGGCCACGAGCAGACCAGGGAACTGGTGGGGCTCACGCTGAAACAGCTCGACGTGCCGGTGGAGGCTCTGTTCTCCACCCTGGGCCGCACGGCGGCGCGCACGCTGGAATCCAAGATCATCGCCGACGCCATGCAGGGCTGGTTCGACCAGCTCATGGCCAACATCAAGGCCGGCGACACCCGCACCTTCAACGAGAAGCTGTGGGAGCCATCGACCTGGCCGAAAGTCGCCAAGGGCGCCGGCTTCATGGAAGCGCCGCGCGGCTGTCTCGCGCACTACCTCGTCATCGAGAACGAAAAAATCGCCAATTACCAGGCGGTGGTACCCTCGACCTGGAACGCCGGCCCGCGCGACGCCTCGGGGCAGCCGGGCGCGTACGAGGCGGCGCTCGCGCACAACCACGTGCTCGCAGATCCGAAGCAGCCCATCGAAATCCTGCGCACCATCCACAGCTTCGATCCCTGCATCGCCTGCGCGGTGCACGTGACCGACCCGGACGGCGAGGAGCTGGTGAAAGTGAAAGTACGCTAACAGAGTGTTTGACCGCAGAGTTCGCAGAGGACGCAGAGTGATTTTTTGCTTTCCTCCGCGTACTCCGCGGTAAATATGAATTATTGAGAAGGGAAGAATATGGATATCAAAAAACTCGCACTGTTGACGATTGCAGTCGCCGCACCCGCCGCCTGGGCGCACGGCCAGGGGGTGCACACCCATGACGCCGGGCTGATTGCCGGCATGCTGCACCCCTTCAGCGGCCTCGATCACCTGCTCGCCATGGTGGCGGTTGGCCTGTGGGCCGCGCAGCAGGGCGGGCGCGCGCTGTGGGTGCTGCCGACGAGCTTCGTGGGTTTCATGTCCATCGGCGCCTTGCTGGGCGTGAACGGCCTGGCCTTCACCGGCATGGAAGCCGGCATCGCGCTGTCGGTGCTGGCCCTGGGCGGACTCGTCGCCCTGCGCCGCCGCATGCTGCTGCCGCTCGCCGCCGTGTTGACCGCCGTCTTCGCGCTGTTCCACGGCATGGCGCACGGACAGGAAATGCCGCTCGCCGCTTCGCCCTGGGGCTTTGCGCTCGGCATGCTGGCCGCCACCGCGCTGCTGCATGCGGCAGGCGTTTTCGCCGGCATGAAAGTTCGCCAGCTCTACCTGGGACTGGCGGGCGCGGCCATTTCGCTGGCCGGCATGGGCATGCTGGTGAGCTTCGCCGGCTGATGGAGGACATCCTCAAGCGCCTGCTCGCGGCCGAAAAGGAGGCCGAAGACAGGGTCGAAGCGGCCGACGCCGCACGCAGGAAGATCATCCAGGACGCGCTCGACGAGGCGCGCCGCGCCGAGATCGAGTTCGAGAAACAGGCCGAAGCCCGGCGCAAACCTTTCCTGGCCACGGCCGAGGAGGGCGCGCAGCGCCGCATCGCCGAACTCGAAGCGGAGTCGTCAGTGCGGCAGCGCGCCCTGCGCGACGAGGCTGCGCGCAATGAGGAGGCGGCGGTGACTGCCGCTCTGAGCCTGATTCTGGGAGAGCCCTGAATCGTCCGCCATCCGCACGAGGCCTCTGGGGCGAACGCGAACCGAGATGCAAGTCGCAAGATTCAAGATGCAAGAGCGGCGCTGCGCGCCTTCAAGAAACAGCCTTGCCTTTTGAATCTTGCCCCTTGAATCTTGCCTCTTCAATCTTGAACCTTGTATCTTGCCCCTTGAATCGTTATCTTGACGCCCGTGTCAGCCTGATGGCCTCGCGATTGCTCCGCGAGGCCGAGCTTCCCGTCCTGGCGGAAGGCAATGCAGAGGAGCGGGCCGCCGTGCTCGCGCGGGCGGGACTTACGCAAATCCTGGCCGAGATCGAGGCCGGGCGCTATCTGGAACAAACCATCATCCGCAGCCAGCTCGACGACATCCTCATCCTGATGCGCGCCTCGGGCAAGGCGCGCCGTTTCCTGGAGTACTGGACGCTGCGTTTCGAACTGTCCAACCTCAAGGCCATTCTCCGCGCCAAGCTGTCCGGCAGACCGATAGCCGACGTGCGCAAGGAACTGATCGACCTCGGCTTCCTGGCTTCACTGCCGGTGGAGGATCTGCTGCAGACGGAAGACATCGGGGAACTGCTGCGCCGCCTGGAAACCACGCATTATGCCGACATCGTGCGCTTCGCGCGCCGCGCCTTCGAAGCGCAGCCGCGCCTGTTCGAACTCGACGCCGCGCTCGACCGCCGCTTCTACCATGGCCTGGTGGAACTGGCACGGCAGAATGAAAAGAAGCTGGGCACGGGTTTCCGCAGTCTGGTGGAAATGCTCATCGACCGCATCAACCTGGTGTGGCTCCTGCGTTACCGCTTCCTTTACCGGCTGCCGCCCTCCCAGGTGTACTACCTGCTGGTGCCCAGCCACTACCGCATTTCCTCGGGGGTGCTGCGCGAACTGTCTGTGATCGATCGCTTCGAGGACGTGCTGGCCGCCCTGCCGCAGCCGTATCGCGGTTGGCTGGCCGAGGCGGGCAGCGTGTACGAGGTCTATACCATCCTGGAAGGAAGGGCCGTGCGCAACGCCCGCGCCGTGCTGCGTTCTACAGCCCCGGGCTTTGCGCGCGCCTTCGCCTATCTCACCCTGCGCGAGCACGATCTCAAGCTGGTGCGCGCGGCCCTGAAAGGTCATGCCATCGGCCTCGATGCGCATACCATCCGCCAGGCGATGGGACTGGAGGTCCTTCGGCACATGCCCCTTCTCGAGGCCGCCTGACATGTTCAAGCCGCTTTCCATGCAGCATGTCTCGCTTTGGGTGCTGAACTCGGATGCGCCGCAGGCCTCGCTGCTGCTGGCGACCTATGGCATCTTCACGCCGGAAAAGAGCCAGGCCTGGGAACGCGACCTGCCGGAAACGCCTGGCGACCGCTATGCCGAAGTGTTTGCCGAAGCGAAGGCGCGGCTCAACAAGATTCTTGAGCACTACGGCCCGACGCCGCTGGCCGGCAAGGAGATCGAGTTCGAGGATGCCGCCGCGCTTCCTGCCGGGCCGGACGCGCCCACGCTCGATGAGCTGCAGGAATGGAATGCGTGGCTGGGCGAACTGTGGAACGTCGCCTCGCGCTGCGAAGAGGAAAAGCGCCGCATCAACGAAGCCCTCGAGCACAACGCCAGCCTGCTCAGTTCGCTCGAGCACTTCCGCAAGCTCGACATTGATCTCGCCTGGCTGGCGCGCCCCAAGCGCTTTTTGCAGACCCGCATCGGCATCGTGCCGGTGGCGAATCTCGCGCGCCTTTCCGAGGCGCTGGAACTGTCCGGCTTCGTGCTGGAAGTGTTCGACACGCAGGATGGCCGCGCCTACGCCGTGGCGGCCGGGCCCGTCGGCCGCGCCGGAGAAATCCGCGGCGCCATGGACGCCGCGGGCTGGCAGGAAATGACGCTGGAGCCGGAACTGCTCGCGCATCCGGAAAAGGCCCGCGAGGCGCTGCTGAAGGCTTCGGAAAACCTGCGCGCGGAAGCCGAGACCAGCGAAAGCCGTCATCGTGCCACCCTGGGCGACGTCGACGCGAAGCTGCGCGACATCCGCAAGGGCCTGGCGCTGGCCGAACCCTATGTGCGCATCTCGGCCGAGACCCTGCGCGCGCGTGGGGGGCTCGCGCTCATCACCGGCTGGATTCCGCAGCGCGAAGTCGAGCGCCTGCGCCAGGCGCTGGACACGCGCCTCAAGGACCGCTACGTGCTGCAGCTGCGGCCGCCCTTCAAGTCCGAGCTCGATGCCGTGCCCTCGGCCGTGCGCTATCCCGACTGGCTGGGGCCGTTTGCCGACCTGGTGCGCAACTACGGCATTCCGCGCTACGGCGAGTTCGATCCCACCTGGCTGTTCGCGATTTCCTTCGTGCTCATGTTCGGCATGATGTTCGGCGACATCGGCCAGGGCCTCGTCATTGCCGCCGTCGGCCTGTTTTTGCGCGGCAAGGCCAAACGTTTCCGTTCCCTGTTCATCGGCGCGGGACTGTCGGCGACGGCATTCGGTTTTGCCTACGGCAGTCTCTTCGGCTTCGAGACCGTGGTCGAGCCCCTGTGGGTCTCGCCCCTGCACGATCCGGAGCGCATGCTGCTCGCTGCCGTCTGGTGGGGCGTGGGCTTCATCACCGTGACCCAGCTGCTCACCATCTACAACCGCCTGGCTTCAGGCATGGTCGCGCGCGCGCTCTTCGACGCCGCAGGCGTGGCCGGCCTGTTGCTGTACCTCGGCGCGGCGGCGGGGGTGTACGGGCTGGCGACTGACGGCGAGTTCGGCGTGACCGCAGCCCTGCTAGCGGGCGCGGGCCTTGCCGCCATCCTGGCGTGGAACTGGGCGGAAAACCGCGGTGGTGCGGCCGAGCGGCTGCTCACCGTCATCATCGAGACATTCGAGTCGGTGATCGGCTTCTTTTCCAATACGCTGTCCTTCATGCGCGTGGCCGCCTTTTCCATCAACCACGTGGCGCTGGCGCTGGCCGTGTTCACCATCGCCGACAGCCTGGGCACGACCGGGCGCTGGATCACGCTCGTCATCGGCAATCTCGTCATCCTCGGACTGGAAGGCGCCATCGTCGCCATCCAGGTTTTGCGCCTGGAATACTACGAAGGCTTCTCGCGCTTCTACAGCGGCAGCGGGCGCGCCTTCCAGCCCCTCGTTTTGCACAGGCAACGGCATTTGAAAACCTGAAAAGGAGAACAGCATGATTTTCATCGCAGGCATCATGACGCTCAGCGTCGTCGGGCTCATCGCCCTGGGGGTTTACCTGGAGTTGTCGCCGCAAAAGCGCGTCGCCTCGCCCAGGCGCGCGCGCGGCTGGCTGCTCGGCAATTTCGGCGTCTTCGCGCTGGCCTTCCTGGGCCTGATGGTGCTGGGCGCGCAGGAAGTCATGGCCGAGACTACGGCGGCGGCCGCGCGCGGCGAAATCAGCATGGGCCTGGCTGTGGCCATCCTCGGCGTCGGCCTGCCGACCGGACTGGCCGCGATCGGCGCGGCGCTGGCGCTGGGGCCGGTCGGTTCGGCGGCGCTCGCTGTGGTGGCGGAAAAGCCGGAAATGTTCGGCCGCACCCTGATCTATCTGGGCCTGGCCGAAGGCATCGCCATCTACGGCCTGGTCATGTCCATCCTGCTGCTCGGAAAGATCTGATGTCGGCAACGCGCATCATCGCCCTGGGTTCCGCGCCGCTGATGGACGGCTTTCGCCTCGCGGGGGTGGAAGTCATGCCCAATGCCGGCACGACCGAGCTTGAGGCCCTGTTGAAATCGCTGGTGGCGAACAAGGAAAAGGCGCTGGTGCTGATCGAAGCCGGCCTCGCCGACGAGCCCGGCCCCTGGCTTGCGCGCGTGCGCAGCGAGGGCGGGCGCATCGTGGTGGTGCAGGTGCCCTCGCTCGCCGGCGCGGTCGGGTTCCATTCCGACGTCGATCGGCTGATTGGTTTATGCGGAGGGACGGCATGAGCCAGCACACCGAAAAACTCGTAGGCCTGCTAGCCGCGCAGGCCATGGCGCTCGCCGACCAGCACCTGCGCATGGCGCACGAGGCGAGCGAGCAGATCAGGCAGGAATTGCAGGCCAAGCTGCGCAAGCTGGAGGAGGGCGAGGAGCAGCGCTACCAGCTGGAAGCGGAACGGCTGTGCCGCCAGATCATCCAGGCTTCCAAGCTGCGCATTGACAGCGAGCACGACCGCCTGCGCTGGGCGCTGGCGCAGGACGTGCTGGCGGAAGTGCACAAGCGCCTCGAACAATTGACAGAGGATACGCCGCGCTACCACGCGGTGCTGCAGGGCTATCTCGCCGAAGCGGCGCAGGCCATGCCCGCAGGCGACCTGATCGCGGAACTCAACCCGCGCGACCTCGATGCGCTGCGCCCGCATTGGGAGCGGATCGTCGCGCAGGCCGCGCCCGGCCGCAAGGTGGAACTGGCGCCGCTGGCCGAGCACGCCACGGGCGGCATGCGGGTGCGCAGCGCCGACGGCAGGCTGCGCGTGGACAATACCTTCGAAGGCCGGCTTGCGCGCATGCAGGACGACGTGCTGGCCGTGATCATGGACAAACTCTTCAACCGGGGCGGTGCGGCATGAGCGGGCAGGGCAGCATCCTCGACATCCAGGGTCCCATCGTCATCGCCGAGCTGCCGAATGCGCGCACCGGCGAGCAGGTCAAGCTGGGCAAGCCGGGATTGATGGGCGAAGTCATCGCCCGCGAAGGCACGCATGCCATCGTGCAGGTGTACGAAAACACCGAGGGTCTGCGCCCCGGCGAGCCGGCCACGGCCATGGGCGAGCCGCTGTCGGTGGAGCTGGGGCCGGGGCTTTTGGGCGGCATCTTCGACGGCCTGCAGCGGCCGCTGGTAACCATGCTCGCGCAAACCGGCGAGCGCATCGAGCGCGGCCTCGTCATTCCCGCCATCGACCGCGCGAAGCAGTGGCCCTTCGTGCCGCAGGAAGAACTCAAAGTCGGCGCGCGCATCGCCGGCGGCGCCATCCTCGGCACCGTGCAGGAAAACGAAACCATCACTCACCGCATCCTCACGCCGCCCGATGTCGCAGGCGAGTTGATCGATCTGGCGCCCGCCGGCGACTACACGGCGGCCGAGGTCATCGGCCGCGTGCGCGACCGCCAGGGCAACATCCACAAGCTGCATCTCTCCAGCCGCTGGCCGGTGCGCATGCCGCGCCCCTTCAACAAGCGCGACCATGCGGTGCAGCCGCTCATCACCGGGCAACGCATCATGGACACCTTCTTCCCGCTCCTGAAGGGCGGCAAGGGCGCCATCCCCGGGCCGTTCGGCGCCGGCAAGACCGTATTGCAACAGCAGATCGCGCGCTGGTCCGACGCCCAGATCGTGATCTACGTCGGCTGCGGCGAGCGCGGCAACGAACTCACCGAAGTGCTCGACACCTTCCCCAAGCTGACCGATCCCAGATCGGGCCGCCCGCTCATGGAACGGACACTCCTGGTGGCCAACACCTCCAACATGCCGGTGGTGGCGCGCGAGGTTTCGGTGTACGTGGGCATGACCATCGCCGAATATTTCCGCGACCAGGGCTTCGATGTGGTGATGGTGGCCGACTCCACCAGCCGCTGGGCCGAGGCTTTGCGCGAAGTCGCCGGCCGCCTGGGCCAGATGCCGGTGGAAGAGGGCTACCCCGCCTATCTCGGCTCCACGCTCGCCGCCTTCTACGAGCGCGCGGGCCGGGTGGAGACCCTGAGCGGCGGCTACGGTTCGGTGACGCTGATCGGCGCGGTCAGCCCGCCCGGCGGCGATTTCTCCGAGCCGGTGACCAGCCACACCAAAGATATTATTCAAACCTTCTGGGCGCTGTCGAAGGATCTGGCCGACGCGCGCCACTATCCTTCGGTGGACTGGCTGGAAAGCTTCTCGCTCTTCGTCGACACTGCCGCGCGCTGGTGGCACGAGAACATCAGCGAGGACTGGCTGCAGCTGCGCAACAAGGCATTGCGCCTCTTGACCGAAGCCGAGGAACTCAACCGCATCGTCAACCTGGTGGGCGTGGAAGCGCTCTCCGGCCAGCAGCGCTGGACCCTGGAGTCGGCGCGCCTGGTGCGCGAAGGACTCTTGCAGCAAAGCGCGCTCGAGCCCAAGGACAGCTTCTGCTCGCCCGAGAAGCAATACCTGCTGCTCAGCCTGATGATCGACATATACAATCGCGGCGCCGAGATGCTGAAGATCGGCATGCCGGTGCAGGAACTGCTGCGTCTACCTTTATTGGCGAAAGCCCGCCGCTGGAAGATTGCCTACGCCAGCGACGAGCTGGAAGGCCTGCAGCAGGAAGCGCGTGACATCGTGCCGCTGTTCGACGCCCTGCGCGCGGAATATGCCAGGCCGGCGGCGCAGAAGGCGCAGGAAACGGAGGCCGGCCGATGAGCATGCTCGAATACAGCTCGGCCGCCTGGGCGCGCGGCGGCCTGCTCGCCATGCGCGGCGTGCCCGATGTCGCGCTGGGCGACCGTGTGGCGGTGCGCGATCACAAGGGGCGCAATCGCAGCGGCCAGGTCATCCGCTCTTCCGCCGACCTCGTGCTGGTGCAGGTCTTCGAGGGCACCGACAACCTCGACCTCGAACGCACCTGGGTGCGCTTCCTCGACCAGCCCTTCGAACTGGCGCTGGCGCCGGAGGTGCTGGGGCGCGTGTTCAACGGCGTGGGCCAGCCGCGCGACGGCCGCCCGCCCATCATTGCCAAACTGTCGCGCAACGTCAACGGCGCCTCGATCAACCCGGCCGCGCGCGCCTATCCGCGCGAGTTCATCCAGACCGGCATTTCCACCATCGACGGCATGAACACGCTCGTCAGGGGGCAAAAGCTGCCGGTATTTTCTGGTTCTGGATTACCGCACAACCGCCTCGCCGCGCAGATCGTGCGCCAGGCCAAGCTGCTGCATACCCATCCAGACTCCCTCTCCCCTCCGCGGGAGAGGGCTGGGGTGAGGGGGGAAATTCAATCCAACCAGGGTTTCGCCCTGGTCTTCGCCGCCATGGGCGTGTCGCACAGCGATGCGCGCTTCTTCGAGGAAGGCTTCGAGGAGAGCGGGGTGCTGGGGCAGGTGGCGACCTTCATCAACCTCGCCGACGACCCGCCCATCGAGCGCCTGATCCTGCCGCGCGTGGCGCTGACCTGTGCCGAGTACCTCGCCTTCGACCTCGACATGCACGTGCTGGTGGTGATGACCGACATGACCTACTACGCCGAGGCATTAAGGGAGATCGCCACCGGCAAGGGCGACGTGCCCGCGCGCAAGGGCTTCCCCGGCTACCTCTATTCCGACCTCGCGGAAATCTACGAGCGCGCCGGCCGCATCCGCGGCAAGGCCGGCTCCATCACCATGATTCCCGTGGTGTCCATGCCCTCCGACGACATCACCCATCCCGTGCCCGACCTTACCGGCTACATCACCGAAGGCCAGATCGTGCTGTCGCGCGAGCTCGCCGCCGCCAACGTGCAGCCGCCGGTGGCGGTGCTGCCCTCATTGTCGCGGCTGATGAAGGACGGCATCGGCGAAGGCATGACGCGCGAAGACCACGCCCGCGTCGCCAGCCAGCTGTTCGCGTCCTACGCCAAGGCGCAGGAAGTGCGCAGCCTCGCCGCCATCATCGGCGCCGAGGAATTGTCGGAAGAAGACAACCGCTACCTGCAATTCGCCGAGGCTTTCGAGAACCGCTTCGTCAGCCAGGACGAACGCGAAGACCGCACCATCTTCCAGACCCTCGACCTCGCCTGGGAAGTGCTGTCGCTGCTGCCGAAAGAGGCGCTCACGCGCCTGTCGGAAAAAGACATCGACGCGCATTACCAGCAGGCACACGCAGAATGAAAGCGCTGCCCCAAACCCGTCATCGCGAGGCCCGAAGGTCCGTGGCGATCCAGTCAAACCAGGCAACACTTCTTCATCATCGCGAGCGAAGCGCGGCGATCCAGTTCATCAAGGCATCACTCCCTCCGTCATCGCGAGCGAAGCGCGGCGATCCAGTTAAAACAGGCATCACCTTATGAAACGACTGAAAGTCCCGCCCACGCGCAACGCCCTGCTGCAGCTCGGCCGCCAGGTGAAATTCCTCACCCAGGGCCACGACATGCTGGAGAAAAAGCGCGAGCTGCTCACGCGCGTGGTGCAGGACCGCCTCAAGGAATACCGCAGGATGCGCCGCGAGGCCGAACTCAAATTGCAGGAAGCCTACCGCTGGGTGGCAATCTGCGAACTGCGCATGGGCAGCCAGATCCTGCGCCAGGCCAGCATGGGATTCGGCCCCTCGGTCGAAGTCGACATCACCCACCGCTCCTCGGTCGGCGTCGAATACCCCTCGGTCGAGGCCCGCACCCTGCCGCTGCAGCCCGTGGGCCTGATGTGGACCGACACCAGCTTCGACGAGGCAAGAGCGAAAATGACCGAGCTCGTCGCCTTCCTCGCCCGCCTGGGCGAAGCCGAGAACGCCCTGCGCCGCTTCGTGGTCGAGCAGCGCAAGACCCAGAAGCGCGTCAATGCACTCAAGTACAACATCATCCCGCGCTACCGCGCCACCGTGTCGCATATCAAGCAGGCGCTGGAGGAGGACGAGCGGAATACGCTGTTTCAGATCAAGGTGCTGAGAGGCAGGTAAGGGCAGTTACGGCATCTTTCGAGGTTGACGAATATACAAGTACTTATATAATTAACTCGAATGAAACGGCTTGAATTCGTGGGCGGCAGCCTGGACGACCTGACGGATTTCCCGCTGGAAGCCAGGCGCGCGGCGGGCTTCGAGTTATAGCAGTTGCAGCGCGGCCTCAACCCGTCCGACTTCAAGCCCATGCCTGCCGTCGGCGCAGGCGCTTATGAAATCCGGGTGCACGTGCTGGGCGAGTGGCGCGTCATTTACGTGGCGAAGTTCGAGTCGGCGGTGTACGTGTTGCATGCTTTTCGCAAGAAGACGCGCAAGGAAGACATCGAACTGGCCGCGCGCCGCTACAAGCTGATAGGAGATTGAATCGTGAAAGAGAAAATTACGCCCTCCAGCGGCAACGTTTTTGCCGACCTGGGTTTCCCGCCGGAAGAGGCCGCCATCCTGGCCATGCGTGCCGAAATGATGGCCCAGTTGCGCCTGACCATCGAAAAGCGCAAGTGGACGCAGGCCGAGGCAGCCAAGGCCCTGGGCGTCAGCCAGTCTCGCGTGTCCGACCTCATGCGCGGCAAATGGGACAAATTCAGCCTGGATATGTTGGTGACCCTGGCCACCCGCGCCGGGTTGCACTGCAAGCTGAAGCTGGCGGCGTGAGCGAGAATCAAGTAATAGAAAATCCAGTTCGAGCCTGGGGTTTTGTTCTTAGAGCCTGCTCTGACTATTGCGATAATTAATGGGGGATCATAAATGGTGTCTGAACTGACCCTTAATATGCTTCATATAGAGGGTCTTCGTGAAGTCGTGTGGGTGATTTTCGGTCATTTTAGAGCGGAGGCAGCATGCAAGTCAGAATCTTGAGTCGTAAGTATTCCTCGTCGCGCAGTCCATACGCGCGGCGCTGGATGACGCGAA
>JBFMCR010000016.1:0-116237 GCA_040754425.1 Pseudomonadota bacterium | reverse complement strand
GAAACGCACCATCGACCGGGCGATGCGCAGTCTGCAGAAGACGCCTGATGTCGTCTGTGGGTTTTTTCATGCGCCAACGTGCTCGTATGCAAAATTATGAGGCTTAGTTAACGTAGGTTTTAGTAAGCCGCGCCGCGAAGCGGCGTCGGCTTGAATGACTGGTTATGCGCCACGGTAGACCACCGAAGCCGGGCAGGGCAACGGCGCGGCGACAGACGGGAGCCGGGGATCAGCCGGGCGCAGCCGGCGAGAACCGGTGGCGACGGACCAGAACGCTCCGAAGCCACGGCACGCCGCCCGGCCGGAGCCGGGATGGCGCCGCCGCAGTGCGCCGCCCATCTGGGCCTGCGTAAGCCATTGGCTGCAGCGGCGCGTGTCGAGTGCGGCGCTGACCAAAGCGCCAGGCGGCGAATGCGGCACCGAACGAAGCAGGCTGTGCTGTGCGCCAGCGCAAGCTGCCGAGCTGGCGCGCAGTGAGCCACGGCGGAGCCACTACAGCCACGCTGGCCACGCATAACGTCGAAGCTCAGGGGCGCGCCGCTTGCGGCGCGTCCCCTGGAGCGGCGGGTTGGGCAGCAATGGGATATAGCCAAGACACAAGAACGCCATAAACACAGAATTCGATGAAGCCGAAGAGAAACCACGCAGCGGCTAATGAACCGGGGACTGGATACAGAAAAAACTGATTCAAGTCGACGAGCAATCCAGCTATGGCAGCAAAGAATACCCCATGGCCGAGTGCCCGCTTGATACCAGGTGTGCGGACAAATAAAGCATACGAATAGACAAAAAGTGCCGCCACTCCGAACGTCAGCAAAAGACCAAGCGCCATGTTCCGTTCCGCTGTGGGCCGAGCCACCTTCTCAAGAGCCAGGCTTGCCTCTTTGAGAAGCACCATGTGGACAAGCCCGTTCCACACCATGGCGAAAATGAATATCGCAAATACTGCAACAAAAAATCGTCTCAAATTCATGGAACGCTCCGAAAGTGAAATGCCCAACGTAATTTAGACAGCTCAAAATCTAGCGCTCAATGCGGTCTAAATCAACACTTTTTTGGCTAACTATTACTTTTGTAATAGGTTTTTATGTTGCAGTGCCATGTAGAGCAACCTAAAATTTCGCGGATGAAAGTTAAAGTTGTGTCCAAGGATTCTCCCAGGCTGCTGGACCGGATGCGGGCGGAAATCCGCCTGCGTCATTACAGCATCCGCACCGAGGAAACTTATGTGGATTGGGCGCGCCGTTTCATTCTGTTCCACGGCAAGCGTCATCCCGCCGAGATGGGCGCCGAAGAGGTGCGGGATTTTTTGAGCCATCTGGTGTCCGAGCGCAATGTGTCGGCCTCGACACAAAGCCAGGCCAAATCGGCGTTGTTGTTTTTGTACAGGGAAGTGCTGGGCGTTGAACTGCCCTGGCTGGACGAGGTGGTCAGCGCCAAGGCGGCCAAACGTCTGCCGGTGGTGCTGACGCAGACCGAAGTGCGCCGGCTGCTTGGCGGAACGTCGGGCACCATGGGATTGATCATTGCGCTGTTGTACGGCACGGGCATGCGCCTGATGGAAGGACTGCGCCTGCGGGTGAAGGACGTGGAATTCGCGCGCCGCGAAATCATCGTGCGCGAGGGCAAGGGCAACAAGGACAGGGTGACGGTTTTGCCGGAGAATCTCATCCTGCCTTTGCAAAGGCATTTGGAAAAAGTGAAGGCGCTGCACGAGCGTGATCTGGAAGCGGGGGCCGGCGCGGTGTATCTGCCGGATGCGCTGGCGGTCAAGTATCCCAATGCGGCCAGGTCATGGGGCTGGCAGTATGTGTTTCCGTCTTCGGTACGCTCGGTGGATCCGCGCACGGGCATGGAGCGCAGGCACCATGTGCACGAAGCCAGCGTGCAGCGCGCGGTGCGCGAGGCCGCCAGGCTGGCGGATATCCACAAGCCGGTGACGCCGCATGTGCTGCGACATTCCTTCGCCACGCATCTGCTGCAGGCGGGCTACGACATCCGCACGGTGCAGGAGCTGCTCGGTCACAAGGATGTGTCCACCACCATGATCTATACCCACGTGCTAAACAAAGGTGGGCGAGGCGTGGTGAGCCCGCTCGATGTTTGAGCGGGCGAACGAGGCGCACTGCGCCGAGAACAACGAGCGGGCGAGACGTGCAAGTCGAGCCCTGGACCGAGGCGTGGTGAGCCCGCTCGATGTCTGAGCGGGCGAACGAGGCGCACTGCGCCGGGAACAACGAGCGGGCGAGACGTGCAGGTCGAGCCCTGGACCGAGGCGTGGTGAGCCCGCCCGATGTTTGAGCCCCTCCTTCTCACCCCAACCCTCTTCCCGAGGGAGAGGTGCCGGGGGGAAGGGCGGGAAATAGATTCACCCACGCTTGATTTCCCCCGTCTGTTCTCCTTGTCGGCCCTCTCCCCCACCCCTCCCCCCAGAGGGAGGGGTGTCCGACGAAAGGAAGATCGGGTCAGATCCACCCCCTCTCTCCCCTTGGTAATAACATAGAGGGGATGGTTGCTGACGAAAAGATGGACAGGCCATGACCGAACTCACCCTCACCCGACCCGACGACTGGCATTTGCATCTGCGCGACGGCGATGCCATGAAGAGCGTGCTTCCGCACACGGCGCGGCAGTTCGCGCGCGCCATCGTCATGCCCAATCTGAGGCCGCCGGTGACGACCGTCGCGGCGGCGCAGGCCTACCGCGCGCGCATCCTGGCAGCGCTGCCGCCGGGCACCGAGTTCGAGCCGCTGATGACGCTTTATCTCACCGACAACACCCGGCCTGCGGAAATCCGCGCCGCCAGGGAAAGCGGCTTCGTGCATGCGGTGAAATACTACCCGGCCGGCGCCACCACCAATTCCGATTCCGGCGTAACCGACTTGCAAAAGGCCTATGCCGCCATCGCCGCCATGGAAGAACACGGCCTGCCGCTTCTGCTGCACGGCGAGGTGACCGACCCGGACGTGGATGTGTTCGATCGCGAGTCGGTGTTCATCGAGCGCCATCTCACCCGCCTGCTGCGCGATTTTCCCAAACTCAGGATCGTGCTCGAGCATATCACCACACGGGGCGCGGCCGAATTCGTGGCGGGCGCACCGGACAACGTGGCGGCCACCATCACCGCGCATCACCTGCTCTACAACCGCAACGCCATGTTCAGGGGCGGCATCCGCCCGCACTACTTCTGCCTGCCGGTACTCAAGCGCGAAGTGCATCGCGAGGCGCTGGTTGCCGCCGCCACCTCGGGCAGCCCGAAGTTCTTCCTCGGCACGGATTCCGCGCCGCATGCAAAAACCGCCAAGGAAACGGCTTGCGGCTGCGCCGGCATCTACACCGCGCACGCCGCGCTCGAATTCTATGCCGAGGCTTTCGAGGCGGCCGGCGCACTGGACAGCCTGGAAGCCTTCGCCAGTTTCCACGGCGCGGATTTCTACGGCCTGCCGCGCAACAGTGAAAAGATCGTGCTGCGCCGCGAAACCTGGAGCGTGCCGGAAGCCCTGGCCCTGGGGGAGCAGCAACTGGTGCCTTTGCGTGCCGGCGAAACCCTGGGCTGGAAGCTGACAAAATAACGGCAGGCTCTCGCCTGCCGAAGCCCGGGGTATTGCGCCCCGGGTAACGCCGCGACAGGGGAATCGCGGCGGGGAGGAAAAAATTCTCAGGGGAAAGCCGGTATGGTTGGCTCTGGCGAACTGCCGCTTGCTTCAGGGTGGCGGTTGGCAACCAGCTTCCTGATTTCGTCAACGCGGCCGGCGGGGACGTCCACCATCATCAGCACGCGCCCCGCCGCAATGCCGGCCTCGAAAGTGCGGAGACGGGAATTGGGGATGGAGCTCGCAATCATGCTGGATACCCAGGCGCCGAATGCTGCGCCGATCAGTGCGGTGATCAGGATGGTCACCGGTTGCAGGTCGATACCGGCGGGCGGAAACAGGATGGCGGCCATGCCGACCAGGATGCCGACGCCGCCGCCCACCATCAGGCCGGATTCAATCCCGTGCACGAAATCGCTTCTTTGCAGGATCGAGGCTTCCTGCAGACCTTCCAGAGGGATGCCATCCTTGGCCAGGACGTGGATATGCCCGTTCTCGATGCGCGCGAGCAGCAGTTCGTCGCGGATGCTGCGCGCGCTGACGACATCGGGCGTCATGAAATAAAGCCGTCTTCTCATATTGGTCTCCTTTCGGGCGTGGATCCTCAGATCAGAACGCGTGGCGGAGCCGGAGTGCGATTCCCGAATATTCTTATTAGCAAGGTTTGCCAGCTAAACAACCTTATAATGAAAAGGGGTTGGCCGGACAGCCGCTGCGCGCATCTCGCGCGGAGAGGAAAGTCCGGGCTCCACAGAGCAGGATGCCGGCTAACGGCCGGACGCCGCAAGGCGAGGAACAGGGCCACAGAGACGAGTAAGCCCCAAGGGGCGCAAGCCCCGAAGGGTGGACGTGAAACGCGGTAACCTCCATCCGGAGCAACACCAAATAGGCAGGCGATGACGCTGCTCGCCGAGTCTGCGGGTAGGTGGCTTGAGCCCGTCAGCAATGACGGGCCTAGAGGAATGGCTGTCATGGGGGTTCGCCCCCTACAGAACCCGGCTTACAGGCCAACCCCTTTTCTTTCAAATCAAACAGTTATTCAATTTATCTGTGTATCGTATTTAGGATACGCGGATAAGCCTTGGTTTTATAAGCCCGCCCCGTCTGTGAATAGTTGCTGTAAGTCTTTGAGCTTACAGGAAAAATTTTCCATTTCTTATTGACACCCCGGTTTTCTTGCCTCTATAGTGGGAATGTGTGTCATTTTGTGGATGATTGTGGATGTCTATCCCTTTCATGCGCGCAAAATGTAAGTGAATACCCACAAAACAACAGAAGAGGTTTGAGGAGGCATGTTCCGGGGCGTCAGTACCGTCAGTCTGGATAGCAAGGGCCGCGTGGTCGTGCCTGCCCGCTATCGCGACGCGCTATTGGCCATCGCCGGCGGGCGTGTCGTGGTCACTGCCGACCCCGGCCGCTGCCTGCTGCTCTATCCCCTGCCCGAATGGGAGCCGATCGAAAAGAAGCTCACCGGGCTGTCGGGCTTCAATCCACAGATTCGCGCCTTGCAGCGCCTTTTGGTCGGCCATGCGCACGAACTCGACATGGACGCGGCCGGCCGCATCCTGCTGCCGCCCATGCTGCGCCAGTTCGCGGGCCTGGAAAAGAACGTGGTGCTGGTCGGCCAGGGCGCCAAGCTGGAAATGTGGAACGAGGAGCGCTGGCAGAACGAAGTGGACCAGGCCCTGGCGTTCAACAATGGCCAGATGCCGCCGGAGCTGGAGGGTTTCACCTTGTGACCCAGCACCAGCCGGTATTGGCCAGCGAGGCCGTCGAGGCCCTGGCGATCGATCCGGACGGCGTGTACGTGGACGGCACTTTCGGGCGCGGCGGGCACAGCCGCATGGTGCTGGAAAGGCTGTCGCCGCGCGGCCGTCTGATCGCGCTTGACCGCGATCCGGCAGCCATTGCGGCCGGGAAAAACATCGAGGATGCCCGCCTTTCGCTGGTGCGCGCGCCGTTTTCGCGCCTGGCGCAAGTGCTGGACGAGCTGGGCGTGGACAAGGTCGACGGTATTTTGCTGGACATCGGCGTGTCGTCGCCGCAGCTGGACGAGGCGGCGCGCGGCTTCAGCTTCCGGCTGGATGGCCCGCTCGACATGCGCATGGATCCGGACAGCGGCATGAGTGCCGCCGACTGGATCGCGCAGGCGGACGAAGACGAGATGGCGGAGGTGATCAGGCGGTATGGCGAGGAACGGTTTGCTCGACAGATTGCGCACGCGATTGCTGCGGCGCGAAAGGTATCTCCGATCCGTACGACGGGCGAGCTCGCACAGATCGTGGCGGGCGCCGTCAGGAAGCGCGAGCCCGGCCAGCATCCGGCGACGCGCACCTTTCAGGCTATACGGATTTTCCTCAATCGCGAACTCGAGGAACTGGAAGCGGTGCTGCCGGTGTGCGTGCAAAGACTCAAACCCGGCGGCAGGCTGGCAGTGATCAGTTTCCATTCCCTGGAAGACCGCATCGTCAAGCGCTTCATGCGCGACGAGGAGCGCGGGCCGGAATTGCCGCGCGGCCTGCCGGTGCGCGCGGCGGACATCGCGCCGGGCAGGCTCAGGCGCGTGGGCCGCGCCATCCGTGCCGGCGCGGCGGAAACGGCGGCGAATCCGCGCGCGCGCAGTGCAGTCCTGCGCGTGGCGGAAAGAGTGGGGACGGGCGGATGAAGCAACTGGACATCCTGCTCGCCCTGGTGCTGCTGGCGTGCGCGCTGGCGGTGGTGAATGCGCAGCACCGCGCGCGCACCTTGTTCATTGAACTGGAAGCCCTGAAAAGGGAAGCGAGAGACCTGGAAGTGGAGTGGGGCAAGCTGCAGCTGGAGCAGGGTACGCTCACCAGCCATGCACGTGTGGAGGCGCTGGCGAAAACCCGCCTGGGACTCGTCACCCCGCCGCTCGACAAGGTCTGGCTGCTCGAGGCGGGAGCGCAGCCATGAGCGTGAACTATTCGAGCCGAAAGCTGCTTGAAGTCCACATCACGCCTTCGCGCATGGCCTTGGTCGCAGGGCTGCTCGGCGCCTGGTTCGTGACGCTGGGGGTGCGCGCCGCCTATCTGCAAGGACTCAACACCGATTTTCTGCAAGGCAAGGGCGACGCAGTGGCCTCGCGCAGGCTCGCCATTCCCGCCAACCGCGGCATGGTGCTGGACCGCTTCGGCCAGCCGCTGGCGATCAGCACGCCGGTGGAAACCCTGTGGGCCAGACCCTCGGACACGCGCTCGCTCACCTCCCATGAGATCGTGCGCCTGGCCGCCATTCTCGCCACGCCGCAGGACGCGCTGGCGAAAAAATTGAAAAGCCCGCACAAGGGCGTGATTGCCATCGACCGCAACCTCAGCCCCGAGCAGGCGGTGAAAATCGCCGCCCTGGGACTTCCGGGCATCAAGCTGCAGCGCGAGTTTCGCCGTTTCTATCCGGCGGCGGAAGTGGCCGCGCACGTGGTCGGTTTCACCAATGTCGACGACGTCGGACAGGAGGGCGTGGAACTCGCCTATGACGACTGGCTCGCGGGCAAGGCCGGCACGCGCCACGTGCTGCGCGACCGGCGCGGACACATCGTGCAGGATCTCAGCCCCGCTCGCGGCGCCAGGATGGGCGGCAATCTCGGCCTGTCGCTCGATCTCAAGCTGCAATACATAGCGCACCGCGAACTGTCCGCGGCAGTGGCAAAACACAAGGCCAAAGGCGGCGGCATCGTGGTGCTGGACGCCAGGAGCGGCGAAATTCTGGCCTTGTCCAACCTGCCGGTGGTAAATCCCAACAACCGCAAGAATTACAGGCCCGATCTCATGCGCAACCGCGCGGTGATCGACACCTTCGAGCCCGGCTCCACCATCAAGCCGTTTACCGTGGCCGCCGCCCTGGAGCGCGGCCTGGTGCGCCCCGACACCCTGATGCATCTGCCCGATGACTACATGGTCGGGCGCAAGCACATCACCGACGTGCACTACCATCCGCAGCTGACGGTGACGGAGGTACTGCAGAAATCGAGCAACATCGGCGCGGTGAAAATGGCCATGCAGATGAAGCCCGAGGAGTTCTGGGATATCCTGCATCGCGCCGGTTTCGGCGAGAAGCCCGGCTCGGGCTTTCCCGGGGAAGCCGGCGGGCGCCTGCGCGATCCCGCCACCTGGAAGCCGGTGGAACAGGCCACGCAGGCATACGGCCACGGCCTTTCGGTGAGCCTCCTGCAGCTGGCGCGCGCCTACATGGCCTTCGCCAACGACGGCGTGGTGATGCCGCTCACCTTCCTCAAGCGCGAGCCGCAGGAACTCGACGGCGAGCGTGTGCTGTCCGTGCAGGTTGCGCGCCAGGTGCGCGAGATGATGGAGACCGTGACGCACGAAGGCGGCACCGCCATCCTGGCGCAGGTGCCGGGCTACCGCGTGGCGGGCAAGACCGGCACGGCCTACAAGCTGATCGACGGACGTTACAGCACTGACAGCTACATTTCCTCCTTCGTCGGCCTGGCACCCGCTTCCGATCCGCGCCTCATCATCGCGGTGATGATCGACGAGCCGCGCGAAAAGGGACACTTCGGCGGACAGGTGGCGGGACCGGTGTTCGCGCAGGTGATGGCGGCGTCATTGCGGCAGCTTGGCGTCTCGCCGGACGCGGCGGATGAGCCCGCGGCCCGCCTGACGCGGCCGCTGACGAACAAGCCGGAGGAGGCGTGATGATGCATTGTGCGCGCCTGCCGCAAGCTGCCGCCCTGCTGCAAAAACTGGGCGTGCCCGTGACGGGCATCACCGCCGACAGCCGGCGCGCAGGCGCGGGCGTGGCCTTCGCCGCCTATGCGGGCACGGCCCACGACGGCCGCAGCTACATCCCGCAGGCCATCGCCGCCGGCGCCCCGGCGGTGCTGTGGGAAGAGGAGGGCTTTGTATGGGATCCCGCCTGGCAGGTGCCCAACTTGCCGGTGCCGGGTCTGAAGCAGCGCATCGGCGAAATCGCCGCCTGCGTCTACGGCGATCCCTCCAGCCGGCTTTCCATGATCGGCGTCACCGGCACCAACGGCAAGACTTCGGTCACGCATTGGATCGCGCAGGCGCTGAATGCATGCGGCACGCCGAGCGCGGTGATCGGCACCCTCGGCAACGGCTTTGTCGGGCAGCTCGCGCCGGCGGCGAACACCACGCCGGACGCGGCAGAGCTGCAGGAAATGCTGGCGCAGTTCGTGCGTGCAGGTGCGCGCGCCTGCGCCATGGAAGTGTCGTCGCACGGCCTGCATCAAGGCCGGGTCAACGGCTGCCGCTTTAATGTCGCGGTGCTGACCAACCTGTCGCGCGACCATCTCGACTATCACGGCAGCATGCAAGCCTACGCCGAGGCCAAGGCCGGGCTGTTCGCATGGGAAGGCCTCGCACACGCCGTGCTCAATCTCGATGACGAATTCGGCCGCGCGCTGGCGGCAAAGCCTTCCGCCGCCGGGGTGGTCGGTTACGGCCTGGGCCGCGGCGAAGTGGCGGCCGAAATCGTGAAGGAAGGGCGCGAAGGATTGCTGCTGTCGCTCAATACCGCCTGGGGCCGGGCCGAACTCGAGTCGCCCCTGCTTGGCCGCTTCAACGCCTACAACCTCCTCGCCGCGCTCGCCGCGCTGCTGGTGTCGGGCGTTCCGCTCGAACAGGCGTGTGCGGCGCTGGCACAGGTCAGGCCGCCAGCCGGACGCATGCAGACCCTGGGCGGCGGCACGCACCCCCTGGTGGTGGTGGACTACGCGCACACGCCCGACGCGCTGGAAAAGGTACTCGCCACCCTGCGTCCGCTCGCGGGCGAGGGGCGCGTGATTTGCGTGTTCGGCTGCGGCGGCAACCGCGACAAGGGCAAGCGCCCGCTGATGGGGCGCGCAGCCGTGCAGGGCGCGGATCTGGTGCTCGTCACCAGCGACAACCCGAGGAACGAGGACCCTCTCGCCATCATCGCCGACATCCTGCAGGGCGCGAAGAACGGCCCGGTGCGCAGCGAGCCCGACCGTGCGCGCGCCATCTTCGAGGCCATCGGCGCTGCCAAGTGCGGCGACATCGTGCTCATCGCCGGCAAGGGCCACGAGGATTACCAGGAAGTGCGGGGACGGAAACTGCACTTTTCCGATGCCGAGGTCGCGCGGAAGGCCTTGGAGGCGTGGGTATGAGCGAAATGATGATGCGCCTCTCGGAGGCCGCCGCCGCGGTGAACGGCGAACTCGCCGGAGAGGACCGCGCGTTTTCCGCCGTGTCCACCGACACCCGCACCATCAAGGCCGGTGACCTCTTCGTTGCGCTGAAAGGCGAGCGCTTCGACGGCGCGGGCTTTGCCGAGAAGGCCATCGAAGCCGGTGCCGCAGGCGTCATGGTGAATGCGGGCGCGCAGTCGAATGCCGCGCCCGCCATCCATGTCGAGGACACGCGCATCGCGCTGGGACAACTGGGGGCCTATTGGCGCAAGCGCTTCCTCATTCCCATCATCGCCATCACCGGCAGCAACGGCAAGACCACGGTCAAGGAAATGTGCGCGGCGATTTTGCGTGCTGCCTCCAATGCGGACGGCGTGCTGGCCACCGAAGGCAATCTCAACAACGACATCGGCTGCCCGCAGATGCTGCTGCGCCTGCGCGAGACGCATGCCTATGCCGTGCTGGAAATGGGCATGAACCATCCCGGCGAGATCCGCTATCTCACGCATCTCGCCCGTCCCGATGTCGCGCTGGTCAACAACGCACAGTCCGCGCACATCGGGCTGATGGGCTCGGTGCGCGCCATCGCAAAAGCCAAGGGCGAGATTTTCGAGGGCCTGGGTGAAAAAGGCACGGCCATCATCAATGCCGACGATGCGCACGCGGACTACTGGCGCAGCCTCAATACCGGCCGCCGCGTGCTGAGCTTCGGCTTCTCGCCCGGCGCCGACGTGCGCGGCGAGTACCGGGCCGGCGAGTTCGGCGGCACGCTGCATGTGGTCAGTGCGCAAGGCGAAGCGAGCATCGATTTGCAGGTGCCGGGCGAGCACAACGCGCGCAATGCGCTGGCCGCGCTGGCCTGCGCGCTCGCGCTCGGTGTCGACCTAAATGCCGCCGCCACCGCGCTGGCCCGCTTCACCGGAGTCAAGGGCCGTTTGCGGCGCGTACCCGCCCTGCACGGCGGCCTCTTCCTCGACGACACCTACAACGCCAACCCCGATTCCACCCGTGCCGCGCTCGCCGTGCTCGCACGCCAGCGCGGGCGCAGGTATTTCGTGCTCGGCAACATGGGCGAACTGGGCGAAGAAGGCCCGGCCATGCACGCGCAGATCGGCCTGGCTGCGCGCGAGGCCGGAGTCGAGCGCCTGTTCGGGCTGGGCCAACTCGCGCGCGAGGCGGTCAACGCCTTCGGCGCAGGCGGCATCTATTACGAGCGCATCGAGGAACTGCTGGCCGATGTGGAGAACGCACTGGCACCGGACGTGACGGTGCTGGTCAAGGGCTCGCGCGCCATGCAGATGGAGCGGGTCGTGAAAAGCCTGAGCGAAGGAGAACACTGATGCTGCTGTGGCTGTTCCGGACATTGGGCGAGGATATCTCGGCCTTCAATGTCTTCAACTACATCACGCTGCGCGCGGTGCTGGCGGTGCTGACCGCGCTGGTGATCTCCTTCGTGATCGGGCCTTGGATGATCGATCGGCTCAAGATCATGAAATTCGGCCAGGCCGTGCGCGACGACGGCCCGCAAACCCATCTGGTGAAAGCCGGCACGCCCACCATGGGCGGCGCGCTGATCCTCACCGCGGTGGCGATCTCCACCCTGCTGTGGATGGACCTCGCCAACAAGTACGTGTGGGTGGCTCTGCTTACTACCCTCGGCTTCGGCATCATCGGCTGGGTCGACGATTACAAGAAGATCGTGCACAGGAATCCAAAGGGCCTGATCGCGCGCTGGAAATATTTCTGGCAGTCGGTGTTCGGCCTGGGCGCGGCGATCTACATCGCCACTTCGACCAGTCTGCCGGCGCAGACCGAGCTCATCGTGCCCTTCTTCAAGAACGTGGTGATTCCGCTCGGCGTGGTCGGCTTCGTGGTGCTGACCTATTTCGTCATCGTCGGTTCGAGCAACGCGGTCAACCTGACCGACGGCCTCGACGGGCTCGCCATCCTGCCCACCGTGATGGTGGCTTCCGCGCTGGGCATCTTCGCCTACGTCGCCGGCCATGCCGTGTTCGCCAAATACCTCGGCGTGCCGCACATTCCCGGCGCCGGCGAGCTGGTGGTGTTCTGCGCCGCGATCGCGGGTGCGGGCCTTGCCTTCCTGTGGTTCAACGCCTATCCGGCCGAAGTGTTCATGGGCGATGTCGGCGCGCTCGCCCTGGGTGCGGCGCTGGGCGTGGTGGCGGTGATCGTGCGCCAGGAAATCGTGCTTTTCATCATGGGCGGCGTGTTCGTGGTGGAAACCCTGTCGGTCATCATCCAGGTGGCCTCGTTCAAGACCACCGGCAAGCGCGTGTTCCGCATGGCGCCCCTGCATCACCACTATGAACTCAAGGGCTGGAAGGAGACCCAGGTGGTGGTCAGGTTCTGGATCATCACCATGATGCTCGTGCTGATCGGCCTGTCGACATTGAAACTGAGATGAACGCCGACAGCCTGCAACTTTCCGGCCGCAAAACCCTGGTCCTCGGGCTGGGCGATACCGGCTTGTCCTGCGCCCGCTGGCTTGCGGCGCGCGGCGCCGTGGTTTCAGTGGCCGATAGCCGCGAATCACCGCCCAACGCGCAGGCATTGAAGGAGGCGCTGCCGGACGTACCGCTGCATTGCGGTCCGTTCAAGGATGAGCTGCTGCAGGCCGCCGACCTGCTGGTCGTGAGCCCCGGCGTGCCGCTGGCCGAACCGGCGGTGGCACGCGCGCTGAAAAAAGGCATCGAGGTTGCGGGCGACGTGGAACTGTTCGCGCGCGCCATCAAGGCGTCGCAGGCGAAAATCATCGCCATCACCGGCAGCAACGGCAAAAGCACCGTGACCGCCATGTGCGGGACGATGAGCGAGGCGGCCGGGAAGAGAACCTGTGTCGCCGGCAACATCGGCCTGCCGGTGCTGGATGCGCTCATGGACATCGAGGCCGGGCGCATGGACGAGCCGGAAGTGTGGGCGCTGGAGCTTTCCAGCTTCCAGCTGGAAACCACGGCGAGCCTCGATGCCGATGCCGCCACGGTGCTGAATGTGAGCGAAGACCATCTCGACCGCTACGCCGGCATGGAGGCGTATGCCGCCGCCAAGGCGCGCATCTTTGCCGGGCGCGGGGTGCAGGTGCTGAACCGCGACGATGCGCGCGTCATGGCCATGGCGCTGCCAGGCCGCCGCCGCGTCAGCTTCGGCCTGAATGCGGCCCCGGGCGGCGACGACTACGGACTTTGCGGCGACAGGCTGTGCCGCGGCAATGAACCGCTGATGAGCGTGAAGGAACTGCCGGTCACCGGCCTGCACAATGCCGCCAATGCGCTGGCCGCGCTGGCGCTGACCGCTTCCGTCGGCCTGCCCGAGGCCGGACTGCTGCAGGGATTGAAACGGTTCAGGGGCCTGCCGCACCGCGTCGAGTTCGTCGACGAGATCGGCGGCATACGTTTCTACGACGATTCCAAGGGCACCAATGTCGGCGCCACCGTAGCCGCGCTTTTCGGCATGGAGCGCAAGGCGGTGGTGATCCTGGGCGGCGACGGCAAGGGCCAGGATTTTTCGCCATTGAAAAAAGCGGTCGCCGCCAATGCGCGCGCCGTGGTGCTGATCGGGCGCGACGCACCGGCGATCGAAAAAGCCATTGCCGGCTGCGGCGTGCCGGTAGAAAAGGCGTCGGGCATGGAAGCCGCCGTGCAAACGGCATTCGCCCTGGCGCACGAGGGCGACGCCGTGCTGCTGTCGCCGGCCTGCGCCAGCTGGGACATGTTCCGCAATTACGCCCATCGCGCCGAAGTGTTCATCGCGGCGGTGCGCGCGCTCAGGAATGCGGGAGGGAAGCGCTGATGCTGTACACGGCACGCGCACCCAAGCCCACCGGCGAACTCGATTTCGCCCTGGTGTGGCTGATTCTTGCGCTGCTCGGCTTCGGCCTGGTGATGGTGTATTCGGCGTCGATCGCGATTGCCGAAGGCTCGCGCATGACCGGCCACCAGGGCCATTATTACCTGCTGCGCCAAGGCGTCTATGTCGCGGCCGCGCTGGTGGCGGGGGCCATGGCCTTCCAGGTGCCGATGCGCACCTGGCAGCAGGCTGCACCCTATCTGTTCCTGGCCGGGCTGGTGCTGCTGGTGGTGGTGCTGGTTCCCGGGCTGGGACGCGAAGTCAACGGCAGCCGCCGCTGGATTTCGCTGGGGTTCGCCAACCTGCAGCCGTCCGAGCTGATGAAGTTTTTCGCCGTGCTGTATGCCGCGGACTACACCACGCGCAAGGCCGCGGTCATGCATGACTTCAAGCGCGGCTTCCTGCCCATGGCCAGCGTGATGCTGGTCACCGGCGCCCTCCTGCTGCATGAGCCGGACTTCGGCGCCTTCGTGGTCATCACCGGCATTGCCGTCGGCATCCTGTTTCTCGGCGGGCTCGACTGGAAAGTGTTCGCCGCGCTGATCGCCGTGCTGCTGGCCGGCTTCGCGACGCTGATTCTGACCTCGCCCTATCGCCTAAAGCGCATTCTCGGCTTTCTCGATCCCTGGGCCGATCCTTACGGCAAGGGCTACCAGCTTTCGCATTCGCTCATCGCCTTCGGCCGCGGCGAATGGTTCGGACTGGGACTCGGCGGCAGCGTGGAGAAGCTGTTCTATCTGCCCGAGGCGCATACCGATTTTCTGCTGGCGGTGATTGCGGAGGAACTCGGTTTCGTCGGCGTGGCGGTGGTGCTGGCCATGTTCGCCATGCTGGTGGCCAAGGCCTTTCTCATCGGGCGGCACGCGGCGAGGCTGGAGCGCAATTTCGCCGCGCTCACGGCAATGGGCATCGGCATCTGGTTCGGCGTGCAAGCCGGCATCAACATCGGCGTGAACATGGGCCTGTTGCCCACCAAGGGCCTGACCCTGCCTTTCCTCTCCTTCGGCGGCAGCGGCATCGTCGCCAATTGCGTGGCGGTGGCCGTGCTGCTCAGGATCGACTGGGAACACCGGCAGATGAAATTGGGGAAGACGTTCTGATGGAAAACCGCAAAAAGCATTCAACCGCAAAGGCCGCGCAGTACGCACAGGAAAACCTTTTCTCTGCGGCCCCTCCGCGTACTCCGCGAACTCTGCGGTTGAAAAGGGTTTTTGCATGAGTGCCAACCGCACCCTCATGGTCATGGCCGGCGGCACCGGCGGCCATGTTTATCCCGCGCTGGCGGTGGCGGAGGAAATGCGTGAACGCGGCTGGGACGTGTTCTGGCTCGGCACGCGCTCGGGGCTGGAGGCGCGCGTGGTGCCGGCTGCCGGCATCGACATGGTGTGGATTTCGATGTCGGGACTGCGCGGGCACGGCCTGCTGCGCAAGCTGCTCACGCCCTTCATGCTGCTCGTCGCCTTCTGGCAGAGCCTGCGCGCCATTCTCTCCCGCCGTCCCGACGCGGTGCTGGGCATGGGCGGCTACACCGCCTTTCCCGGCGGCATGATGGCGTCTTTGCTGAAAAGGCCGCTGGTCATCCACGAGCAAAACAGCATTGCCGGGCTCACCAACCGCGTGCTGGCCTGCCTTGCCGAACGCGTGCTGGTGGCCTTTCCTTCCGCTTTCAGGCACGGCACCGACAAGCCCGTGCCCTGCGGCAAGGCCGACACGGAATGGGTGGGCAATCCCGTGCGCGAGCCCATCGCCCGGCTGGTGCGGCACGAAGACAAATACGCGGGCCGCGAAGGGCCGCTGCGCCTGCTGGTGGTGGGCGGCAGCCTGGGGGCGGCGGCCCTGAACGAACTGCTGCCCAGGGCACTGGCCCTGTTGCCGGCGGAAAGGCGGCCGCAGGTCGTGCACCAGTCCGGCCGCCAGCATGTGGAAAAACTGCATGCCAATTACGCCGCAGCCGGCGTCGAAGCAAAGGTGCGCGATTACATCGAGGACATGGCGACACTTTATGAATGGTGCGACGTGGCAGTGTGCCGCGCCGGCGCCATGACCGTGGCCGAACTCGCCTGCGCCGGCGTGCCCGCCGTGCTCGTGCCTTTTCCCTTTGCGGTGGACGACCACCAGACCGCCAATGCCGCTTTCCTCGCCGACGCGGGTGCTGCGTGGTGTGTGCAGCAAAAAGATCTGGCCCCGGAAAAGCTCGCCGCGCAGCTTGCCGCGCTCACGCGCGAACAACTGGCGAAGATGTCGAAAAAGTCCCGCGCGCTGGCCAAGCCCGAGGCAACCAAGACCGTGGCGGATATCTGCGAGGCGCTGGCCGGCCAGGGATCAGGGATCAGGGATCAGGGATCGGGAGAGAAACCGTGAAGCATGCTGTGAAGCACATCCACTTCGTCGGCATCGGCGGCGCCGGCATGAGCGGCATTGCCGAGGTGCTGGCCAACCTGGGCTTTACGGTATCGGGCTCCGATCTTGCCGACAATGCCGCCACCCGTCGCCTGCAGGGCTTCGGCGTGCAGGTGTTCAAGGGGCATCGCGCCGGGAATATCGACGGCGCCGAGGCCGTGGTGGTGTCCTCGGCGGTGCCGGAAACCAATCCCGAAGTGGTTGCCGCGCGCGAACGCAAGATTCCCATCGTGCCGCGCGCCATGATGCTGGCAGAACTCATGCGCCTCAAGCAGGGCATCGCCATCGCCGGCACCCACGGCAAGACCACCACCACTTCGCTGGTGGCCTCCTGCCTGTCCGAAGCGGGCATGGACCCGACCTTCGTCATCGGCGGCAGGCTCACCGCCGCCGGCGCACACGCGCGCCTGGGCAAGGGCGACTTTCTGGTGGCGGAGGCCGACGAATCCGACGCCTCCTTCCTGTATCTCACGCCGGTGGTGGCGGTGGTCACCAACATCGACGCCGACCACATGGAAACCTACGGCCACGACTTTTCCCGCCTGAAGCAGGCCTTCGTCGACTTCCTGCAGCACCTGCCTTTCTACGGCCGCGCCGTGGTGTGCATCGACGACGCCAACGTGCGCGAGATTCTGCCGCGCGTGACCAAGCCGGTGACGACCTATGGCTTCTCCGAGGGCGCCGACATCCGCGCCGAGAACGTGCGCGCCGAAGGCACCGCCATGATGTTCGACGCGGTGATCAAAAACGGCGGTGCGGCGCGCCTGCCGATTACGCTCAATCTGCCCGGCCGCCACAATGTGTTGAATGCGCTCGCCGCCATCGGCGCGGCGAGCGAAGTCGGCGCGGACAACGATTCCATCGTCAAGGCCTTGGCCGAATTCCGCGGCGTCGGCCGACGCTTCCAGCATTACGGCGAGATGGCGACGCCCGACGGCGGCAAGGCCGTGGTCATCGACGACTACGGCCACCACCCGGTGGAAATGGCCGCCACCCTTGCGGCGGCGCGCGGCGCCTACCCGGGCAGAAGGCTGATGCTGGTGTTCCAGCCGCACCGTTACACCCGTACACGCGACTGTTTTGAAGACTTCGTGCGCGTGTTGTCCGAAGCCGATGCGCTGGTGCTGACCGAAGTCTATCCCGCCGGCGAGCAGCCCATCGTTGCCGCCGACGGCCGCGCCCTGGCGCGCGGCGTGCGCGTGGCCGGCAGGATCGAGCCGCTGTTCGTGGAATCGGTCGGGGAATTGCCGGAGGCGGTGCGCGCGCACGTGCAAAACGGCGACGTGGTGCTGGTCATGGGCGCGGGCTCCATCGGCCAGGTCGCGGGCAAGCTGACGGAGGACAACCATGCAGGCTAGGCTGCTTGCTCCGGAAGACATGCGCTACGGCGGCGCGGGCCAGGGACTGCCTGAAGGCCGGGCCCTGCGCGGCCGCTTCCTGCACAACGAACCGATGTCGAAACACGTGTCCTGGCGCGCCGGCGGCCCGGCACAGCGGGCCTATATCCCGGCAGACCTCGAAGACCTGTGCCTGCTGCTGCAGGCCATCCCGCAGGAAGAGCCGGTGCACATGATCGGCCTGGGCAGCAACCTGCTGGTGCGCGACGGCGGTGTGCGCGGCGTGGTGGTGCTGCTGCACGGCATCCTGAAAAAGCTCGCGCTCGAGTCGCGCGTTTTCGGTATGCCGCCGGCGCCGGCAAAGATGGGCGAAACCGGGCTGATCTACGCCGAGGCCGGCGTGGCCTCGCCCAAAGTGGCGCGCTTTGCCGCCAATCACGACCTGGTCGGCGCGGAATTTCTCGCCGGCATACCCGGCACCGTGGGCGGCGCACTCGCCATGAATGCCGGCTGCTACGGCGACGAAACCTGGAACCACGTGGCGCAGGTGCTTACCGTCAACCGCCGGGGCGAACTGAACGAACGTCCCGCCAGTGACTACGTGCTGGGCTATCGCCATGTCGCATTGCGCGAGGCGCAGGAAGAATGGTTCATGGCCGGCTGGCTGCGTTTTGCCAAAGGGGATGGCGAGGCCGCGCGTGCGCGCATCAGGGAACTGCTGCAAAAACGCATCGACACCCAGCCGCTCGGCCAGCCCAATGCCGGTTCGGTGTTCCGCAATCCGCCCGGCGATTTCGCCGCGCGCCTGATCGAGTCCTGCGGGCTCAAGGGCCTGCGCATCGGCAATGCCCGGGTGTCTGAAAAGCATGCGAACTTCATCGTCAATCTCGGCGGCGCGACGGCGGCCGACATCGAGGCGGTGATCGAGAAGGTGGAAGAAGTCGTGGAAGCGAAAACGAATGTGCGCTTGATTCGCGAAGTCAGGATTATCGGAGATCGGAAGTGAAGAAGTTCGGCAGGGTTGGAGTTCTCCTGGGCGGTCAATCCGCCGAGCGCGAGGTCTCGCTGAAAAGCGGCGCCGCGGTGCTGGCGGCGCTCGTGCGCCAGGGCGTGGATGCGCACGCCTTCGATCCGGCGCGGCGCAGCCTGGGCGATCTCGCCATGGCCGAATTCGACCGCGTGTTCATCGCCCTGCACGGGCGCTACGGCGAAGACGGCTGCATGCAGGGCGCACTGGAACTGATGAACATCCCTTACACCGGCAGCGGCGTGATGGCCTCCGCCATCGGCATGGACAAGTGGCGCACCAAGCTCCTGTGGCAGGCCGCCGCTCTGCCCACGCCGGAATGGGCCTTGCTCGACGCCGACAGCGATTTTGCGGCGGTCGAAAAACAGCTGGGCCTGCCCATATTCGTGAAGCCCGCGCGCGAAGGCTCCAGCATCGGCATGAGCAAGGTGAAGGCGCCGGGAACGCTGCGCGCGGCCTGGGAAAAGGCGGCCGTGTACGACAGCCTGGTGCTGGCGGAAAAATTCGTCGACGGCGGCGAATATACCTGCGCCATCCTCGGCGATCAGGCGCTGCCCCTGATCCGGCTGATCCCGAAGAACGAGTACTACGACTACGAAGCCAAGTACCTGCGCGACGACACCGAGTACCTCTGTCCCTGCGGCCTTGCGCCCGAGCAGGAAAAGGCCATCCAGTCCCTGTGCCTGAAGGCCTTCCGGGTCGTCGATTGCCGCGGCTGGGGGCGTGTGGACGTGATGCTGGACGGCCGGGGCAATCCCTATCTGCTCGAAATCAACACCTCGCCCGGCATGACCGACCACAGTCTGGTGCCGATGGCGGCGAAAGCGGCCGGCATGGACTTTGACGCGCTGTGCCTGCGCATCCTGGAGATGACGCTGTGATGGAGCCGCGCATGCCCACCGACCGCCTGGCCAACGCGCTCTACCTCGGCGCCGGCGCGCTGCTGGTTTATGCCCTGTTTGCCTGGTTGGTGTCGCTGCCGCTATTCGCCCTGCATCGCGTCGATGTGCGCGGCGAGCTGCGCCACGTCAGCGAGGAGGGGGTCAGGCTAGCGGCGGGCCGGGGCGTGCGCGGCAATTTCTTCACCGTGGACCTCGATGATGTCCGTACCGCATTCGAGAAACTGCCGTGGGTGGACGAGGCGCGCGTGTCGCGGCGCTGGCCCGACACGCTGGTGGTGGAGCTTAGCGAGCATGTGCCGCTGGCGCGCTGGAACGACAGCAGTCTGGTCAGCACCGAAGGCGAAGTGTTCAGCGCCGCGTACGCGGCCAAGCTGCCGAGGTTGAGCGGCTTCGAAGGCGCCGGCCGCGAAGTGGTCGAGGCTTACCGGCTGTATGGCCGGATGCTGGCGCCGCTCAACCTGCGCATCACGGAACTGAGCCTGTCGCCGCGCCGCGCCTGGCGCCTGAAAACCGACAGCGGGCTGGAAATCGCGCTCGGACGCAAGGATGTCGCATCGCGCCTCGAGCGCTTTGCGGCGCTGTACCGGAAACTCAGCGAGCGCCTGGGCGCTGCGCCGACCTACGCGGACCTGCGCTATGCAGACGGCTTTGCGGTAAAGCTGCCGCCTGCG
Organism: Pseudomonadota bacterium; assembly: GCA_040754425.1. Taxonomy (GTDB): domain Bacteria; phylum Pseudomonadota; class Gammaproteobacteria; order Burkholderiales; family Thiobacillaceae; genus UBA6918. The sequence goes on along the minus strand of JBFMCR010000016.1, from coordinate 96,295 downwards.
GGACAAAACCTGAAGGGGCAATCATGAGCAAGCAAAGAGACCCCAAGAACCTGATCGTCGGCCTGGACATCGGCACCTCGAAAATCGTCTGCATCGTCGCCGAGGTGCAGCCGGAAGGCACGCTGGAAATCATCGGCATGGGCTCGCACCCGTCCAAGGGCCTCAGGCGCGGCGTGGTGGTCAACATCGAGCACACCGTCAACGCCATCCAGCGCGCGCTGGAAGAAGCCGAACTGATGGCCGACTGCAAGATTCGCGAGGTCTACACCGGGATTGCCGGCAACCACATCAGGAGCTTCAACTCCCACGGCATGGTGGCGATCAAGGACAAGGAGATCAGCCAGATCGACGTCGAGCGCGTCATCGACACCGCGCGCGCGGTCAACATCCCCATGGACCAGCAGATCCTGCACACCATCCCGCAGGAGTTCGTGGTCGACGGCCAGGAAGACGTGAAGGACCCGCTCGGCATGAGTGCCGTGCGCCTGGAAGTGCGTGTGCACATGGTGACCGGCGCGGTGTCGGCGGCGCAGAACATCGTCAAGTGCGTGCGCCGATGCGGCATCGAGGTCGCCGACCTGATCCTGCAGCCGCTGGCCTCGGCCATGGCGGTGCTGACCGAGGACGAGAAGGAACTGGGCGTGTGCCTGGTCGACATCGGCGGCGGCACCACCGACATCGCCGTGTTCACCGACGGCGCCATCCGCCACACCGCGGTGATTCCGGTGGCGGGCGACCAGGTCAACAACGACATCGCGGTCGCCCTGCGCACGCCGCCCAGGGAGGCCGAAGACCTCAAGATCCGCCACGGCTGCGCGCTCCGGCAGCTGGCCGATGCGCGCGACATGATCGAAGTGCCCGGCGTGGGCGACCGCCCGCCCAAGACCCTGTCGCGCCAGACCCTGGCAGAGTTCATCGAGCCGCGCATGGAAGAACTGTACTCGCTGGTGCAGGCGGAACTGCGCCGCTCGGGTTTCGAGGAGTTGTTGTCGTCCGGCATCGTCATCACCGGCGGCTCCGCCGCCATGCAGGGCATGGTGGAACTGGGCGAGGAGGTGTTCCACATGCCGGTGCGCCTGGGTTACCCGAGATACGAAGGCGGCCTGTCCGAAGTGATGCGCAACCCGCGCTATGCCACCGGCGTGGGCCTGTTGCTGGCCGGCCTGGAGTCGCGCGGGCGCGAGTCCCCGGCCAGGCTGGGCGCGGGCAGCTTCAAGGATTTGCTCGACCGCATGAAGTCCTGGTTCAAGGGGAATTTTTGAAGTGAGGCGAAAGGCATGAGGCGCGAGGAATTTTTCCCCTCTTCTTTTAGGGAGAGGGAAATGGGAGTTTGTCCCGCGGGTGAGCCGCGGGCAAATGCAGTGAGTTTGTTTTTGTCTTAAGGAGAGCGAAGATGTTCGAACTATTGGATACCGATACGCAGGACGCCGTGATCAAGGTGATCGGCGTGGGGGGTTGCGGCGGCAACGCCGTGGACCACATGATCACTTCGGGCCTGTCGGGGGTGGAATTCATCGCCATCAACACCGATGCCCAGGCGCTTAAGCGCAACCAGGCCAAATTGCAGCTGCAGCTGGGCACTGCGGTGACCAAGGGACTGGGCGCGGGCGCCAACCCGGACGTGGGGCGCGAGGCTGCGCTGGAAGACCGCGAGCGCATCGCCGAACTCATCGACGGCGCCGACATGCTGTTCATCACCGCCGGCATGGGCGGCGGCACCGGCACCGGCGCGGCACCCGTGGTGGCTGAGATCGCCAAGGAACTCGGCATCCTGACCGTGGCCGTGGTGACCAAGCCCTTCGCCTTCGAGGGCAGGCGCGTGCGCGCCGCCAACGCCGGCATCGAGGCGCTGGCGCGCCACGTCGATTCGCTCATCATCATCCCCAACGACAAGCTGATGCAGGTGCTGGGCGAGGACGTGTCCATGCTGGAGGCCTTCAAGGCCGCCAACAACGTGCTGTACGGCGCGGTCGGCGGCATCGCCGAAGTCATCAACTGCCCGGGCCTGGTCAACGTCGACTTCGCCGACGTGCGCACGGTGATGTCGGAGATGGGCATGGCCATGATGGGCTCCGCCGTTGCAAACGGAGAGGGCCGCGCCCGCCTCGCCGCCGAACAGGCCGTGGCCTCGCCTCTGCTGGAGGACGTGAACCTGGCCGGTGCGCGCGGCATCCTGGTCAACATCACGGCGTCGACTTCCATCAAGATGAAGGAAATCCACGAGGTGATGGACACGATCAAGGCCTTCACCGCCGAGGAAGCCACCGTCATCGTCGGCAGCGTGGTGGACGACGCCATGGAAGACAGCCTGCGCGTGACCATGGTGGCGACCGGCCTTGGCAACCCCGTGGCGCGGAGCCAGCCCAAACCCATGCAGGTGGTCCGCACCGGCACCTACGACACCCCGGTGGCGGCGGAAAGCGAGGACATGCCCAATGTCATGCGCGGCCGCAACCAGCGTACCGTCAAGGCCTGGGAAGAGTCCGGCGTGGATTCGCTGGACATCCCGGCCTTCCTGCGCAAGCAGGCCGATTAAGCGGCAGCTCACCCGCTCGATCGGACTTCAAGCCCTTCCCCCACGCTCTCCGGGGGAGGGGCAGTGCCCCCTTCTGTTTCGAAAGAGACGATAAAATCAACCATCTCATGGTGTCGAACACCGTTGAATGATGCGCTTCTATGGCTTCGGCCCGAACACCTTCTTGAACTCGGTGTGCCTTGCTTCCCGCCAGCTATCTGTCAGGTCATCGTTGTTTTCCAGCGCCGTATAGATTTCCCGCACAAGATCATTGTCGATGACCTTGGCACTGAGCATCTTTTTCAGCAGTTCGTGCCCGTGCCAAATGTCGATATCGAAATCGGCGGCGAGTTTATGCATGCCGAGGTCGTCGGTGACGACGATGGCGGGGCGCACCTGGCCGAAAGCCAGGAGGAAACAATCGGTCGGCGAGGGCGGCGAGCGGCCAAGGACGGTGTAGTCATGAGGATTGGCAAGAACATGGCCGCGCAGCACGCTGGCGATGATGTCGATTTGTGCGCGCTCTTCCTTGTTTAACCTCGATTGTTTGGCCAGCCTCTCGGCTTTCAAATCGCCATCGGCAAACCAGGGGTAATTGAACTTGAGGCGCGGGCTTTTATGAACTTCGTCCTCGACCTGTTTCAGAATGGTTAGGACATATTGCTTCTGCCCGAATGGTTTCCCCAGCAGGGGACGAATGCGCTTGGCCAAACGCAGGTATGCGTTGGTATCAAGCAGCACCAGGGTCAACGGCGCAGTTCCTCGTGGAGCGCCAGGGCGTCTTGCAAGGGGGTGTCGAGAACCTGCTGGATATAGGATGCGCCTGTGCCGCTTTCAATGATCATGCGTTTCAGGGCATGAAAGAAGCTGGTCTGGAAGTTTTTTTCACAGGCTGCGATGTAACGCTGCGGCGAGGGCGGCATCGGATCGAACAGGGCGGCGCTGACCAGCGGCCAGCGCCGGCTGTTGCGCAGGGCATGGATGGATTTTTCGTCGATGTTCAGAACGGGCAGTCCGGCGGCTTTGGCGAACTGTTGAACCTGCTGGTAGACGGTGAACAGCGAGATCATGTGATTCTCCGCATGTTCCGTTAGCGCTTGTACCGCCCGTGTGGATTTCTTTTCCTGACAGGCTGCCCGGTAAGCCGCTTCGGCGCAGACCTTCGGAAACAGCAACGCGCCCGCGAAGGCATCGGCAAAATCCTCGCCTTCATTGCTGCCCGAAAGGTCTGGCGTGAACACATGTGCCAGCTCATGCGCCATCCAGAATTTGAAATCTTCCAGATGGGTGTCGAGGTTGAGGAAGATGAAAGTCACATCCTCCTGAGGCAGGCGGATGTGCAGGGCGTTCTCGTGATTGCCCTTGTTGCCCCAGAGCACCGGCACGAGGACCGCGCCGCATTCCCCGAATTCCCCGATCAGGTGCCCATATTCCAGCACGGCCGTTTCCCCAATGCCGAGCCGGTCGCGGGTTTGCGAGACGGCGGTCTGGAGCCTGTCGTAGTCGGTCGAGGGCGAAGTGATGAGTGTGCGCAGCGCTCGTTGTTCCGGCAGATAAGCAACCAGCGGCTTGAGCAGCATGCCGATGCCTTCGGCCTTGGCGAGATGCGCGGCAGTTGTCTTGGCATTGGCCTTCTTGCGATAGGCGATGATGGGCCTGTCGGCATCGCTCGTTTTCACGAGCTGGTCGAAAGTCAGGCTGAGCGTGGTCGCAAGTTTGAGCAGGGAGGCCGGACGGGGGAAGTCTTTCCCCTTCAGCCAATTGGTGACGGCCTGGGAGGATGTTCCTACCGCTGCTGCCAGTTCACCCTGGGTCATTCCACGATGGACGAGCGCGCTTTGCACTGCCTCGGAATTGAGGGTTTTTCCCATGCGCGAATTCATGCGCGAATTATTGGGCCCGGCTAGCCAAAAATCAAGTTTTATCAAGTTTAGTGGCCAAAATTCGAGGGTACGGCGGTGGTAAAAATGCAAAGGCGCACTTTGGCAAACCTTGCAACTTTTTTCATCACCCCCATCTAAACTGATGGTAATGAACCATGTACGCAAGCCTGCCATGGCAGGCTACTTCTATCCGGCCGATCCTGTCCTGCTCCGTGACGAGCTGGGCAGACTGCTGGCTGCCGTTCCCGAAGCTCCGGAAGCTTCGGCCCCGCCCAAGGCGCTGATCGTGCCGCACGCCGGCTATGTCTATTCCGGCCCGATTGCGGCCAGCGGCTACGCCCGCATCATCCCCGCGGCCGGCAAGATCCGCCGCGTGGTGCTGCTGGGCCCGGCGCATCGGGTGGCGGTGCGTGGCCTGGCCCTGCCCGATGCGACCGGCCTCGCCTCGCCGCTGGGCGAGGTGATGCTGGACCCGCAGGCGATCGAAGCCTTGGCAGACCTGCCGCAAATCGTGGCCAGCGAAGCCGCACACGCGCTCGAGCATTCCCTGGAAGTACACCTGCCCTTTTTGCAGACGGTGCTGGGAGATTTCCGCCTGGTGCCGCTGGTGGTGGGGTACGCCACGCCGGATGAGGTGGCCGAGGTGCTGGAGCGGCTCTGGGGCGGGCCGGAAACGCTGATCGTGATCAGTTCCGACCTGTCGCATTACCTGCCCTACGATGCGGCGCGGCAAAAGGACGCGGCTTCGGTGGCGCGCATGCTGCATCTCGATCCCGTTCTCGACCACGAACAGGCCTGCGGCGCCACGCCGGTGAACGGCCTGCTCAAACTCGCCCACCGCCGCGGCCTCACTGCGGAACTGCTGGACCTGCGCAACTCGGGCGACACCGCCGGCGACAGGTCGCGCGTGGTGGGCTACGCCGCGCTCGCCTTTTACGAATCGCCCCCGCCGCAGCCGAAGCTGGACGAGCGCGGCGAGGTTCTGCTGGCAGCCGCCCGCGGCGCCATCGGCGAGCGCTTCGGCGCGAGTGCGCCGGCACTGGAAATGAAACCCTGGATGCAGGAGCCGGGCGCGAGTTTCGTCACCCTGACGCTCGACGGCGACCTGCGCGGCTGCATCGGCAGTCTCGAGGCGCATCGCCCGCTGCTGGAAGACGTGCGGCACAACGCCGTCGCCGCGGCCTTCCTCGACCCGCGCTTTGCGCCGCTGGACCGGCACGAGTTCGGCAAGGTGCGCGTCGAAGTGTCCGAGCTGAGCCCGCCCGAGCCGCTCGAATGCGAAAGCGAATCTCATGCCCTGAGTCTGCTGCGCCCGCACGAGGACGGCCTGATCCTGGAATACGGCCGCCACCGCAGCACCTTTCTGCCGCAGGTGTGGGAGACCCTTCCCAAACCGGAGCAATTCCTTGCCCAACTGAAGCGCAAGGCCGGATTGCCGGCGGATTTCTGGCACGGCGAGTTGCGTCTTGCGCGCTACGGCGTGAGCAAGTGGAAGGAGGGTGCGCATGGCTGAGACCGAAACCGCACTCTATCCCGCACGCTGGTGGCACAAGCTGCCCGACGGCCGCATCCAGTGCGATCTGTGTCCTCGCGACTGCAAGTTGCACGAAGGCCAGCGCGGCGCCTGCTTCGTGCGCCAGCGCGTGGGCGACACGATGGTGCTGACCACCTACGGGCGCTCGTCAGGCTTCTGCATCGACCCCATCGAGAAAAAGCCGCTCTACCATTTCTATCCCGGCTCTTCGGTGCTGTCCTTCGGCACCGCCGGCTGCAACCTCGCCTGCAAGTTCTGCCAGAACTGGGACATCAGCAAGTCCAAAACCATGGACCGGCTCATGGACCAGGCCGCGCCGGAGCAGATCGCCATCGCCGCGGAAACCTCGGGCTGCAAGAGCGTGGCCTTCACCTACAACGACCCGGTCATCTTCGCCGAGTATGCATTGGACGCCGCCCGCGCCTGCCACGCGCGCGGCATCAAGACCGTGGCGGTGACGGCGGCCTACATCCATGCCGAGCCGCGGCGCGAATTCTTCATGCACATGGATGCGGCCAACGTCGACCTCAAGGCCTTCACCGACGAGTTCTACTTCAAGCTCACCGGCTCGCACCTGCAGCCGGTGCTGGAGTCGCTGGCGTATCTCATACATGAAACCAGCGTGTGGACGGAAATCACCACCCTGCTGATCCCCGGCTACAACGATTCCAGCCAGGAGATCGAGGCCATGTGCAAATGGCTGGTGAAGGAACTCGGGCGCGACGTGCCGCTGCACTTTTCCGCCTTCCATCCCGACTTCAAACTCCTCGACGCGCCCGCCACGCCGCCCGAGACGCTGTTCGAGGCGCGCCGGATCGCACTGAGCGAAGGCCTCAATTACGTCTACACTGGAAACGTGCGCGACCCCGACGGCGGCACCACGCATTGCCCGGTTTGCAAGAGGCCGCTCATCGTGCGCGACTGGCATCGCATACTCCAATACGAAGTCACCGAGGATGGGCATTGCCCGCATTGCCGGACACCGATCGCCGGCCGCTTCGGGAAATTCGCAGGCGCCTTCGGCCAGCGGCGCATTCCCGTTCGCCTGAGCATGGGGGGTTGAAATGAAAAACGAAGTCGTCCGCATCCCGGTCAACGGCGCTTACATCGAAGGCGCGCTGGAGCTACCGGACCAGCCCATCGGCCTGGTGCTGTTCGCACACGGCAGCGGCTCCAGCCGCCACAGTCCGCGCAACAACTTTGTCGCGCGCGTGCTGCGCGAGCACGGCATCGGCACTTTGCTGATGGACCTGCTCACGCCTGAAGAGGATCGCGACTATTCGCGCCGCTTTGATATCGATCTTCTGGTCGAGCGCCTGCGCGCGGCTGCGCACTGGGTGAAACAGAACCCGGACACGGCTTCACTGAAGGTGGGTTATTTCGGCGCCAGCACGGGTGCTGCGGCCGCACTCAGGGCGGCGGCAGACGACGAAAGCATTGCCGCCGTGGTCTCGCGCGGCGGCCGCCCCGATCTGGCCTCCCCCGCCGAACTCTCCAGGGTCAAGGCCCCCACCCTGTTTCTGGTGGGCGGGCTGGATTTCGGCGTCATCGAATTGAACGAACAGGCTTTTGCCGATCTCAAGTGCGAAAAACGCTTCGTCATCGTGCCCGGCGCCACGCATCTGTTCGAGGAGCCGGGCACGCTGGAGGAAGTGGCCGCGCAGGCCGCGGACTGGTTCAAAAAACACTTCGAGAAATAATAATTGCCTTGTGGCGACCTGTTTTATCTCGCCTCCGCGACGCCCGATTTATACCTTGGGTAGGTCTTCCTGCGGATGCTTCCAAGCCAGCAGTGCCTGGAACGAGCGCGTAGAGCCCTTGGCGGCAAAGTCCTGGAACACGGTTTGCGGCACCTTGAGGTAACGCCAAGTTTCGCCGGATTCCTTGCTGACTTCTTCGCACCAGCGAGCCATGTGCTTGGCCTTGGCGTCGGTGTCGTCGAATTCGCGGCCCTTGGTTTCGATGATCCAGTTGACCGGCCCGGCCTCGGTCGTCTGGACCGCGACGAAATCCGGGTAATACAGCCGCACCGCGCCGCTGCCGGAAAGGTACTGCACATGGAAGTGGGTGAACCACTCGGCCAGCGCCGCGAACCGGTCGATGTCGTCGCAGCGGTCCAGGAACGAGGCGAATTCCGCCTCGAAGGGGTTGTAGCACGCGACCACGTTGAAGATGGTCTTCTGCGCCGGAACAATCATCCGCCGCCAGGTGAATTTCGGCGTGTCCGACAGCCGGTACGGTTCGCCCAGGAGTTTCACCGGCGTCGCCTCCACCGTGAGTTGGCCGATGGCTCGGGCAAATAGCCCAGCCACGGCATCCAGCAGGCCCGAGTGATTCAGTGCCCGCCGCACGCCGGCATCGTCCAGTTCGACCACGACGCCGAAGCAGCGCTTTTGGACGTACTCCCGGACCTTCGGGTAGATCTCGGCGAAGCGCCCGGGCAAGCGGGCGCGCTTCTCCACGCGGCCGGTCAGTGAGGAGAGAAGATTCTCCACCGGCGGCAGGTTGTCGTCGTTGAACTCGACCTCGTCGGAGCCCACCTTCACGTCCACGGTGCCGTGGACCAGATCGATGCGGTTGCGGACTTCCCTGTCCAGGTCGGCTTCCTTGGCCAGCGGCGGCAGAGTCAGCGGGTCGAGGTCGCCGAGTCTGGTGTAGGTGCGCTCATAGAGCGGCGTGGTCTGGGGAATCGCGATGTCCAGATGGACGCGGTCCGCGAGCGGATACACTTCCCGCCCCGGCTTCGGCGGCTGGGTGGTAGTGGGAATGCCGACGCCTTCCTTCTCCAGTTCGCGGATAAAGTTCTCGAAGGCGTTGGTGCCGATCAGCTCCAGAATCTGATTGTTGTCGCGCGGCACCTTGCGCATCAGGCGCAGGCCACGGCCGATGGCCTGTTCCGGCAGGATGCTGGCCTTGGCGGTGAACGGCCTCAGGCCCAGGATCACCGAGACGTTGCGCACGTCCCAGCCCTCGCGCAGCATCAGCACGGAGACGATGGCGCGGATGGGCGAGCGGCCCTCGTCCACTTCCCGGGCCGCCTGGCGGGCGAGGTTCAGGTCCTTCTTGGTGATCTCCCCGGCCTTGTCGGTGTGGATGACCAGCACCCGGCCCTTGCCCTTGAACTCCGGCTCCCGTTGCAGGCGCTCGGCGATGGAGTCCGCATCCTTGGTGGATTCCGCCATGACGAATAGCAGGGGCTTTTCGTCCACGGCGCCGTAGTCCTTGACGTGCTCGCGCCAGCGCTCGACGGCGATGGCGATCCACTCGTTGTAAACATCGCCCGCCTCTTCGGAGGCGTACTTGTCCGGGGCCTTCTTGTCGGTCTGGTGGATGATGAGCGGGGTCTTGACGATGCGGTCTTCCACCGCCTGGGCGAGTGGGTAGTCCACGACGATCCAGGGGAAGAAGGTGCCGTTCTGATTCTTCGGCGTCGCGGAGAAGTCCAGCCAGAGGGTGAGCCCCCCTTTGCCCTTGCGCTTGAGGTTGTCGTGCAGGGCGAGCAGCGTCTGGTTCCAGGCGAGGTCGTCGTCATGGACGTGATGCGCCTCGTCGTTCAACACCATCAGGTTCGGCAGCCTTTTCACGCGCTCCAGCATGGGGGTGGCGGTATCGAGCGTTGCTTTCGGCGCCTTGCCAAGCAGCGCCGCGACGGGGTTGATCGGCCCGGCCGGCGGCCCGTTGTCCTCGTAGATCTGCTGGATGTTGGTTAAAAACAGGTTGCCGGAAGGTGAGGGCTCGCGCGCTTCGCCGCGCAGGATCGTGCTGAGCGCAAACTCATGCTTCCATTCCGGAGGGACGATCGGAAGCTGATGGAAAATGCGCGCCGACTCGAAATCCTCCCGCAGCCGCTCGTAGACGATCACGTTGGGCGCGACCAGCAGGAAGTTGTCGGCGTGCTTTGAGCCTTCCTCCAACCGGCGGTTGAGATAGCTCCACGCCACCAGCAGCGCCATGACGACGGTCTTGCCCGAGCCGGTCGCCATCTTGATGGCGTAGCGCGCGAGGTTTTCCGGCGGCAGCTCCTGCTCGGCGGTCTTGCCGATCTCTGGGATGTAGCGGCGGATGAAGCGCTGCCCGCGGCTCGATGTCAGTATCTCCAGCTCCAGGAGATCGGGGCTCTTGAAGTAACGGTTGATCAGGTCGCCCACGTCCATGAGGCCTTCCACCTCGAAGAGGTACACCGCCGTCTCCACCGCCTCGCGCTGACAGAAGTAATAACGAAACGGGGTTCCATCCGCGAGCAGATGGTCGTCCTCGAACCACCAGGCGAGCAGCCGCCGGGTGGTGTCCGTGGCGCCCGGATAACCGTCCGCGCGCCAGGCATCCACCGCCTCGCGCATCTGGTTGACCAGCAGGGTCCGGCTCTCGCGCCGGCCCGGCACCTCGGACCAGGCATTCGCCCCCGTCTTCTCCAGGTGGGTGGTAGGCGGGGAGTAGGGATCGCGGTCGGCGATCTCCGGAAGACTCAGTTCCAGGACGTTGGCGTGTTCGGCCTGACTCATGTCACTTCGCCTCCCAGGTCAGCAGCCGGCTCGTGTCGTTGCCGAAGATGTCCACCACCTTCACCAGCACCTGGTACTTGCCTTGCTTTTCGTACTCGTGCTCGGCGGATTCGAGGTCGAGCTTGCGGTTCTTGCGCGTACGGTAGGCCTGCCACTGGTTCATGAAGGTGTCGTGCTGGAAGTCGAAATCCACCGCCCAGTAGTCGATGTAGTCGGACCACTTCCTGATCTTGCCGCGCACCTCCTCGGGAATGAGGTCGGTGTCGGGGATGACGAAATCGGTGAGACGCACCTTCACCTTGCGCGTGCTTCCATTGACGGGAACGAGCCCGGCTTGCAGATGCGCAAGATCGAAGAAGCGCACGTCATTCCGTTCCACCGCCTGGCGTTCCATGACCTCGCGCGGGATGTTGAGGAGCCGCAGGCGCACGCCGTGGGACTGCTTGGCCTGCTGCACCACGGGGTCGTGCAGGCCCATCTCCCACTCCCAACCAAGGATGTGCAGCTCCTTCTGGCCAAGCTCGGCGGCTTCACGCAGCGCGGCATTGATCTCGCTGATGGTCACCGGCGCATCCACCGCCCCCACGTGCACCAGCGCTCCGCCCTTGCGCCCGTGGATGTGGGTGCCGGGCAGAGGCTGGGCGTGGTACAGCTCCAGAATGAATTGCACATAAGCGGCGACTGCTGCCTGATCCGGCGTGGCCGGCTTCTCGCCGCCGAAGGTCACGCCCTGCCAATACTTGCGCTCGTACTGGCCGAGGTTGAGGATCTCGAAGGGCTTGCAGTCGGGGATGTCCAGCAGGCGCTTGCGCGTGGTGTGGATGGCGAAGCGGCCGAGGTCGCAGCCAATCCAGCGGCGGTTGAGTTTTTCGGCGACAGCGCAGGTGGTGCCGGAGCCGCAGAAGAAGTCCATCACCAAATCGTTTTCCGTACTGCTTGCCGTGATGATCCGTTCCAGGAGCGGCTCGGGTTTCTGGGTGTCGTAGCCGGTGCGCTCGGTGGCATGCGGTGAGACCGGGCTGATGTCCGTCCAGATGCTTTGCAGGGCCGTTCCTGGCATTTCGTCCAGATAGCGCTTGAAGCGAGGTATACCGCCTTCCTTTTTCGGCCAATAGATGCGGCCTTGGGCGTCCAGCTCTTCGAGTTTCTCGATTGTGTATTTCCAGTGGTTACCCTTAGCGGCTGGATCGATTCCCCGCCAAGGCATGCCCGATGAACCCTTCCGCGTGCCGGCGGCTGTGAGGTCGCTCGTAGTGAATCGCCGCCCATCCGGGTCTTGGTAGCGATAGAAGTTCTCGATGTATTCCGGGTCGTACTCGGTGTGCTGTTTGGTCCACTTCCAGGTGTCCGTGCGCGTGTAGAGGAAGATGGTGTCGTGGATGTGGTTATAGGTCTTGGAGTCCGAGCGGGCACTGGTGCGTTGCCAGACGATCTCGTTGCGGTAGTTCTCCCGCCCCATGATCTCGTCGAGCAGCACCTTGGCGTAGTGGCTGACGTTGTGATCCAGGTGAACGTACAGGCTCCCGGTGGGCGCGAGCAGTTCGCGGGCGAATGCGAGCCTTGCCGCCAGCATGTCGAGATAGCTTTGCAGGCCCTGGCCCCAAGTGTCCCGATACGCCTTTTCCTCGATGAGGCTCGCCTCCTTCTCGATCGTCTCGCCGCCGACCTGCACCTTGAAGGAGAAGTCCGCCCCGGCGTGGAACGGCGGGTCGATGTAGATCAAATCCACCTTCCCCGCGTACTGCTCCATGAGGCTCGCCATCACCAGCAGGTTGTCGCCCCAGATCAGCTTGTTGCGCCACTCGTCGTTGCCGCTGGGGCGGGCGCTGAACAGGTCGCTCACGTGCCCCGGCTCGCGGGTCGCCCGGCCTTCCTTGATGGTCTCGACCACCTGGAAGGGCAGGGCCACGCCCCGGTTGATGACACGGTTGCCCTGCTCGTCGTACTTGCCGGGCCAGATGAGTTCGGGTTTGGTGATGTCGATGTTGGGCATGGTCGTTCTTTTTCGTCGGTTTCGTTCACGTGCGTACGCGCGCCTGGATGCGGGTACGCAGTCGTGCCTGGAGTTGGGTGTACAGCCGGGCCTCGGCGTTTTCACGGTCGCGCAGCACAACGACCAGCGCGTACGGCTCTTCGGTCAGGGTGAGGTCGCGCCCCCACGCCTCGTCGATGCGGGTGACGACGACGAATAGCCGTTGCTCACGGCGTTGGCTGGTGATGCGTTTCAAGGTCCAGGTATCCGCCTGGACCGTGCCCGCCCCGCGCTTCTTCGCGCCGATGCGTGCGTCGTTGGCTTCGGGGATGCGCTGGTAATCCTCTTTCGAGGTCGCCGCATTGAACATCCGCGTCACGTGGGCGAGGTCCTCCGCCCACACGAGGCGAAACTCCATCTCGCAGCTCTTGTAACCGAGGCGCGTCGTGCGCACGGCGGGGCTGTGTGCCAGGGCGACCGTGATCTCCCGCGTGCGGGATCGACCGGCAAGGAAGTCCTCCGGCATGGGCACTTCGTAGAAGTGATGGCAGCGATCCGGCAAGGTTTCCGTGCTGACCAGCGTCACGTCCTGCTCGGTGGATCGTGTCAGCGCGGATTCCTCCACCCGGCCATAACCGCATAGCCGCAGACGCTGCGCCTTGTCGGTCAGGAGCGCCTCGCAGGCCTCGGGCCAGCGCGCGTGGGCGACGAGCAGCGCGCGCAGCAGGTTGGGGTCGGCCTGGGGATGCTCGGCGAGGATGCGCGCAGCGAGGTGCGCGATGTGCGGTGCCGCGAAACTCGTGCCTGCCTGTTCGCCGAGCAGCCGGCCTGCGGCGAACTCCTTGCTGGTGGACAGCTCTCCGAGGCCTTGGGTGACGCGCCACTGGTTGGCGGCGCGCAGATTGACCGCCCAGTTGCCCCCGTATGCGACGAGCTCGGGCTTGATGGCACCACCGACCGAGGGCCCGGAGCGGGTGAACGGCGAGGGCTGGTCGCGATGGGCGATGGGTTGCTCGGCGGGATCGTCCGCGTAGCGCTGGGCATTGAAGGTCGCATCCCAGCGCGCCAGGCTGCCCACGGTGAGCACGTTGAGGGCCGGCGCGGGGTCGATCAACGCGGCCTCCGTTCGTAGCAGGTAACCGGGGTACTCCGTTCGCCAATCCGCGGGCGAGGTGTCGGTGCCCTCGAAGTTGCCGGTGGGCACGACGAACAACACGCCCAGCTCGCGGGTCAGGGTGTCCAGCGTCACCGCGAGCCCCCGCACGTGGCGTCCGAGGTAGGGCTTGCGCAAATCGCCGTAGGACAGATTGAACACCCGGCAGCCGTACTCGCGGTGGAAGTAGCGCACTGCCGATTCGACCTGGTTTTCGATGAGCCCGCTGTCGTTGGCGTTGTGTTCGTCCAGCAGACGACCACTGAACAGCCTGAGCATCGGCGTGAAGGCGCCTTCCCGCACTCGCCCTTCGACATCGCCATACAGGGAGATGCCCGCCACGTGGGTGCCATGGCCGTGCCCATCCTCGGCATCCCGCCCAGGGAGAAAGCTCTGCGCATCGCCCACTGCTGGCGCAAGCAGCGGATGGTTGGTCGACAGCCCGCTGTCGAGCACGGCGATCCCCGGTGCGTTTGGCGGCGGGGCGGAAACCGGCGGCAGCGCCTGGATGTCGGTCTGCAAGTGGGCAAGCTCCAGGCCGTAACGTGGCGGCAGGTCCAGCGTTCGAACGTCCCGATGGCGTAGAAGCCGGGTCGCCTGGTCACGGTTCAGGCGCACGCGGTACAGGATGAGGCCCGCCTGCTTGACAGCGTCGAGCTTCTCGATGCCCTGCTCGCGCAACCAGGCTTCGAACGCCTGCCAGAGCCGGTCGCGTTCCGGGCCGGACGGGACCGGCCACAGCTCCACGTCGAGGGTGAACGGGCTGTCCGCCGGCCAGCCTTCCTGCTTGAGTGCCCAGCCGGTGCGGTCGTCCTCCGTCCAGTGGTCGAACCCCTTCAGCGCGAACAGCAGGTCCTGCCGCGTGGGCCGACCGCCTTCGGCGAGGGTGGCGAGTTTGGCCTCGAAGGCGGAGAGGGCGGCCTCGCTCGCGAAGGCGAGAACGACCAAGCGATCTTCCTGGCTGACGATCTCGATCTCCCGGGAGATGGCCTTGAAACTTTCCGGATCGAGCGGCGTGGCGAGCTCCAGCTTGATGAGTCGCCGCTCGTCGAAGCCACCGATCTCTTCCGCCGCGCGTGTGCGTGCGGCCTGGAGGTTCTGCCTCAGCCCGGCGCCAAAGGCGCGCGGGTCGGCCGGCTGGGGCGGGCGTAAGGGCGCGGGTCTCGGTCGTCGTGGATTGACCGGCTGCTCGCGTGCCAGTGGCAGGTGCGGGTAGGTCTCCGGCACGCCTTACTTCCTCCGCTGCCGGGCCAGGCGCGGCTTTTCCCGGCGGGCCGCGCCTTCCAGATGGCGGGCAGCGAGGAACTCCTCCCCGGCCAGGATCATGTCCTTGATCGCCCGGCGCAACACCCGTTCCACATCGGCATGGGTCATGCCCTTGAACAGGGCGGTGACCTCATCGATCTCGAACTCCCGCCGCACGCCCCGCAGCTTGAGGGCGAGCAGCCGCCGCAGTTGCTCGATGGTCGGGGGCTCGAAGATCAGCACTTCTTCGAAGCGCCGCCAGATCGCCAGGTCCAGGATGGCTTCGTGGTTTGTGGCGGCGATCAGCACGCTGCGGCCGACATAGGCGTCCATCATCTGGAGCACGGCGTTGACCACGCGCCGCAACTCGCCGTGCTCGGACTCGTCGGCGCGTTCCTTGGCCAGGGCATCGAACTCGTCGAGCAGCACCACGGCGGCATGGGCGGCCGCGAAGTCGAACACCTTGCGCAGGTTCGCGGCGGTCTCGCCCAGATAGGACGACACCACCACATCCACGCGGACGACGGCGAGCGGCAGGCCGAGTTCCGAGGCGATGACCTCCGCCGTGAGCGTCTTACCGCAACCGGGCGGCCCGTAGAACAGGAGCCGGTCCGCCGGGCGCATGCCGTACCCACCCAGACGCTCTCGATGATGATGTTCCTGCAAGACCTCTTCCACGGCCGCCTGCGTTTCACGGCTGAGAATCACATCGTCGATCCGGCGAACCGGCTCGCGGATGTCGAGCAAGGCGAGGTTGCGCTCCCGATCCACCGGAACCGCAATCTTGCTCCCGGCGACGCCCGTATCACGTGGGCGCCCGTAGAGAAGACGTTCGAGATCGTTTGCGAGCAAGTGATGCTGCTTCTGCCGTTCGTCTTTGATGACTTCTTCGGAAGCGGCACGAAACGCCTCGACGTTGCCCTCGATTCCGGACTTGATGAGTTGCCGCAGCAGTTTGCCGGTGGCCATGTTTTCCTCTCTTACGCCGTAATATCGGAACGGCAGATGCCCTTGAAGTCGCAGCCGCCGCACTGCTGTGGCCGGCACAGGTTCCCGTCGCGGATCGTGCGACCCGCCACCACCACTTTCTCTTCAGTCTGTGCCAACAGCGCGGTGTCCACCAGCTCCCTGACGGCGGCCCCAGCGCCCTCGTCGAGGTTGTAGATCTCGACCAGGTCGGCCGCTCGGCCGGTGAGCTGCTGGTAGCCCAGGGCATAGATGTTCAACTGGTCGCGGGTGGCGTCCTCTTCCTGCGCCCGGTCGATGGACTTGAAGTCGATGACGATGATCTGGTTGGTGTCGGTGCGCCGGATGAGGTCGATCCGCCCGTGCACGACCACGCCATCGGCGAGCTTCAGTTCGATGGTCTTCTCCGCATGCTCGATCTTGTCGAGCATCTCGGCGTTCTCGGCAAAGTAGCGGCGCAACACCTGATCCGCCTTGGCGCGCATGTCGGTACGAAGCTCGTCCCAGGCAAACGGCAGATGGAAGTGGGTGTCCAACAGCGCGGGAACGTCCGTTTCGTCTATCTGCGCCCCATCCAGCACCCGGCGATGCACTTCCGCCAGGGCGTCGTGCAGTGACTTCCCATATCCCAGCCGCTCGTTGTAGCCGGGATTGAAGCCATACAGGAAGCGCAGCTTGAACTGGTACGGGCACTCGAAGAAGTACTTGAGCTCGCTGAAGGTGAGCGCGATCTCCGTCCGCTCGACCGCTGGCCTGGGTTCTATGGCCTGCGGTGCCAGCAGATTGGGCTCCTTCGTCAGAGCGTAACCGCCCGCGACGAATTCGCGCAGGAAGGGCGATGGGTTGTCGTAGCCCTGCTTGCCCTCGGGCGCCCAAGTACAGAAGAGATACTTCTTGCTGCGCGTCAGCGCCACATAGAACAGCCGCCGCTCATCCTCGACCGTGCCGAGGTAGCGATCGGCACCGACCACGGCGTTCCTGGGGATCACGTGGTACCACTGGCGCCCGCCCATGCGTTTCGAGGGAAACCGGTTGTTGACCAAGGCAGGCACGAAGACCACCGGGAACTCCATCCCCTTGGCCTGGTGCACCGTCATGATCTGGACGGCATCGGGCCGGGCGTAGCCGGCATCCTCCCAGCCTTCCGGATAGTAGTCCGGGGCCTGGTGGCGGAGGAAGCCCGCGAACCCCGCGTAGAGCGATGTCGCCTCCGAGTGGAAGTGGATCAGCTCGTAGTCGGTGATGATCTGGCTGAACTTGCCGAGGTTGTAGTACACGATCTCACCGCGCGTGCGGCCGAGGAGGTCGCCTGCCGGCACCTTTTCCTCACGCAGCTGTGCCTGTTCCAAAAAGCCCATGAAGGTATGCTGGAGCGAGCGTTCGCTGATCAACCACCGGTTCGGCCAATCGGCCCGCTCGGCATCCAGCCAGGCGATGGCCTGGTCCAGATCGGCTTCGAGAAGTCCGAGATCGGCATCCACCCACGCCTGTTTCAACTCGTGCGTGCCGATCTCATTATTCAGGTAGTAGAAGATCGCCCGCGCCGCCTCGATCTCGCGCGTTTCGAACAGGCGGTTCATGCCCTTGATGAGGTAGGGCACGCCGGCCTCACGCAGTGCCGCGACGATCGGCTCCGCACTGTTCTTCACGCTGCGCAGCAGGATCGCGCAGTCGGACCAGGTCAGACCGCGCGTTTCGTCGTTCTCGACGAATGGCCGGCCCCGCAGAGCCTGGATCTTGCCGACGATCCAGGCGGCTTCCTCCTCAGGAGAGCGGAAGCCCAGTGCAAGGAGGTCGCCCTGTTCGTAGGGCTGCTTGTCACGGCTCTGCATGGTCTTGGGCAGCCGCTCGGCATTGCCTTCGGCCACGCGGCGCCCACTGTCCACGACGCCACGGCTCGACCGAAAGTTGTCGCCCATCGCGATCTGGACCACAGCCGGGTACCGCTCCCGGAAACCCAGGATGTTGCCGATATCGCTGCCGTTCCACTGATAAATGGTTTGATCGTCGTCGCCTACCACGCACACCTGCGCGCCGAATCGATGCAGCAGCGTGATCAGCGTTTCCTGGAGGGGATTGACGTCCTGATATTCATCCACGATCAGGTACTTCACCCGCTCGGCCATCTTGCCTTGCAGGTTCTCATCCGTGGCGAGTGTTTTCACGGCTTCGGTCAATAAGGTGCTGTAGTCCAGGTAGCGCTTGCAATCCAGGAGACTCGCGTATTTGGCGAGCGCCTGGCGGATCGGATGGTCGCCCAGCTCCGCCTCGTCGATTTCCGCCTCGCGGACCATGGAGAGTACCTTCTGGTACAGCTTGGAATCGCCCCAGCGCTTGAGCGGCTTGCCGTCGTGCGTCACGAGATCGGAGAGGCCCGACTCTTGGCTGTGGCGGTCGATGAGCAGGCGTTGCTGCACATCGCTCAGTACCGAGTACTTGAGATACCGGTGTTCGTAAGACTGAAGCAAGTCCAGGCAGAAGCCATGAATCGTACCCACGTACATTTCTGCCAGGCCGATGTCGGAGCCCAATTGCTCTTTGCACAGGCGATGAATGCGGTCCTTGAGTTCGCCTGCCGCCTTCTCGGTGAAGGTGAAGGCGACGATGTTGGCGGGGCCGATGCCATCCCCCGCCTTCGTCTTCAGGATGTTGACGATCCGCTGCGAGATCACCTGGGTCTTGCCCGAGCCTGCGCAGGCGATGATCTGAAGGTTGCCGTCGAGGGTTTCGATGGCCTGCTTCTGGTTGTCCGTGTATTCCATCTTCCCCTCGCTCATGGGCTGTACTTGGGCAACACGCCCTCGCGGGCGAAGCTGTAGGCCTTTTCCCCGGCCACGATGATGTGATCCAGCACCGGTATGCCGATGGCACCGAGCGCTTGCACGAGCAGCGCGGTCAGCTGGTGATCGGCATTGGATGGCTTGGCCGTGCCGCCCGGGTGGTTGTGGGCCAGGATGACGCTTGCCGCCCGGTGCCGGAGCGCTTCCTCCACCACATGCCGCGGGTGGACGTGCGCCTCCTTGACCGTGCCCTCGCCGATCAGCGCGGGATAGAGCACCCGGCACTGGCTGTCCAAGCACAGCACGTAGAAGACCTCCTCGGGCCGCCCGGCCATGAGCGGTACGAGGTATTCCGACACCACCTCGGAACTGGTCAGCCGGGGGGCATCACGGTTGACCCGGTCGTGAAAGTAGCGGCGGGTGACCTGTGGGATCAGGCTCAGGAAGGCGGCGGCCTTGTCGCCCATGCCTTCGACGCTGGCAATGTCTTTCGGATCGGCTTCCAGCACCGCCGAGAGGGAACCGAAGCGGCGCATCAACTTGTGGGCGATGGGGTTCGTGTCGGCGCGCGGGATGGCGTAGAAGAGGAGCAACTCGAGAACTTGGTGATCCTCGAATCCGTCCAGGCCGTCCTCCAGGAAACGGGTGCGCAGGCGTTCCCTGTGTCCTTGGTGAATCGCAGATTTGTCCTCCCCTCCCATGCTTCCGTCCAGTGATGGTCCCAATGAATATTATCTACTTTTCCTATGCGAGCTCCGATTCCCCCATCCAGTAGCAAAGCAGCGGAGCCGGAACCCGCATGATTTTCGTGGCAGTATCGGGCAAATCGGAAATCGCGCCAAAGTCATCCAGCGCCTTCGTGACAACGTAGCCGCGATCAATGGCCTTCTGCCGGCACAGTTCGAGCAGGCCCTTGAGGTCGCGCAGGCCGGTGTGCTGGGCGCGGTATTTCACCTCGAAGGGGATGACCTGCCCACCCACCTCGGCAACCAGATCGACCTCCCGATCTTTCTTGCCGCGCCAGTAGGTGAACCGTACGTTCTGCGCGTAGTACCCGGCAAACAGGTGCTTGAACACGGCAGTTTCGGTCGCCACGCCCAGCGCCGCCGGATCTTCGAGGATGGCCTTGCCCTTGAGCATTACTGCCGGCGCTATGGCCGCGTCGGCCAGATAAATCTTGAAGCGGGCGCGCAGCACGTCCTTGCCGTAGCCGAAAGGCGGCAGGCGGTAGATGAGGTGTGTGGCCTCCAGCAGTTCGATGAAGTTCTGCGCCGTCGGCCGCTTGACTTCCAGATTGGCGCTAAGGTCGACCATGTCGAGCAGCCCGCCGTCGTGCATGCACAGGTAGAGAAAGGTGTGTTCCAGGTCCAGTACGCGCCGCACGCCGAACAGCGCGGTCATGTCGCGCTTGAGCACCTTGTCGATGATGTCCTCGCGCAGCAGGCGCTGGGCCTGGGTGATGCTCTCCATCTGGGCAGTCTGCGGAAAGCCGCCGCGCACCAGATACTCATGGAAATGCCCGACGTAGGGCGCGGCAGCTTCTGTGACGCGATAAAAATCGGTTTGCGGCCAGTCGAAAAGGTCGCGCAAGGATTTCAGGCGCGGCAGCGGCGGCAGCGACAGGTTCCTGATCTGAAGATATTCGTAGAACGAGAGCGTGGTGAGCCGGATGGTGTGCCAGCGGCCAACCCCTGACTCCTGGCCGGCCTCGACCAGGGGCATGGCCGAGCCGGTGAAGGCGATGCGCCTGTCCTTGCGGAAATCCACCTGGTGCTTGACCCAGGTGGCCCAGTCGCGGATGAACTGGGCTTCGTCGAGGAAGAGATATTCGAGGCCATCGGCCTTTGGTTCGCGCTCGCGCCAGACTTCCAGCACGGCATCGATGCCGGCGAGCTTGAGGATGGGGTGATCGAAGGTGGCGTAGAGGATGTTGGCCGGCGACACACCCTCGCGCAGCAGTGCGTCGACAGCCTGCAACATCAAGGTTGTCTTGCCGATCTGCCGTGCGCCGGAAAGCAGGACGGCACGCGGCGCGGGCGGGTTGGTCAGCCAGCCATAAAGTTCATGAAAGGCCGCACGCCGCCACTTGGGCAGGTCGGCAATGGCATCAAACCGCCACCAGGGGTTGAACTGGGACAGGACGGCGACGAGTTCTTCTTTCGATACTCTCATGGCCGCTAATCTAACAACAATTGCAGTTTAATACAACTATGAATTAACAATATGTATATTTTTGATAAATTATCGTGTTTCCCGGGATGGTTTTTGCAACCGCAGGCTGGATAGCCTGGCTTCCTGATCGGGCAACGCGTTGATGAGGGCGTCGTCAATCACGTCAAGGAGCCTACGACAAACATCAATCGACATCTGCCCCTGAATGGGAAAAAACCAGCTCGGGAATCTCCGAAAAAGCGTAGCGAGCAACCCCGAGTGCAAGAAGCCGCGCAGCGAACGACGAGACATATCAATTAGATAGGCGAGGAGTGAGCGAGCACGCGACGCCGCAATCGGAGTGCGCAGTAGCTTTTGCAGAGGTTCCCTCGACATCGTGCCCGGGGCGCGCCATCTGTTCGAAGAGCCGGGCACGCTGGAGGAAGTGGCCGCGCAGGCCGCAAGGTGGTTCGAGACAAATTTCAGGAAGGCTGCTGCCTGAGGATCTCGACGACCTCGTCGTCCGACACCTGGTTGAAATCCGCATAAAACTGCCCCACGGCGCGGAAATCCCAGGGCGTGTGCAGGCACACCAGCTCGTCACACAGCGGGCGGATTTTCTCCAGCGTGTCGGGCGGCGAGACCGGCACCGCGCAGATGAGCCTGGCCGGGTTCTTGGCGCGGGTGGCGTGCAGGGCGGCGATCATGGTGCTGCCGGTGGCAAGCCCGTCGTCGATGACGATGGCGATGCGCCCGGCCGGGTCGATGGGCGGGCGCAGCGGCGTGTACTGCGCGCGGCGCTCTTTCAGGGTCGCCATCTGGCGCTGTTTTTCGCGCTCCAGGTATTCCGGCGTGCCGCCGGCAGAGGCGGCATAGTCGGCGATATAGGCCCAGCCCGACTCGTCGATCGCGCCCAGGGCGAACTCGCTGCTGTAGGGCGAGGTAAGCTTGCGCACCAGCACCACGTCCAGTTCGCCTTGCAGCAGGTCGGCGATGGTCTTGCCCATGGGCACGGCGCCGCGCGGGATGGCGAGGATCAGCGGCTTGCGCCCCTTGTAGGCCGACAGGGCCTGGGCCAGCTGGCGTCCGGCATCCTGACGGTCTGCGAATATCATGGCCACTCCCCTGCTTTGCGTCCCGATGCTTTCAGGTTAGGTGCCCGAAACCTTTCCGGCAAGCCGAGCCTGGGCAGGCTAAAGTGAATGAGGACGGAATCCCGCATGCATGACGAATCGAGCTATTTCGAACACGGCGCCGACATCGGTGTGGTCGGGCGCGGGGCGAGCCTGGAGGCTGCATTCGTCGGTGCTGCCGCTGCCATGTTCGCCATCATGGCCCAGCCGGGCGAGGTGGAGGAATCGCTGAGCGTCGAGATCGGTTTCGACGAGCCGGACGCGGAGTTCGCCCTCGTCACCTGGCTCAACCGCCTGCTGGCGGAAGCGCGTCTTCATGGCGCGGTGTTCAGCCGCTTCGAACTGGCGCGCCGGGGCGATCACTACGAGGGACGCGCGTTCGGCGGCAAATGGAATCCGGCCATCGAGCGCGGCACCGAGGTCAAGGGCGCGACCCTGACCGCGCTGTCGGTAAAGCAGGATGAAAAGGGCTGGGAGGCGCGCTGCGTCGTGGACGTGTGAATCACGAAAAGCAATTCAACCGCAGAGGACGCGGAGTACGCAGAGGGTCAGCTACTGCGCGGCAGCCCTGCAACGCGGCGCGTGATTCGATGCAAGGGCCACATGTTTGGCTTTTTTTCGCGTCCTTCGCGAACTCCGCGGTAAAAAATTTTCAGGACGGATCATGGATATCAGTCGTTTCAAGGCCCTCTCCGAAATCTGCTGGACCATCCCCAGGGCCGCAGGCGAAAAACGCGCGGAGGTGCAGCTTTACGCCGACCGCGAGCTCCTGGCCGAGATGGACGACAAGGTGGCCGAGCAGATACTCAACGTCGCCCGCCTGCCGGGCATCGTCGGCCCGGCCATGGCCATGCCGGACGCGCACTGGGGTTACGGTTTTCCCATCGGCGGCGTGGCGGCCTTCGACGCCGACCTGGGCGGCGTCATTTCCGCCGGCGGTGTGGGCTTCGACATTTCCTGCGGCATCCGCTGCCTGCGCACCAACCTCGATTTGCCCGACCTTGCGCCCAAGGCGGTGCAACTGGCCGATGCGCTGTTCCGCAATATCCCTGCCGGCGTGGGACAGGAAGGCGAGATCAAGCTCGGTACGGCGCAGATCGACCAGATCATGCTGCAAGGCGCCAACTGGGCGCTGGCCCAAGGCTATGGCGTGGAAGAAGATTTGCAATACATCGAGGAGCATGGCTGCGTGCAGGGCGCCGATCCCGGCCAGGTTTCCGAACTGGCCAAGAAACGCCAGCGCGGCGAAATGGGCACGCTCGGTTCGGGCAATCATTATCTCGAAGTGCAGGTGGTGGAAAAAATTTACGATTCCGCCTGCGCCGAAGCCTTTGGCCTGCATGAGGGCCAGATCGTGGTGTCCATCCACTGCGGCTCGCGCGGACTCGGCCACCAGATCGGCACCGACTATCTGGTGAGCCTGGCCAAGGCTGCCAGCAGGCTGGGCATCAGCCTGCCCGACCGCGAACTCGCCTGCGCGCCCATCAATAGCCCCGAAGGCCAGGCCTATCTTGGCGCCATGAACGCCGCCATCAACTGCGCGCTCGCCAATCGCCAGATACTTACCCACCTCACGCGCGAAGTGTTCGCCAGCACTTTGCCCGAGGCCCGACTGGAAACGCTGTTCGACGTTTCGCACAACACCTGCAAGCGGGAAAGCCACGAAGTCGAGGGCGGAAAACGCTGGCTGTACGTGCACCGCAAGGGCGCGACCCGCGCCTTCGCGCCTGGCCACCCGCAGCTGCCGGAGCGCTATCGGAATGCCGGCCAGCCGGTCATCATCGGCGGCAGCATGGGCACCGGTTCCTATGTGCTGGCAGGCCTGCCGGGCAACCCCGCCTTCGCCTCGGCCAGCCACGGCGCGGGACGCGCCATGAGCCGCAATGCCGCGCTCAAGCGCTGGCACGGGCGGGAACTCGTCGACGAACTGGCGGGTCGGGGCATACTGATCCGCACCCGCTCCATGCGCGGCGCGGCCGAAGAGGCGCCAGGCGCCTACAAGGATGTGGACCGCGTGGCCGAGACGACGGAAAAGGCGGGGCTGGCCAGGCGCGTGGCGTTTTTGCGGCCCAAGGTGTGTGTGAAGGGGTAGGGGTCAGGATTCAGGATTCAGGATTCAGGGGGCAGGGGGCAGGGGTTGTGCGGCCGGAGGCCGCGTTGTTTTTAGGGTGCGAAGCACATTCCCTGATTCCTGAATCCTGGCCCCTGACCCCTGTTGCAGTTAAAATCCATTCTCAAACAACAAGTTGGGCCATCGAGGGCATGATTAAACAGCGCACGCTTAAAACTCAGGTCAAGACCACCGGCGTGGGCCTGCATTCCGGCGTCAAGGTCGAGATGACCCTGCGCCCGGCTGCGGCCGGCACCGGCATCCTGTTTCGCCGCGTGGACCTCGATCCGCCGGTGGATATTCCTGTTGATCCCTACAAGGTCACCGACACGCGCCTGTGTTCGGCACTGACGGTGGGCCAGGCCAAGGTCGCCACGGTCGAACACCTGATGTCGGCGCTGGCGGGGCTGGGCATCGACAACATCGTCATCGACCTCACCGGCCCCGAGGTGCCCATTCTCGATGGATCGGCCGCGCCCTTCGTCTTCCTGCTGCAATCGGCCGGCATCGAGGAACTGAATGCGCCCAAGCAGTTCGTGCGCATCCTCGAAGCGATCGAGGTGAAGGAGGGCGACAAGTGGGCAAGGCTCAGCCCTTACGACGGCTTCCGCATCGACTTCACCATCGAATTCGATCATCCGGTGTTCGAACAGTCGGGCCAGGTGGTGAGCGTGGACTTCGACAAGACTTCCTACATCCGCGAAGTCGCACGCGCGCGCACTTTCGGCTTCATGCACGAGGTCGAGATGCTGCGCAACAACAACCTCGCTCTGGGCGGTTCGCTCGACAACGCCATCGTCATGGACGAGTATCGCGTGCTCAATGCCGACGGCCTCCGTTACGAAGACGAGTTCGTCAAGCACAAGGTGCTGGATGCCATCGGCGACTTCTACATGATCGGCAAGCCCCTCATCGGTCGGCTGGAAGCGCACAAGTCGGGGCATGCGCTCAACAACCGGCTGCTGCGTGCGCTGATGGAAAATCGGTCCGCCTGGGAGCTGGTCAGCTTCGAAAACGACAGTGAGGCGCCCGCAGCCGTGACGCATTTCTACCCCCAGGCGGCATGATTGCGCTGCGCCTGCTGCTGGTCTTCGCCTTGATCGGCATGGCCGGCCTGGCGCTGGCCTGGCTGTTCACGCGCGACGGGAAATATCTCCATTACGCCGGCCGCATCGTGCGCTTCCTCGTCGTGCTGCTGGTCGTGGTGGCGCTGGTCTTCGTGGTCGAGCGCGTGATCCTGCGTTAAGTGAAACAACGTGTAGCGTTTCCCCGTCCCCCTTGTATGTTCTGTTTTGCTGGATTGGAGTAGTGCGTTATGTCTGGCCCGGTGCGGCAGTTCGATATCCCCTTGGGACATCAAGCCCGTGGGAGAGCGAGGAGCGCCGCACCGGTTTTCATTGATAACCCGAACGGTTGCTCTCCCCTTGGGGAGGGGGCAAGGCACAGATGCACGCCTCACGGCAAAGCATATCGCCTGCCGGCCTGCGGCGTGAGCGCGTCCCAGCCCAGGTCGGACCGGATTTTGTCGGCGAAGATCTGGGCGGTTTCCGCTTCGCCGTGCACCACGAAACACTGGCGCGGCGGTTTGGCAAAGCGCGAAAGCCAGCCCATGAGCGCGCCCTGGTCGGCATGCGCCGACAGGCCGCCGATGGTGTAGATGCGTGCGCGTACCGGGATGTCCTCGCCGAACAGGCGCACTTCGGCAGCGCCGTCGACCAGCCTGCGCCCGAGCGTTCCCTGTGCCTGGAAGCCGACGAAAATGACACTGTTCTCGTCGCGCGCAAGATTGTTGCGCAAGTGGTGCCGGATGCGGCCGGCATCGCACATGCCGGAAGCGGCGATGATGATGGCGCCGCCGGAGACACGGTTAATGGCCTTGGAGTCTTCCACGGTCTCGGTGAAAGTGATTGGCAGCGGCGTGCGATGGTTGGTGCGCAAATCCTGCATGAAGTGGCGCGCCTCCTCGTCGAGCAGGCGATGGTGTTTGAGCGTGATCTCGGTCGCCGCCTTGGCCATGGGCGAATCGACGAAAATGCGCGGCCTGCTCGCCAGCCGGCCATCCGCCGCCAGGTCGGAAAGGATGAACAGCATGTCCTGCGTGCGCCCCACGGCAAAGGCCGGGATCAGGATGTTGCCGCGCCGCTTGGCCAGCGTGTCGTTGATGGCATCGACCAGCTCCTCCGTGGTTTCCTTGAGCGGCTTGTGCAGGCGGTTGCCGTAGGTGGATTCCACGATCAGATAGTCGGCGTGTTCGATCGGCGTGGGATCGTTCATCAGCGGATGGCCGGGCTGGCCGAGGTCGCCGGAGAACACCAGCTTGCGCGTAACACCTTCCGTATCCAGCCACACCTCCACGATCGCCGAGCCGAGGATGTGGCCGGCATCGCGATAGCGCGCCCTCACCGTGGCATGGGGACGCACCTCCACGTCATAGCCCACGCCGTGCAGCTGGCGCAGGCTGTTGCGCGCCTCGGCCACGGTATAGATGGGTTCGACGCTGTCGGGGTCGCGCAGGGTCTCGCCGCGGCGCTCGCGCTCGCGTGCCCATTCCGCATCCTTCTCCTGGATGTGGGCGGAATCGAGCAGCATCACCTCGAGCAGATCGCAGGTGGCGAGCGTGGTGTAGATGGGCCCGTCGAAACCTTTCGCCACCAAGAGCGGCAGCAGGCCGGAATGGTCGATGTGCGCATGCGTGAGCAGGACGAAGTCCAGCCTGCGCACGTCGAAATCGAGCGCCTCGCGGTTCTTGTCCGCCGAGCCCTGGCCCTGGAACATGCCGCAGTCCACCAGGAAGCGCACGTGCTCGGTTTCCACAAGAAAACAGGAGCCGGTGACCTCGCCGGCCGCGCCCAGAAAAGTGATGTTCATCGTCTATTCGATCGTGTCCAGAAGCGTTGCCGCCGCCTTCGCCAACTGCGCCATGTGCGGTTCCTCGATCACGTAAGGCGGCATGAAATAAACCGTGCTGCCGATCGGACGCAGCAGCACGCCCTGCGCCAGCGCGCCCTCGGCGAAGGCACGCGCAAACCCGGGCTTGGCATCCGCCACGTCGAAGGCCCAGATCATGCCAAGGTGGCGGAAATTCGTAACGCGCGCATGCTTCCTGACCGGATCGAGCTGTGCGGAGAAAACTTCCGCCTTGCTGCGATTTGCGGCGATCACGTCGTCCCGTTCGAAAATATCCAGCACGGCCAGCGCGGCGCGGCAGGCGAGCGGGTTGCCGGTGTAGGAGTGCGAGTGCAGAAAGCCCTTGGCGGTCTCATCGCCGTAGAACGCGGCATAAACCTCATCGGTGGTCAGCACGCATGAGAGCGGCAGGTAGCCGCCGCTGATGCCCTTGGACAGGCACATGAAATCCGGGCGGATGCCCGTGCTTGTACCCTCGCCCGGCCTGCGGCCACTCTCTCCTCCTGGGAGAGGGTTTGAGGGAGATGGGAATGGCGCCTGCTCACACGCGAACATGCTGCCGGTGCGGCCGAAACCGACGGCGATTTCGTCGGCGATCAGATGCACGCCGTACTGCGTGCACAGCTCGCGCGCCCTGCTCAAATAAACCGGGTGGTACATGGCCATGCCGGCCGCACCCTGCACCAGCGGCTCGAGGATGAAGGCGGCGGTATCGTCGGCATGCTGCTGCAGATGCGCTTCGAGAAAGTCGGCGCAGCGCAGGGCGAAGACCTCCGCCGACTCGCCTTCCTCGGCACGGCGAAAATCCGGCGTGGGCATCTGCGCCGACTGCCGCAAAAGCGGCGCGTACTGATCCCTGAAGAGCGCCACGTCGGTGACCGACAGCGCCCCCACGGTCTCGCCGTGGTAACCGTTCTGCAGGCTGATGAAATTCGTCTTGCCCGGCCTGCCCGCGTTGCGCCAGTAATGAAAACTCATCTTCAGCGCGATCTCGGTGGCGGAAGCCCCGTCTGAACCGTAGAAGGCGTGCCCCAGGCCGGTCAGCTTCGCCAGCCGCTGCGAAAGCTGCACCACCGGCTCGTGCGTGCAGCCGGCCAGCATGACGTGCTCGATTTTCGACAACTGGTCGACGATGGCCGCGTTGATGCGCGGGTTGGCATGGCCGAACAGGTTCACCCACCACGAGGAAATTCCATCCAGGTATCGATTGCCCGTTTCGTCGATCAGCCACGGCCCCTCACCGCGGGCAATCGCCAGCGGCGGCAGAGTTTCCAGATGCTTCATCTGGGTGCAAGGATGCCAGAGGAACCGGCGCGAACGGTCTTGCAGGCTCGACATGGGTCAGGGGTCAGGGGTCAGGGGTCAGAAGAGTATAGCCGCATGCTCGCTCCCCGCTCCTCACGCTCGCAGCCGCGCAAAAAAATGGCCGCGGTCACAAGTCCTGTGGATGCTATGCTTGGGGGTGTCTCCATGCGCGATGGGCTAGTTATGTGGGGAATTCTGTTTCAGTTTCTCTGGTACATGATGGCCATGGCGGGGGCCGTGGTCCTGATTGTTATTTTCCCGGTCTTGCCAGGCTGGTATTGGTGGTCGATCGCCCTGGTGCTTGGAGCCACCGCGCTGCTCGGCTTGGCTGGGGCTATGGGTGTAGGCTGGGCAGAGCGCCTCTACAGGTGGCTGACCTGGACGCGCCGGTAAAGTAGCCGCCCATCGCTGTCTGAAAGACGGGTTTCCGGGACGCAAATGGCGTTTTGCCAGGAAGACCGGAAGGCAAAGATTGTCAACCCGTCTCGCAAGGACCAGGGCAGGGCGGCGGCGCCGGGACTCGAACCCGGATCATGCGTCGAATGCCCGGCCCAAGCTTTCCCTGGGAAACCACTGCCAAACCAACAACCGTGACCCGACCCCTACGTTCTGGACGCTTTGGGGTATGAGCCCAACGGTGTGTGCCACGGCGTTGGAAATGCGACTCTATCACAGACCGGCCGTGTAGTAGCGGGGGCCGTCCCCCCTCCCTACGTCCATGACGCTTCGTGGTATGAGCACGACGGAGGAATGCAACCAGCCCCAAAGATGAGTATAAGGCATGCCAGGAAGAGCAACGAAAAGGCGGACGGCGGGGCCCCCATTCCGCTTTCGCGGCAAGCCCACATGGCGCTCCGGCATTTCTGCCGTGCTACGGCCTGGGGAATATCACCGTGTCACGTCCAGTCTCGCAGGATGACACTATTGGAGAAGCCGGGTGGAGAAGCCGGGCGCCCATGTTTTGTTTCATTTCTCAAGCCCCAATCAAGCCTCAATGTTTCAAATCAAATGCCGCGCATCAGCGATTGGGCTTGAAATTGTCATATTCGCCCCCTATCATTAGCAGCCTTCGGCCGAGAGTGCTAACAGCACCTGTCCAGAACTTATGGCTTCCGCCTCGCGGAAATATTCCACCTCGTTGATTTTCAATGGAGATCTAGAATGAAAATCCGTCCTTTGCATGACCGCATCATCGTCAAGCGCATGGAAGAAGAACGCAAGACCGCTTCCGGCATCGTCATCCCCGACAGCGCCGCCGAAAAACCCGACCAGGGCGAAGTCATCGCCGTCGGCCCGGGCAAGAAAGACGACAGCGGCAAGACCATTCCCATGGATGTGAAAGTCGGCGACCGCGTGCTGTTCGGCAAGTACGCCGGCCAGAGCGTCAAGATCGAGGGCGAGGAAGTCCTGGTCATGCGCGAAGAAGACGTCATGGGCGTGATCGAGAAGTAATTCCCTTCGTCAGGCAATCACGTTCAAACCAACAGAATTCAAGGAGCAAGCAATGGCTGCAAAAATGGTCAAGTTCGGCGACGACGCTCGCCACAAGATGGTTGCCGGGGTGAACATCCTGGCCAACGCGGTGAAAGCCACCCTCGGACCCAAGGGCCGTAACGTGGTGCTGGACCGTTCTTTTGGCGCCCCCACGGTGACCAAGGACGGCGTGTCCGTCGCCAAGGAAATCGAGCTCAAGGACAAGATCGAGAACATGGGTGCGCAAATGGTGAAGGAAGTCGCCAGCAAGACTTCCGACGTGGCAGGTGATGGCACCACCACCGCCACCGTGCTGGCGCAGTCCATCGTCAACGAGGGCATGAAGTATGTCGCCGCCGGCATGAACCCGATGGACTTGAAGCGCGGCATCGACAAGGCCGTGGCCGCCATCACCGAGGAACTGAAGAAGATCTCCGTGCCCTGCGCCAGCAGCAAGGAAATCGCCCAGGTCGGCTCCATCTCCGCCAACTCGGATGAATCCATCGGCCAGATCATCGCTGATGCCATGGACAAGGTCGGGAAGGAGGGCGTGATCACCGTGGAGGACGGTTCAGGCCTCGAAAACGAGTTGGACGTGGTCGAGGGCATGCAGTTCGACCGCGGCTACCTGTCGCCCTACTTCATCAACAACGCCGACAAGCAGATGGCCGTGCTGGAGGACCCGTTCATCCTGCTGCACGACAAGAAAATCTCCAATATCCGCGACCTGCTGCCGGTGCTGGAGCAAGTTGCCAAGGCCGGCAAGCCGCTGCTCATCATCGCTGAGGACGTCGATGGCGAAGCGCTCGCCACGCTGGTTGTCAACAACATTCGCGGCATCCTCAAGACCGTGGCCGTCAAGGCTCCCGGCTTTGGCGACCGCCGCAAGGCCATGCTGGAAGACATCGCCATCCTCACCGGCGGCACCGTCATCGCCGAAGAAGTCGGCCTGACGCTGGAGAAAGCACAGCTTACCGACCTGGGCCGCGCCAAGCGCGTCGAGGTGGGCAAGGAAAACTCCACCATCATCGACGGCGCCGGTTCCGCTGACGCCATCAAGAGCCGCATCGCCCAGATCAACAAGCAGATCGAGGAAGTGACCTCCGACTACGACAAGGAGAAGCTGCAGGAACGCAAGGCCAAGCTGGCCGGCGGCGTGGCCGTGATCAAGGTCGGGGCTGCCACCGAAGTCGAAATGAAGGAGAAGAAGGCACGCGTGGAAGACGCGCTGCATGCGACGCGCGCCGCAGTGGAAGAGGGCATCGTCGCAGGCGGCGGCGTGGCCCTGCTGCGCGCACGTGCGGCCATTGCCGGACTCAAGGGCAACAACCACGACCAGGATGCCGGTATCAAGATCGTGCTGCGCGCGGTGGAACAGCCCCTGCGTGAAATCGTCGCCAACTGCGGCGAAGAACCTTCCGTTGTCGTCAACAAGGTCGTCGAAGGCAAGGGTAACTTCGGCTACAACGCCGGCAGCGGCACCTACGGCGACATGATGGAAATGGGCGTGCTCGACCCGACCAAGGTCACCCGCACCGCGCTGCAGAACGCCGCCTCCGTCGCCGGCCTGATGCTCACCACCGAAGCCATGGTGGCCGAACTGCCGGAAGACAAACCCGCCGCTCCCATGGGCGGCGGCATGGGCGACATGGGCGGCATGGGTATGATGTAAGCCTTCCCGCTTCCCAGGCGCATGATAGAAACCCCGCCTTGGCGGGGTTTCCTGTTTTCGGACTCTGCGCATACTCTGCGGTTGACCCAAGCCATCCATGCTTTGCATGCATCGAACCGAAATCCTGCCGGCCCCGGCGGGGGCAGCGTCGTAGCGCAGGCCCTCGGCACTTGGTCAGCGGGGGACTTGCCGCCATCGCGCGATCTGGGAAAATATCCGGGTTAAACTTGGGGTTTGGCGAATTTTCCTCCGGCCCCATGTCCGCACTGAAAAACGATACTCTCCTGCGCGCGCTGATGCGCGAGCCTGTCGCCTACACACCCAGCTGGCTGATGCGCCAGGCCGGGCGCTACCTGCCCGAATACAATGCCACGCGCGCGCGCGCCGGCGATTTCCTCGCCCTGTGCAAGTCACCGGACCTCGCCACCGAAGTCACCCTGCAGCCGCTGGCGCGCTATCCCCTCGATGCGGCCATCCTCTTCTCCGACATCCTTACCGTGCCGGACGCCATGGGACTGGGGCTTTATTTCGCCCAGGGCGAAGGCCCGCGCTTCGAACGCCCTTTACGCGAGGAATGGGCGATCCGCGATCTGGCCGCGCCCGACCCCGCCGACAAGCTGGGCTATGTGCTGGATGCGGTGAAAAGCATCCGCCGCGCCCTGGACGGCTCGGTGCCGCTGATCGGCTTTTCCGGCAGCCCCTTCACGCTGGCCTGCTACATGGTGGAAGGCAGCGGCTCGGACGACTTTCGCACGGTCAAGGCCATGATGTACCAGCGGCCCGATCTCCTGCACCGCGTCCTGGAAATCAACGCCAGGGCCGTCACCGACTATCTGAACGCGCAGATCGAGGCCGGCGCCCAGGCGGTGATGATTTTCGATACCTGGGGCGGCATGCTTTCGCATCGCGCCTACAGGGAGTTTTCGCTTGCCTACATGGCTCGCATCGTGCAAGGGCTGAAAAAGGAAAGCGAAGGCCGCCGCGTGCCCAGCGTGCTCTTCACCAAGGGCGGCGGGCTGTGGCTGGAGGACATGGCCGCCACCGGCTGCGACGCACTGGGCCTGGACTGGACCGTCGACCTCGGCGATGCGCGCAAACGGGTGGGCGACAAGGTGGCGCTGCAGGGCAACGTGGATCCGCTGTGCCTGATGGGCAGCACGGAAGCCATCGTGGGCGAAGTCGAGTTCGCCCTGGAAAGCTACGGCCACGGCACGGGCCATGTGTTCAATCTCGGCCACGGCATCAACCAGTTCACCCCGCCCGAGAGTGTGGGCTTACTGCTCAATACAGTAAGAAAAATCAGTCCCAAATATCATGCCAGTTAACGCATTAGTTCTTACTTATGCACACTAAACGTGCCTGGGATGACACTCGAGTTCAAGTTTTGTGACGGTTTTATGAAATCTGCAAGTGATTGTTTTTAAATACGCTTTCTCTTTGCCCGTTTTTTAACCGAATCGTCACGATGGCGTATTTACGCCCTCTGCGGGCAAAAGCAAGCCTTGATCCACAAAATTATCCACAGATTCCGTGGACAACCCCAAAACCTTTATTAATCATAAGCATTTAGCACAAACTTCACGAAATAACCGCAACTTTCCCGGTTAACCAAAGTACATTATCCACCGCCCGCCATGCCCCGCAACATTGCACGTGTCGCACTGGATGTGCCCCAGCCCCGGACTTTCGATTACGTGGGCGAGGACCTCGCGCCAGCCGACATCGGGCGGCGCGTGAAAGTCCCGTTCGGCCGCAAGGAACGGGTGGGGCTGCTGCTGGAAATCGCCGACGGTTCGGACTGCCCGCCGGAAAAGCTCAAGTCCGTGTTCGAGGTGGACCGGCGCCTGCCGCCGCTGGACGAGGACCTGCTGTCGCTGTTTCGGTTTTGCGCCGCCTATTACCACTATCCCATCGGACAGATAGCCCTCTCCGCGCTGCCCACGGCCTTGCGGCGCTGGCGATTCCAGGCGCCGCGACAGGCGCAGCGTTATGCGCTGACCCAGACCGGAAAGTCCGCGCTGCCGCACGCGCTGCCGCCTCGCGCCATCGCCCAGCGCCGCCTCGCCGCCCGCCTGGCGGCCGGCGCCGCCGATTCCAACGAACTTTCGGCGCTGTGCGGCAACGCCAATGCCTTGCTGCAGGACTGGCTAAAAAAAGGCTGGCTGGAAATCGCGCAGGCGCAAACGGCAGCTTCGCCGCCATTGCGACCACAGCTTTTGCCTGCACAGCAAAATGCCTGCGACCAAGTTGCCGCCCGTCTGCACGAGTACGCGCCCTTCCTCCTGCACGGCATCACCGGCAGCGGCAAGACCGAAGTCTACCTGCATCTGGTCGAAGAGGTGCTGGCGCGCGGGCGCCAGGCGTTGATCCTGGTGCCGGAAATCGGCCTCACCCCGCAATTCACCCAGCGCGTGACCGCGCGCTTTCCCGCTGTCGCGACCAGCGTGCTGCACAGCGGCCTGGCCGAAGGCGAGCGCCTCGCGCGCTGGCGGCAGGCCGTAGAGGGCGAAGCGCGCATCGTGCTGGGCACGCGGCTGGCGGTGTTCACCCCGCTGCCGGAACTGGGTCTCATCATCGTGGACGAGGAGCACGACGCCTCGTTCTCGCAGCAGGAAGGCCTGCGCTATTCGGCGCGCGACCTCGCGGTGTTCCGCGCGCGCCAGCGCAACGTGCCGGTGCTGCTGGGCTCGGCCACGCCCAGCCTGGAGAGCTGGTTCAATGCCGAGGCCGGACGCTACACCCTGCTCGCCCTGCCGGCGCGCGCCACCGGTGCTACGCTACCCGAACTCGGGCTCGTCGACACGCGCCAGGAAAAACTCGAGGAAGGCCTGAGCCGGCCGGTGCTGAAAGTCATCGGCGAAACGCTGGCGCGCGGCGAGCAGGCGCTGGTGTTCATCAACCGCCGCGGCTATGCGCCGGTGCTGCATTGTTCGGCCTGCGCCTGGGTAGCGCCCTGCCCGCGCTGCTCCACGCGCCTCACCCTGCATCTGCGCGAGCAGCGCCTGCGCTGCCATCATTGCGGGCACGAGGAAAGGATTCCGGCCCAATGCCCTTCCTGCGGCAATCCCGACATCCGCGCCCTCGGCCACGGCACCCAGCGCGTGGAAGATGCGCTGGCGCGGCATTTCCCCGCCGCGAACATCGTGCGCGCCGACCGCGACGCCACGCGGCGCAAGGGCAGCTGGGAATCCATGCAGGCGCAGATCCGCGCCGGCAGCGCCAACCTCATCGTCGGCACGCAGTTGATCGCCAAGGGCCACGATTTTCCCAACCTGACCCTGGTCGTCGTGCTCGATGCCGACGGCGCGCTGTTCAGCCTGGACTTTCGCGCCGAGGAAAGACTGTTCGCGCAGCTAATGCAGGTGGCGGGCCGCGCCGGCCGCGCCGACAAGCCGGGCCGGGTACTGATCCAGACCGGCTTTCCGCAGCATCCGCTGTATGCGCATTTGCTCGAACACGACTTTGCCGCCTTCGCGCGCGAACAGCTGCAAATCCGCAGACAGGGCGAACTGCCGCCCCATTCACACCAGGCAGTGTTGCGCGCCGAAGCGGTGAAGCTGAGCGATGCGCTGGACTGGCTGGGTGAAGCGCGCGCGCTGGCGCCGCAAATTGCCGGCGTGAAAATCTTCCAGCCGGTGGCGGCCCCCATGCTGAAAAAGGCCGGGCTGGAACGTGCGCAGCTATGGCTGCAGGCGGCAGGGCGCACGGAACTGCAGCAGCTTTTGCGCGCCTGGATGCCCGGGCTGTACGCGCTGCCGGCACGCAACGTCCGCTGGCACCTGGACGTGGACCCGGCGGAAAACTAGGTGAAATCTCCGGGCTGGCAAAGCCCGGTGTCAGACAGGCTGTTGATGTTGGCCATTTCCGCCGCCTCGAAGCGCGCCCGCGCAAAACCCGCGCTTTCCTGAAAGCCGTGCACCGAGCGCCTGCCGCTGGCAAGATAGGCTTCGAGCGCCTCCGTCAGGTCGGTGCGCATGAGCATGACGGCAGGATGGCAGCGCACCCCATCCTCGGCGATGACGACGGGCCGCTGCGCGCGCGCCGCCAGCAGGCGCGCGGCCAGATCGCGCGGCAGTCGGGGCATGTCGCAGGGCACGATCAGCATCCATGGGTGGCCGGCCGCGCGCAGCCCGGCCAGCACGCCGGCGAGCGGGCCCTGGAAATCCGGCAGGGGATCGGGGATGACGCGATAACCGCGCTGCGCGTAATCGTCGAGGTTGCGATTGGCGGAAATGAACAGTTCGTCGACCTGCGGCGCAATGCGCGCGATCACATGATCGACCAGGGCGCGGCCCTGATACGCCACCAGGCCCTTGTCGCGCCCGCCCATGCGGCTGCCCTGGCCGCCCGCCAGGATCAGTCCGCTGATGGGCGCGTCCGCCATGTCAGGGCCGGCGCCGATAAAGTATGAAGCGCTCGCTGCGTTCGCCGGGCCGCCCGCCTTCCCATTGCGCCGTCCAGCCGGGGCCAGGCGATGCGGTCTGGTTCTTTTGCATGACCAGCAGCCATGCGCAGTCGGTCAGGACATGAGGACGCAAGTCGAGGCCGCCGTGGTAGGCGAAAAGCCGCCGCTGCACGGGATCCACGTCCTGCGACGCGACACAGTCCGCGGCGGGAACGTGCCGTCCGATTTCCCGCGCCACGCGCTCGTAGCCAAGGCGCGCATCCAGCGGGCGCATGAACAGGGCGAGCAACAGGCACCACACGAAAGTCACGCCCGCCGTCCACACCACGATGGCCCGCTGCGGCGCACGCGGCTGGCGCCACAGCCAGACCAGCCAGGCAATCCAGGCAAAGGTTGCAAGCAGCCCCAAGCCCAGCGCCCAGGGTCTCAGGCCCTGGCTTTGCATGCCCAGCCTGGAAAGGCGCCTGGCAAGCTGCGCCGGCCAGCCGAGATCAAAGGCGGCCCAGTACACCCAGAACACCAGCGCGAAGAAACTGAAGACCATGAGCGAGAACCACAGCAGGGCATTGGCCGCGCCGCGCTTGAGTTCGCCCAGGCCCGCCCCCGCCAGCAGGGCAAGCGCCGGCAGCAGGATGATGCTCTGGATCTGCTCGCTGCCGGTGTACAGGCTGAGGGCGACGAGGGCGACGACGAAGATGCCCAGCGGCAGCCACAGCCTGACCGAATCCCAGCCTTCACGCCGCAGGCGGTACACCGCCCAGCCCGCGAGCAGCCAGGCGGGCCAGGCGAACCAGGCCAGGGCATTGAGGAAATACAACGGGCTGTAGCGGGCGTTTTCCGCCATCGCGAAAACCGTCTGTCCCAGCGCGGCATGCTGCCACCAGTAGGCCAGGCGTTGGGGATGATGCGCCTGTACCGACAGCAGCCACATGCCGTACACGGCGAAGGCGCCGGTCAACGCAAACCAGGAGCCGCCCACGCGCAGGGAGGTGCGCCAGCTCGGCAGCAAGACCGGCAGCAGCAAGAGAGCCAAGGCCAACGCCAGCGCGGGCAGCCAGGCACCGGCCAGAAACAGTGCCGCCAGGCCCAGGCCGGCAAGCCCGCCGCCGCGCAGGGGCTCTTCCAGCATGCGCGCAAGCCCGTAGGCGAACAGCGCGACCGCGGCCAGTTGCGCGACATAGGGATTGGTTTCGTGCGCCGGCACCAAAAGGCCCATGCTGCCCATCAGCGCCAGCACTGCGGGCCATACCGCATTGGCGCCGTAAAGCCTGCGCGCAGTCAGCGCCACCAGCCACAGCGTAATGCCGACGAAGACGCCGCTGGCAAGCCGCGCCGCATCGTGCAGGGGCAAAAGCGGGGACAGCACCACGCCCAGACCCTGCGCCAGCCAAAGATAAAGCTGCGGCAGGGAATGGCTACCGACTTGCGAAGGCGGAAACAGCCAGTCGCCATCCTCGCGCACTTGCAGCAGGAGCGCGAAGGTTTCCGCATCCGGCCCCTTCCAGGGCACGTGCCCGATCAGGCCGGCCAGCAGCCAGATGAAACAAAGCCCGATGAGCCAGGAAGCACTGCGCATCACTCGACGACCTTGATCATCTGCCCGGGCCGGGGTTCGCCTGCGGGAAAGAGGTCGTTCATGAGCCGCAACTGCGCCTCGGCGCTCCTGCCGAGCGGTGAGCGGGCCGCGAGTTGTGCCATGCTCGTGCCCGGCTTGGCTTCGATCACGCGGATGACATGCGGCTTGGCCAGCTTGCGCTCTTCCGCGTCGAGCGAATGAAAACTGTTGATCGCGGCCCGCATTACATTGCGGTACTGAAGATAGGTCCTGGCATCCCGCGCCAGCGCAGCCATGAAGTACTGGTTGCCACCGTGGCTGATGGCCGCCGCCAGCACCGGCTTGCCTTGCAGCGTGCCTGCCGCAAAGGCGGCCGGGTTGCCGTTGATTCTGCCGGATTCATAGCGCGCCCCGGGGTCGAGCCTGAGTTCCTTGCGCAAGGCAGCCATGGGCCGTGCGTTCTTCGGGCCGGCGCGCAACTCCACCAGTGCGTTGCCCTCCGTGTTGACGGCAACCACGCGCTCCGGCTGGTTCTGCACCCGCCAGCCGCGCGGAAACTGCACGGCGATGCCGAGTTTTTGGTGCAGCAGGGCATTGTGGCGGATCACGCCCTGGTCGGGGCTGTCGCCGAAATAGACGCCATCCATCACCTCCAGATAGGCCTCGCGGTTTTCCAGCGGCCTTGCCACGCGGTATTTGTTGGCTTCCTCCACCACTTGCTGGAGGCGGACGTCATTGCTGGGATGGGTGTCGAACAAGCCGTGATAGCGGCGCGGTTCGCGGCCTTCCTGCCTGGCCAGCTCGATGTCGTACAACTCCTGGTTTTTCAGCACGCCGATGACTTCCACCATGGCCTGCGGGTTGTAGCCGGTCCGGGCGAGATATTCTGCGCCCAGACGGTCGGCCTCCAATTCATGTTCGCGGCCATAGCCCGCCACCAGTGACTGGCCAATGGCCTGCAGCAGCGAGGAGCCGGCCTGACTGTCCAGGCCCGGCACCAGCACCGAGCCGAGAATCGCACCCAGTCCCACCACGGTGGCGGCACTTTGCTGGCGCACGCCGTGGCGCGCGGTGACATGGCCGATTTCGTGGCCGATCACGCCGGCGAGCTCGGCTTCGGAATTGAGGTAGGCCATGATGCCGCGGGTGATGTAGACATAGCCGCCCGGCAGGGCGAAGGCATTGACCTGCGGGCTGTCGACCACGGTGAAATGCCAGTCGAGATTGGCACGGTGGCTTTTCGCCGCCAGCCGCTTGCCGACGCGATTGACATAGGCCTGCAGCCGCTTGTCGTCCACCCGGCCGTATTCCCGCAACACGTCCTTGTGCGCCTGGGCACCCTGCTGGATTTCCTGTTGCTCGGACATGAGCACGAAATCCGTGCCCCCGGTAACCGGATTCTGCGCACAGTGCGTAAGCAGCAAGGCGCCGCTCAGGGCAACCACGACGCGGCGCAGTACGGGGGAACTCATGACAACCTCGGCAAAACGGAAAGCATACCGTGATGATACGCGCTGAGGCGGGCAAACAAAAAAAGCAGCCAAGGCTGCCTGCTACCCAGACGGAAAAGGCAGCCAAGGCTGCCTTTTCGCATGCTGCCGTGCGCGGCTTATTTCTTCGCGCCGTAACGCTGGCGGAATTTTTCCACGCGGCCTGCGGTATCGACGATCTTCTGTTTGCCGGTGTAGAAGGGGTGGCACTCGGAGCACACTTCCACGTGCAGGGGCTTGCCCAGGGTGGAGCCGGTCTTGAACGTGTTGCCGCAGGAGCAGGTCACGTCGATTTCGGTGTATTCGGGATGGATATCAGCTTTCATTTGGGCGTCCTTTGTCTCGGTTTTCGCGGCGAGTACGCGAAAGAGCCGTGTAATATAAAGGAAATCAAGCCGTTAGGCAAGTCAGGACTTGTCGCTTAAACTGAAGCTTGTGCGTTGCAAATTTGGAGGATGTAATCATGGAACTGTTGAACAGGCTGTTTCGCCTGCCCGCCCTGCTGTTGCTGTTGGTCTTCTCCGCCGCCCCTGCCTGGGCGGACAGCGCAAAGGTCATCGACGCCGGCGTCGACGACACCCTGGCGCGTTTCACCCGCGAAGTGGCCGGCGCGGAAAGTTTCCTGAAAAGCGCCAAGGGCATCCTGGTTTTCCCCAAGGTCTACAAGGCCGGATTCGGCATCGGCGGAGAATACGGCGAGGGCGCCCTGCGCGTGGGCGGCAAAACCGTGGCCTATTACAGCACGGCCGCCGCCTCCATCGGTTTCCAGCTCGGCGGCCAGGTCAAGTCCATCGTCATCGTGTTCATGCAGGATGAAGCCCTGAAGAAATTCCGCGACAGCGAAGGCTGGAAGGCGGGTGTGGACGGCTCCATCGCCGTGGTCGACATCGGCGCCGGCAGGGAGCTTTCCACCCAGACCATCAAGGACCCCATCGTCGGCTTCATCTTCGACCAGAAGGGCCTGATGTTCAACCTGACCCTGGAAGGGTCGAAATTCACCAAGCTGGACAAATAAGGCAAGGGGCCCGCATGAAAAGAATCCTGCCGCTGTGCCTCCTGCTCGCTGCGTCAGCCGGCATGAACGGCTGCGACACCATGCCTGCCTATGGCGACGTGCGCGCACGGGGGAACGATTACGACGTGCGCGTGGTATTCAGCGACCGCGACCGCATGCTGATCCGCGATTATTACCGTGGCAATTACCGCGCCCTGCCGCCCGGTCTCGCCAAAAAAGGCAAGGTGCCGCCCGGCCACGCCATGAAGCTTGCCCGCAACCGGCCGCTGCCGCCCGGCTTGGAATGGCGCCACCTGCCGGATGACCTGGAGCGGCGCTTGAGCCGGCTGCCGGACGGCTATGCGCACATCATCGTCGGCACCGACGTCGCCATCATGGACACGCGTACCCGCGTAATCCTGGACGTGATCGAGGATCTGGACGATTGAGGCGGGAGCCAGGGGTCAGGATTCAGGGATCAGGGGTAGTGCTTCGCCCTTTATATTAGGGCGCGGCCTTCGGCCGCGCTACCCCTGAATCCTGAATCCTGACCCCTAATCCCTGACCCCTACTTCCCCGAGCGCATGGAGTCGAAGAACTCGGCGTTGTTCTTGGTGGCGCGCATCTTGTCGAGCAAAAATTCCATCGCTTCCAGGTCGTCCATGTTGTACAACAGTTTCCTGAGGATCCACACCTTCTGCAGGATGTCCTGCGGCAGCAGCAGTTCCTCGCGGCGGGTGCCGGAGCGGTTGACGTTGATCGCTGGATAGACGCGCTTTTCCGCCATGCGCCGGTCGAGATGGATTTCCATGTTGCCGGTGCCCTTGAATTCCTCGTAGATCACGTCGTCCATGCGGCTGCCGGTGTCGATCAGCGCAGTGGCGATGATGGTGAGGCTGCCGCCCTCCTCGATGTTCCTCGCGGCGCCGAAGAAGCGCTTGGGCTTTTGCAGGGCGTTGGCGTCCACGCCGCCGGTCAGCACCTTGCCGGAGGCCGGCTGCACGGTGTTGTAGGCACGCGCAAGACGGGTGATGGAGTCCAATAGGATGACCACGTCCTTCTTGTGCTCGACCAGGCGCTTGGCCTTTTCGATGACCATTTCCGCCACCTGCACGTGGCGGCTGGCGGGTTCGTCGAAGGTGGAGGCCACCACTTCGCCGCGCACCATGCGGCTCATTTCCGTCACTTCCTCGGGGCGTTCGTCGATGAGCAGCACGATCAGTTCCACTTCCGGGTGGTTGGAAGTGATGGCATGCGCGATATGCTGCAGCATCACGGTCTTGCCCGATTTGGGGCTTGCCACCAAAAGGCCGCGCTGGCCCTTGCCGATGGGGGCGATGATGTCGATGACGCGGCTGGTGATGTTTTCCTCGGCGCGGATGTCACGCTCGAGCTTCAGGGGCTTGTCCGGATGCAGCGGCGTGAGGTTCTCGAACAGGATCTTGTTCTTGGCCGCCTCCGGCGCCTCGTTGTTGATGGTGTCGAGCTTGGTGATGGCGAAATAGCGCTCGCCGTCCTTGGGGGTGCGGATCTCGCCGTCTATGGTGTCGCCGGTGTGCAGATTGAAGCGGCGGATCTGCGAAGGCGAGACATAGATGTCATCAGGGCTTGCCAGATAAGAAGTATCAGGAGAACGCAGGAAACCGAAACCATCCGGCAACACTTCCAGCACGCCGCTGCCATAGATGCTTTCGCCCTTTTTCGCATGGTCTTTCAGGATCGCGAACAGCAATTCCTGCCTGCGCATGCGGTTGGCGTTGTCGATGCCGTTGGCGGTGGCCATTTCCACCAGTTGGGTGACGTGGTACTGCTTCAGTTCGGACAGATGCATGATGGGTGTGCTTGGCACAAGGCCGGAGAATTGAAGGGACGGGTTTTGAAGAAGCCCCCCGCGAACGCGGGAGGCAGGATGCTTCTTGTTTCAGCTAAGACTAGACGGGTTAGATATTGCTGTCAACAAAGGCGGTAAGCTGGGACTTGGAGAGGGCGCCGACCTTGGTGGCTTCGACATTGCCGTTCTTGAAAATCATCAGGGTGGGGATGCCGCGGATGCCGTACTTGGGTGGGGTGGCCTGGTTTTCGTCGATGTTGAGCTTGCAGACCTTGAGCTTGCCGGCGTATTCCTTGGCCACTTCGTCCAGCACCGGGGAGATCATCTTGCACGGGCCGCACCACTCGGCCCAGTAGTCCACCAGCACCGGCAACGGGGATTGCAGGACCTCCTGCTCGAAAGAGGCATCGGAGATGTGGTTAATGTGTTCGCTCATTATGGAGAACTCCTGACGGGGAACATAGACATGCCGACTCGCTGCGGCAACAGGGAAAGTTGATGGTTCAATTTGGTTGGCAAAACCAGAGTGTTGCCGCTATCCTACCCGAAAACCCACAAAAATTGAAAGCACCCTTAAGCAGGGGTGGTTTTTCGATAAATCAACGAGGCTGTCACCATGACCTACGTCGTTACCGAATCCTGCATCAAGTGCAAATACACCGATTGCGTGGACGTCTGTCCCGTGGACTGCTTCCGCGAGGGCGAGAATTTCCTGGTCATCGACCCCGACGAATGCATAGACTGCACCCTGTGCGTGGCGGAATGCCCGGTGGAAGCCATTTACGCCGAAGACGACTGCCCGGCCGATCAGCGCCATTTCCTCGAAATCAACGCCGAACTAGCGAAAAAATGGAAGCCCATCATCGAAAGCAAGAATCCCCTGCCGGATGCCGATGACTGGGCCAAGGTCAAGGACAAGCTCCAATACTTGGAACGGTAACAGACGTGGGAATCGACAGGATTCCCCTCGCCGGCGCCATCCTGCCCGAGACCGTCGCCCGCCAACTCCTCGATCGTCACGCCGACCTGCTCCCGGACCTGTCGGGACTCGTCGTTCTCGTACCCAACCACCGCGCCGGGCAGGATTTCGCCCGCGCCCTGGCGCATGCGGCCGGACACGCCGCACTCATCCCGCCCTTCATCACGCCGCTCAAGTCCTGGGCCGAAAACCTGGCAGAAGGTGCAGCCGAGCCGCAATCGCAAAGGCTCGCCCGCCTGTACGGCGTGCTGCGGCGCGAAGGCTGGCTGGGCACGGTCGACCGCTGGGCGCTGGCCGAGGAACTGCTGCAACTGGCGGACGAGTTGTCCGCGGCGCGCCTTTGCGGTGAAATCGCCGGCCGCCTGCGCCCCCTGCGCGGCGAGCACCTCGGCCGCGAAACCGCGCTGATCGAAGCCGTCTGGCAGGCGCTCAATACCGGCGGCAGCGATCCCCAGGCGCGCTATGCGCGCGCGCTCGACGCCCTGCTCGAACAGGCGGCCGCCGTCCCGCGGCCGCTTTACGGCTACGCGCTCGGCCCGCTCACCGCACTGGAAAAAAAATTTCTCGAGCGCCATGCCGAGCACGCGCCCGTGCGGCTGTTCGAAGCGTCCACGCAAGCCGCTGACGGCGTGACGCAGGTGCTGGACAGCGCTTGGCGGGTATCGCCATCGCCAATAAAAACAAGGGCTATGGAGGTAGCAAGTGTTCACACAATATCTCCCCTGCACGGCCGGCTGCGACTGTGCCCGGCCCCGCATCTGGAAGCGGAGGCACGCGCCGTCGCCACCTGGGTCGCCGGGCAATTGAACGCCGGACGGCGGCGGATCGGCCTGATCGCGCTGGACCGCGAAAGCTCGCGCCGCGTGCGTGCCCTGCTGGAACGCATGAACGTGCTGGTGGCGGACGAAACCGGCTGGGCGCTGTCCACCACCGCCGCCGCCGCGGTCATCGACCGCTGGCTGGAATGCGTGGCGCGCGATTTTCCGCATGTGGAGTTCCTGGACCTGCTGAAGTCGCCCTTCGTGCTGGGCGAAGTCGCCGCGCGCCAGGACTCGGTGCTGGCCCTGGAGCTGGCCATGCGCCGCCAGGGCGTGGCACAGGGCATGAACGAACTGCGCCGCCTCGCCGGGCAGCACGTGCCCGGCGCCCTGCCCTGGCTCGATGCGCTCGCCGCAGCCGCGCGCGGCTTTCCCCGCTCGCGCGCCAGCCTCGGCGCCTGGCTTGGCCGCCTGGAACAAAGCCTCGCGCGACTGCAGGCAACCGGGGCGCTCAAGGCCGACGCCGCCGGCGCCAGCCTGATGGAAACCCTGGCCAGGCTGCGCGCAGAGCTCGCCTTGGACACGGAAAAATACGGCTTCGGCGAATGGCGGCGCTGGCTCGACCGCGCCTTGGAAAATGCCGCCTTCGTCGACGAGAGCGTGGCCAGCCCCATCGTGCTCACCTCCCTGCCAGCGGCGCGCGGGCGCAGCTTCGAGGCCGTGGCGGTGATCGGCGCCGATGCCGCTCGGCTGCCCGGCACGCCGGGCACCAGCCTGTTCAACCAGGCAACGCGCGCGCAACTGGGGCTGCCGACCTTCGCCGAAGCCGCCCGGCAGTCCGTGGAAGACCTCATTCCCCTGCTCGCCTGCGGCCAGGCGCTTTTGAGCTGGCAAGCCTGGCACGAGGACGAGCCCAATCCCGCCTCGCCGCTCGTCATCCGGCTGCAGGCGCTGCATGAAGCGGCCTGGGGCAGCAGGCTGGAAACGCAGGCCGCCGACGAAGCGCCGGCACGGGCAAGCGAACCGCCGCCGGCCGCCGGCCGTCCCGCGCCGGCGGTGCCGCCGGAGCGTCTGCCCGACCATTACTCGCCCACCGCCTACCAGACCCTGCTCGACTGCCCTTACCGGTTTTTCGCGAAAAGCGTGCTGCGCCTGGAGGAACTCGAAGAAGCCGACGAAGCGCTCGACAAGAGCGATTACGGCACCGCCCTGCACGCCATCCTCAAGCGCTTCCACGACGCCGCCCCGCCCGAGGAGCGCGAAGCGGCATTGGCCTTGCTGCGCGAATATTCCGAAGCCGGGTTCGCCGGATTGCCCGCCTACACCGCCGCCGCCTGGCGCGCGCGCTGGCAAGGCATCCATCCCGCTTATGTCGACGCCTGGCTGGACCAGGTGGCCGAAGGCTGGCGCTACCAGAGCGGCGAAACCGAGCTGGAGAGGCG
Source organism: Pseudomonadota bacterium (assembly GCA_040754425.1). GTDB lineage: Bacteria > Pseudomonadota > Gammaproteobacteria > Burkholderiales > Thiobacillaceae > UBA6918. The sequence continues at coordinate 51,540 of JBFMCR010000016.1, read as the reverse complement.
GCACCAGGTGCCGGGCCTGGGCGAAGTGCGGCTGCACGGCCGCATCGACCGTATCGACCGGAACAAAAATGCGCTGCGCGTCATCGACTACAAGACGCGCAGCCTGCGCGCGCTGAAAAACGCCGCGGCCGATCCCGAAGAAAACGTGCAACTGCCCTTCTACGCCTGGCTGGCCGGGGCCGAAGCCGCTTTCCTGCCCATAGACGATGAAACCGTGGCGCCCGTCTGCCTGGACGGCGAAACCGACGTCGAGGCCATCAGCCTCAGGCTTCCGCAACTGCTCGAAGCCATCGCCGCGGGCGCGAAGCTGCCGGCCAACGGCGTGGATGCCGTGTGCCGCTACTGCGAAGCGCGCGGACTGTGCAGAAAGGGAAACTGGGATGAGTAGGCCGCTCGATACCGCCGCCGCCCTCGACCCGCGCACTTCCTGCGTGGTCGAGGCCTGCGCCGGCAGCGGCAAGACCTGGCTCTTGGTGTCGCGCATGATCCGCCTGCTGCTGGCAGGCGCCGCGCCCTCGGAACTCCTCGCCATCACCTTCACGCGCAAGGCCGCGCAGGAAATGACCGACCGCCTGAACGAATGGCTGCAGGTGCTGGCGCTGAAAAGCGACGGCGAGGTGCGCAAGTTCCTGATCGACCGCAAGGTCCCGGAAACGGAAATCGAAACCCTGCTGCCGCGCGCGCGCGGCCTGCTGGAAGCGGTGCTAACCGCCACGCCCGGACCCGCCATCACCACCTTCCACGGCTGGTTCATGGATCTGTTGAAAAGCGCGCCGCTGGAAGCCGGGCTGCCCTGGGGCGCTTCGCTCCTGGAGCGCGAAAGCCGGTTGCAGCGCGAGGTCTGGGAGCGCCTGACCGACGACTGGGCGCGCGCGCCGGATTCGCCGGAAGGTGCGGCGCTGACCGCCCTGCTTGACGACTACGGCCAGGCCAACCTGGAGACCCTGCTGTTTCATTTCCTGCAACGCCGCGCCGAATGGTGGGCCTATACCGATGGCCAGGCCGAGCCCGTGGCTTACGCGCTCGAAAAGCTGCGCGCCAGCCTGCAATTCGATCCGGAGCAGGACCCGGTCGCAGCGTTCTGGGCAGACGAATCCCTGCGTGCGCGCGTCAAGCGCGTGGGCCGGGCGCTGGAAAAAGGTTCGAAGACCGAGCGCGCGCGCGCCGCGCCGATTCTGCAAAGCCTCGCTCTCCCCCCCGAAGAGGCGCACGCCGTCTTGACGAAACACCTGATGACGGCCGGTGCGCGGCGCAAGGCGCAGGCTACCAGGGATTTGCAGAAGGCGCTGGGCGCAGGACTCGATGCCTATCTCAAGGACCTCGATCAGGTCGAAACCGCGCTGGAGCAAATCAGCGACCACTTCGCCGAGATCCGCGCCTGGCGGCTCAACCGCCACGGCCTGCTGCTGGGTCATGCCTTTTTGCAGGCCTACCAGGAGGCCAAGGCCGAACTGGGCGTGATCGATTTCGCCGATGCCGAATGGCTCGCCTGCCGCCTGCTGGCAAACGAGGAATATGCGCCGCTTTTGGCGCTGAAGCTGGATGCGCGTTACCGGCATTTATTGCTGGACGAATTCCAGGATACCAACCCGCTGCAGTGGCAGGGGCTCTCGGCCTGGCTTTCCGAAAGCCGTGCAGCGGACGCCGACATGACCGTGTTCATGGTGGGCGACCCCAAGCAGGCGATCTATCGCTTCCGCCGCGGCGAAGCGCGCGTGTTCGATGCCGCCGCCGAATTCCTGCAGACGCATTTTCGTGCCGAACGCTTCACCCAGAACACGACGCGCAGGCTTGCACCCGCACTGGTGCATGCGCTCAATCCGGTATTCGCCGATGAAGCCGGCTTCGAGGCCCACGGCCATGCCGAAGAAAACGAAAGTCTCGCGGGCGCGGTGCGCTGCCTGAAAGTGGCCGTGCAAAAAAGCGAATCCGCGGCGCCCGGCGAATTGCGCAATCCGCTCACCACTGCCCTGCCGGAAGCCGAAGACAAGGCCGTGCATCTCGAGGCGGAAGAGTTCGCCCGCATGCTGCGCGACGAAATCCTCGGCCGCTGGCAGGTCGAAGATGGGCGCGGCGCCCATGCCGCACGCCCCGGCGACGTGCTCGCCCTGGTGCGCAGGCGCACCCACCTGCAAATCTATGAGCGCGCGCTGGAGCAGGCCGGCATTCCCTTCATCACCTCGCGCCGCGGCGGGCTGCTCAATGCGCTGCAAGCGCAGGACCTGATCGCGCTGCTGGAAACCCTGGCGACCCCGCACGCCGACCTCAGGCTCGCGCATGCGCTGAGAAGCCCGCTGTTCGCCTCAAGCGACGAAGAACTGCTGCGGTTGAGCGCGCAGGAAGGCACGCACTGGTGGGGCCGGCTGGAAAAGCTGGCGGCTGCCGCCGATTGCCCCGCCCGCCTCGCGCGCGCCTGGCGCCTGTTGCAAGGCTGGCGCAAGCACGTCGGCATCCTGCCGGTGCACGACCTGCTCGACCGCATCTATTTCGAGGGCGATGCGGAAGCGCGCCATGCCGCGGCCGCCCCAGCGGCAAAGCGCCCGCAGATCGCCGCCAACCTGCGCGCCTTCATGCAGCTCGCGCTGACCCAGGACGGCGGGCGCTACCCCACGCTCGCCGGCTTCATCCGCGAACTGAAAAACCTGATCGGCGATGTCGACGCAGCACCCGGCGAAGGCATCGCCGCAGACGGCGAAAATGCCGTGCGCCTTTTGACCATCCATGGCGCCAAGGGCCTGGAAGCGCCCATCGTCTGGCTGCTGGGCGGCAGCGACCACCGGCAGGGCGAAACCTACCACGTGCTGTCGCCCTGGCCGCCGACGGCCGATCGGCCGCAGCACTTCTCGCTCTATGGCAAAAAGGACGAGCGCGGCGCCTTCCGCCGGGAATGGTTCGAAGAAGAGGAAAATCTGGCGCAACGCGAAGCCGCCAACCTGCTGTATGTCGCGCTGACCCGCGCGAAACAGGGTCTCGTCGTCAGCGGCGACGACAACAGGAACGAATGGCTAAAGCGCATCGCCGCAGCCTGGGCAAACGCAGAACTGCCTGCCGACCTGCCCGTCTGTGCGCGGACCGAAGCCGCCGTTCCGACTGCCCGGCCGCGACGCATCGAGGCCCCCGCCGTCGGCGAGCGCATGGCCGCCGAACAGACGAGCCCGGCTGCCGCCCTGGGCGAGCTCTTCCACGCCTGCCTCGAGCGCCACGCCCCGCCCGGGTCGCCGCGCAACCTTCGGGCGCTGGCCGCACGCCTCGGTATTGGCGACGGCACGCTGGCGGACATCGAAAGCCGCGCGCGCGCGCTCATCGCCATGCCGCAACTCGCGCGCTATTTCGACCCGTCGCAATACCGGCGCGCGCGCAACGAGCTCGCCATCCTCGACCGCGACGGCAATGCCCTGCGCATCGACCGGCTGGTGGAATTCGACGATGCCGTCTGGATCCTCGACTACAAGACCGGCGAGGAAAATGCCGCCCTGCCCGACGAAGCGCTGGCCGCGCTCTACCGGCCCCAGCTTGCGCGCTATGCCGAGGCACTTGCGGGCCTTTATGCCGGCAAACGCATAAAGGCCGCCCTGCTGCTGGACGACGGCCGCCTGGTCGACATCGGCCCGGCACCGTGACGAATTGATATGCTTGGGACGATACCCTCAATTCCTATTGCCATTTTCGGGAGACTATCCATGATGCGTGCCCTGGCTTCGGTTTTTATGCTGGCCCTGCTGGCCGGCTGCGCTTCGGACAGCGCGGACAAGACCGACAAGGACAATGCGCCGGACTACATGGCCTTTTGCCTCGACAAGGAAGCGCAGTGCAAGCAAAGCTGCAGCGATACTGGCGTGCAGATTTTTTCCTGCCGCGCCAGCCGGCTCGAAAGCCTGGAATACCGGTGCGAATGCAAAAGACCTCCGAGCAGAAGCAATTGACCCGCGTCGACAAGCCCTTCTCCGAACCCTGCGAGCGCAACAAGGGTCCCATCCTCGCCGTCCTGCGACAGGTGTTCGCTCAGCCTGCGCGCATACTGGAAATCGGCTCCGGCACCGGCCAGCATGCGGTGCATTTCGGCGCGGCGCTGCCGCATGTGGTCTGGCAGACCAGCGATCTGCCAGCCAACCACCCCGGCATCCGCGCGTGGATCGAGGAAGCCGCCTTGCCCAACGTGCCGGCACCAGTGGCCCTGGATGTGAACGGGCCTTGGCCACTGCAAACCTATGACGGCGTGTTCACCGCCAACACCCTGCACATCGTGTCCTGGGCGCTGGCGCAAAAACTCGTCGCCGGCGCCGCGGCCTTGCTGGAAGAGGGCGGACGTCTGGTCATTTACGGCCCGTTCAACTATGGCGGCGCATTTACTTCCGCCAGCAACGCCCGCTTCGACGAATGGCTGAAAGCCCGTGATCCGCTATCAGGTATCCGCGATTTCGAGGCCGTGGCGAAATGCGCGGAAATCAATGGCTTGCACATGCGGGCGGACCACGCCATGCCGGCCAACAATCGGCTGCTCGTGTTCGCAAAAAAATGAACTTGGCAGCCTGCGGTTCTGGGCTATAAACAGGCTTATGAAGATCAGCGATCTCATTCCGCGCTGGCGCAGTCATGTGCATGCGCCCATGGCCGGCAAGCATTACCACATGCAGTTGCCCTTGCGCGATGCCGCCCGCATCGAAGCCCTGCAGATCATGTACCCGGACTGCTCGGAGGAAGAAATCTTGTCCGACCTGCTGCATGCCGCGCTGGACGAACTGGAAGTGGCCATGCCCTATGTACCGGGCAAGCGCATTATTGCGGAAGATGACCAGGGCGACCCGATCTACGAAGACCTCGGCCCCACGCCGCGTTTCTACAGCCTGAGCCACGAGATCATGCGCAAGCTGGCCGGGAAAAAACCCAACGGAGAGAAGTAAAATGGCGGCTTTCGTGTCCTGAAACTGCCGCCATGCCCGTCAACCTCGCCGCTCCCGATCCTGCCTCGCTTCACCCTGTCGCCGGCATGAGGCTCGGCGTTGCTTGCGCCGGCATCAAGAAACCCGGCCGCCGCGACATCACCCTCATCGAACTTGCACCCGGCTCGAAAGTGGCGGGGGTGTTCACGCAAAACCGCTTCTGCGCCGCGCCGGTGACGGTTTGCAAGCAGCATCTGCAAAGCGGCGACATCCGCGCGCTGGTCATCAACACCGGCAACGCCAATGCCGGCACCGGCGAGGAGGGCATCAAACGCGCAAAGCAGACCTGTGCGGCCGTGGCGGAAATGTTCGGCATCGCATCCGAACAGGTGCTGCCTTTTTCCACCGGCGTGATCCTGGAACCGCTGCCCGTCGACAAGATCCTGCCCGCGCTGCCGTATGCAAAATCCGACCTGGCGCCGGACCACTGGAGCGAGGCGGCGCACGCCATCATGACCACCGACGTCGTGGCCAAGGCAGTTTCAGTGCAGGCCCGGATCGGCGGCAAGACCGTGACCGTGACGGGAATCGCCAAAGGCTCCGGCATGATCCATCCCAACATGGCCACCATGCTGGGCTACGTCGCCACCGACGCCGCGGTGTCGCAAGCCGTGCTGAACCGACTGGTCAAGGAAGTCGCCGACGTCTCGTTCAACTGCGTGACCGTGGACGGCGACACCTCGACCAACGACAGCTTCATCCTAATCGCCACCGGACAGGCCGGCAATGCCGAAATCACCGACGCCGCATCGGCCGACTGCGCCGCGCTGAAAGCCGCCCTGTCCGAGGTATCGATCCGGCTCGCACAGGCCATGGCGCGCGACGGCGAAGGCGCCACCAAGTTCATGACCGTGCAGGTCGAAAAAGGCCGCGACCGTGCCGAGTGCAAGCAGGTCGCCTACGCCATCGCGCGCTCGCCTTTGGTCAAGACCGCGTTCTTCGCCTCCGACCCCAACCTCGGCCGCATTCTCGCCGCCATCGGCTACGCGGGGGTGATGGACTTGGACGTCAATGCGATCCAAGTCTATCTCGGCGAGGTGCTGGTGGCGGAGAAGGGCGGACGCGCGGCGAGCTACACCGAGGCCCAGGGCGCGGCGGTGATGAAGGAAGCCGAGATCACCATCCGCGTCATCCTCAACCGCGGCGATGCCCAGGCCACGGTATGGACCTGTGATTTTTCCTATGACTATGTGAAGATCAACGCGGAATACAGAACATGATTTCTCACAAAGAGGACAGGAGGGCAGGAGGAAAGACAAAATCTCTTGTCCTCCTTGTTCAAGGTTTTTAATGCATGAGCCCACTTGAAACCCTGCTGCCCCGTATCGAGCACCTGCTCGACCGCCTAGAAGGCGCCCCTGCGCCCGTCATCAACTGGAAGAAGACGCACGCTGCACGCTGGATCGCGGAAACCCGTAGCCTGCGCCCGATCGCACGCCCACATCGCATCGAATCCAGGCACCTGCTCAACATCGACGAGCAGAAGCGGAAAATCGACGCCAACACGCGCCAGTTCGTGGCCGGCAAGCCCGCCAACAACGTGCTGCTGACCGGCGCGCGCGGCACCGGCAAGTCTTCGCTGGTAAAGGCCATGCTGGCAAAATACGCCGCCAAGGGCCTGCGCCTCGTGGAACTCGACAAGGCCGGACTTGCGCACCTGCCCGAGCTCTTCGACCTGCTGCCGCAGGGGCCGCAGCGCTTCATCCTGTTTTGCGACGACCTCTCGTTCACCTCCGACGAGCCCGGTTATCCGGCGCTGAAGGCCGCACTCGACGGCTCGCTTTCCACGCCCGCCGACAATGTGCTGATCTACGCCACCAGCAATCGCCGCCACCTCATGCCCGAATACATGGCGGAAAACGAGTCTGCGCATCCTGCGCTTTGGGACGAGTTTCGGCGTAGCCAAAACGGGGAGGCAAAGCATGTGGGCGGCGAAGTGCATCCGGGCGAGGCAATAGAGGAAAAGATTTCGCTGTCCGAACGCTTCGGGCTGTGGATCAGTTTCTATCCCATGGACCAGGACGAATATCTTTCCATCGCCGCGCATTGGGCCAGGGAATTGGGCGCTCGCGACTGCCAATCGGAAGCCTTCACCCGCGCCGCGCTGCAATGGAGCCTGGGGCGGGGGGCGCGCTCGGGGCGCACCGCATGGCAGTTCGCGCGTGACTGGGCAGGGCAAGGCAAATGACAGGGGGCGGGAGTCAGGGGTCGGGGGTCTGGGGTGACGAGGAAATCATCGAAGTGGTCGCCGCGGTGCTGACCCGCGCCAACGGCGAAGTCATGCTGGCCTCGCGTCCGGCCGGCAAGGTTTACGCCGGCTATTGGGAATTTCCCGGCGGCAAGGTGGAAGCGGGCGAATCGCTGGAACATGCGCTCACCCGAGAGCTGAAGGAAGAGCTCGGCATCGAGTCGCCCAGGGCCACGCGCTGGATCACGAAAATCTTTGCCTATCCGCACGCCACCGTGCGGCTGAATTTCTTCCGCGTGTGGGACTGGCAGGGCGAACCGCATCCGCACGAAGGCCAGGCTTTCGCCTGGGACGACCCCGCCGCGCATTCGGTGGAGCCCCTGCTGCCGGCCAATTTCCCCATCCTGAAAGCGCTGCAGCTGCCGCCGGTTTATGCCATCAGCCATGCGAAAGCGCTTGGCAGGGAAGCGTTTCTCGCACGCCTGGACGCCGCGCTGGAAAACGGCCTGCGCCTGATCCAGGTGCGCGACAAGGATTTGCCCGAGGCCGAGCGCCTGGATCTTGCGCGCGAAGTGGTCAGGCGGGCGCGGCCGTACCGGGCGCGGGTACTGGTCAACGGTACACCCGACCTGGCGCACGCGGCAGGCGCCGACGGCGTGCATCTGGACAGCGGGGCGCTGATGAGATGCACTGTGCGCCCCGATTGCGAATGGGTGGGGGCCTCCTGCCATGACGCCAGGGAGCTTGCGCATGCCGCCGGTCTTGCCGATTTCGCCATGCTTTCGCCGGTGCTGCCCACGGAAAGCCATCCCGGCGAACCCACCCTGGGCTGGGAAAGGTTTGCCGAACTGGCAGCGCTCAGCCCGATTCCGGTATACGCCCTGGGCGGCGTCACCCGCGATGACCTCTATATCGCGCGAAAGAACGGTGCGCACGGCATCGCCATGTTAAGAGGAGCCTGGACATGAAACGTCTCGCAGTACCCATTCTGATCATCGTCGCGCTGGCCGGGCTCGCATTATGGGGGGCATGGCAAAAGCAGCCCTCGCAGCAGGCGCAGGCCATCAGCTGTCCGGATCCGACGGCGGGCTGTGTTTTCATGTTCGAGGGCCTGCCTGCGACCCTGCGCTTTTCCGCCCCGCCGGAAGCGCTCAAGCCCTTTACGCTGTCCATTGCCAGCCCGCGCCTGAGCAAGGCCTCGGTGTCGTTCCAGATGGTCGGCATGGACATGGGCTTCAATCGCTATGACCTGCGGCAGGACGCCGAAGGCAACTGGAGCGCACGGGTCACCCTGCCGGTGTGCACCGTCAGCAGGGTCGATTGGGTGGCGGAACTCACGCTCGACGGGCAGCCCTATACGCTCGCCTTCAATACCCGCTGATTCCTCCTGTCATGCATTTGTCATGCTCAGGCTTATAATGGGTCAGTTCCAGGAGATTTAGAGATGCCCACAGAACATACCTTCAAGCAGTTTGACATGGACTTGGAGAGCATTCGCGCCAATGTCCTGAAAATGGGCGGGCTGGTGGAAGAGCAGATCACCCGCGCCGTCGAAGCCCTGACCGGCGGCGATCTCAGCCTGGCCGACGAAGTCATCGCCCACGACCATAACGTCAATGCGCTTGAAGTGCAGATCGACGAGGACGTGGCGCATGTCATCGCCAAGCGCCAGCCCACCGCCTCGGACCTGCGCATGCTGATGATGGTGGTGAAGACCATCACCGACCTCGAACGCATCGGCGACGAAGCCGCCAAGATCGCGCGCATGGCCAAGCTGATCCACCAGAGCGAGCGCCTGATCCTGCCGCGCTTCAACGAGGTCAAGTACATGTCCACAGTGGTGCTGGATATGGTGAGGAAGGCGCTCGACGGCTTCGCCCGCTTGGACGTCAGCAACGCCGCGGCCATCGCGCGCCAGGACGAGGCGGTGGACGAGGAATTCCGTCTCAACCTGCGCCATCTCATCACCTTCATGATGGAGGACCCGCGCACCATTTCCGTGTCCATCGACATCCTGTTCGCCACCAAGGCCATCGAACGCATCGGCGACCATGCCAAGAACATGTCCGAATATGTGGTCTACATGGTCAAGGGCAAGGACGTGCGCCACACCTCGCTGGAGGAAATGGAAAGGGAATTGATGTAATTTCCGCCAGTCCTGAAAAAAGAAACGGGCTCGCATGAGCCCGTTTCTTTGTTTGCGCGCAAAACATTACTTGCTCGGCGGCACGTAGCCGGCGACCTGATCGGCGCCGGCGCCAAAGAAGTACTGCTCCATCTGCGTCATCAGGTATTTGCGCGCCTGGGGGTCGGCCAGGCTCAGGCGGTTTTCGTTGATGAGCATGGTCTGATGGCGGGTCCAGGCGGCCCAGGCTTCCTTGGAAACGTTTTCGAAGATCCTCTTGCCAAGCTCGCCGGGAACGGGCGGGAAAGCGAGGCCTTCGGCTTCGCGGCCGAGTTTGACGCAATGCACCATGCGGGTCATGTTCTGCTCCTGAAATCCTATAGTCGTGGAATGGCCCAATTATAAGCCCAGGTTTTTTTCGATGCGCCGGGCGAATACCGTCATTTCCCTGGCGGCCTGGATGTCGCCCTTGGCCTTGGCGATTTCGATGCCCTTGCGGTAGGCATCGAGTGCGGCGGCCGCGTCGCCCGCCTCGTTGAGGGCGCGGCCCAGCAGTTTCCAGGCGGCGGAATATTTCGGGTCGTGTTCGACCGCCTTCTGCAAATGCGGCACCGCCTTCGCGGCTTCGCCCGCGCCGAGCCAGGCATTGCCCAGGGAAAAGCGCAGCAGGGCATCGTCGCGACCTGCGGCGAGCATCTTCTCGAAATTTTCGATGGCCGGGGTCATTTTCTCCAGAACGCGGGGGTCAGCACCACCAGAAACGTGAACATCTCCAGCCGCCCCAGCACCATGGCAAAGGTGCACAGCCAAGTCTGGAAATCGTTGAGCACGGCGAAGGTCGTCGCCGGACCCACCTGGCCCAGGCCGGGACCGATGTTGGAAAGCGTCGCGATGACTGCAGTCACCGCAGTCACCGGCTCGAGACCGGTCGCCATCATGGCCAGGGTCATGATGACGGCGGTCTGGGTAAAGACAAAGAAAAACGCCAGCACGGCAAAAATGATCTGGTTGGGCACCGTCGCGCCGGAATAGCGCACGGGTATTTGCGCGCTCGGATGCAGTAGCCGCCTGAGCTCACGATAAAGCTGCTGGACGAGCAGGCGCGCCCGGATCATCTTGATGCCCCCGCCGGTGGAGCCGGACGAGGTGGAAAAGGTGCCCAGCAGCAGCATCCAGAAGCCTGTGAATGCCGGCCACAGCCCGAAGTCGGTCGTGGCGTAACCGGTGGTCGTCGCCACCGAGACCGTGTTGAACACGGCGAAGCGCAAGGCCGTGCCGATATCCGAGTAATGCCCCATGTCCCACAGATAGACGCCGATCAGGGCACCGCTGACAAGCACGGTAAGAACGAAGACCCCCGCTTCGCCATCCTGCACATAAATGCCGAAAGTGCGCGCGCGCAAAAAATTGAAGTGAGTGGCGAAATTGATGCCGGAGACCAGCATGAAAGTGATGGCGATGATTTCCAGCGCCTGTGAATCGAAGTAGCCGAAAGAAGCGTCGTGCGAGGAAAAGCCGGCGAGCCCCATGGTGGTGAAGGCATGCACCAGCGCGTCGCTCCAGCCCATGCCGAACGCCCAGTACGCGGCAAAGCAAAGCGCGGTGAGACTGGCATAGATCAGCCACAGACCCTTGGCGGTCTGGGCGATGCGCGGCGTCAGGCGAGTGTCTTTCATGGGGCCCGGGGTTTCCGCCTTGAACAGCTGGCGCCCGCCGATGCCCAGCATGGGCAGGATGGCCACCGCCAGGACGATCACGCCCATGCCGCCGAACCATTGCATCTCGCCGCGCCAGACGTTGATGGAGGCCGGCAGACCGTCCAGCCCGGTGAGCACGGTGGCGCCAGTCGCTGTCAGGCCCGAGACCGCCTCGAAGTAGGCATCGGTGACGCTGATGTCCAGATACGACAAGAGCGGGAACATGCCGAACACCGGCAGGCCGGTCCACACCAGGGCCACCAGCAGGAAGCCGTCCTTGATGCGCAGTTCGCGCCGGAAGGGACGGAACAGGCCCCACAGCAGGAAGCCCGCGCCGCAGGTGAAAAGCAGATCCTTGACGAACAGGTGCAGCGTGGGCTCGTCGTTGAGCCAGGCCACCAGCAGAGGCAGGCTCAGGGTCAGCCCGAACAGGAACACTACGCCGCCGAGCACATGCAGCAGGGAAAACAGCGCCGGCATCAGAAGAACCCGAAACCGACCTGGAACAGCTTTTCGACCTTGGGAATGATGCGCTTGTTCAGGACGAAAATGATGACGTGGTCTTCCGCTTCGATCAGGGTATCGTGGTGCGCGATGACGACTTTATCACCGCGGATGATGGCGCCGATGGTGGCGCCTTCGGGCAGCCTGATTTCCTCGATGCGGCGGCCGACCACCCTGGAGGTTTTGGCATCGCCATGCACCACGACTTCCAGCGCCTCGGCCGCGCCGCGCCGCAGGCTGTGCACCACCGCCATGTCGCCGCGGCGGATCCTGGAAAGCAGGGGGCCGACGGTTGCCTGGGCGGGGGAGATGGCAATGTCGATCTCACCGCCCTGCACCAGGTCGACATAGGAGGCACGGTTGATGAGGGCCAGCACGCGGTGCGCGCCCATGCGCTTGGCAAGGAGCGCGGACATGATGTTGTCTTCGTCGTCATTGGTGAGCGCGCAGAAGACGTCCATGTCCTGCACGTTTTCCTGGTCGAGCAGTTCCTCGTCGGTGGCCTCGCCCAAGAGCACCAGGGTACGGTTCAGTTCTGCGCCCAGTTGCGTGCAGCGCTGCTTGTCGTGTTCGATGATCTTGACCTCGTACTCGCGCTCCAGCGCCGCCGCCAGGCGTTTGCCGATATTGCCGCCGCCGGCGATCATGACCTTTTTCACCGGGCGGTCCACGCGCCGCAGTTCGCGCATCACCGGCTGGATGTCTTCCTGCCTGGCCAGGAAGAACACCTCGTCGCCCGGCTCGATCACGGTATGGCCTTCGGGCACGATGCCGCGGCCCTTGCGGAAAATCGCCGCCACCCGGCACTCGAGGTCGGGAATGTGCTTGCGGATGACCTGAAGTTCATGGCCGACCATGGGCCCGCCGTGGTAGGCGCGCACAGCCACCAGGCGCACGCGGCCGTCAGCGAAATCGAGCACCTGCAGCGCCTCCGGATGCTCGATCAGGCGGCGCAGGTAATGGGTGATCTCCTGCTCAGGGCTGATGGTGTGGTCGACGGCAAAATGGCGGCGTGCGAGCGTTTCACCGTCATCCTCGTCCTGTGCGAGATAATCCGTCGACCGCAGGCGCGCCACCCGCGTGGGTACGTTGAACTCGCTGGCGCACAACTTGCAGGCAACGAGATTGGTCTCGTCGCTTTGCGTCACCGCCACCACCATGTCTGCATCCTCTGCCCCCGCCTTTTTCAGCACCGAGGGATGGGCGGCATGTCCCTGCACGGTGCGCAGGTCGAAACGGTCCTGCAACTGCGCAAGGCGCTCGCGGTCCATGTCCACCACGGTAAGGTCGTTATTCTCCGCCACCAGGCTTTCGGCCAGCGTGGCGCCGACCTGGCCGGCGCCGAGGATGATGATCTTCATAGGTCAGGGGTCAGGGGTCAGGATTCAGGATTCAGGGATCAGGGAACGTGCGACCTGCGGTCGCGAAATTGAATAAAACCGCGAAGCACATCTCCTGAATCCTGAATCCTGAATCCTGAATCCTGACCCCTGACCCCTCACAAGTCCTCGTCCAGCCGTTTGCCATGACGGATGTTGAGCTGCTTGAGCTTGCGGTAAAGGTGGGTGCGCTCGAGGCCGGCCTTGTCCGCCACGCGCGTCATGCTGCCGCCCTCCTTCTGGATGAGCTGCTCGAAATACATGCGCTCGAATATGTCGCGCGCCTCGCGCAACGGCAGGTCCATGGGAACCATCTGCAACAGGGACGGGCTGGCCGCCTGTTTCAGCGGCGCCACCACGCGGTTGACGTCCTCGCTGTCGATCTCGTCGGAGAGCGCAGCAATGGCGAGGGTGCGCACGATGTTGTTGAGCTGCGGCAGGTTGCCGGGCCAGTCGAAATGGCGCAGCTGGTTGAGCGCTGCAACGCTGAACTTGCGCGGCGGGCATTCGCCGCTTTCGATCAGTTGCCTCAGCATGAAATTGGCGATGTCGGGAATGTCCTCGCGGTGCTCCCTGAGCGGCGGGATGTGCACGCTGACCGCGGACAACCGGTAATAGAGGCGCGAATCGAATTCGTTGGCCGCAATCATTGCGTCCATGTCGCGGCTGGTTGCGCACACCAGGCGCGCCATGCTGCCGTTGAGCTTGTCGATCAGCAGCGACAGGCCCTTCTGCTCCAGCTTGTTGAGTTCGCCGAGTTCGGGCAGGTAAAGCGTGCCGTTTTCGACCTTTTCCGCCAGCTCCGTGGGCGATGCCACCAGTTGCCCGCGTTCGGCGATCTCCACCCACGGCGTATTGGCCGGGTGCAGGAAGCGGGCGCACAAGTCGAAGCCGCTGCCTGGCTCGCCGGACAAAAGCACGGGATGGGTATGGCCGGCAATCTGTGTCAGGCGTTTTTTCAAATCCTGCACCACCTGGCTCCTGCCCAGCGCGGAGAGTTCGAACGAAGGCGCGCGGCGCGGCGCGTCGGCCTTCTTGATGGCCTTGGTCACGGTGGCCAGCAGCTTGGCCAGGGCGACGGGCTTTTCCAGAAAATCGACCGCGCCAAGCTTGGTCGCCTCGACCGCGGTGTCGATGGTGGCATGGCCCGACATCATCACCACCGGCATGGTGAGCTGGCCGCTCGCCGCCCATTCCTTCAGCAGGGTGACGCCATCGGTGTCCGGCATCCAGATGTCGAGCAGCACCAGATCCGGGCGGCGCTGGGCGCGGTATCTGCGCGCCTCCTCTGCGTTTTCCGCCGCGTATACGTCATAGCCTTCCTCGCTCAGGATTTCCGACAGCAGGTCACGGATGCCGACCTCATCATCCACCACCAGAACATAACCGCTCACTGCTTACCCCCCGTGGAACCTTTATAGACAGGCAAACTGACACATACGCAGGCGCCGCCGCCGGACAGGTTTTCCACCCGTATGCTTCCCTTGAGTTCTTCGACGATTTTTTTCACGATCGGCAAACCCAGCCCCGTGCCTTTCGGCTTGGTCGTGGCATAGGGCTCGAACATCCTGACCATCATCTGCTCGGGAAACCCGGGCCCGTTGTCCACGACCGCCAGACTTACAAAATCTTCCGCCGCTTCGGTGCGGATGCCAATGCGCCCGTCCGGCCTGCCGGCCAGCGCATCTTGCGCATTTTGCAACAGATTATGTATCACTTGGCGCATAAGTGTGGGGTCTCCCGCCGCCAGCGGCAACTCCCGCGCCAGTTCGTGCCGGACATTGCCGCCGTCATATAGCGTCAGCACTTCGCGCACCAGGGCATTGAGGTCCAGCGGCGCGATCTGTGCGCTGGGCATGCGCGCGTAGCTGGCAAAGGCGTCCACCATGCCTTTCATGGCGCCGACCTGGTTGATGATGGTGGCGGTCGCGCGCGTGAGCATCTCGGCCTCGCTGCCGGCCAGCTTGTCCTTGAGCCGCAGCGACAGGCGTTCGGCGGAAAGCTGGATGGGCGTGAGCGGGTTCTTGATTTCGTGCGCCAGCCGCCGCGCCACTTCGCCCCAGGCGGCATCGCGCTCGGCGCGGATGAGCTTGGTCACGTCGTCGAACACCAGGGTGTAGCCGCGCTGCACTTCGGCGGGCAGCTTGCTGCCGCGCGCCAGCAGGATCTGCATATGGCCGGGGCGGGGAAATTCCAACTGGGCGCTCCAATCCCCGCCCTCGGCCGCGATGAAGCGTTCGGCCACTTCCTCGCCGAACTTGCGCAGCGGCGTGCCGGCCTCACCCCACTCGGTGAGGGGCTTGCCGGACAGTCTTTCGGCGTCCGCCGCGAGTATGCGCGCGGCGGCATCGTTGATGGCGCGCACGCGCAGCCGGTGGTCGAGCGCGACCACGCCGGAGGAAAGATTGGCCAGCACGCTTTCGAGATAGGCCTTGGCCTGCTCGGTCTGCAACTGGTTGCGCTCGGCATCGATGCGCGCCTCGGACAACTGCCGCGTCATGTCGTTGAAGGACTGGATCAGCGCACCCAGTTCGTCGCGGCTTTGCACTGAAGAGTGCATCTGCGAGAAATCGCCCTTGGCCACCGCGCGCGTGCCGCGCGCCAGGGTGCGCAGCGGCGCCCCCATCTTGTCGGACAACAGGTAGGCCAGGGCAATGGTCAGCAATAGCGCCAGCAGCAGGGTAAGGGTGAGCGCCATGCCGTACATGCGCTTGAGCCCCAAACGCGAAGCCGCGATCTCCTGGTAGTCGCGGTAGGCGCTTTGCACCGCTTCGGCGTCGCGCGCAAGACTGGGCGGCACCGCATGCAACACCTGCAGCACCCGCGTTTCGCCGGCAAACGAGGAGCTGTAGACCGGCACCAGCACGCGCATGACCAAGCCTTTTTCCGGCAGGTCGTCGACGCGGCTGTAGGCCTTTTCCTGCAGCACCTGCCAGAGGATCGAGCGCTCGGGAATGTCCGGCAGCAGGCCCGCCCTCTCGCCCGCCGCGGTCGCCACCACGCCGCCTTTTTCATCGAACAGCGTGGCCTCGTTCACCGCCGCCTGTTCGCGCAGGGCGGACAGCATGGTGATGGCCGAACCCGTGCCCGCGTCCGACAGTGCCAGCGCCATGCGCTCGGTCTTCTTGGTCAGGTCGACCAGCATGTCGTCCAGCGCCGCCTGTCCGAGATTGACGCCGGCACCCAGGGCGGTATCGACGCGCACGTCGAACCAGGTCTCGATGCTGCGGTTGAGAAAGAACACCGAAGCGCCGAACACCACGGTCGCCGGCAGCAGCGCCACCAACCCGAACCACAGCATCAGGCGCAACGTCAGCTTGCTGCCGAACACCCCGGCGCGTATGCGCCGGCGCAGCTGCCAGAGCTGCCAGCCGACCAGAGCCAGCAGTGAAATCGCGATCACCGCCCCGACGATCAGCAGGGCGGGAAAGTTTTCAGTCAACAAGGGCGTGTCGCCGCTTGCCGGAAACAGCAAGGCCAGCACCGCCGCGCCGAGAACGGCCGCCGCGATGAGGAGATAACGCATCAGGGTGTGACTTCCCACTCGAACCAATCGCCTTCCACTTCCCATTTGCCCGATGCAAGGGCGTTGATCTGCAGCGGCTTGGACAGCTGGCCAAGATCAAGCCGCATGCGCAACGCCATTTCGTAGGTGTTGCCGGGCTTGAGGACATCGCCGCGGGCGACCACCCAGTTTTCTATGCGGCCAAGCTCGACCAGCGCCTCTGCCAGGGTATCGAAGGCCTTGAAGCCGGCCACCGTCTCCAGCTGGTAGCGGCGGGTAAGCGGGCTGTAATTCAGGCGGCCGACGCGATTGCCGGCCAGGAGATCCTCGTCGAACCACCACGAACGCACGCGCCGCAGCTTGACCTCGGTCACGAAATTCAGCGGGATGCCCTTTTTCAGGGCCTCTTCCTGGGTATGGTTGAGGTTTACCCGCAGCGTCGCATTGACCACCCAGTTTTCGCCATTGCGCTTGAGCGACGCATCCGTGACCGTGATGGCATCGTCGGCATGGGCCGCGTGCATGAACACGGCAGCGAACATGGCGCAGAGCAGCAACAGCAAACAACGGCTAGCCGGTTGCATTCCGGGCGCGCTGGAGAAGGGCATAGTAAAAGCCGTCGTGGTTTTCATCTGGCAAAAGTTGGCCATCGCCCAATTCCGGCGGCAGCGCCAGTTGCCTCGCATCGGTGTGGCGCGCCAGGAAGTTTGCTGTTTGCTGCGCGTTTTCCTCGGAAAAAATCGAGCACGTGGCATAAAGCAATTTACCACCGGGCGCGAGCGTCTGCCAGAGCGCGTCGAGTATGCCTGCCTGCCGTGCCGCGAATTTGGCGATGTCCTGGGGGCGCCTGAGCCACTTGATGTCGGGATTGCGCCGCACCACGCCGGAAGCGGAGCAGGGTACGTCGGCCAGGATGCGGTCGAAAGGGCGGCCATCCCACCAGTCCTGCGCACGCGCGGCATCGCCCGTGCGCAGTTCCGCCGCCAGCCCCAGGCGCTCGAGGTTCTGCCGCACGCGCGCCAGCCGCGCCTCGTCGGCATCCAGCGCCAGCAGGGATACGTCCGCCAGTTCCAGGATGTGGCCGGTCTTGCCGCCCGGCGCGGCACAGGCATCGAGCACGCGCATGCCGTCCTGCACGTCGAGCAGGCGCGCCGCCCATTGCGCGCCGGCATCCTGCACCGACACCCGGCCATCAAGAAAGCCCGGCAGCTTGTCGACTGCGACCGGCCTTTCCAGGGTCAGCGCGCACGCGCCGGTCTGCCGCGCCGCATGGCCGCCGGCCTGCAGTTCGGCCCGATATGCCTCGATATCGGTTTTTCTACGGTTGACGCGCAAGGTCATGGGCGGGTGCAGCTGGCTGGCGGCAAGGATGTCCTCCCATTGCAGGGGATAGGCCTGGCTGAGCTTTTTCACCCACCATGCCGGAAAATTGCTGCGGCCCTCCCCGGTTTGCCGCGCCGCCAAAAGCAGCGCTTCGCTTTGCCGCGTGAAATTGCGCAGCACCGCGTTGACCAGGCCCTTCAGGTGGCGCGGCGCGGATTTCACCGCATTGTCGACCACCGCATAGGGCGCCTCCTCTGTGTAGGCCAGCAGGTACAGTGCGGCCAGCAGCAGGGCATGGCCGTAGTCGTCGTCCAGCGGCTTTTTCAGTAGCTGCGACAGCACCGCTTCCAGCGTGCCCTTGTAGCGCAGCGCGCCGTAGACCATGTCGAGCACGGCGCCGCGGCGCGAAGGATTCAACGCCGCCGCCTCCAGCGCCTGGGTGAGGGTGCGGCCGCGCAGAACTTTGGAAAGCACATCGGCGGCCAGGGCCGCCGATGCGTTGGAAGGACTGCCCTTGGGCTTATGTGCCACGGGCGATGGCAAGCAGCTTCGCCACTCGCTCGTCAGTCGAGGGGTGGGTGGAAAACAGGCTCTTGATGCCATTGCCCGAAAGCGGATTGATGATCATCATCTGCGCGGTTTCCGGATGCGCGTCGGCCGTCGGCATGGGCAGGCCTTTGGCGTAGGCTTCGATCTTTCTCAGCGCCGATGCCAACGCCTCCGGGTCGCCGGAGATTTCCGCACCGCCGGCGTCCGCACCGAATTCGCGGCTTCTGGAAATCGCCATCTGGATCAGCATGGCGGCGATCGGCGCGACGATCATCACCGCCAGCGCAACGATGGGGTTGGGGCGGTCCTCGCTGCGCCCGCCGAAGAACATGGCGAAGTTGGCGAGCATGGAAATGGCGCCCGCCACCGTGGCGCTCATGGTCGAGATCAGGATGTCGCGATTCTTGACGTGCGCGAGCTCGTGCGCCATCACCCCGCGCAGTTCGCGCTCGGACAAAAGCTGCAGGATGCCGGTGGTGGCCGCCACCGCCGCATGCTCGGGGCTGCGCCCGGTGGCGAAGGCGTTGGGCTGGGCCTCGTCGATGATGTAAACCCGGGGCATGGGCAGGCCGGCATTGCGGGCCAGCTCGCGCACGATGGCGTAATAACGGCCGCCGGTCTGCGCGTCCACTTCCTGCGCGTGGTACATGCGCAGCACCACCTTGTCCGAGTTCCAGTAGGCGAACACGTTCATCGCCGCGCCGATCAAAAGCGCGATCACCATGCCCTCGGCGCCGCCCAGCAGCATGCCCACCGCGCCGAACAGGGCGACGATGGCGGCCATGAGGATGGTGGTCTTGATCCAGTTGAACATGATTTGCTGCTCCGGGGATTGAAACACCCCGAATTTTGGGGTGCGAATGAGAATTTCAAGGCAAGCCGTCAGCCCGGTTTCGCCGCATCATCTTGGTCGTTCAGCGCTTACGACAGGCGGCAGGCTTTTTCAGCCCTCCGCAACCGGCTCGACAGCTTATGCATGGGTGGGTTATTTATTTGGCAAAAAAAGTGAAATTGCTTCAACCCTGCCATAAGGGATGTGCATCCATTGACGTTGGACCAGCCTTTGCGTTGGCGCTCAAACCCCTATAATGGTGTCGCTGTAACGGGCCACCATCGGGTCATGGGTAATCAACCGCATCGGCTCGACAAGGGCCTGTGCGACGAGTAGGCGGTCAAACGGATCTGCATGATGAACCGGCAGGTCTTCGACCGCTGTCGCGTGCTCAGGCTCGACAGCCAGGAAGCGGTAGCCGGACTCGTGGAAGTATCGCAGGGCATCCTGACTGGATACCGGCATATCGCCGCGCCCGAGGCTATGTTTAATAGCTATCTCCCATACTGTAGCTGCGCTGATCCAAACCGAGGATTTCGGCGACTCGATCATCTCGCGGGCCTTCTTCGGCAGCTTCGGGCTGTCGGTAATCGCCCACAAAGCAACGTGCGTATCGAGCAGGAGGTTCAAGATTGCCCGCCCAGGAACAAGCGAGCGACCTCGGCATTGTGTATGTCGATGCTGTCCGGCACCTTGAACTTGCCCTTGGCCGCGCCGATGCGCTTGCCGGCTGGCACGGAGTTCACGGGCACAAGCTTGGCGGCTGGGCGGCCATTGCGAGCGATGATGATCTCACGTTCTTGCCCCTGCTCGATGGCATCGACCAGACGTGACAACGAAGACTTGGCTTGCAGCATATTGACAGATGTCATAGGACTCTCCTGAAACTGGTGTTAGTCTAGTCTGGCTAATCTTGTATGTCAAGCAGGGCCGTTCAGGATTGGGAGGATGCGTTCCCGCGCCACTCGATGACCTCGAATTCACTCGGCTTTACGCCAATCATCTGGCCGTTTTCAGCTTCACGACTCGGCGCTGTGCTTCTGTGCTGGATATGATTCCAAAGTGCACTTTTTATTATAACACCCAACAAGGTAAACGGCCGCCGGAGGGAACCTGCAAGCACAGCTTGCGGGCGGTCCGGTTGACCGCAGGGTTGGGCGTCATAGCGCCGGGGATGGTGGCTGGCACTCTCTAAGGTGAGCGCCTAGACTTTCGACGAAAGGCAATGATTGGCGATAGAGCGCATATATTTCGTCTAGCGTCTTCTCAAGAGAAAAGGATGCGAAATCCTGATGAACAAGCTTGTTTCGCTCATTGCCAATCTCAAGAAATGCGCGGATCGAGCTCTTTAGCTCTTCGGACGCCTTGATCCGCTCACCCATCATTTGTTTGAACTCGCTCCCGAACAACCCAAAGAACTGATTGGCGTTCGTGTCATCCCACTTGAACCAAGTGTGGTACTGACGGGAGACCGCTTTGTTCTTCACGAATGCCACGACAAGGCCAGACCCGTTGGCACGTTCCTGAATGAACTCCAAGACGCACGACGAAACACGATGTTCAAAGTGGCTAGCGGCGGCGAGAACAAGCGCCTTTCGAAAGCTATCCCCTGCCGCAACAGCAAGGGACGGCTCGCTTAGCCCAAGGGCGCGAATGACGGAAGCCGACTCATCATAGAGCCGATCAACAGGCGTCGGGGAGTGCATGGTTCAAAACGATCCAAGGATCTGAGAAGCCCGATCAAGTCTGATTTTTACGTTTCTCGTTTGCGTCGTTCCTTCGAGCATTGCGTCAAGGAATGCCTTGTCGCTTTCCAACTCGGCCAAACGACCTGCCTGTAGCCTTGCCACAAGCATTCTGTTTTCCGAAAACGGCTTACTGCAAACTGCCGCAAACGTGGCCTCAAAGAGAGCGACGTTGAACCTGCCGCTTTTCTTGTTGAGGAATGCATTATCCGGTAGATCAGTGCATGCATCGAAAAACGAGCCCAGCAAGGTAGCAAGAAACTCATTCTGTTCGTTCCTGTGACCTCTTGCTTTCCGTGAGAACTGGTTCAGAAACTTAACCATCGAAGGTGCGTAATTATTGCGGTCTACCAAAAGCGCAAAACCACGCAGGAGAATTTCGACGTCCTTCATGTGAAGATCGGGGTCCTGATTTCCCAACAGTCGCCGCCATCCAGGATGGGAGTTGGCGCGGTAAAGCATTTCATAGAAATTTGAGTGATACATGCTCATCCGAATCTCTTGAGGCTTGAGGTTGATCCCGCCGGTGTTTAGGCGGTTGAAGACCTCATACATCGAAGAGTCATCCCCCTGTGGTGAATTCTGTTTGATGATGACGTTGCGAATAGTACGAAGCTCGAATTGCGTCTTGTAACCTTCGAGTGTCTGATATCCGAGCCCCTTGAATCTATTGGGGTGATTTGGCAACGACTCCGCCAACTTTAGGCGGAAGTTCTCAAAGTAGTCGTCATCGTGAATGACGCTGTCAGGAATCTTTCCGTGTTGATCGAAAATCACTCGAAGTTCGGAACGTCGATCCTTCCGAGGGAATCGTTGTTTGATGAAGTAGTAGATCGACATGAGGCGTTGTTGCCCGTCGATTACAAGGAACTTGTTTCGCTCGACTTCATACAGGAAGACCTGCGGCACAGGCAGCCCGAGGATGAGGGATTCAATCAGCTTAGAGGCGCGGCCGATGTCCCAGACGTAGTTACGCTGGAAACCGGGTATGCGGACGGCACCGGATTCAAGGAAACTGTGGATTGTGAGGACGTTGAAGTCGTTTGGGGCGGCAGTGATGTCATATTCCTCCACCTGTAGGTCGTCTGCGTCCTCGGCATAGTCCTCAAACCAAGTGGAATTGTTCGTGTCCGACATCTAGCCTCCTGTTGCGGAACTTTAGCTGGTGAATTCTTGTGTACTGTGGCGAGAATTATCCGCATCGGGATGCCCGTCGGCAATTGTGACGCCCAGCGTTCGACATGAGCGGCGGCTTCAAGCGTAGCTTGAAGACGTTCGCTCGATGGAGGGGTTAGGCGAAGCCGTAACAGCGAAGGCACTACCTCCACGAAGTTCAGTCGCACCGCAACCGAACCGAGGCTCCACGGTTCGCCAACTGCGCCCGCTGCCTTCCAACTTCGCTTCCAAGCTCTGCTGTAGCACCACCAACCCGTTCTCCCCGCGCGCTCGCTACTACCGGTCGAGCAGGTTACACCGCACCGCGCGCGGCGCACAACGCAACGAACCGCGTACGTCCCCAACGACGCCTAGCGGCAGAACCTCTGCGCGCATCCACCGCAACCTCAATGCGCACGGCGCAGGCGCCTAACGTAATTTAGACAGCACTAAATCTAACGACCTCTACCGCCTAAATCAATACTTTTTTAGCTAAGGAAGTTCTACCGCTGGAGGAGACGGCGCTGTGGCACTACGCGCGCCTGCGTACGGAGCTGGAAAGCCTGGGCTGATCAGCCCAGGCGCTGTCCTGGCACCAATTGGGCCCCGGCCAGAAAGGCGACAGCCTCCATGCGCTTTGCGCCGGCCTTTTGCAGTTCGGTCAGCTTCAGCGCGCCTTCGCCGCAGGCCACGACGATGCCGTCGCCCGCGGACAGGATTTCGCCCGGGCGGCCCTGGCCGGGCACGGCCTCGGCCTGCCAGATTTTCAATATTTCCCCCTCACCCCGGCCCTCTCCCGCGAGGGGAGTGGGGGAAGGAAGGGAGGTCCACGCCCCCGGCACCGGGTTGAAGGCGCGGATTTTTCTTGCCAGCACCTCGGCCGGCAGCGTCCAGTCGATGCGGGCGTCTTCCTTGGAAAGCTTGGCGGCATAGGTGACGCCCCGTTCCGGCTGGGCGACGGGTTTTAGCTCATCCAGCCGCGCCAGGGCCTCGACGATGGCCGCAGCCCCCAGGTCGGCGAGTTTGTCGTGCAGGCTGGCGCCGGTGTCGGAATCCAGGATGGGCAGACGCTTTTCCAGCAGCACCGGGCCGGTGTCGAGCCCGGCCTCCATCCGCATGATGCAAATGCCGGTCTCGGCATCACCCGCTTCGATGGCGCGCTGGATGGGCGCGGCGCCGCGCCAGCGCGGCAAAAGCGAGGCGTGGATGTTGAGGCAGCCGCGCGGCGGGATGTCGAGCACCGCCTGCGGAAGGATGAGACCGTAGGCCGCCACCACCATGACTTCGGCCCCTGCGTCCCGGATGGGGGCGTGCGCGGCCGGGTCCTTCAGGCCGGCCGGCTGGTAGACGGGGAGGCCGTGCTTTTCCGCCTCCTGCTTGACCGGGCTGAGCGCAAGCTTCATGCCGCGCCCGCTGGGGCGGTCGGGCTGGGTCAGCACCAGCGCCACGTCATGGCCGGCGTCGACGATGGCAGCCAGCGCTCGGCGGGCGAACTCCGGGGTGCCGGCGAAAATCAGCCTCACTTACTCTCTCCTCACCCCTTGTATGTTACCGAGGGGGAGGGGAGCGGCCTTTGCCCCGGCCCCTCTCCCGCAAGGAGAGATTGGCATCGAGACCGTCCCCTTCAAGGGAGGGGATGCGCTGTTGTTCGTCATGCGCATGAATTACAAAACCGGCTGGCGCTCGGTGCGAGCCTGCTTGTGCTCGCGTTCCTGCTTGACGAGCTTGGTCTTGATGCGCACCTGTTTCAGGCGCGAGAGGTATTCCACGAACACGCGGCCCATGAGGTGGTCCATCTCGTGCTGCACGCACACCGCCAGAAGACCCTCGGCGTCGAACTCGTAGGGCTCGCCGTCGCGGTTGAGGGCGCGCACGCGGATTTTCTCGGCGCGGTGCACCTTGTCGTAGATGCCGGGCACCGACAGACAGCCCTCTTCCCATTCGATGTCGCCGGATTTGGAGAGGATTTCCGGATTGATCAGCACCCTGAGGTCGTTTTTGTCCTCGGAGACGTCGATGACGATGATGCGCTCGTGCACGTCGACCTGGGTCGCCGCCAGGCCGATGCCGGGCGCTGTGTACATGGTCTCGGCCATGTCGTCGACCAGTTTGCGGATGCGCTCGTCCACCTTCTGTACCGGTTTGGCAACCGTATGCAGACGGGGGTCGGGATAGCGCAAAATATCAAGCTTGGCCATAAACTCTTGTGTTTGCAGGGGTTGGTCGCAGACTTTCAGGAAAAAGTGAACAAGTGCTAAATTCCTGTCGCGAGTGTCCGTAAACGCAACAGTAGCCTCTCCACAAAAATCAGACAAGGCCTAAACATGCGCAAACTGCTGTCCGCACTGACTTTATCGCTATTCTGCCTGTCCGCGTCCGCCTGGGCGGAGGCCCTGGAAATCCAGGACAACGCTCCGGACAGATATGTCGTGGTCAGGGGCGACACCCTGTGGGACATTTCCGGCAAGTTCCTGAAAAAGCCCTGGCGCTGGCCGGAAATCTGGCAACTCAACAAGGAAGCCATCGAGAATCCGCACTGGATTTATCCCGGTGACATCATCGTGCTCGACCGCAGCGGCGAGCAGCCCAAGCTCAGCCTCATCAAGGGGGAGGGACATGGCCTGGCCACGGTGAAGCTGTCTCCCGGCGTGCGCGAGGAGAAAATCGAGAGCGGCGCCATCCAGACCATCCCGATCACGGCGATCCACGCCTTCCTGTCGCAACCGCGCGTGGTGTCGGCCGGCGCGCTGGATGCCGCGCCCTTCATCCTCGGCAGCAATGACGAACGCGTGGTCTTCGCCAGGGGCGACAGCGTCTATGCCACGGGCGGCCCCGCCAATGTCACGCGCTGGAACATCCTGCGCCCCGGCAAGGCACTGATCGACCCCGAAACCGACGAAATCCTGGGCTATGAAGTCGAATACGTGGGCGATGCCCGCACCGTTTCGCCCGGCGCGCCGCAGAAAGTGCTCATCACGCGCACCGCCCAGGAGGCCGTGGCCAAGGACAAGCTGATTGCGGCAACCGACAGCGATACTTTCGAATACGTCCCGCGCGCGCCGGACAACAGCGTCAGCGGCCGCATCATCTCGGCCTATGGCGGCGTCTCCGACACCGGCCGCTACCAGACCATCGTGATCAACCGCGGCAGCAATCACGGCCTGGCCCCCGGCCACGTGCTGGCGATCTACCACACCGGCAACACCGTCAGGCTCAACGCGGACGAGCAGGAAAAGATGGCCTGGCTCGCCTCGCGCCACAGCGCCGTGCCCTCGGGCGGCGCCTGGCTGTACAGCGACGTGCGCTGCCTCAAGGACAGCGACAGCAAGCTGACCTACAACGAGTCAACCGACAACCTCAAGGCGATCACGCGCACCGGCTGCCTGGGCAGGGGCGAAGATCACGTCAAGCTGCCGGATGCACGCACCGGCCTGGCCATGGTCTACCGCGTGTTCGACAAGGTTTCCTATGCCCTGGTCATGCAGTCCGACGGACCGGTCTTCCTGCTTGACACGGTGAAAAACCCTTGAGCGCGCGACGGCAAGCCGCATGCCACACACAGCAACCGCCCTTAGGGGCGGTTTTCTTTGTGCGTCGCGCCCTGTCGTGAACGGGGCTATCATCTCGCGATCGCCCCCCTGACGAAACCCATGCAAGACTGGCTTCGATTTTCCCTCATCCCCGGCATCGGCGACGGGTCGCAGCGTAGGCTGCTCGAGGCCTTCGGTTCGCCGGCGGCCGCGCTTGCCGCTTCACGCACGCAGCTTGCCCCGCATTTGCGCGCCAAGCAGCTCGATGCCTGGCAGTCCGGCGCCGACGCCGCCCTGCTGGCCCAGACCCTGGAATGGCTCGATGCCGACGGCCACCATCTCGTCACCTGGCTGGATTCTGACTACCCGGAACAGTTGCGCGAAATCGCCGACCCGCCGGTGCTGCTGTATGCCAAGGGCCGGCGCGAACTGCTAACGCGAAACTGCATCGCCGTCGTAGGTTCGCGCTCCGCTACCGCCCAGGGCGAGGCCAATGCCGAGGCCTTCGCAGCGCTGCTGTCGCAGGCCGGCATCACCATCGTCAGCGGCCTGGCGCTGGGCATCGATGCCGCCGCCCATCGCGGCGGACTCAAAGGTGCCGGCTCCACCATCGCCGTGGTCGGTACCGGGCTGGACCGCGTCTATCCCGCGCGCAACAAGTCGCTGGCACACGAAATCGCGCAAAAAGGCCTGCTGCTGTCGGAATTCCCGCTCGGCACGGTTTCCGCACCGGGGCACTTTCCCAAGCGCAACCGCATCATCTCGGGGCTTTCGCATGCCGTGCTGGTGGTAGAGGCCGCGCTCAATTCCGGTTCGCTCATCACCGCCAGGCTCGCGCTGGAGCAGGGGCGCGAAGTCATGGCCATCCCCGGCTCCATCCATTCGCCGCTGTCCAAGGGCTGCCACGCCCTCATCAAGCAGGGCGCCAAACTGGTGGAATCGGCACAGGACATCGTGGAGGAACTGGCCTGGCCGGCCATTGCCGCCGCAGCCGGCGGCGAGCGCCCGACCCCCGGGCCGGATACCCTTTTGCAACACCTCGGCTACGATCCGGTAAGCCTGGAGCAGCTGGTCGAGCGCAGCGGGTTGACGGTGGAAGCGCTTTCGGCGAAGCTGTTGACGCTCGAACTGGAAGGCTTGGTCGCCCAGCTTCCGGGCGGGCGCTACCAACGACTGGAATCGTGAGAGGTCAGGAGTGAGGGGCGAAGGCCGAAGCCTGTGGTTTGCGCGCCTCACTCCTCACCCCTTACCCCTTACTCCCAACTGACGAATGCTAGAAATCCTGGTTTATCTGTACGAAAGCTACCGCATGGCCGAACTGGCACCCGACCGCGACACCCTGGAAAGAAAGCTTTTTGCCGCCGGTTTTGACGAACCTTCGGTAAAGGAAGCGCTGGACTGGTTTGGCCGCATGACCGCCACGGAAGCCCACCCCAGGCTCGCGCAGGTGACGCATTTCCGCCACTATGCGCGCGAAGAGACGGAAAAGCTGGACGAAGACTGCCGCGCCAGCCTGCGCTTTCTGGAAGAAGCCCAGATACTCGACGCCGAATCGCGCGAATGGGTGATCAACGGTCTGATGCACCTTGCCGGCGAGGACGTCGGCCCCGAGGAAGTGCGCTGGATGAGCCTGGTGGTGCTGTGGAGCCGCGGCCACATCGAGCATTTCACTTTCCTGGAAGAGCTGCTGCTCAACGAGACCACCCTGCATTAAACCGACAAAACAAATCAGCCACAGAGAACACACCGGGTGCACAAAGAGAAAGACACGGGCTTGCGCTTCGCCGGATTCGGCCGCACGGAAGGAAGCGGGGTGCGGGCGCGCGGCCTCCAGGCGGGATTTTCTCAGCGTGCCCTGTGCTCTCTGTGGCCAGAAGCGAGGTTTTTGACCTAAATGAAGCTCGTCATCGTCGAGTCCCCCTCGAAGTCCAAGACGCTGAAGAAATACCTGGGCGCGGATTATGAAATCCTCGCTTCCTACGGCCACGTGCGCGATCTCGAGCCCAGGAGCGGGGCGGTCGACACCAAAGACTTCTCGATGAAATACCAGATCATCGAGCGCAACCAGAAACACGTCGACGCCATCTGCCGCGCGGCGAAGAAAGCCGATGAAATCCTGCTCGCCACCGACCCGGATCGCGAGGGCGAGGCGATTTCCTGGCACCTGGCCGAAATCCTCAAAGAGAATAAGCTGTTGAAGCCCGGCAAGCTCAAGCGCGTGGCGTTCTACGAAATCACCGAAAGCGCGGTAAAGGATGCGGTGGCACATCCGCGCGACATTTCCATGGATCTGGTCAACGCCCAGCAGGCGCGGCGCGTGCTGGACTACCTCGTGGGCTTCAACCTGTCGCCGCTATTGTGGAAGAAAATCAGCCCCGGGCTTTCCGCCGGCCGCGTGCAAAGCCCGGCGCTGCGCCTGATCGTGGAGCGCGAAGAAGAGATCGAGAAGTTCAAGCCGCGCGAGTACTGGACCCTGCACCTCGACACGCACAAGGACAAGCAGGCTTTCTCGGCGCGCCTTACGCACTTCGAAGGGGAAAAACTGACCCAGTTTTCTGTCGAGGACGAAGCCCGCCAGTCGCAGATACTCAAGCTGCTGGACAGCAAAGAGGCCAAGGTCATGCAGGTGGAGAAAAAGCGCCGCGCGCGCCACGCGCCGCCGCCTTTCACCACCTCCACCCTGCAGCAGGCGGCGGTGCGCCAGCTCGGCATGACCACCGACCGCGTCATGCGCACCGCGCAGCAGCTTTATGAAGGCATAGCCATCGACACCGGCACCGTCGGCCTCATCACCTACATGCGCACCGACTCGGTCAACCTTGCCAAGGAGGCGGTCGCCGACATCCGCGACTTCATCGGCAAGAAGTTCGATCGCGACTATCTGCCCAGCCAGCCCATCCATTACCGTGCCAAGACCAAGAACGCGCAGGAAGCGCACGAGGCCATCCGCCCGACTTCGGTTTCGCGCACGCCGGAAAGCGTGAAGAATTTCCTGTCGCAGGATCAGTACCGCCTGTACGAGCTGATCTGGAAACGCGCCGTGGCCTCGCAGATGACCTCGGCCCAGTTCGACACCGTGGCCGCCGATCTCATGGTGAATCAGGGCGTGTTCCGCGCCACCGGACAGACGCTCGCCTTTGCCGGCTTTCTCGCCGTCTACCACGATGACGAGGACGAGGAGGAAGAGACCAGGCTGCCGCCGCTGAAAGAAGGCGAAATCCTGCCGGTGGACAAGCTCTACGGCGAACAGCATTTCACCCAGCCGCCGCCGCGCTACACCGAAGCCTCCCTGGTGAAGGCACTGGAGGAATACGGCATCGGCCGCCCCTCCACCTACGCCAGCATCATTTCCACGCTGCAGGAGCGCGAGTATGCAGTGCTGGACAAGAAGCGCTTCGTGCCCACCGACATGGGCCGCATCGTCAATGGCTTCCTCACCCTGCACTTCACCCACTACGTCGACTACGACTTCACCGCCAAGCTGGAAGACAAGCTCGACGACGTCTCCAACGGCAAACGCGAATGGACCAGGCTCCTGGCCGAATTCTGGAAGCAGTTCGAATCGGAACTCGCTGCCAAGCAGGATGTCGAGCGCGGCATCCCGCTCGACGAGAAATGCCCCAAGTGCGGTGCGGTGCTCAACCTGCAGGCGAGCAAGCGCGGCCTTTTCATCGGCTGCTCGGCCTACCCCAAGTGCGATTACACCCGCCCGCTGCATGGCAACGAAGGCGGGCCGACGGTGCTGGGCAAACACCCCGCCACCGGCGAGGACGTGCTCTTGATGAACGGGCGCTTCGGCTGGTACGTGCAGGTCGGCGCAACACCCGAGGACAAGAAGGCGCCCAAACCGCGCCGCGCCTCCGTGCCCAAGGGCGTGGCCCCCGAAGCCGTCACGCTGGAAGACGCGCTCAAGTGGCTGTCGCTGCCGCGCGAAGTCGGGCACAACCCCAAGACCGGCCTGCCCATCGTCGCCAACATCGGCCGCTTCGGGCCTTACCTTTTGCACGACGGCAAGTTCAAGTCCATTCCCAAGGACGACGACGTCTACACCATAGGACTGGAAAGGGCGGTCGAAGTGCTGGAAATGCCCGCCACCCGCGGGCGCGGCAGTGCTGCCGGCGAGAAGAAGGAACTCGGCAGGCATCCCGACGACGGCAAGCCGGTCAATTTGCAAAACGGCCGCTACGGCTGGTACGTGAGCCACAACAAGATCAACGCCACTTTGCCCAAGGACCTCGACCCGCAAAGCGTCACCCTGCTCGACGCCCTGCCGCTGCTCGCGGCCAAAGCCGAGAAGGGTGGGGCGACGAAGAAGGCGACGGCGAAAAAGGCGACGGCCAAGAAGCCCGCCGCAAAAGCCCGATGACCGCAGAGTGCGCCGAGGTCGAGTGCGCCGAGGTCGCGGAATAAAACCTTGTTTTGCACTGCGTTCTTTGCGGTTAACCGTTTTTCAGTTTTCCCTGGCTGTTCTCAGCATTTCCGCCCAAGAGTTCGTCACCCTCGGACCGCCGGCCTCAAAAAAAAACGGGGACCGCGGTCCCCGTTTTTGCATCAGGCGCCGGCCTTACTGCTGCGGCACCAGTTCCACGCGGCGGTTCCTGGCGCGGCCTTCTTCGGTCCCGTTGTCGGCCAGCGGCTGCGATTCGCCGTAGCCTTTCGCAGTGAGGCGATCGGCCTCGATGCCCTTTCCGACCAGATAGTCGCGCACGGCATTGGCGCGCTGTTCGGACAGCCGCATGTTGTACTCGTCGCTGCCCATGGAGTCGGTATGGCCGGCAACCTCGACCTTGGTATTGCCCCATTGCCTGAGCGCTTCGGCCGCCTGATCGAGCCTGGCAACCGCATCGGCGCGCAATGTGGCCTTGTCGTAATCGAAGTTCACGTCTTCCAGGATCAGCTTACTGGGCGCTGCAGCGGCAAGCGGGCAGCCGTCGGCGGTCTTGGCATAGACGGCCGGGCACTTGTCCACGCCGTCCACCAGGCCGTCGCCGTCGGTGTCGATTTCGCAGCCGTCGGCATTCACCTTGCGGCCTGCAGGAGTACCCGGACATTTGTCGAGCCCGTCCACCACGCCGTCTCCGTCGCTGTCCAGTTCGCAACCTTCCGCATTCACCTTGCGGCCCTTTGGTGTGTTCGGGCACTTGTCCTTGTCGTCGGTGACGCCGTCGCCGTCGCTGTCCTTGGCCGGAACGTCCTTGCAGGGCGTACCGAATATCTGCTGCCCCGGGCAGCCGATGGTCTTGTACAGCTCATAGCCGATAGTCTTGCCCGTGGGGCTGGCGGCGTTGGACGGGTCGTAAAATCCCTCCTGGGCGTGCGCGCTCACGGCCCCGGCGGAAATGAGCGCAACGCTCATGAAAGACAAAACAAAGTTGCTACGCATGGTTGACTCCTGTTGTTGATTGGTCTTGCTGACCAGGGTTGAAAAAAGCGCTGCCGCGCGCCAGAACTGGCAACGTGGCCTAATCGGTAAGCGGATACAAGGATTTTGCTTTATAGCAAAGTTTTTTAACATTTGCTCGCGCCGTGTTTTTCGCGCGGACAGGAGCAGCAAGGAGACGGCCTTTATAATCCCCATCCCGGCCCGGCTTTGCATATCCCTGAAATGAAAAAACTGCTATTCGTCATGGAAGCCGGCGGCTATGGCAACCCGCTGCCGCTGCTGAAAGAACTGGGCTTTGAAGTGACCGTCGAAACCTCGGTGCGGCGTGGCATCGCGCGCCTGAAAGACTGGCATCCAGAGGTGGTCGTGGCGGATTTCTACAAGCGCCATTTCCACGACCGCGTCAGCAACCTGGAGTCGCTTTTGGCGGTGGCCACGCGCAATCCCGAAACCCGCATCATCGTGCTCTATGACCCCTTCCATGCGGCTGACCTGGAACTGCTGAAACAGCGGCACAGAATTGATGCGACGCTGCCGCTGCCCTTGTCTGCATCGGCGTTAAAAGCAGCTCTGCATTAGATCCTCCCCGCTTGCCGGGGGGTTTGGAAGGGGTAAATACAGGGTGCCCGGGCTTCGGTATTTCCCCACCCCGGCCCCCTGCGAGAAGGGAGTGTGGAAAATCAAGGCAAATCCACATAAACCCATTCCCCGGGCTTCAGCCCCTCCGGCAGCACGAACTCCCCCATGCGCTCGCGGTGCAACGCTTCCACGCGATTGCCTGCCGCCGCCACCATGCGCTTGACCTGGTGGTACTTGCCGCCGGTCAGCGTCAGCTCCAGCGTGTGCGCATCGCGTGCGACGGCCGACTGCGCCATCACCGGCTCTGGGTCGTCGTGCAGCACCACGCCGCGCCTCAATGCGTTCAACTGTTCCTCCGTGAGCGGATGTTTGACCGTCGCGCAGTACACCTTGGCGATGTTTTTTTTGGGCGAGGTGTAGACGTGCAAAAACCGGCCGTCGTCGGTCAGCAGCAACAGGCCCGTGGTGTCCTCGTCCAGCCGGCCCACCGTCTGCAGGCCGCGGTTGCGCAGCTGGACCGGCAGCAGACTCAGCACGCCGGGATGGTGCCTGGGCCGCTGCGAGCATTCGTAGCCGGCGGGCTTGTTCATCAGCACACAGGCCTTTTCGCGATACAGCCAGTCCTCGCCGTCCACCGAAAACAGCAGCCCGGAGGGATTCACCCCCATGTCCGGAGCGGTCGCCTTCTGGCCCGCCACCATCACGCGCCCGGTGCGCACCAGCGCCGCACATTCGCGGCGCGAGCCGAAACCCTGGGATTGCAATAGTTTGGTGAGATTCATGCCGGAATTTTACCCGCTGCCGCAAGGGCGACCCGCCCGACAACGAAAAACTTGTGGATACCACCTCGAGCCCCGCGGGGGGAGGGTTGGGGGCGTGCGGATTTCCTGCACGCGTGCCCGCATGCCAAAACGAGTCGGCGTTTAGCGGTCGTCGCCGTCTTCCAGCGCCGCGTGCATTTTCTTGAAGCGCGCGAGCGCCTCGGCATCGGGCTGGGGATATTTGAGGTCCAGCGACCGCAGGGTGTCGCGCACGATTTCCGCCACCGTCATGCGCATGTAATCCTTGTTATCGGCGGGAATGGCGTACCACGGCGCCCAGGGGCGCGAGGTTTCGTTGAGCGCCTCCTCAAAGGCCTGCTGGTACTCGTCCCAGTACGCGCGCTCGGCCACGTCCTTCTCGGAAAACTTCCAGTGCTTTTCCGGTTCCTCAAGGCGCGAAAGAAAACGCCTGCGCTGTTCGTCCCTGGATACGTTGAGGAAGAATTTCACGATCACCGTGCCGTTGCGCGCCAGATGCTGCTCGTGCTCGCGGATGGATTCGTAACGGCCTTGCCAGAAGTTCTTGCCGCCGACGCCGTTCGGCAGGCGCTGCGCATCGAGAAATTCCGGATGCACCCGCACCACCAGCACTTCCTCGTAATAACTGCGGTTGAACACGCCGATGCGCCCGCGCTCGGGAAGATGGCGCACCGTGCGCCAGAGGAAATCGTGGTCGAGTTCTTCGGCGGAGGGCGACTTGAATGAAGTCACATGGCAGCCCGCCGGGTTTACGCCACTCAACACCGCGCGGATGGTCCCGTCCTTGCCCGCAGCATCCAAGGCCTGAAAGATCAGCAGCAGGGCGTAGCGGTCATGCGCATACAGCACCTGCTGCAGTTCGGCGATCTCGGCCACGCACTGCGCCAGCCTGCGCTCGCACTCCTCTTCCGAGGGCGCATTTTTGCCGGGATCGGTGTCTGCCTTTTTCAGCCGGAAACGGCCGTCGTCGGCAACCAGATAAGGGTGGGAAATGGCCTTGAACATGGCCTATGCTCGCACGTGCCGGGCATGGCATCAAGAGCCGCGCGGGGCGGGCTTTCCGGGCAGACTGCCTTTGCCGGCCAGCCATTCACCGAATCTGCGCCCGGGGTGCGCGGAGGTCAGCGTATCTCGCCAGATGACGTAAAGCTCCTTGCGCAAGCAGCCTCCCTCGAGTGCGATGGATACCAGCGTGCCCGCGCGTACCTCTTCGGCCACCGTCCCGGCCAGCACGATGGAAATCCCCAGCCCGGCCTTCACCCACTGCTTCACCGCATCGGTAGAGCCCAGTTGCATGCTGACAGTCGGCCCTCGTTCGCCCTCGCCGAAGCATGAAGCCAATATCCGTCCAGTGCCTGTTCCTGGCTCGCCACCGAGCAGCGGGATACCCGCCAGATCGTCGTGCGAGAGACAACACTCGCCTGCCCATGGATGATCGGGGGGGACGATGACGACCAACTCCTCCTGCCGCCACGGACGCGCTTCGAAACCCGCACGCCCATCCCACCACTCCATCACCGCGACATCGACCT
Organism: Pseudomonadota bacterium; assembly: GCA_040754425.1. Lineage (GTDB taxonomy): Bacteria > Pseudomonadota > Gammaproteobacteria > Burkholderiales > Thiobacillaceae > UBA6918. Next base: position 17,774 of record JBFMCR010000016.1, on the reverse strand, counting down.
CCCCCGCATCGAGTTGCTGCGCGATGACGGGATTGCGGTCTATGCGTACATCCAGTTGCGCGCCCTGCGCCTGCGGGCCATCGAGAAATTCCTTTACATGTCCGGACAGCAGATAGATGCCGATGTTGCTGCTGGCGCCGATGACCGCCGGTCTGTCGAGAAATATCCCGGCGGCGTTGCTGCTCAGTTTCAGCAGGCTCTCGGCATAGGGCTTGAACGCCATGCCTTCCGGCGTAAGACGGCACCCGGCCATGCCGCGCTCGAAAAGACGCGCGCCGAGTTGCGCCTCCAGCTTCTGCACCTGCTGCGAGATCGCGCCCTGCGAGAGTTTGCGCGCACGGGCACCCGCGCGGAAACTTCCCAGCCGGGAAATGGCAAGGAAGCTCGCTACCTGATCGAGGTTCAATATGCTCAGACCACCACCTTGCCCAGCGGTTGGTTGATTGCTCCCTGCGGCACCTGACCTTTCAGCGCTTGCACGATATTGGTTGCCGCCTCCATCTCGATCGCAAGGCGCACGCTATCCACCGCAGAGCCAATGTGGGGCGTGAACAGGGTGCGTTCGGTATCAATCAGCAGGCGCTTCTCGATGCCTTGCGGACGATCGGGACGCACCCACTCTTCCATCTCGAACACGTCGGCAGCGTATCCCGCAAGCTTTCCGGAAGCGAGCGCATCGGCTACCGCATTCTCGTCGACCACCGAACCACGGCAGGTGTTCACCAGATAGGCGCCCTGCTTCATGATGGACAACGAAGCGGCATTGATCATGTGCATGGTATCCGGCGTGTAAGGCACCATGGGCACAACGTAGTCGCTCTCGGACAGCAGTTGCCCCAGCTCCACCCTGCGCAAACCCCAGCGCGCTTCCAGCTCGTGAGACAGCGGTCGCGGATCGGAATAGAGCAGTTCCATCTCATAGCCTTGCAGGCGTGCGGCGATGGCACGACCGACCGCGCCCATGCCGATGATGCCGAGCGTGCGCCCGGTGAGTCCCGCTCCGTACAACATGGGACGCCAGCCGTTGAATTGCCCGGAACGCACGAAGCGGTCACCCTGCAGCACGTTGCGCGTCAAAGCGATGAGCAGGCCGATGGTCAGCTCCGCCGTCGGGATGGTCAGCAAATCCGGGACGTTGGTGATCCATATCCCGCGACGGGTACAGGCCTCCACATCGTAGTTGTCGTACCCCTTGAGTGCGCAGGCGATCAGTCGCAGCTGCGGGCATTCCGCAAGAAAAGCGTCGTCGACGCTGTCCGGCATGAAGGTCATGACCGCCACAGCATCGCGGCAGCGCGAGATGGTCTCCTCGCGACTCAGCCGCTCGCGCGACTCATTGGCAACCAGCTCGCAGTGCGGCCTCAGCATATCCAGCGTCTGCGGGTGCACCCAACTGGTGATGACGACCTTCGGTTTCATCTTCTCTCCATTCACTTGAAACGTTTCCTGAGATATCCGCTGAAAGCATCTACCAGCGTGACCATGAACAGGATCACGAGCAGGATCGCGGATACGTCCTGGTATTGCATGATGCGCAGCGACCCCATCAGTTCGAAGCCTATGCCGCCGGCCCCCACCATGCCCATCACGGTAGAGGCGCGGAAGTTGTATTCCCAGCGGTAGATGGAGGTGTCGGCGAGCTGCGGCAGCACTTGCGGCAGTACGCCGTGCAACTGCACCTGCAACGGTGAGGCTCCCGCCGCGCGCGCCGCCTCGATGGGTGCCGGATCGGCATGCTCGATTGCCTCGGAAAAGAACTTGCCGACCATGCCGATCGAATGCAGGCCGAGTGCAAGCACGCCGGGTAGCGCGCCGAAGCCCACGGCCGCCACGAAGATGATGCCCAGTATCAGTTCGGGGATGGAACGCAAGGTATTCAATAGTCCGCGCGCCGTCTGATAGACCAGTGGATGCGGCGCGGTGTTGCGTGCCGCCAGAAAAGCCAGCGGCAGCGAGAAGCCTACCGCCAGCGCCGTTCCGGCGACACTCATGGCAAGCGTGTCCAGCAGCGGCTTCCACCAGTTGCCCGCTTCACTGAAATCCGGCGGGAACATCTCGCCTACCAGGCTGAACAGGCTGGGCACTCCCTCCGCCAGACGCTCGACATCGAACAGTCCGACGTAGTGCGCACACAGCAGGATGACCAGCATAGCGGCTGCGAAGTGCAGCGCACTGTGCATCCAGTCGCGCTGCGCCGCGTCAAGCAGCCGGTCGTATTGGCTGTTACGGTCGCTCATGTCCGGCGCGATCAGAACTTGCTCAGATCGATCTTGAGCAGATGTCCAAGATCGCGCACGACATCATAGTGCCGGTCGGTGATCACGTCGAAGCCGTCTGCCTTGAAGGGCTTGAGGATGGCCGGATCCTTGATGTCGAGGAACGCCTTCCGGATCTTCTCCTTCAGCTCGGGCTTGAGGTTGGACCGCATGGTCCACGGATACTGGGGGAACGGCTTGGAATAGCCGAGTACCTTGACCTTGTTGCCGTCGATGATCTGGCGCTCGACCAGCGATTCGAAGATCGGCCGGCTCAGACCGCCCGCCTGTGCGTGACCGTTCTGAACAGCCATGGCGACCGCGTCGTGCGAACCGACGAAATGTTCGGTATAGTCGCTGCCGGCCTGGATGCCCTTCTCGGCCAGCATCGACTTGGGGATCAGGTGGCTGGAGGTGGAGGCCTTGTCGCCAAAAGCCATGTTCTTGCCGTGGATGTCTTCGATGGTGTTGACACCCGCTTCGGCGTTGCCGATCACTACGGACTGATAGGTCGTGCTCCCCTTGCTCTTGAGCGCGACGAAGGGCTCGATATCGCTCTTCTGACGCGCCAAAACATAGGAGAGCGGACCGAAATAGGCCAGATCTAGCCGGCCGTGGCGCATCGCCTCGATCATCGAGGAATAGTCGGTGGTGACGATCAGTTCGATCTTTTTGCCCAGAGTCTTTTCCAGATATGCCTTCAGCGGCTGGTTGTTCTTGATGATGGTGCTGGCATTCTCGTCCGGTAGCAGGGCGACCTTGAGCGTGGACGGATCGGCCTTGGGCGCGGCATGTGCCCCGAACGGTGTGGACAGTATGGCAAGCAGGGCAAACAGTTTCAGTATTCGTTTCATGACTCAGTCCTCATTGGTGGTTGGTTGGGCAAAAACAGGAAAATGGGGCGCGGGCGTCTCTTCCCGGCTACTGGTTGGCGCCTGGTCGTAAATGCCTTGCAACAGGGCGTCGCTCAGTTCGTGCGGCGCGCCGTCGAAGACGACGCGCCCATGTGCGATGGCAATGATCCGGTCGGCGAACTCGCGCGCCAGATCGACCTGGTGCAGACTCACCACGCTCGTGATGCCGTCTTCCAGGCAAATGCCCTTCAACAAAGACAACACGCGCTGCGAAGTGGCCGGGTCCAGGCTGGCAACCGGTTCATCCGCCAGCACCAGACGCGGCTGCTGGGCCAGTGCCCGCGCGATGCCGACGCGTTGCAGCTGGCCGCCGCTCAGCCTGTCGACCCGCTCTGAAGCTTTTTCCAGCAATCCGACGCGCTCCAGGCATTCGAGCGCGATATGTCGCTCGGAGCGGGGCAGCGGGAATAAGGAACGCAATGTGGTGTGATAGCCGATGCGACCTAGCATCACGTTCTGTAATGCGGTCTGGCGCCGGATCAACTGGTGCTGCTGGAAGATCATTCCTGTGCGCCGCCGGTGCAACCTGAGTGCGGCGGCGGAATCGATGACCCCGACGTCCTGCACATGGATGGAGCCGGATGTCGGGCAGGTGAGCATATTGAGGCAGCGCAACAATGTCGACTTGCCCGCCCCTGAAGCCCCCAGCAGGACATTGAATTCCCCCCGGCGCAAGTGCAGCGTAGTCGGATGCAAGCCGATCGCATCGGCGCCATACCGCACGGATACCTCGTTCAGTTCAATCACGCTTCGCCTTCCGCAGTTGGCGATTCGAATTTCGAATCATTAACGTCAGCAATCAAGAATTTCTAATCGCTGCGTATAGTAGAAGGCGAAAGCAACAGGGAAATGACGGAAAAATGAACTTTGCGAGTAGGCGCCGGGGATGCCAGGAACAGGATGGTTCCCGGCAAAACCCCCGTCGCAAGAGAGGCATCAGTTGTGATATCGGGCGTTATGGGGCTGCCGAGGTGCGGAATTCAGCCCTTGTTGTAAAGCACCTTGCCCACCCGCCGGATATACTCGATCAGCTCCCGGTTGTCGAGCGCATGAAAAATGGACAGATCGATTTCTTCATAGGGCAGCAGCAAATCATCCAGTTCGTAGCCGATTTTCAGCAACAGGGGCAGGGTGAGCTTTTCGCCCTTCAGGCACAGGTTCGATATCGGAGCCGGGGCGGTGCGTACCCTTGGCGCGCGAACCTTAGAGAATAACCTGTTCGACTTCGGGATGAGTGGCGAAGACGCGGTTGATCCGCGCAATGACTTCCGGCTTGAGGCCGTATTTCATGTCGGCGTTCAAGCTGTGTTTTTGAGGCCGTTCATTTTTTCCAGAAAGCGCTGGAACGGCGGGAAGTAACGCTCGACGATATGGACGGCGATTTTGTCTGCGATTTTCTGCTGGTAGGTGTGCGTGGTCTGGTTGCGGCTTCTGATCATTTCCATCCAGCCTTAGCCGTCTTCGGCCAGGCCTTTCTGGAAGGACTCGCACGCGGCATCGCGCGAACCGGTGATTCCCGGATTGCCCTGCCAGGCGAAATAGTCTTTCATCACGTTCCAGGCCAGTTCACGGGAACCCGAAGGACTGGATCAAGCCCTGCTTTTCCAGGTCGGAAAAACGGGCGCCGGCGGCTGGTGGCAACCGCATTGCCAAGCTGCTCCAGCGCCTTGTGTAATTTGCCAGGCGTTGCTGCCAGCGGATGTCCGCTTCGCCCATCTCTTCTCTTACACGTCCAGGTTGCGCACCCCCAGCGCATTCGTCTCGATGAACGCGCGCCGAGGTTCGACTTCGTCACCCATGAGCGTGGTGAAGATGGCGTCGGAGGAGATGGCGTCTTCGATGCGCACTTTCATGAGGCGGCGCGCCTTGGGGTCCATGGTGGTTTCCCACAGTTGTTCGGGGTTCATTTCGCCCAGGCCCTTGTAGCGCTGGATGCCCATGTTGCGCTTGACTTCGTTGAGCAGCCAGTCCATCGCCTCTTTGAACGTCGCCACGCCGACGGTTTTCTCGCCGCGGCTGATGCTGGCTCCTTCTGTGATGAGGCCGCGCAGCAGATCGCCGGTCTTGACGAGCTGGGCGTAGTCGCCGGACTGGAGGAGGTCTTCTTCCAGGAAGTTGACGATGATGTTGCCGTGCAGGTTGCGGGTGATCCTGAGGCGGTGCGCCTCGGTTTCCGGCACGAATTCGGTTTCCACGCTGTAGACGCTCCCGTCTAGCTGCGCGGCGAGCGCGGCCTCGGCCATCATGGCCTGGGTGCTGTCGGTAAGCGACAGCGCAGGGATGCGCATGAGGGCGTGCAGCACTTCTTCGGGCAGGATGCGGGTCAAGCGGTCGATCACGGCCTCGGAGAGGAAGTATTCGCGCGCCAGGTTTTCCAGGGCTTTGCCCATGATGGGGGCCGCACCTTCGCCGGGAATGAGTACGGCATCCGACAGCGCCTGGCTCATCAAAAACTCTTTGAGCGCGTGCTCGTCCTTGAGGTACTGCTCACGCTTGCCGGACTTGACCTTGTAAAGCGGCGGCTGGGCGATGTAGATGTGGCCGCGCTCGATCAGTTCCGGCAGCTGACGGTAGAACAGGGTCAGGAGCAGCGTGCGGATGTGCGCGCCGTCCACGTCCGCGTCGGTCATGATGATGATGCGGTGGTATCTGAGCTTGTCGATGTTGAAGTCGTTGGCGCCGATGCCGGTACCCAACGCGGTAATGAGGGTGACGATCTGCTCGGAGGAAATGAGCTTGTCGAAGCGCGCCTTTTCCACGTTGAGCACCTTGCCTCTGAGCGGCAGGATGGCCTGGAACTTGCGGTCGCGGCCCTGCTTGGCGGAGCCGCCGGCGGAGTCGCCCTCGACGATGTAGATTTCGGACAGAGCAGGGTCCTTTTCCTGGCAGTCGGCGAGCTTTCCGGGCAGCCCGACCCCGTCCAGTACGCCCTTCCTGCGCGTCATCTCGCGCGCCTTGCGCGCGGCCTCGCGCGCGCGCGCCGCTTCCACGATCTTGCCGCAGATGGCTTTGGCGTCGATGGGGTTTTCCTGCAGGAACTCGGCGAGTTTCTGGCCGACGATTTCCTGCACCACGGGCTGCACTTCGGACGACACCAGCTTGTCCTTGGTCTGGCTGGAGAATTTGGGCTCGGGCACTTTCACCGACAGCACGCATGTGAGGCCTTCGCGCATGTCGTCGCCGCTGGTTTCCACCTTGGCTTTCTTCGCCAGCTCGTTGTCCTCGATGTACTTGTTGATGACGCGCGTCATCGCCGTGCGCAGCCCGGTCAGATGGGTGCCGCCGTCGCGCTGCGGGATGTTGTTGGTGAAGCACTGCACGGTCTCGGAATAGCTGTCGTTCCACTGCATGGCGACTTCTACCGTGATGCCGTCCTTCTCGCCCACCGCATGGAATACCTTCTGGTGTAGCGGAGTCTTGGCGCGGTTCATGTACTCGACGAAGCCCTTGACGCCGCCGGAATGGGAGAAGTTTTCGCTCTTGCCGTCGCGGTGGTCGATGAGTTCGATCTTGACGCCGTTGTTGAGGAAGGACAGTTCACGGATGCGCTTGGCGAGGATGTCGAAGTGGTACTCGACCTTGCCGAAGATTTCCTCGTCGGCAAGGAAATGCACTTCGGTGCCTCGGTTCCTGGTTTCACCGATGATCTTCATGGGCGAGACTTCGACGCCGTTCTGCATTTCGATTTCGCGGTCTTCCACCTTGCCGCGCCTGAATTCCATGAAGTACTTCTTGCCGTCGCGGCGCACGGTGAGCTTGAGCCATTTCGACAGGCCGTTGACGCAGGACACGCCCACGCCGTGCAGTCCGCCGGATACCTTGTAGCTGTTCTGGTTGAACTTGCCGCCGGCGTGCAGTACGGTCATGACGATTTCCGCGGCGGAGCGCTTGGGTTCGTGCTTGTCGTCGAACTTGATGCCGACAGGAATGCCGCGGCCGTTGTCGGAAACGGAAATGGAGTTGTCCGGATGAATGATGACCTTGATATCGTCGCAGTAGCCGGCGAGCGCCTCGTCGATGGCGTTGTCCAGCACTTCGAACACCATGTGGTGCAGGCCGGTGCCGTCGGAGGTGTCGCCGATGTACATGCCGGGTCGCTTGCGCACTGCCTCCAGTCCTTCCAATTGCTGGATACTGGATTCGTCGTACTGTTCTGCCATGTTTACTTCCTAGGTTTGCTTGCCGCTTTCTCTCCCGGCGGGAGAGAGTAAAGGCAAAAAAATTCACAGGGAGGCAAGAGAGGTAAGGAAGTAAGCCGAAGCAAAAAAGCTTTGCCTTGCTCTCCTGCCTCCCTTACCTCCCTGTATATTGCTTTTTTAAAACTCAAATGCGCATGGGCATGACGACGTACTTGAAGCCGGGTTCGGATTCGGTCGTCAGCAGCATGCTGCTGTTGGGATCGGAAAAGGCGATGCTCACTTCGTCCGCAGACAGGGCGTTCAATCCATCCTGCAAGTAGGTGACATTGAAGCCGATGTCGATGGGGTCGGCATCGTATTTCGCCTCGATTTCCTCCTGCGCCTCCTCCTGTTCGTTGTTGTTGCACACTACGGTAAGGCTGTTGGCGCTCAACACCAGGCGCACGCCGCGGAATTTCTCGTTCGACAAAATGGCCGCTCGCTGCAGTGCCTGACTGGCAAGCTGACGGTTTACCTTGAGGATCTTGTCGTGGCCAACGGGGATGACGCGCTGGTAGTCGGGGAACTTGCCGTCCACGATCTTGGACACCAGGCGGATGTCGCCCAATTCGATGGTAACCTGGTTCTCGCCCACGCGCAGTGTGACGGGATCATCGCTGTCGGAAAGCAGCTTGACCAGTTCGACGATGGTCTTGCGCGGAATGATGACTTCCTTCTGCGGGCCGGCCTTGTCAAGCCGGGTTTCGGCCAGCGACAGGCGGTGACCGTCGGTGGCCACCACGCGCAGGGTGGTACCGTCCAGCACCAGCAGCATGCCGTTGAGATAGTAGCGGATATCCTGCTGGGCCATGGCGAACTGCACCAACTGCAACAAATGCTTCAGCGTCTTCTGCGAAAGGCTGATTTCACCCGCCACGCCGGCGCCTGTTTCCATGCGCGGAAAATCCGCAGCCGGCAGGGTCTGCAGGGTGAACTTGGATTTTCCCGCTTTTACTTCGATCTGACTGTCCTTGCTGTCCAGCTTGACCCTGGCGTCCTCCGGCAGAGCGCGCACGATGTCGAACAGCTTGCGCGCCGCCACGGTAATGGCGAAGTCATCAAAGGCCTTGCCGTCTAGCCGGGTGCTGACCTGGAGTTCGAGGTCGGTCGCCAGCAGGGTAAGCTGGTCGCCCTGTTTCTGCAGCAGCACGTTGGACAGGATGGGCAGCGTATGCCGTTTTTCGACCACACCCACCGTGGCAGCAAGCGGGGCGAGCAGACTGTTGCGTTCTGTTTCCAGCAGTACCATTTTTATATATTCCTTGTCTTCGTTGTTTGGTGGGCTTAAAAACCGGGGATAAGCATGCAAGCGCCATATGCGGGGCGGCCGTCTGTACCGCGCAAGCCTGTGGGTAAATTCGATATTGGCTGTGCGATGTTGTGGATCGTTTTTCGGACGGTGTGCTTAGTTCCCGTTTTGCGCATGACTTATCCCTTGATTGTCAACTGGTCAGCGTCTGCAGCAAAACCAGATAGTCGCGGCTGATGCTTTGTTCCTGCTCGCGCAGTTCGGCTACTTTGCGGCAGGCATGCAGCACGGTGGTGTGGTCGCGGCCGCCAAAGGAGTCGCCGATCTCGGGCAGCGACAGAGGCGTGAGTTCCTTGGCTAGGGCCATGGCGATCTGGCGCGGCCGCGCCAGGTTGCGGGTGCGCTTTTTCGAATACATGTCGGCGACTTTGATCTTGTAGAAGTCGGCCACGGTCTTCTGGATGTTTTCGATGGACACTTGCTTGTGCGCCGAGGCGATGAGGTCGCGCAGCGCCTCCTTGGCCAGATTGACGGTGATGGGTTTGTCGCTGAACTTGGCGTAGGCCACCATCCGCTTCAATGCGCCTTCCAGTTCGCGCACATTGGAGCGCACCTGTTTGGCGATGAAGAAGGCCACGTCCTCGTCGAGTTCAATGCCATCGGTTTGAGCCTTCTTCTGCAGGATGGCGACGCGCATTTCCAGTTCCGGCGGTTCGATCGCCACGGTAAGACCCCAGGCAAAGCGGGATTTCAGGCGGTCCTCGATGCCCGAGAGGTCTTTCGGGAAGGTGTCGCTGGTGATGACGATCTGCTTCTTGTTTTCGATCAGGGCGTTGAAGACGTAGAAGAACTCTTCCTGGGTGCGGTCCTTCTGGGCGAAGAATTGGATGTCGTCCACCAGCAGCACGTCCAGGTTCAGGTAGTGCTTCTTGAAGTCGTCGAAATTCTTGTAGCGGTAGGCTTTCACCATATCATTGACGTAATCGTTCGCATGGATGTAGCTGATGCGCGCAGCCGGGTTTGTCTGGCGGATATGGTTGCCGATGGCGAGCAAGAGGTGGGTCTTGCCGAGACCTACGCCGCCGTAGATGAACATGGGGTTGTAGGCCTGACCGGGGTTTTCCGCCACCTGCATGGCCGCCGCCCGTGCCAGCTGGTTGGCGCGGCCGCTGACGAAGTTCTCGAAAGTGAATTGCGGGTTGCTGCGCAGTCGGGAGGGGTTGAGCTCCTCGCCAGCAGGAACCGGGGGCACCGGCGACGCCGCCAGCTGCGGCGCGGCAGGCGGCGTCGCCGAGGAACGCGGCAGCAGGGAAAATTCCAGGGGTTTGACGGCGCCGTAATGGGCCTGCGCCCATTCCTGCAGGCGGAGGGAAAACTTGTCCCGCACCCAGTCCAGGATGAAGCGATTGGGGGCGGAGATTTTCAGGCTGTTTTCGTTTTCCTGGCAGGACAGCGGCCTGATCCAGGTATTGAACTGTTGCGGAGTCAATTCCACGCGCAGGCGGTTAAGGCAGGTTTCCCAGAAGCCGTCGAGAGAAGAAGGAGAGACAGTGGCCATGCGTTGGAATTATGGTTGTGGTGGGCGCGATAACGATCCGGCATTTTACCCCCATCGTGCAGACTTATCCACAGGAGGGGAGCGCAAACATGCCTTGACAATACTGTGGGCGAGAGCGTCTAATATGCGGTTTTTTCTGGGCTTTTTCCGCCCAATCATCGCAAAGGCAGCAAAAAATGAAACGTACCTACCAGCCTTCCGTCACCCGCCGCAAGCGTACCCACGGTTTCCGCGTGCGCATGAAAACCCGTGGCGGCCGCGCTGTGATCAATGCGCGCCGTGCCAAGGGCCGTCATCGTCTCGCCGTTTAAGCCGAGCGGTTTGTCCGGCGGACTGGGGTTTTCCCGCCGCCAGCGCCTCTTGAAGGCGGCGGAATACGAGGCCGTGTTCGAGCATCGCTGCGCTGTGCGCACGACCTATTTCCAGGTCCTGGCGAAACCCAATGAACTGGGCCAGGCGCGGCTGGGCATGATCGTGTCCAAACGCCTGTTCCCGCATGCCGTCGACCGCAACCGCGAACGCCGCCGCATCCGCGAAACCTTCAGGCAGATGGCTGCGAACCTGCCGGCGCTGGACCTGGTCGTGCGGCCGCAACAGACGCCTGACGGCAACACCCCGTGCCAGGCGCAGATCCGGGATTTGCGCAACGCGCTGGCTAAGGCCGCACTAAAATGTTTTCCCGCCTGCTGATCCTGCTGGTGCGGTTTTATCAGTACGCCATCAGCCCGCTGTTGCCGCCCAGCTGCCGATATCTGCCCACCTGCTCCGAGTACACGCTGGAAGCCCTGAAAAAGCATGGCGCCATTAAGGGCGGCTGGCTGGCGATCAGGCGTATTGGCCGCTGCCGTCCGGGCTGCCCGGGCGGGCATGATCCCGTGCCGTAATATACGGCTGTTACGATAGAAGCATTCCAGAGCCAATTACAAAACCATGGATACCCAACGTCTGATCCTTTTTGTCGTGTTCTCCTTTTCCCTGCTGTTGTTGTGGGAGGCTTGGCAAACCAAGGATCGGGTTCCGCAAAGGGAGGTGGCCAGCGAGCAGACAGCGCCGGCCGCGGCCGGCGGCGGGGTGCCGTCAGCGACGCCGGTGACGGCAGGACAGCAGTCGCCCCAGGCCGCACCGCAGGGCCAGGGACTGGAGAGCGGCGCGCGCGCCATAGTCGAAACCGATGTGATCCGCGCCGAGATCGATGCCCACGGCGGCGATCTGCGCAAGCTGGCGCTTCTCGGCTACCACGAGCTGGATGACGCCAACAAGGTCCTGGTGCTGCTGAATGACGCCGCGGCAACGCCGTATGTCGCGCAAAACGGCCTCTTGTGGGGTCTGCCCACGCACAAGGATGTGTTCCGGCTGACGCCTGGCGCCTACAGGCTTTCCGGGAAGACGCTGTCCGTGCCCATGAGCTGGTACGATCCGGCAACCGGCATGACGGTGGAAAAGATTTATGTTTTCCGTCGCGGCAGCTACGAAATCGAACTCATCCAGAAGATCAGCAATGGCGGCAGCGCGCCGGTGCAGCTGGAAAGCTATGCGCAACTTGTGCGTCACGGCAAGCCGCCGGCAGGGGAGTCCAGATTCCTCCAAACCTTTACCGGTCCGGTGGTTTACACCGAGGAAGCCAAATTCCAGAAAATCAAGTTCCAGGACATCGCCGAAGGCGATGCCGAATTCCAGAAGGATGCCAAGGACGGCTGGATCGGCATGCTGCAGCACCATTTCGTGGCGGCCTGGCTGCCCAAGGACGGAGAGGCACGCACTTATTACGTGGACAAGCTTGGTGATGACCTCTTTTCCGCTGGCTACAAGCAACCGCACGGCACGCTGGCCCCGGGACAAAGCGTGACGCTGACGACCAGGCTGTACGCCGGCCCGCAGATCCAGAAGGCGCTGGAAGCGGCCGCACCCGGCCTGGAATTGACGCGCGATTACGGTTGGCTTACCCCGATTTCCGCGCCCATGTTCTGGGCGATCGACAAAATCCACGGCTTCGTCGGCAACTGGGGCTGGGCCATCGTGATCTTCACCATTTTGCTGAAGCTGGCGCTGTGGCCCCTGTCCGCCTCGGGCTACAAGGGTATGGCGCAGATGCGCGCGCTGGCCCCGCGCCTGCAGAAAATGAAGGAAATGTACGGCGACGACCGCCAGAAGCTGCATGAGGCCATGGCCGACCTGTACAAGAAAGAGAAGGTCAACCCGCTCGGCGGCTGCATGCCCATCCTGCTGCAGATCCCGGTGTTCATCGCGCTCTACTATGTGCTGATCGCCGCGGTGGAAATGCGCGGCGCGCCCTGGGTGGGCTGGATCACCGACCTGTCGGCGCCCGATCCGTTCTACGTGCTGCCCATCCTGATGGGCATCACTTCCATCATCCAGGTCAAGCTCAATCCCACGCCGCCGGATCCCATGCAGGCCAAGATCATGATGGCCATGCCCATCGTGTTTTCGGTGATGTTCATTTTCTTCGCCTCCGGCCTGGTGTTGTACTGGCTGGTGAACAACATCCTGTCCATTGCCCAGCAGTGGGTGATGAACAAGAAATACGGCAGCGGCGCGCCACCCGCCCAAGGCAAGAAATGACTCGTTGAACACGGAGGACGGGAGCAAACCTCGTCGAGCGCGAAGGGCGCAGAGGAAGCGGAGTTTTTGTTGATCCTTCCTCTGCGAACTCTGTGGTTGAATTGTTGGTTTTCCCTCCCATCCTCCTGTCTTTTTTGTGATCGATTTCGCCATGTCGAAAAACGGTGCCGAACCGATCTGCGCCATCGCCACACCGCCCGGACGCGGCGGCATCGGCGTGGTGCGGATTTCCGGCGGCGATCTCGCAGCCCTGGCCAAGGGTCTCATCGGCGGCCTGCCCAGGCCGCGTTATGCTTTCTACACCCCGTTTTTCGACGCCGGCGGCGCGCCCATCGACCGCGGCATCGCGTTGTATTTTCCCGCGCCGCATTCCTTTACCGGTGAAAACGTGCTGGAACTGCAGGGCCACGGCGGCCCGGCTGTGATGCAGGCGCTGCTCGCGCGCTGCCAGGAACTGGGCGCGCGAGCAGCCAACCCGGGCGAGTTCACCTATCGGGCGTTTTTGAACGGCAAGCTGGATCTGGCGCAGGCCGAAAGCGTGGCCGACCTGATCGATGCCTCGTCCGCCGAGGCGGCGCGCTCGGCGCTGCATTCCCTCTCCGGGGAGTTCTCGCGCCGGATAGGGGCCATGCAGTCGCGCCTGACCGAACTGCGCATGCGCCTGGAAGCGAGCCTGGACTTTCCCGAAGAGGAGGACGTGATCGAGGCCGAGCAGACGAAAGTGCGCGCCGGCATTGCCGACACCCTGCAGCAGCTGTCCGAGGTGCTGGCGGCGGCACGGCAGGGGGCGCTGTTGCGCGAAGGCGTGCAGGTGGCGCTGATCGGCCAGCCCAACGTCGGCAAGTCCAGTCTCATGAATGCCTTGGCCGGCGAAGAGGTGGCCATCGTCACCGACATCGCCGGCACCACGCGCGATGCGCTGCGCCAGGAAATCCACATCGAAGGCGTGAGCTTTCAGCTGGTGGACACCGCCGGCCTGCGCGAAACCGGGGATGCCGTCGAGCGCATGGGTATCGCGCGCGCATGGGCGACGGTGGAGAAGGCCGGCATCGCGCTTTTGCTGGTGGACAGCCAGCACGGCCTGGGCGAAGAGGAACGCGCCATCATCGCGCGCCTGCCGCAGGGCATCGCCCGCATCACCGTGCACAACAAGATCGATCTTTCCGGCGCCGTGCCGCGCCGGCAGGACGGCCCCGAAATCTGGCTTTCGGCCAAAACCGGGGAAGGCGTGGACCTGCTGCGAATGGAATTGCTGGCGAGCGCCGGCTGGCGTCCGGCAGGGGAGGGCGGCTTCATGGCGCGGCGGCGCCATCTGGAAGCGCTCGCCCGCGCGCAATCGCGGCTCACGGCCGCACAGAGTCTGTCGGGGCAGCCAGACTTGCAGGCCGAGGAATTGCGCCTTGCCCAGGAGGCGCTGTCTGAAATCACCGGCGAATTCACGCCGGACGATCTTTTGGGCGAGATCTTCAGCCGCTTTTGCATCGGCAAGTAAGCCACCTCTCCGCTTACAGGAATACCACGCTCTTCATCAAGGCCTCGAAATCGGCCAGCCCGCGGGAAAAATACACCAGCTCCGGCGCCTCGTAGATGAAAGCCAGGCGCCCTTTCCGGTCGACCAGCGCATAGGTGACGCGTTCGATGGGCAGGCCGCGATCGGTCTTCCAGCGCGTGTGTACGCGCACCCCGGCCTTGCCGCCTATGGTGGCGGGGCGGCTGGAGACGACGGCGAAGGCGCCGCGTGCGCCGCCGGCCTTTTGTTCTGCCACGACCAGTTCCGCCACTTCGTGCGGCAGCAGGTCGGGGCGGGTGGTGCGCTTGGTGCGGGCCAGTTCGCGCTCGTGTTTTTCGCGGTAGGCGATGATGAAATTGAGCGGCGGGCCGTCGCGGGACAGGAAGACGTCGTAAATGTCGTAGTTTTTCCTCGTCCAGCCCGGCGGCGCCAGCAGGGTGTAGTCGTCCTTGACCGTGATGCTGCGGTTGTCCGGGTCGATCGCCGTCCAGGGCGCGCAGCCGCCGAGGGCAAGCAAAATCAGGAACAGGCCGGAGCGCAGGTTTTTCATCGACCGGCTTCCTTCAGATAGAGCTCGATGTATTCGCGGTCGGCGGCGTCGGGCGCGAGCTCGAGATAATGCCTGAAAAGGGGCGCGGCAAGATTTTTCTCACCGCGCCGGTAGTGCAGCATGCCCAGGGCGCGGTAGGCCGGTGCGAAAGCCGGTGCCAGCTCCATGGAAAGCGTGTACTCACGTTCGGCAAGCTCGGCGTCGCCCGGCTGGTTGCGCAGCCGATAGGCCTCGCCCAGGAAATAGCCGGCTTCGGGCGGATATTCGCGGCGCCGCGCGGGGTCGGACAGCACCAGGATGAGCTGCTTGTAGCGGTAGGCGTCGAGGTCCTCCCGCAGGGCGCGCAGGCGCACTTCGCGCAGCGCCATGACATAAGGTTCGCGGCGGACTTCGCCGTCGCCGCCGGCCTTGGCCAGTTCGCTCAGCGTATCCACGCGGTCCTGGAGTCTGGGATGGCTGGCGAAGAAAAAGGGTTCGTCGATGTCGAGCGCCTTGATTTCCGCGATCAGGTGTTCGAAGGTTTTGGGGGCCTCTTTTGCGGAATAGCCGGCGGCGACCAGCCGCTGAAAGCCGATGTGATCCGCCTGGTTTTCGTGCTCGCGCGAGAAGCCCGACATCGAGCCCAGGGCGACGACATTGCCGACCACCGGCACGCCGGCCATGCCCACGACCAGCGCGACCGCGGCCGCGTTTTTGGCGTTCTCGATCTGCTGGAGGGAATGGCGGTGCACGAAATGCGCCCCTTCGTGGGCCAGCACGGTTGCCAGCTGGGCTTCGTTCTGCAGGCGGGCGAGCAGGCCGGTGTTGATGTAGACGCTGCCGTTGGGCAGGGCGAAAGCGTTCAACCGGTTGGAGTCGAGCGCGCGGACGCGGATCCTGCCGCCGAATTCCGGGTAGAGCCTGTCCATCACACCCTGAAGATAGGTATCCAGCGCCGGGTTTTTCAGCAGCTTGCCGGAGCGTTCCAGTGCCCGGTCGAACTCCTCGGCCTCCGCCCACAGGTTGCGTTCGTCCCGTTCCAGGCCGGCGGGCTCGGCCGGCGCCGTCCAGGGCGCAAGTTCCTGGGCGGCGCTCGAAGCCGCGAGCAGGGCCGCGGCCAGGGGAGTCAGCAGGCGCCGTCGCATGGCTGCGAAACGGGGGCGAGGAGATCGTTCACCAGGGTGCGCACGGCCGCGGGATCGCGGGAATCCAGCGTCATGCTCTGCTCGTATGAGAGCCAACGGATGTCGCCGGTTTTCAGGTCTATCAGGCCGGCGCTGATGAAGGATTGCCCAAGCGGCACGTTGACGCCGATCAACAGGCCGACGGCAAAGGCGGTGCGCCGGGAAGCGGTGGAAATGATGTCGGCGCCGCTGAAGACCAGCGCGGCATCGGCGCCGGAGGCCTCGCGCAGAAATGACAGCCCATCGCCCAGCGTATAATCCCACGCCGTTTTCTTGTGCTCCCAGCCGCCGCCCCGGCCGCTGCCATACATATGAATGGCCTGGGCGATGCGGCCGTAGAGTCCGATGAGGCTTTCCAGCTTTTCGGACTCCTCGGCCGAGAGCCTGGGCATGGGCACGGTCTCGAAGCGGCCGCCGGCGCGGAAAAGCGCTTCGGCTGCCCGTAGAAGGTTTTCCCCGGCCTGGCGGCTCCAGTCGTCCTGGCGCAGGATGACGCCCCCCGCGGACAGTTCCGCGACATTGATCTGCGGCGGCAGCAGCAGGATTTTCCGAGGCTGCCCGGCACTTGCATGCGATGCGGCATAGGCGGGGTTCACGACCGTATAAGCGGCCAGCGCCATTCCGGGTACACTCGGGGCAAGGACAATCAGCAGCAGGCGAACTAGCGCGAACATGGCAATCCCTACAGACAAGCCGGAAGCTACGACAACGACCGGCATTCGTCAAACGCAGGCCGAGGCCTTGGTTTCACGTGAAACCAGAACGCCGCGCTGGATGACCGACCGCGGCCTTTGCCTCGCCACGGGGCCCCGAACGCTGGCGGTTTGGCGTCGCCTGGCGGCGGTCGGTTTGCCCGGGGTGGCGGAACTTGTGCCAGCGGACGGCATGCTTCTGGTGGTGCTGGAGGCGGGAGCCTGCCTTCCTGCCGGACTCCTGGCGTCGATTGACGAGGCACGCGAGGAGGCCGGGCCGCAGGGCAGGGAGCACGTCATTCCGGTACGCTTCGACGGCGAAGACCTGGACGAAGCGGCCGGGCGACTGGGGTGGACGGTGGATGCGCTGATTGCCCGGCTGTCCGGGCTCGAATTGCGCGTGAAATTTCTCGGCTTCCAGCCGGGCTTTGCCTATCTCGAAGGCCTGCCGGCGGAACTGCATCTGCCGCGCCGCAGTTTTCCGCGCAAACGGGTGCCGGCAGGCAGCGTGGCATTGGGCGGGGGCTACTGCGGAATCTACCCGGCATCCGGGCCCGGCGGCTGGCATCTCATCGGCACCACTTCGTTTTCCCTGTTCGACCCCGGCGCCATACCGCCTGCGCGGTTGCAGCCGGGCGACCACGTAAGGCTGGAGGCGGCATGATCGAAGTGGTGCGGCCGGGCATGCTGGACCTGGTCATGGACCTGGGCCGGCCGGGGTATCGCGCCCAGGGCGTACCGGAAGGCGGCGCGGCGGATGCGGAGGCCCTGATTCTGGCCAACCGACTGGTGGGCAATCCGGAGCGGGCGGCCGGACTGGAAATGCTGCTGCGCGGCCCGCGCTTGCGCTTTCCCCGCGGCGCCAGGCTGGCGCTGACCGGCGCACCCATGCCGGCGCGTCTTGACGGGGCCGCCGTGCCCTGGGGCCAAACTTTCGACGTGGCGCCGGGCGGCGAACTCGAACTGGGCACTGCGCAAAAGGGCTTGCGCGCTTATCTGGCCTTGGCCGGCGGCATTGCCGTGCCGCCGGTCTTGGGCAGCCGCTCCACTTTCCTGCCGTCCGCTTTCGGCGGCTGGCGGGGGCGGGCGCTTGCGGCCGGCGCCCTCCTTCCCGTGGGGCCGGCG
>JBFMCR010000015.1:0-154245 GCA_040754425.1 Pseudomonadota bacterium | reverse complement strand
AGCCATTCGTCCACCGAGGGCGGTAAAAGCAAGGACTGGCCAGGGGTGTAGGGAAGGTAGGAGGTAGGCATGTGATATTGTCGCTTATCTTTGGCTGTCCAGGGCTTCTGCCGCGCAGACTCCTAGCAGCCTGTCGGACTTGAGCGATCGTAGCGAGCCGGGTGGGAGAGCGTGGGCGGTTTTGCACGATTTCAAGGTGCATAGCGGGCCCATGCAACGGGAAACCGGGGAAAACGAGCTTGCGGGTTTCGGCGCAAGCCAAAACGAGCTTGCGGGTTTCGGCGCAAGCCAAAACGAGCTTGCGGGTTTCGGCGCAAGCCAAAACGAGCTTGCGGGTTTCGGCGCAAGCCAAAACGAGCTTGCGGGTTTCGGCGCAAGCCAAAAATGGACCGCTCTTCCCTCCGGCGCAGCAGATCAGTCTCAAGTCCGACAGGCTGCTAGTATTAAAACAATTATTGATCCGAAACGAATGAACTTGACGTTCCTCACCCGTTTGCCGGGGGTGGGGGCGGAAAAGGCAAGGCCGGCTGCCTGGCCTTACCCCGCCGGAACGGGACTGGCCTGCAAGCCAGTCCCTGGGAGGTTGGGAGTGGGTAAATGCCAGGCGAATCGGGCTTCGGGGGTTACCCCACCCCTCCCCTGCAAGAGGAAAGGGAGCCAAATGCCAGGAATTTATGTCTCCCATCAATAAAAAAAGCAATTCGTGCGACCTGACGGGGCGCCGGAATTGCTGCGGAGAGTCGTCATGTCCGTTATGCATGTCTACCTGCATGCCTGTCTGACCTTGCGAGCAAAATCCGTGCTGGCGCCGCTTGCAGCTGTGTTCTGGCTCGTTCTGCCCGGCCTCATGCAGGCTGCGCCAAACGAACTCAAATTCGGCGTATTTCCCCAGTTGTCCACGCGCGTCATGGTGGAAACCTATCAGCCGCTGGTCGATTTTCTGGGCGAGACGATCGGGCAGACGCTGCGGCTGGAGAGTGCAAAGGATTTTCATACGTTTCATCTGCGCACCATGGGCGGGGAATACGACCTGGTGCTGACTGCCCCCCATTTGGCCTGGCTGGCCTGGAAGGAAGGGGGTTATCGCCCCCTGCTGGTGTACGGGGAGCCGGCCAAGGGCTTCATCGTGGTGCGGACCGACAGCCCTTATCGCAAGCCTGGCGATTTGCGCGGCAAAACCATTGCCATTCCCGATTCTTATGCCGTCGTGAACATCCGGCTGACGAAAATGCTGGCAAGCAGCGGCCTCAATCCGGGACGGGAGATTGCGGTCACGGAAGTGGGGTCGCATACCAATGCGGCCGCCCATGTGTATGAAAGGCAGTCGGAGGCGGCCATCGTCGGCGTATTCCCGTTTCTGCGCCTGCCCGGCGAGATGAGGAAGGGGCTGCGCATCATCGCGCAAACCCCCGACCTGCCCAGCCATGTTTTCCTGGTACACACCAGACTCGCCGGAAAGCGGGAAAAATCGCTCGAACTGGCGATCGGGCAATTCATGCGCAGCGAGGAAGGGGCTGCGTTCCTGCAAAAAAACGGCTTTGGCGGCGTGCGTGCGCTGAAGAAAGACGAGTTGAAACAGGTCGAAGGCGATGCACGGGAACTCCTGCGGCGTTTTCAGGCGCAGCCGGGCGCGGCGGGTGAGAAAAAATGAGACGGCCGGGACTGCGCACGCGTTTGCTGTCGATCATCCTGCTGGCACAGGCCGTGTTGCTGGGCGCGCTCGCCTACAACAGCGTCCGCCTCATCGACCATGCCATCCAGTCGCAGATCGAACACCGCGTCGAAGACATCAGCCGGCTGTTGTCGGCGGCTCTGGCCGTGCCGATGCTGCAGCGCGATCTGGCCGCGGTGAAGGATGAGGTTGCCAACATCGGCAGGGATCCGGAGCTCGTGTACTTGCGCGTGCGGGACCGTTCAGGTCTTGTGATCGCCGGATTCGCGCGCGCGGACGACGGTGCCGGGCAGTTCGACGCCCGCAGCCCGATCAAGCTCGGCAGCGGAATCTATGGCGAAATTGCCTTTGGCCTTTCGGGGCAGGCGATCCAGGCGGCGAGGCGCCTGGCCTACATACAGGGCGTCAGTCTTGCGCTGGCGGCATTCGTCACCAGCTGGCTGCTGCTGGTCCTCATCGGCAGGCGGGTGTCACGGCAGTTCCAGACGCTTGCCGAAGCGAGTACGCGTGTCGCAGCAGGAGACTACAGCGCGCAAATCCCGCTGCAGGGCGAGCCGGAGCTCGATCGACTGGCCTCGGCGTTCAACCGCATGAGCGAGTCGGTGCGCGGTCATGTCCTGCGGCTGCAGGAAAGCGAAGCGCGATTTCATGCCATCGCAGACTATACCCACGATCTGGAGATATGGCTTTCACCGGAGGGGCATCTGCTGTGGCTCAACCCTTCCGTCGAGCGCATGCTGGGGTATAGCGTGGCCGAATGCATGGCGATGCGCGATTTTCCGATCAGTGTGGTACACCCCGAAGATCGTGCCGCAGCCGAATCCAGGCTGAGAGAGGCGCTGGAGGTCTCGGCGGACTGCAGCGGCTATCTCTTCCGCGCATGCCGCAAGGACGGCAGCGCGTTCTGGGCCTCCGCCAGCTGGTTGCCGATATACGACGGCCAGGCGAACAACATGGGCCTGCGCGCCAGCATCCACGACGTCGATGCGCTGAAGGCGACCGAAGCCTCGTTGCGCCAGGCGGTTGCCAGCCTCAAGCTGGCCGAAAACATGCGGATGCATTACCTGGAGGAATCCGAGCAGGAGCGCGCACGCCTCATTTCGCTGCTGTCGGCCATGAGCCTGGGCATTCTGTTCGTGGGGGCGGACGGCCGTGTGATCTATCACAACCCGGCGTTCGTCCGAATGTGGGCCATCGAGGAATCCACGCCGCTGGTGGGGTTGCCTGTTGGGGAGGTGTTGCTGAAGTCGTCCGGCATGCTTGCCCGTCCCGATCACTTCTCCAGGCATCTGCTGTCGGTGCTGGAAACGCGTGAAACTTCGGACAGCTTCGAGATCCAGCTGGCCGACGGCAGGGTGTTTACCGAGCTCGATTTCCCGGTGCGCGACCGGGCGGGGCGCTTCATCGGCCATTTGTGGATCTACGAGGACGTCACGCGCGAGCGCCAGACTGCGGAGCAGCTGATTTACCTTGCCGAACGTGACCCCTTGACCGGCCTTTACAATCGCCATCGCTTCCAGTCCGAGATCGAGCGTCTGGTGGCGGAAATAGAGCGCAGGGAAGAACGTTGCGCGGTGATTTTTTTCGATCTCGACGAGTTCAAGGAGATCAACGACAACTTCGGGCATCGTGCCGGTGACGCCCTGCTGGTCAGGGTGGCGGGCGAGGTCGGCACCCTCATCCGGCGCAATGAAATCTTCGCCCGTCTGGGCGGCGACGAATTCGCCATCCTGCTGCCGAATGTGCGAATGCACGAGGCCGAGGCGCTGGCCGAGCGCGTGGTGCGCGCGGTGGCGCAAATCCCTTTCCGCTTCGAAGGCCGCAGCCTGCGGCTCACCGCCAGCCTGGGCGTGGCGTATCTTCCGGACCATGCCGCGGACGCGGACGAACTGGTAGCCAAGGCCGACATCGCCATGTACCAGGCCAAGCACGCCGGCAAGAATACCTGGCGGGTGTTCAGCGCCGACGGCGAGGCCAACATCATCACCATGGAAAGGCTGACCTGGAACGACCGCATCAGCCGCGCATTCGAGCACGGCCTGTTCAGGCTGCATTTTCAGGGCATCTACCACGTGAGCGACCGGCAGCTGTCGCATTGCGAAGCGCTGGTGCGCATGGTGGATGAGCGCAATCCGGACCAGCTCATCCTGCCCACGCGTTTCGTCCCGGTGGCGGAAAAGACCGGCCGCATCATGGAAATCGATCGCTGGGTGATCGCAGAGGTGGTGAAAATCCTGGCCCGGCATTCGGACATGCCCGGCATGGCCGTGAACATATCCGCGCGCTCGCTCGTGGAGGCCGGGCTTACGCAATTCATCACCGATTTGCTGCACCGGCACCAGGTGGCCCCGCGCCGGCTGATCGTGGAACTCACCGAAACGGCGGCGGTGGCGGATTTGCATGATGCGCAGCGACTGATCGAATCCTTGCGCCAGATCGGGTGCGGCGTTTGTCTCGACGATTTCGGCACGGGGTTCTCGTCGTTCGCCTACCTCAAGCACCTGCGCGCCGACACTCTCAAGATCGACGGCCTGTTCATCAGGGACCTGCATCTGGATACCGACAACCAGGTATTCGTGCGGGCAATGGTCAACGTGGCAAGGGGGCTGGGCAAGAACGTGGTGGCCGAGTACGTGGAGAGCGAAAAAACGCTCAACATGCTGCGCGAGTTCGGGGTCAATCTGGTGCAGGGTTACCTGCTGGACATGCCGGGCTCGAAACTGCCCGGTATCATTGGCATCCACGCAGAAAAAATCGGCAGTGAATCATCGAGGCACTGAATGAAGGAAGTCGTCGTCATTGGCCTGGGGCAACTGGGCCGAGTATTTGCAGGCGGCCTGCTGCGTGCAGGCTGTGCGGTCGTCCCCGTCAATCGCGGCGACGACATGGGCGCAATCGCAGCCGCATATCCCGAGCCCGTATTGGTGCTGGTGGCGGTGGCTGAAGCGGATTTGCACGGCGTGCTGTCCGCCTTGCCCTTGTCCTGGAAAAGCCGGGTCGGCCTGATGCAGAACGAACTGCTGCCACGCGACTGGCAGGCGCACGGAATCGAAAACCCCACCGTGATTTCAGTCTGGTTCGAGAAGAAAAAAGGCACCGACGCCAAGCCGCTGATCGCTTCGCCGGCGGCCGGTCCAGGCGCACAGCTGCTGGTGGAGGCGCTCGCCTCCATCGACATTCCGGCACGCAAGGTGGAAAGCGGCGATGAATTGCTGTTCGAGCTGGTGCGCAAGAACGTCTATATCCTCACTACCAACATCGCCGGCCTCAAGACCGGCGGCACGGTGCGCGAGTTGTGGCAGAGCCACGAAAGCTACGCGCGTCAGGTGGCCGGAGAAGTCATGGACATCCAGGACTGGCTGACGGGCGTGAGGCATGATCGCGAGCGATTGATCGCCGGCATGCTTGAGGCCTTCGAGGGCGATCCCATGCACGGCTGTACCGGGCGCTTCGCGCCGGCCAGACTGGCGCGTGCATTGCAGCACGCCGATGCGGCCGGGCTGCCCGTGCCGACTTTAAGGGCGTTACAGAGCTAATCGGGCCGAGGTTTCCAAACCGGCTGGAACACAGAGGCAGCAGAGGTAACGGGGGAAGAAAAAGGATATCCAAAATCCATTGGAAGACGTTTTTTCGGGGGAAGGTCACTTTCGTCTTGGTGGGGTACTCAGACCGCGATCATCTCGAAGTCTTCTTTCCTGCCGCCGCAGTCGGGGCAGGTCCAGTTCACCGGAACGTCTTCCCAGCGCGTGCCGGGGGCGATGCCGTCCTGCGGCCAGCCTTTGGCTTCATCGTAAATGAAGCCGCACAGCAGGCACATCCAGGTTTTGTATTCGGGGGTGTCGCTCATGAGTGGCTTGCAGATATAAGTTAAAATTCCATTTCCATCATTCTAAACCAGACGCGATTCCGCGCTGCAGGAAAGTTGCATGTCACAAAGCCCACCTATGGTACTCACCTTTGCCGCCTCCGATCCCACCGGCGGCGCGGGCATGCAGGCCGACATTCTCACTCTCGCCAGCATGGGTTGCCATCCGCTGTCGGTGATCACTGCCATCACCATCCAGGATACCGCCGGCGTGGACGGCATCTCGGCGGTGGATGCCGACTGGGTGGCTGACCAGGCGCGCATGCTGCTGGAAGACATGCCGGTCGAAGTGTTCAAGATCGGTCTTCTCGGCAGCGTCGAGAACATCACGGTTATTGCAGAAATTCTTTCCGACTACCCCGACATTCCGGTGGTGCTCGATCCGGTGCTGGCCTCCGGACGAGGCGATGAACTGTCTGGCGAGGATATCATCGCGGCCATGCGCGACATGCTCGTTCCGCAAAGCACGCTGATTACGCCCAACAGCATCGAGGCGCGCCGCCTGGCCTTGAACGAGGGCGAAGAGGACCACCTGCCGCTGGCTGAATGCGCCAATCGTTTCATCCAGATGGGCTGCGAATCCGTGCTCATCACCGGCACGCACGAAAACACGCCGCGCGTCTACAACGTGCTCTATGGCCTGGAGGGTGTGATCCAGACCGATGCATGGGATCGACTGCCCGGCAGCTACCACGGCTCGGGCTGCACCCTGGCTTCGGCCATCGCCGCCAGCCTCGCCTTCGGCAACGAGCTGACGCGCGCGGTGAAGGATGGCCAGGACTTCACTTACGAAACCCTGAAAGCCGCATTCCGCCCCGGCATGGGCCAGTACCTGCCCGACCGTTTCTTCTGGGCGCAGGAAGCGCCCACCGAAGGCTCGGCCTGATGCCTGCATTCCCTTCGGGCGTGTATGCGCTGACGCCGGAATGCGCCGACACCGCTCGGCTCCTGCAAATGGTCGAGGCCGCGCTCAAAGGCGGCGCGGCGGCGGTGCAGTATCGCGAGAAAACCGGCGACGTCGCCCTGCGCCATGAACAGGCGAGCGAACTCTTGCCCCTGTGCCGCAAATACGGAGCCCCGCTCATCATCAACGACGATCTGCGCCTGGCCGATCTGACCGACGCGGACGGCGTGCACCTGGGGCGCGAGGATGCCGGCCTCATCGAGGCGCGCATCATCCTCGGCCCGGAAAAAATCATCGGCGTGTCCTGCTACCAGAGTCTGGAGCTGGCGCAAAAGGCGGCGGCCGACGGCGCCGGCTACGTGGCCTTCGGCAGCTTCTATGCTTCGCCCACCAAGCCGCAGGCGCCGCGCGCGCCGCTGAAATTGTTGCGTGAGGCGGCCGTGCTCAAGCTGCCGGTAGTGGCCATCGGCGGCATAACGGCGAAAAATGCGCCTGAGGTCATCGCCGCCGGCGCCGACGCCATTGCCGTCATCTCGGCGCTGTTCGATGCGCCGGATGTCGAGGCCGCCGCGCGCGAGTTGAATCGTTTGTTCGTTTGTGAATCGGAAGACTGATGGACCGCAACCACATCCTGTTTGAGCAATCCCAGAAATTCA
This sequence comes from Pseudomonadota bacterium, assembly GCA_040754425.1. GTDB lineage: Bacteria > Pseudomonadota > Gammaproteobacteria > Burkholderiales > Thiobacillaceae > UBA6918. Next base: position 147,148 of record JBFMCR010000015.1, on the reverse strand, counting down.
TCCCCGGCGGCGTGAACTCGCCCGTGCGCGCCTTCAAGTCGGTGGGCGGCGTGCCGCGTTTCTTCTCGCGCGGCGAGGGGCCTTGCCTGTGGGACGCCGACGGCAAGAAATACATCGACTACGTGGGCTCGTGGGGGCCGGCCATCCTCGGCCATGCGCATCCGGACGCGGTGAAGGCCGTGCAGGAAACCGCCGCGCTGGGCCTGTCCTTCGGCGCGCCCACCGAAATCGAGCTGGAGATGGCCGAGTTGCTGACCAGTCTTCTGCCCGGCTTCGAGAAAGTGCGGCTGGTGAGCTCCGGCACCGAAGCGACCATGAGCGCCATCCGCCTTGCGCGCGGATTCACGGGGCGCAGCAAGATCATCAAGTTCGAAGGCTGCTATCACGGCCACGCCGACTTCCTGCTGGTGAAGGCGGGCTCGGGCGCGCTCACCTTCGGCAATCCCACTTCCGCCGGGGTGCCCGCCGAGGTCGCGGCACAGACCCTGGTGCTCGACTACAACGACATCGATGGCGTCGCGCGCACCTTTGAGAAAATCGGCAGCGAGATCGCCGCCGTCATCGTCGAGCCGGTGGCCGGCAACATGAACCTGGTGCAGCCGGCGGCGGGCTTCCTCGAAGGACTGCGCGAACTCTGCACCAGGCACGGCGCAGTGTTGATTTTCGACGAAGTCATGACCGGCTTCCGCGTCGGCCCCACGGGTGCGCAGGGACTCTACGACATCGTGCCCGACCTCACCACGCTGGGCAAGGTCATCGGCGGCGGCATGCCGGTGGGCGCTTTCGGCGGGCGGCGCGACATCATGGATTATCTTGCCCCGGTCGGCCCGGTGTACCAGGCCGGCACGCTGTCGGGCAACCCGGTGGCGGTGGCGGCGGGGCTGGCCACGCTCAAGGCCACACGCGCGCCGGGCTTTTACGAAGCATTGGCCGCGCGCACCCTGAGCTTGGTCGAAGGCCTGGTGAAAGCCGCGGGCGAAGCCGGCGAGGTCTTCAGCGCCGCCAGCGTCGGCGGCATGTTCGGCGTGTATTTCAGCGCCCTGCCGCCGCGCACCTATGCCGAGGTCATGGCCTGCGACAAGGATCGTTTCAACCGCTTTTTCCACGCCATGATCCACGAAGGCGTGTATCTCGCGCCCTCGGCATTCGAGGCCGGCTTCGTCTCGGCGGCGCACACTGATGCCGAGATCGAGGCCACCATCGAGGCTGCGAAGCGCGCATTTGCGAAGATTTAACGCCGCATCAACCGCGGAAGGAAAAACCTTTAACAGGGAGGAAGGGGAGGTAAGGGAGTAAAGCAAATATTGATTTGGGTTTTCCTCCCGTTCCTCACTTACCTCCCTGTCCATTTTTGCTTTTTGTTTTGTCTTTTCCCAAGTTCAGGGACTGATCTGGCGGTAGGCCGCGTCGGCCAGCCGTCCCATTTCGGCTGGGTCGACATTGCCCGACAGCGCATAGCCCAGGCCGCGATCCACCCAGTAGAACACCTCGACGCCGTCCTCGCGCGCATGGCGGAAGCTGGTTTCCGCCTGCTTCGTTTCATCGCGCCGCACATACAGGGTGATGCGCCGGTTCAGCTTGTCTTCGTACATGAACTGGGCGACTGGACCGGTCTCGCCCGGCAACAGCCGACCGCCCAATAGATCAAAGCCCTGCGCCTTGAAATCCGGCGCATGCAGTTTGTGCCCCAGGCGCTTGGACAGCCAGGCCACCAGATGGTCGGCGTGTTGCGCATCGACCTCGACTGGGTGGCGTTGTTCGGGGCTGTACACCGCATGCGCGATGGCCGCGGCCTGCGGCAGCGTGGCGTATTGCGCCGGCCCACCGGCGTTATATAAGCCGATGCCGTAGCCTGCAAGGCCCGCCCCCGCGACAACGAACACGGCTGCTGCGGCCCGATACCAGCGCATCGGTTTTGTTTGCTGCCTGCTTGCTGCACGCACCAGTTCCAGCGGCAGCGGCTCGTTCAGCACCTCGTCGAAGGCGGCGTGCAGGGCGCGATTCTGCGCGATCCAGGACTGAACACGCGCGGCGTCTTCCGGGTGTGCCGCCAGCCAGGCCTCGACTTCCGCGCGCCGATCAGCCGGCAGAAGGCCGTCGGCATATGCGTGCAAATCGTCTTCGTTGATGTGGTTCATTTCACTACCTGCAACTTGGTTACCTGTTGTCCTTCCAGCATTTGCCGCATGCGTTCGCGCGCGCGCGACAGGCGCGACATCACGGTGCCCGGCGGCACACCGAGAATGCGCGCGGCGTCGGCGTAGGCGAACTGCTCCAGGCCGACCAGCAGCATCACTTCGCGCTGCTCGGGCGGCAGCTTCGCGAGCGCGGCGTGGATGTCGCGCACGACCAGCGCTTCCATCTGGCCGCCGCTCACCGGCACGTCGTTCGCCTCATCCAGTTCGCACATCGCATGACTGTTTGACGAGCGCATTTGATTCACGAACAGATTGTGCATGAGCGTGAACAGCCAGGCGCGCAGGTCGCTCTCGGGCCGCCACAAGTCGAGCTTGGCCAGCGCGCGCTCCAGCGTGTCCTGCACCAGGTCGTCGGCGCGCGCCGCATCCCGTACCAGGGCGCGCGCATAGCGGCGCAGGCGCGGGATGTGCTGGATGAGTTCGGTCTGGCTCAATCAGGGTTTTGCCGCGTGCCACACGTTGTTGACGCCATCGCCCGTCATGTCGCCGGGCTTTTGGTCCTTGAACCAAAGATACAACGGTTTGCCCTTGTAGGCCCACTGCCTGCTGCCGTCGTCGCGGGTGACGATGCCGTAGTTGCCGCTGGCCTTGTCGGTAGCGGTGGCCATGAGCGGCGGCCATTTCGCCGCGCATTCGCCGTTGCAGGCGCTCTTGCCGGCATCGGCGGGATCCTTGTCGAAGGTGTACAGGGTCATGCCGGCGGGATTGGTCAGCACGCCGCTCATGGCTTGCACGGGCGGGTTGGCGGCGCAGGCTGTGATCAGGGACATGCCGGCCACGGTCGAGAGTAGAAAATTGTACGGACGCATAAATCCTCCTGGGAGTTGAATGGGGTGGGTTGAATGCAAGCCAGCTTGCCTTCACCGGGTAAACACCGCGCCCAGGGGATTTATTCCATTCAGGCGGATTTGTTTTTCAGGCCGATAAAAAACCCCGCCTGTGCGGGGTTTGGGGGATCATGGGCGGCTCAAAGCTCGCCGTACGAATGCAGGCCGGACAGGAACATGTTGACGCCGAGGAAGGCGAAGGACGTGACCAAGAGGCCCACCACCGCCCACCACGCCAGCACCTTGCCGCGCAGGCCCTTGACCATGCGCAGGTGCAGCCATGCGGCGTAGTTCAGCCACACGATGAGCGCCCAGGTTTCCTTGGGGTCCCAGCTCCAGTAGCCGCCCCAGGCTTCCGCCGCCCACATGGCGCCGAGGATGGTGGCGATGGTGAAGAAGGCGAAGCCGATGGCGATGGCCTTGTACATCACGTCGTCGAGCACTTCCAAAGACGGGAGCCGCGAGGCGAGGATGCCCTTGTTGGCCAAGAGCCAGGCCACGCCCAGCATGGCGGCGATGGAGAAGGCGCCGTAGCCGATGAAATTGGCGGGCACGTGGATTTTCATCCACCAGGACTGCAACGCCGGCACCAGCGGCTGTATCTCGTGCGCCTGGCGATCGAAGGTGTACCACAGGATGAAGCCCACGGCGGCGCTGATGACGAGCAGCACGAAGGCGCCCATGCTTTTCTGCCGGTAGCGGCCTTCGTAGTAGAGGTACAGGAGCGCGGTGATGAGGGTGAACAGCACGAAGACTTCGTACAGGTTGGAAACCGGGATGTGGCCGACGTCCGGGCTGATGAGGTAGGACTCGTACCAGCGCACCAAAAGGCCGGTGAGTCCCATGGCGGCGGCGCTCCAGGTCAGCGCCGTGCCGGTCTTGCCGGCGAAGGGCGAGCGCGCCAGGAGGCCGATCCAGTAGGCGACGGTGGCGAACATGTACAGCGCGCACATCCACATGATGGCGGCCTGGCTGGAAATCAGGAACTTGAGGAAGAAAGCCTCTTCCATGCGCGCAAGATCGCCCTGATAGGAATAGACCGCCAGCAGTGCGAGGCCGAAGGAAACCGCGAGGAAGGCGCGCACCGGCTTCCAGGTCCAGCCCAGCCAGGCCAGCACCGGCACGGCGGCGACCAGCACGCCCTTGTCGTAGCCGTCCATGTGGGCGCCGTAGCGATCGAGCGCGTAGCCTGCGCCGAGCGCGAGGGCGAGAGCGAACAGCCAGTCGAAAGCCGACAGACGTTTCAAGAGCGGTTGCGGGGCGTTGAGTGCGAGTTCCATGCTTATTCCTTGTTGGCCAGCTGCTCTATGGCCTGGCTATGTTTGGCGAATTCCTGCTCGAAATCAACCGTTTTGCGAGGAGTGGCATAAGCGAACAGGGCGGCTCCGGGTTTGACGAGAATCCACGCGCGGCGTTCCCTGACGTAGAGCATGGCGAAAATGCCCAGCACCAGCAGCAGGGAACCGAAATAGACCAGGTTCTTGCCGGGCGAGCGCGTCATCTGCAGGCCGGAGGCCTGAATCTGCTCGAAGGACTGCAACTGCAGGTAGACCGGTGCGCCGTAGAAAAAGAGGTCGGAGAAGGCGTTAAGGCTGTCGCGGATGAAAAAGCCGCTGGCCTCGGTCGCCGCCGGCGGCAGTTCGCCGGCTCGGACATTGGCAAGCTTCAGTGCTTCGAAGGCGGAAAGCTCGAGGATGCGCAGGAAGGTTTCGGTCGCCTTTTGCCGTTCGTTTTCCGGGATGTTGGCCTCGATGAACTGGCCCAGGGCATTGTAGCCGCCCTGTGCGAACAGGTTGAGGATGTTGGCGGCGCTGGCCTGCAGGCGCGCCTGCAGGTCGCCGCCGCGTTCGCCGGCCGGCAGCGCGCCGGCGGCGAAGCGTGTCGCGGCTTCCGCACGCAAGGCTGGTGTCATGAGCGCGGCGCGCAGGCGCATGAAGCTGTCGATACTACCCTTGTCGTCGACCGGCAGGCGCAGGTAGCGGAAGGGCTCGTTCGGGGCGGCGCGCACGCCGGACAGCAGGTACATGCGTCCGTCCAGGGTCAGCGGCAGCATGTAGTTGTGGTATTCGGTGGCCTCGCCGCGCGGGTTGCGCACCTTTACCTGGTAGCTGGGGCCGACGTTGTGCAGCGACTTGGTGTCGCTTTTCACGCTCATGGCATTCTGTTTGGGCGCTTCGCCGCCGAGGTTCTCGATGTTGAACAGACGAAAGTCGGTGAATTCGAGCTGGTATTCCTCGGTGCCGCCAAAGAGGCGGGTCGAGTCGTGGACGGCGCCTTGCACTTCGAAAGTCTCGACGGTGGGCGAAAACAGGTTCCAGCCGCGGATGTTGAGCCTGCTGCCGCCGTCGCCGAAGCTGGCCTGGTAGATCGCCACGCCGTCGTGGATCAGCGGCTTGTTGACGGCGATGGTGGCCTCGCGGATCTTGTTGCCCTGGCGGTCCAGCAGCACGATGTCGCTCTCGAACAGCTTGGGCTGCCCGGTGGAGTAATGCTCGATGCGGAATTTCTTCAGATGCACGGCAAAAGGCAGTTCCTGCACCAGATAGCCGTCGGCGACGTTGAGAAACACCACGTCCGCGGTGCCGCCTTCCGGAATCTGCACGCTGCCGCGGAAAGAAAGGTTGTCCGGGCTCAGGCGGCTGATCTTTGGCACCTGGCTTTGCGGAATGTCGCGGGTCTCGATTTTCTTCATGCCCAGGAGCTGCTGGGCCTTGAACACCAGATTGCCGTCCATCAGTCCGCCGATGCAGATGAGCACGATGGCCGAATGCGCGAGCAGGTAGCCCAGGCGGCTCGCCGCGCCGCGTCTGGCCGCCACCAGCACGCCGTCCTCGCGCGGGACGAGCTTGCTGCGAAACCCCTGGCCGGCGAGATAGGCCGCAGCCTTGTCTGCCAGCGCCTGCACCTCCTGCCGGTGCTCGACCAGGCGCTTGTGGGAGAAGGCGGCGAGAGACTGCTCGGTGACGTGCTCGCGGAAATTCTTCATTTCCTTCACCATGCCGGGCGCATTGCGGAAAATGCACAGGCTGGTGGAGGCGACGAGGAAGGTGAGAATCACCAGAAACCAGCCGGCGTGGTAGACGTCGTACAGGCCCAGCAGGCGGAAGACCTCGAACCAGTAGGGCCCGAACTGGATGATGTAGTTGTTGTAGGGCTCGGCCTGCTTCAGCACGGTGCCGATGACGGAAGCGATGGCCAGCAGGGTCAGCAGGGTGATGGCAAAGCGCATGGAGCTGAAAAGCTCATACAAGGCCTTGCCGAAGGGTTCGTCCGCGCGCATGTCGATACCGATGTAAATAAAAAAGGGTGACCTGGGCCACCCTTTGTTTATTGGATTGTATTTATTGGATTGACTGATCAGGCCGTCAATATTACCGCAAGCCCTCGATGTATTGGGCAACGGCGTCCATCTCCTGAGGCGTCATCTTTGCTGCGATCACGCGCATCATCTTGCCGGCATCGTTGGCGCGGTCGCCCGAACGGAACTTGTTCAGTTGATCCAGGATGTAGGTGGCATGCTGGCCGGCCAGGCGCGGGAACTGCACGGGAATGCCCTGTCCGTTGGCGCCGTGGCAGGAAGCGCAGGCCGGCACGCCCGAGCCCTGCACGCCGCCGCGATAGATTTTCTGGCCCAGCAGCGCCTTCTCCAGGTTCCTGGAAGTGCGGCCCTTGGCTTGTTTCTCGCTGAAGTAGGCGGCAAGGTTCTTCATGTCGGCGGGCGACAGTTTGGCGACGATGCCGGACATCACCGGGCTCTTGCGGTCGCCGGACTTGATATCCATGAGCTGTTTGTGGAGGTACTCTGCGCCCTGGCCGGCCAGCACCGGGTTGGCGGGGGTGACGCTGTTGCCGTCCGCGGTGTGGCAGGCTGCGCAAACCTGGGTGACGATGGCGGCGGCGGCCTTTGGATCGCCTTTCGCGGCGGGCTCGGCGGCAACGGCCGAAACGGACAGGGTGGCGGCGAAAAACATTGCCAGTCGGGTGTTCATCCAAAACTCCTTGGGAGACGTGGGTAAGCGCAAACGCGTAAAATCACGAAATTTTAGCGAATTTGAATATGGCTGCCAATGACTCTCTTTAATCGGGCGGTTTATGCCGCCTCCGCCGCGACATTGGCGCAACTGCCCGACAGTCTGCGCGAAGTGGCTTTCGCGGGACGTTCCAATGCTGGAAAATCCAGCGCCATCAACGCCTTGGCGCGGCATAACCGGCTGGCATTCGTGTCCAAGACGCCGGGCCGCACCCAGCTCATCAATTTTTTTGCCGTCGGCGAGGGAAAGTTCATCGTCGATCTGCCCGGCTACGGCTATGCCAAGGTGCCGCCGGAAATTCGTGCGCGCTGGGAGGGAGTGCTGTCGGCTTATCTTCAGCATCGTGCGGCGCTGGCCGGCTTGGTGCTGATCATGGACGTGCGCCATCCGCTCACGCCGCTGGACCGCCGCATGCTGGACTGGTTTGCGCCGCGCGGGCTGCCGGTGCACATCCTGCTCACCAAGGCGGACAAGCTGTCGCGCGGCGCGGCGGGTAAAACCCTGCTGGAAGTGAGGGCGGCGCTCAAAGCCTATCCCCGGGTCAGTGTGCAGTTGTTTTCCAGCCTTGCCAAACAGGGGGTGGAAGAGGCGGAAGCCGTGATCACCGGCTGGCTCGGCGACGAAAGCGCAGAAGCGGGTGTTCCCGTTCCGGGCTGAGCCGGTGTGCCGCAAATAAAAAACCCCGACCAAGGGGTTGGGTCGGGGCCAAAGACCTTCTTTGCCGAAGGTCCCCGCTCAGGGAGGAGAAGCGGGAGACAGCAACGCTATCTGCTGACATAGAACGCACGGGCGTAAAATAGTTCCGGAAAATTTCAGGAGATTTTTGTGAGCCTGCCCTTTGGAGCCTTCCCCTCCCGCCGCATGCGCCGCATGCGGCATGATGATTTTTCCCGCCGCCTGATGCGTGAGCATGTGCTCACCAATGCGGATCTCATTTATCCCGTGTTCGTCCTCGACGGCCGCAACCGGCGTGAGGCCGTGGCTTCCATGCCGGGCGTGGAAAGACTGTCGCCGGATTTGCTGTTGCCGGTGGCCGAGGAGTGCGCCGCATTGGGCATACCCGCGCTCGCATTGTTTCCGGTGATCGATGCGGCAAAAAAATCCCCGGGCGCAGAAGAGGCTTTCAATCCCGACGGACTGGTGCCGCGCGCTGTGGCGGCCTTGAAAAAGGCAGTGCCCGAACTGGGCGTGATTACCGACGTGGCGCTCGATCCGTATACCGTTCATGGCCAGGATGGACTCATCGACGAGGCCGGCTATGTACTGAACGACGAAACGGTAGCCGTGCTGCAAAGGCAGGCGGTCTGCCATGCGCAGGCAGGCGCCGACGTGGTCGCGCCTTCCGACATGATGGATGGCCGCATCGGCGCGGTGCGCGCTGCGCTCGATGCCGGCGGCTACATCCACACCCGCATACTGGCCTATGCCGCCAAGTATGCTTCCAGCTATTACGGCCCGTTTCGAGATGCCGTGGGCTCCGCCGCCAATCTGGGCGCGGGCGACAAGTACACCTACCAGATGGACCCTGCCAATTCCGACGAGGCACTGTGGGAGGTCGGCATGGACCTGCAGGAAGGCGCGGACATGGTCATGGTCAAGCCGGGTATGCCCTATCTCGACATCGTGCGCAGGGTGAAGGACGCCTACGGCGCGCCCACCTATGCCTACCAGGTGAGCGGCGAATACGCCATGCTGAAAGCCGCCGGGATGAACGGCTGGATCAACGAGGAAGCCTGCGTGATGGAAGCGCTGCTCGGCTTCAAGCGCGCCGGTGCCGACGGCATCCTGACATATTTCGCGCTCGACGTGGGGCGCCGTCTCGCGGGCAAGTAGGGCTCAGCAGCCCTGCAACAGGGCGCGCACCTGTTCGAGTCTTGCGCGGCGCAGGCTGCCATCGGGTTGCAGGCGGCGCATGTTGCGCAGCTCGGTGGCGGGGTAGACGGTCAACTCCACTGCGGCATGCGCATCGTCCAGCGAATAATGCGGGCAGTTCATGCCCTCGGCCCGGATTTCGCCGCGGCGATAGGCGATCTTGCGGTTCATCAGGAAAAACTCCAATTCCTTGTCGTTGTCGGTGAACAACTGCAGGTTCACATCGGAGTGCCGGCCGGCCGTGCCATTCAGCACCGAGCCGGTCAGGTGCGGATCGAAATCCCGCAGCAGTTCCATGTACTTCACCGCCACCTGGCGCAGCATGGAAAGGCGGTCCGGCTGCTCCTGACCCTGGTAAAGCGCCTGGTAGCTGCGCAGGGCTTCTTCGATTTCACGGTTGTCCGGTAGCTGCCGGCTGTCGGACATGCCCAGTTGGCGCGCGGCCTTGCGCTTGGCGAAGCCGTAATCCATGCCGCCGTCCTCTGCCAGCATCCTGGCGGCCTCATGGGCGATGCGGCGGCGTGTGTCACTGGTTTTCATCGACTGTCTCGGCGGTGTCGCTGAAAAGCTGGAACAGGTCCTGGAAGGGATCGTGCGGCTTTGGCAGATTTTCTTCGTAGAAATATTCGATGATGCCGCCTTCCGATCCTTCCGGCAATAAGTCTCCGCTTTCGGGGTCGATGGTGGCGGCGACGATGCCCTCCGGCGGGGTAAACGGCTTTTGCGGCATTTTCGCGAGGGTCTGTCTCATGAAGTCGATCCAGATGGGCAGGGCCGCGGCGGCGCCGGTTTCGCCGGGGCCCAGGGATTTGGGGTGATCGAAGCCGATCCAGGACACGGCCACCAGATCGGGATTGAAGCCGGCGAACCAGCCGTCACGCTGATCATTGGTGGTGCCGGTCTTGCCGGCGAGATCGGCCCTGCCGAGCTGGCTTACGCGCGCGGCCGTACCGCGCCTGGCCACGTCCTGCATCATGCTGGTCATGAGGAAGGCATTGCGCGCGTCCAGCACTCGCGGCGCACCGGCTTCGACGGTTTGCGGCCGGCTTTGCATCAGCAGTTTGCCGCTGTTGTCGTACACCTTGTCGATCAGATAGGGGGCGACGCGGTAGCCTGTATTGGCGAACACCGCGTAGGCTGCCGCCAGTTGCAGGGGTGTGACGGAGCCCGCGCCCAGGGCCATGGTCAGGTAGGGCGGGTGGCGCGAGGGGTCGAAGCCGAAGCGCTGCACGTAATCGCGTGCGTATTCGGGGCCGATGCTTTCGAGTATGCGGATGGAAACCAGGTTGAGCGACTTGGTCAGCGCGGTGCGCATGCGCACCGGGCCGGAAAAGGTGCCGTCATAGTTTTGCGGCTCCCAGGGGGTGCCGCCTGCTTCTTCCGCCGTCAGCGACAGGGGGGCGTCGTCGATGACGCTTGCCGGGGTATAACCCTTTTCCAGCGCGGCGGAATAGATGAACGGCTTGAAGCTCGAACCGGGCTGACGCCAGGCCTGGGTAACGTGGTTGAACTTGTTGCGGGCGAAGTCGAAACCGCCCACGAGCGCAGTGATGGCGCCGCTGTGCGGATCGAGGGCGATGAGCGCCGCCTCGATTTGCGGCAGCTGGCTGATTTTCCAGCTGCGGTCGGAGTTCTGGCGTACTCGGATGAGCGCGCCGGGGTAGATGCGCTTGCCGGATTTGGCCTTGGGGTCCAACCAGGCTGCGGCGAGCCTGAGAGAGGCCCCCGACATGTCCACGCGCCTGCCGTCAGGCAGGACGGCGCTGGCCAGCTTGGGCGAGGCTGCCGTCACGATGGCCGGAACGAGACCGTTGACGGGCTCGATGCCGCGCAAGGTGTCGCGGATGAATTCCTCACGGGTCTTGCCGGCTGGGGGCAGGCGCAGGGTCTTTTCCGGGCCGCGGTAGCCGTGGCGCTCGTCATAGTCGAGCACGCCTCGCCACAGCGCCTCGTTTGCGGCCTGCTGCTGGTCGCGGCGGAGGGTGGTGACCACCTTGTAACCGGAGTTGTACAGGGTTTCTTCTCCGTACTGCTGCACCAGGGCAAGCCTGACCATTTCGGCGGCGTAGTCGGCCGGCACGTCGACGATTCTGCGCTCGCGCCGCACCACGATCTTTTCCTTCAATGCCTGCTGGTAGGCATTCTCGTCGATGAAATTGAGTTTCTTCATGCGCCCCAGCACGTAGCGCTGGCGCGCCGTGGCGCGCAGCGGATTGACGACCGGGTTGTACAGTGACGGGCCCTTGGGCAGGCCGGCCAGCATGGCAGTCTCGGCCACGCTCAGTTCGCCCAGGCTCTTGCCGAAATAGGTGCGTGCGGCCGCTTCGAATCCATAGGCCCGCTGCCCCAGGTAGATCTGGTTGATATAGAGCTCGAGAATCTTGTCCTTGGGCAGGTTGTGTTCGATCTTGATGGCGAGCAGCGCCTCGGAAAACTTGCGCGTAAGCGTGCGTTCGCGCGTGAGGAAGAAGTTGCGCGCCACCTGCATGGTGATGGTGCTGGCACCCTGCGAGGCGCCGCCTGAAAGCAGGTTGGCGCCGGCTGCACGCAGCACACCCAGCGTGTCCACGCCGCCGTGTTCATAGAAGCGCTCGTCTTCCGCGGCAATGATGGCCTGCTGCATGAGCTTGGGTACCCGCCCGATCGGCATGAAGGCGCGGCGTTCTTCGCCGAATTCGGCCAGCAGGGCGCCATCGCTGGAATAGATGCGCAGCGGGAGCTTGGGGCGGTAATCCGTGAGGCTGTCGAGAGAAGGCAGGTTGGGGTATACCAGGGCGGCGGCGAGTCCCGCCAGTGCAGCGCCCACCACGCCCAGTCCCAATACAAAAGCCAAGGCGTAGTGCCATCGTTGCGAGAACATATTCAACCACTCTCTAAAGTTTGCAAGATTATATGCGTTAACGGTGTTGCATTTTGAGCACAGACGTTGCGCGGGGTTTGACCCAGAGAGTAAAAAAATTGCCGCTACATTGGCCGCTTTATTGGTTTTGCTGCTACGATTTAAACACAAATATCAAAAAAAATTGATAAGCATCTATAAATAAAGGGAAATTTCTTGAAGCTCGAATTCAATCTGGATGTGTTCACAGCCAAATCCCCCCCCATGCTGGGATTGGATATCGGCACGACTTCAGTCAAATTCGTGGAGATTTCCAGTATCGGCAAGGACCAGTATCGCATCGAGAATTATGTCATTGAGTCCCTGCCCAAGGATGCGATCAAGGAAGGGGACGTCTCCAACGCGGACGAAGTCGTGGAGGTCTTGCAGACGGCATGGAAGCGGATGGGCAGCCGCGTCAAAAACGTGGTGATGGCTCTGCCGGCAGCGGCCGTGATCACCAAAAAAGTCCTGTTGCCGGCGAATCTTGCCGGGGTGGAGCTTGAAACCCAGGTGGAAAGCGAAGCCAATCAGGTCATTCCCTTTTCGCTGGACGAAGTCAATCTCGATTTCCAGGTGCTGGGCCCCTCGCCCGGCAGTCCGAGCGACGTGGAAGTGCTGATTGCCGCGGCGCGCAAGGAAAAGGTCGAGGATCGCGTGATGCTGGCCGAGGCCGCCGGCCTCAAGGCGCTGGTCATGGATGTCGAGTCCTACGCCACCCTCACGGCCTACGAGTGCATGGCCGGTCTGCTGCCCAATGGCGGCGCAGGCCAGACGGTTGCGATCTGCGACATCGGCGCCAACAGCATCCATGTCAACGTGCTGTCCGACAACGAATCGGTCTACCTGCGCGAGCACGGCTTCGGGGGCGGCCAGCTCAATTACGAAATCTCCCGGCGTTATGGCATGACCATCGAAGAAGCGGAAACCGCCAAGCGCAAAGGCACCCTGCCGGAAAGCTATGAAATCGAGGTTCTGCGGCCTTACAGCGAAACGCTGGCCATGGAAATCGGCCGCGCGCTGCAGCTTTTCACTTCGTCCACCCAGTATCACAAGGTCGACCATGTTTTACTGGCCGGCGGCGGCGCCATCATTCCCGGTCTGGAGGAAATCGTCAGCGCGCGCGTCAATGCACCGGCCATCATCGCCAATCCGTTTTCGAGCATGTCGGTGGGTACGAAAGTGCGGCCGCAGCAGCTGGCAAATGACGCCCCGGCGCTGTTTGTGGCCGCAGGCCTTGCCATGCGGAGGTTCGACCAGCAATGATGATACGCATCAATCTTCTTCCGCATCGTGAACTCAAGCGTGCTGCCAGGCGCCGCCAGTTTGCCTACCTGCTGGCAGTGACCCTGGTGGCGGCGCTCGGGGTTGTAGGGCTGGGGCAGCTGACGATTTCGAACCGCGTGGCCGATCAGGAAGAGCGCAATGCTTTCCTCGAGCAGGAAATCGCCAAGCTCGACGGCCAGATCAAGGAAATCAGGAAAATCAGGGAGGAGACGCGGGCGCTGCTCGAACGCAAGCAGATCGTCGAAACCCTGCAATCCAATCGTACCGAAGTCGTGCATCTTTTCGACGAGATCATTCGCATCCTGCCCGAGGGTCTTTATCTCAAGTCCCTCAGGCAGACGGGCGACCAGATCGAATTGCTGGGCTATACCCAGTCCAGCGCACGCGTGTCGACGTTGATGCGCAGCCTGGAGGATTCGCCCTGGTTCGAACGGCCGACGCTGATCGAAATCAAGGCCGCCACGGTCAACAACCTGCGCGCCAACGAATTCAACCTGAAAGTCTGGCAGAGCAAACAGACGGCAGAGGATGACAAGCAAGGGGCGCGCCCATGAATCTGGAAGATCTGAACAAACTGGATTTCAAGACTGCCGCCGACTGGCCGCTGGGCGCCAAGCTCGGCCTGCTGGGAGTGTTGTTTGCTCTCATCGTTGCCGCCGGCTGGTGGTTCCTGTGGTCGCCGGCGCTGGAGTCGCTCAGCGACAGCAAGGCAAGGGAAGACGAGCTCAAGTCCACCTATGTCACGAAAAAGGGACAGGCCATCAATCTGGAGGCCTACAAGAAACAGCTGGCCGACATTCAGGAATCCTTTGGCGCACTGCTCAAGCAGCTGCCCAACAAGCAGGAAATGGACGCCCTCGTGACCGACGTCAATCAGGCCGGCCTTGGGCGCGGGCTCCAGTTCGAGCTGTTCAAGCCGGAATCGGAAAACAGGAAAGAGTTTTACGCGGAACTGCCCATCCGCATCAAGGTGAGCGGGACTTATCATGATATTGCCGCCTTTACCAGCGACGTGGCCAAGCTTTCCCGCATCGTCACCATTCACGACATCAAGCTGGAACCAAGCAAAAACGAGTTGGTGATGGAGGCGGTGGCCAAAACCTATCGCTATCTCGATGAAGAAGAAATTGCGGCAAGCAAGGGGGGCGGCAAGTGATGAATACCTATCGTCTCCTTTGGACAGCGCTTCTCTCCGCAGGCTTGACTGCCTGCGGCGGAGGGGACATGGAAGACCTCCATGCGTTCATGGCCGAAGCCGGCAAGGACATGCAGGGCAAGGTCGAGCCGTTGCCGCAGATCAAGCCTTACGAGCCCTTCAGCTACAACGCCTTTGACCTTCCCGATCCGTTCAAGCCCCGCAAGCTCACGCCCTCGGGCGGCGGCGGCGAACAGCCCGACCTCACCCGCCCCAAGGAGCCGCTCGAAGCCTATTCGCTGGAAAGCCTAAAGATGGTAGGCGTGATCAGCAAAGGGGATTCCATTCATGCCGTCATCGCCACACCCGACAAGACGATCTATCACGTCCGTCCCGGCAATTACATGGGGCAAAACTTCGGTCTCATCACCCAGGTGACGGATATCGACATAACCCTGAAGGAAATCGTTCAGGACAGCGCCGGCGACTGGGTCGAGCGTACGAGCACACTGACTTTGCAGGAATGAGGCCGATATGAAAAATGCCATCTTCAACTCCATGTATGCAACGCGAATTCTGGCCCGGGCCGGCGCGGCCCTGCTGTTGCTGGCAGGCGCGAGTCTGCAGGCGGCGACGCCGCCGACCGCCAACTCGGTCATCGGCGTCGAGCCCGCGATTCTGGCAGGCAACCGGGTGATGGTGCGGGTCCATCTCAAGGAGCCGTTGCAGACCACGCCCGCGGGATTCACCGTCGGATCGCCTCCGCGCATTGCCATGGATCTGCCCAATACCGGCAACGCCATCGGCAAGAACACTGTCGACGCCTATCTGGGGCCGCTTGTTTCGGTCAATGTGGTGCAGGCCGGCACCCGTACACGCTTGGTGTTCAACCTTAGCAAGCCTGTCGAGTACGAGACCAAGATCGAGGGCAGGGAGCTTATCGTTTCCTTCAATGAAACCGGTGCTGTCGCCGCGACCACTACCAACGTGACGCCACGCTTTGCCGAGGCTGCTCCTGCCGCCGTTCCGCATTCGATCAAGAATGTGGAATTCCGCCGCGGCCCCGGCGGCGAGGCCCGCATCGTCACCACCCTGTCTGATTCGCAAACCGGCATCAACATTCGCCAGCAGGCCAAAGGCGTGGTGGTCGACTTCATCGATACCGCCCTGCCGCAGGCGTTGCAGCGCCGCCTCGACGTGACTGATTTCGCCACCCCCGTCGCGCAGGTGGAAAACTACACCCTGGGCGAGAACACCCGCATGGTGATCGAGTCCAAGGGCGCCTGGGAGTATTCTGCCTATCAGGCCGACAACCAGTTCATCGTCGAGGTCAGAGCTGCCGTCGATGAAGACAAGAAAACCGCCGATGGCAAGACCGTTTACAAGGGCGAGAAGCTTTCGCTCAACTTCCAGAACGTCGAAGTGCGCTCGGTGCTGCAGGTGATCGCCGACTTCACCGGCCTCAACATCGTGGCCAGCGATACCGTTGGCGGCAATCTCACGCTGAGGCTCAAGGATGTGCCGTGGGACCAGGCGCTGGACCTCATCCTGTCCACGCGCGGACTGGACAAGCGCACCAATGGAAACGTGGTGTGGGTCGCGCCGCGAGACGAGTTGCTGAACAAGGAGAAAGCCGAGCTGGAGGCACTTAATTCCGTGAGTGAGCTCGAGCCGCTGGTTACGGAATACATCCCGCTCAACTACCTGCGCGCCGACCAGGCACAGGCCATGCTGTATGGCGCGGACCTGGCCGAGGCGGTGGGCGGCGGCACAGCGTCTTGCAGTGTTTCTTCGGAAGGCCTGGCCAGTTCTACCGCGGCTGCGACCAAAGGCGCCAAGGACGAGGAAAAGAAGATTCTGTCCAAGCGCGGCCGCTCGTCGTATGACCTCAAGACCAACATGCTGATCATCAACGACACGGCCAGGAAGATCCAGGAAGTGCGTGATCTGCTGGCGAAAATCGATGTGCCCGCGCGTCAGGTCCTGATCGAGGCGCGCGTGGTGATCGCGGATGACACTTTCGCCCGGCAGCTGGGTGTGCGCCTCGGCACCGGCATCGGCGGCACGAGCAAGCTGGGCGGCAGTCAGACCGGCATCGGCGTGGCCGGCAGCCTGAACGATTCCGTGACCGCGGCCGCCGGCGGAACACTGACCAATGCGACGCCCAACGTCGACCTTGGCATCGGCACCACCTTCAGCGGTGCGACGCCTGCGGCGCTTGGCCTCACCCTGCTCAATATCGCCACGGGCAACCTGATCAGCCTGGAGCTTCAGGCGCTGGAAGCCGACAACCGCGGCAAGGTGATTTCCAGCCCGCGCGTGGTGACCACGAACCAGGTGCCTGCAGTGATCATCCAGGGCGACGAAGTGCCCTATGCGACGGTTTCGCAGGAAGGCACGCAGACTTCCTTCAAGACGGCCGGCCTGTGCCTGCTGGTTGATCCGCAAATCCTCAACAACGATTCGGTCATCCTGAACGTCGAGGTGCAAAAGGATGCGGTGGGTGAAGCCACCCAGGCCGGCCCCTCCCTGCAAAGAAAGCGCGTGAAAACGCAGGTGCGCGTCAACAACGGTGAAACCGTTGTGCTGGGCGGGATCTATGAAACCATCAACCGCAACGATCTCAACAAGGTGCCGTTCCTGGGCGACCTGCCGTTCCTTGGCCATCTGTTCAAGAACAGCGATCGTCGCGAGATCAAGACCGAAATCATGATCTTCCTGACGCCGCGCATCCTGGACGAGCGTTTGTCGCTGCGCTGATTTCTTGGCCCGAGAAAATGGCGCCCGGCAAGAGGCGCCATTTTTTTGTCCGGACACTCCGCTACAATGCGGCAATGGGCAAGAAAGACAGCATTTTCCTGGTCGGCCTGATGGGTGCCGGCAAGACCACGGTCGGCAGGCTGCTGGCCAAACAGATGGGCAAGACCTTCATCGATGCCGATCATGAAATCGAGGCGCGTACCGGCGTGAAAATCCCGGTGATTTTCGAAATCGAAGGCGAGGCCGGTTTCCGCAGGCGCGAGGAGGCGGTGATCGAGGAATTGACCGCCCGCCCCGACATCGTCCTGGGAACCGGTGGCGGCGCCGTGATGTCCGCCGCCAACCGCGAACTGCTGAAAAAGCGGGGCATCGTGGTATACCTGCGCGGCACGCCCGAACAGTTGTACGAAAGAACCCGGCATGACCGCAACCGCCCGCTGTTGCAGACGGGGGATCCGCTGGCCAAGTTGCGTGAGCTCTATGCCCAGCGCGATCCGCTTTATCGCGAAATCGCCGATCTGGTGGTGGACACCGGGCGCCAGAGCGTGACCGGCTTTGCCCGGCAGCTCAAGGACAAGTTGGAGTTGCTGATGCTGTCAACGGAGGGAAGCGCAGGCGACTGAAAGCCCATCAGCCTGCCTTTATCCTCCCGCTGCCCAGGCTGCCGGCAATCATGCCGACGGCACTGGCAAAAAAGCCGGCAAACTGCGGCGGCAGTGCCGCTTCGGGCGCGATGAACTCCATGGCAATCCAGACTGACAGGCCCAGAACAATGGAAAGCCCGGCGCCGGTGTTGCCGGCTTTCTTCCAGTAAAGGCCGGCGACCAGAGGGACAAAGGCGCAGGCCAGGGTGACCTTGTAGGCGTTCTCCACCATCTGATGGATGCTGGTGGAGGACTGCAGCGCCCACAGGGAATAGGCCATTACCATGAGCGAGAACAGCAGCACCACGGCGCGCGTGACCCACAGCAGTTTCTTCTGGCTCATGCGGTGCCGCGGCATGAATTCCTTGATGACGTTCTCCGACAGCGTGACCGAAGGCGCCAGCAGGGTGCCGGAAGCGGTGGACATGATCACCGACAGCAGCGCGCCATAAAAGATGATCTGCGCGGCAAGTGGCAAATGGGACTTGACGAAGGTCGGCAGCACCAGCTGCGCATCGCGTGCCAGAAGCTCGCCAGTCATCGCCGGGTCGACCAGAGTGGCGGAATAGGTGAGATAAATCGGCACCGCGGCGAACAGGAAATAGGCAGTACCGCCGATGACCGTGCCCCACACGGCCACAGTCTCGTTCTTCGACGAGTTCGCGCGCTGGAACACGTCCTGCTGCGGCACCGAGCCGAAGCCCATGGTCAGCAATCCTGCGATGAAGGTGATGATGGCGGCCCAGTCGGCTTGCGGCCAGAACTCGAACTTGCCGGCATGGTAGGCATGTTCCACCACCGGGGCGATGCCGTTTACTTCCGGCATGTCGCTCACCAGCCAGCCAATCCACAATAGGCCGATGACGATGATGGTCATCTGCACGAAGGTGGTGAGCGCCACCGACCACATGCCGCCATACAGGGTATAAAGCAGCACCACGGCGGTGCCGATCATGATGCCTTCGGACTGGCTGATGGCGTTGTCCGACAGCACGTTGAACACCAGGCCGAGCGCCGTGACCTGGGCCGAAACCCAGCCCAGGTACGAGAGCGCGATGGCGATGGAGATGACCACCTCCACCGGGCGGTTGTAGCGTTTGCGGAAGAAGTCGCCCAGGGTCAGCAGGTTCATGCGGTAAAGCTTCTTCGCGAAGAACAGGCCGAACAGGATCAGCGCGAGCGAGGCACCGAAGGGGTCGGATATCGTGCCACCCAGGTTCTCGTCGAGGAAAGTCGCGGGAATGCCCAACACGGTTTCCGCGCCGAACCAGGTGGCGAACACCATGGCGATGACCAGGGACATGGGCAGCGAACGCCCTGCAGCAACGTAATCCTCGGTGTTCTTGACCTTGGTGGCGGCGTACATGCCGATGCCGATGGAGACGACCAGATACAGAATGACGAAACCCAGCAGGGTATGGTTCATGTTGCGACCTTGGAGCGTGTTGGCCTGCGCATTCTAAAGCAATGACCAGGTCATGCGGATGGCCATGGTGAGCAGAAGCAGGGCAAAAATGCGCTTGAGTCTGCCGACGGGAAGGGCGTGGGCCGCGCGCGCGCCCAATGGCGCGGTGGCCACGCTGCCGAGCGCGATGCAGGCCAGCGCGGTGAGGTGGATGTAGCCCAGGGTGCCCGACACGCCTCCCTCCGCGGGCCCGTTCATGGCGTAGCCGGCTGCACCGGCAGCGGCGATCGGCAGGCCGATGGCCGCCGAGGTGCCGATGGCACGATGCAGCGGCACCTTGCACCACAGCTGGAAAGGCACCGAAAGCGTGCCGCCGCCGATGCCGACCCAGCTCGATACTGCGCCAATCACGCTGCCTGCGCCGAACATGCCGGCCATGCCCGGCAGCTGGCGGTGGGGCGTGGGCTTGAAGTTCCACCACATCTGGACGGCGGCGTAGAAGAGGAAGGCCACGAAGAAAATTTTCAGTGGTAGCGCAGACAAACGGGCCGCCAGCGCGGCGCCGACGAAGGTGCCGAACAGAATGCCCGGCGTGATGCGCCTGACCGTGTTCCATTCCACTGCGCCGCGCGCATGGTGTGCACGCAGGCTGGAAACCGAGGTGAACAGGATGCTGGCGAGCGAGGTGCCGAGCGCATAGTGCATGGCGTTCTGCGTCAGTCCCTGGACTTCCAGCAGCCAGCTCAATACCGGCACGATGATGAGCCCGCCGCCCACGCCCAAAAGTCCGGCGAAAAAGCCGGCGGCCAGGCCGAGCAGCGCGCAGCCGGCGAAAAACTCCATCAGGCGAGGCCCAGGATGAAGTGGTATTCCCTGGGGTCGACCGGCGTGATGGAAAGCCGGTTGCCTTTTTGCAGGATGCGCATGTTGGCAAGCTCGGGGTGGCTGCGCAATTCCCTGATCGACACCAGGCGCGTCTTTTTCACCAGCTGGACGTCGACATTCACCCAGCGCGGATTTTCGCGCGTGGCTTTGGGATCGAAATATTTGTTTTTCGGGTCGAACTGGGTTTCGTCCGGGTAGGCCTTGCGGCTCACCACCGCCAGCCCGGCAATGCCGGGCTCAGCGCACGAGGAATGGTAGAACAGCACCTTGTCGCCCACTTCCATCTGGTCGCGCATGAAGTTGCGCGCCTGATAGTTGCGCACGCCGTACCAGGCCACGGTCTGGTTCGGCATCGCGGCGAGGTCGTCGATCGAGACGTCGGAGGGTTCGGATTTCATCAGCCAGTAGCGCATTTTTTCGTGAGGCGTGATCAGGCTCTTTTGATCAGGGTGCCGACGCCCTCGGGGGTCAGCACTTCCAGCAGCAGGGCGTGCTCGACGCGGCCGTCGATGATGTGCGCGGTTTTCACGCCGCTGTTCACCGCGTCGACGGCATAGCCGACC
The DNA here is from genome assembly GCA_040754425.1 of Pseudomonadota bacterium. Lineage (GTDB taxonomy): Bacteria > Pseudomonadota > Gammaproteobacteria > Burkholderiales > Thiobacillaceae > UBA6918. Next base: position 126,663 of record JBFMCR010000015.1, on the reverse strand, counting down.
TTGGGGATCATGCCGCCGGAGATGGTGCCGTCGGCAGTCAGCTCCTCCACTTCGCGCGGGGTAAGGCCGGTCAGCAATCGCCCCTGCTTGTCGAGCACGCCGGGGGTGTTGGTCATGAAAATGACTTTTTCCGCCTGCAGCACGCCGGCTATCTTGCCGGCGGCCACATCGGCGTTGATGTTGTAGGCATTGCCCTCCGCATCGGTGCCGAGCGGCGCCACCACCGGGATGAAGTCGCGCGCATCCAGGTGCTGGATGATTTCAGGGTCGATGCTGGTGATTTCGCCGACCTGGCCGATGTCGAGCATTTCTTCGGCCTTTTCCTTGGAGGGCACCAGCATTTTCTTGGCATGGATGAAGTTGCCGTCCTTGCCGGTCAGTCCCACTGCCTTCCCGCCGTGCTTGTTGATGAGTGTGACGATGTCCTGGTTGACCAGGCCGCCGAGCACCATTTCCACCACGTCCAGCGTCTCCTCGTCGGTGACGCGCATGCCCTGGATGAATTCGCTTTGCTTGCCAATGCGCTGCAAGAGGCCGGCGATCTGCGGTCCGCCGCCGTGCACCACCACCGGGTTCATCCCAACCAGCTTCAGCAGCACCACGTCCTTGGCGAAGGCCTCCATCAGGTGCCGCTCGGTCATGGCGTTGCCGCCGTACTTGATGACGATGGTCTTGTCGTAAAAGCGCTGTATGTAAGGCAGCGCCTCGGAAAGAATGTGAGCCTTGTCGGCTGGGGAGTATGCGGTCATGGCGGCCTCGTCGTTCACGGTACCGCCATTTTAGTGCTCAGCCGGCCAATAAAAAAGGCGGCCTGTCGGCCGCCCCTGCGGTTTTGCCGCACCTGGATCATTCGACGGTCAGGCGTTTGCTTTTGGCGGTGACTTTCTTGGGCAGCACCAGTTCCAGCACGCCATCGTTGTATTTGGCGCTGGCGGTGGCTTCGTCGATGTCGGAGCCCAGCGAGAAGCTGCGATAGAGCTTGCCGTAGCTGCGCTCGCGCTTGAGCACTTTTTCGCCCTCCTTCTGCTCGGATTCGGAACGGGTTTCAGCCGAAATCGCCACGGCGTTGCCTTCGATGGAGACGTGGATGTCCTCCTTCTTTACGCCGGGCAGGTCGGCATGGATGGTGTAGGCCTTGTCGTTCTCCTTCACGTCCATCTTGAACTGGGGCAGTTCTCGGTCCATGCGCACCGGGCGGAAAAAGCCGCGGAACAGATCGTCAAAAGGTTCGAGTCCGGTTTCAAACGGATCATAACGGGTCAGGTTTGCCATGATTCCTCCTTGCTTGAAATAAAGGTGTTGCCGCTATCATTCACAATCTGGGGCTCGCGCTTGGTTTTTTCAAGTAATAATGGCGAAGACAAGCGGCTGACTTGCCCGAACCTGGAGGGGGAATGAGCGACCCGGAACGCTGGCTGTGCGAACATGGCGATTACCTGTTTCGCTACGCCCGGCGCAGGCTTTATACCGACGAACTGGCCGAGGATGCCGTGCAGGAAACCCTGCTCGCGGCTCTGAAGGCGCACGCCGGGTTTGACGGGGACAGTTCCGAGCGCACCTGGCTTACCGGCATTCTGAAGCACAAGATCGTCGATCTGATCCGGCTCCACGCCAGGGAGATGACGGCTTCCGCGCATGGGAGCGAGGCCGGCGACTGGGAAGCGCTGTTCGACCAGAGCGGCCACTGGATGGAAACTTTCCGCGACTGGGGAAACCCCGAATCCGAGCTGGAAAAATCCCGCATTCGCCAGGCGCTGGACGAGTGTTTCCGGCGCCTGAAACCTTCGCTGGCGCAGATATTTTCCCTGCGCGAGCTTTCCGGCCTGTCCAATGATGAAATCTGTAAGGAGCTTGGCATCAGCGCGACCAATGCCTGGGTGATGCTGCATCGAGCCCGTCTGTTCCTGCGGGAATGTCTGGATACCCGGATTTAGGGGGCAGCTATGGGCCTGATGAAAACCTGTAAGGAAACCTCGCTCCTGGTGACTCAGTCACTGGATCGCAAGCTGAATTGGCATGAAAATCTCGCTATGCGGTTACATCTGGCGATTTGCGAAAACTGCTACCGTTTCATGAAACAGATGCACTTGATTCGGGAGTGGTTAAGCCGCGAGGATGAAGCGGTGCAGCCGGGACTGTCGGAAGAAGGTCGCGAGCGTATCGCGCGGAATTTGCGGGAAAAGGAATAGCTTCCCCAAATATTTTCAATCCAACGAGAAGGAGTAACTTTGAAAATGGCAAGAAAGAAAAAAACAATTGAGGTGGCAGTGGGTTCGGCCTTTGTGGCGGGTATGGCGATGAGCCCGTTCGTCAATGCGGCGGAGAATCCCTTCGCGCTGCAAAGCCTGCAGAGCGGCTACATGGTGGCCGATGCCAAACCGGCTGAAGCCAAGTGCGGCCAGGGCAAGTGCGGCGGCAAGAAGGCAGAGGACTCGGCTGCCGCTTCCAAGGCGGGTGAAGCCAAATGCGGTCAGGGCAAATGCGGCGGGATGAAATCGGCAGAAGCCGCCGATCCCAAGAAGATGGGCGAAGCCAAGTGTGGCGGCGCGAAAACGGATGCAGCCGCCCCGAAGGCCGCAGAAGCCAAATGCGGCCAGGGCAAGTGCGGTGCAGTGAAGAAGTAAACCGGCTGCGCGCCATGAATCCCGACATGCGCACCATGCCGCTTCATGGCGCGGGCCTCGGCTATCGCAGGGAGTTGATGAACGACCTCGACAGCCGGGTGCCCGATGTCATCCGCTTTTTCGAAATCGCGCCGGAAAACTGGATCGACATCGGCGGCGCGCTGGGCCGCCGTTTCCGGGCTTTTGCCGAACGCAACACCTTCATCTGCCACGGCCTGTCGCTGTCCCTGGGCGGGCCGTCGCCCCTGGATGAACTGCTGCTCGCCAAGATCAAGGGCTTTCTCGACGAATTCAAAATCCCCCTCTACACCGAGCACCTGTCCTACTGCTCGGACGACGGGCATTTGTACGACCTGCTGCCGATCCCGATGACGGAAGAGGCGGTCAGATATGTGGCCGCGCGCATCCGCCGGACGCAAGATATTCTGGAGCGCCGCATCGCCATCGAGAACGCCTCGTTCTACGTCAGCGCACCGATTGCCGATATGGACGAGCCCGCTTTCGTGCGCGCCGTCTTGGAAGAGGCCGATTGCGATCTGCATCTGGATGTCAACAATGTCTATGTGAACAGCGTCAATCATCGTTTCGATGCGCGCGGCTATATCGCTTCCATGCCGGCGGAGCGCGTGGTGTACATGCACATGGCGGGGCATTATTACGAGGCCGAGGATTTCATCATCGACACCCACGGCGCCGACGTCATCGATCCGGTGTGGGAACTGCTCGATTTCACCTATCAGACCATCGGCGTGCGTCCGACCCTGCTGGAGCGCGATTTCAACATTCCGCCGCTCGCGGAGCTGGTGAAGGAGGTCGAGCGCATCGATGCGCTGCAGCGCAAATATTTGCAGGCGCAGAAAGGCATGGTTGCGCATGGATAAACTGCCTGCGTTCCAGCAATATCAGTACGCTTTTACCGCGCACATCCGCGATCCCAAGGCTACCAGACGCCCGCCCGGTGCAAATGCGCAGCGCATGGGTGTCTACTCCGAGCTCGTCTACAACAACATCGAAAGCTTTCTGCTCGCCTGTTTCCCGGTGCTGAGAAAAGTGCTGGGCAGCCGGAAATGGGCCCGCCTGGTGCGCGGCTTCATCGCCGGCCACCGCAGCCATACGCCCTATTTCCGGCAGGTGCCGGACGAGTTCATGCATTTCCTGCAGAACGAATGGCAGCCCGAGGAAGGATTCCCGGATTACCTGGCGGAACTGGCGCACTACGAGTGGATGGAGCTGGTGCTGTCGGTTTCCAATCGCGACGAGCGCCTGCCGTCAATCGATGCGCAAGGCGACCTGATCGAGGGCAGGCCTGTTCTCAACCCGGTGCTGGCCAGTCTGACCTACCGTTATCCCGTGCATCGCATCCGTCCGCGAGTCAAGGTCGAACCTGCGCCCACCTGCCTGCTGGTGTTCCGCGATGCCGGCATGCAGGTGCGCTTCATGGAACACAGCGCGGCCGGGGCGCGGCTGCTGTCCTTGCTGGAGGATGGCCGCAGCAGCGGCCGCGAGGCAGTCATGAGGCTGGCGGCAGAACTCGGCCAGGAGGACACGGCGCAGCTCATCGGGTTCGCGCGCAACCACTTGGAGGAGTTGCGTTCGGCCGGTGCAGTGCTGGGCACCCTGACGCAGACATGAAAAGCCGCGGCGGGGCTTTTTCGCGAGTCGGCATGGTTCAGTGCATGGAATGCGGCGCCGGGGCACGCATGCTCATGGCGCGGACTTCCGCCGTGGCAGTCACTTCTTCCAGCTTCTCGCCGCTCTGGACGGTGAGGGTGAGGGGCACCCTGTCGCCGGCCTTGAGCGGTTTTTTGGGGTTGTACAGCATGAGGTGAAGGCCGCCGGGCTCGAGCTTGACGGTTTTTCCGGCCGGCAGCTCGATGGCCTTGATCTCGCGCATCTGCATGACGTCGCCCAGCATTTTCATTTCATGCAGTTCGACCGTGCCGATCGCCGGGCTTGCCGCTTTCACCACGCTGGCGTTCTTTTCGCTGGTGATGTCCATGAAGCCGCCAACCACGGTCTGGCCGGGTGCGGGCTCGCGTATCCAGGCGTTTTCCACCTTGATGCCGTCTGCCAGGGCAGGAGCCATGAGCAGCGCGGAAATCAGCAGGGCATGCAATCTCATCGTGTTCTCCAAAAAAAGATGTCCGCCTTGCGAGCGGACATGTAAGGAAGGGGGTGCATGAAAATAATCACACACTAGTTGCCATGATGCACGCACTTGCGGCCGCCGGCAATGCGACATGTTGTCGCAGCCGGCGAGTTGTTTCAGGCCGCGTGCTTGCGGTAGGGGTAGAACTCATCGCCCACGCGATTCATGCGCGAGACCTCGAAGCGCGCCCTGGCCTCACCCGTGAACTGGCCCTCGATGGCGGCGTAGGCTTCGCTCGCCCAGGCCTTGTCTTTGAGTTCGTCGACGATGCCCTCGACCCAGTGCAGCTTGTCCGCGGGGCTGGTGAGCGTGTTGCCGCAGGCTTCGTACACCTTGCGCACCAGGGCGGCGTCGAAGCCGGCGTTCTTCACGCGGGTGGCGAGCTGGATGCAGCAGTCGGCGTTGCCGCAGACTTGCGCGGCCTGCATCAGTACGGCCTCGGCGCCGGCGGCATCGCCGCCCCTGGCCATGAGCGCGGCGACGTGGGCAAGCGCATAATGGTCCTTGGCGCGTGCCCTGGCTTCGTTCAACAATTGCGCACCCCAGGCCGCATCGCCGATGTCGGCGATCACCAGTTCGGCAAGCTTGGTATAGTCGTACACGCTGGCCTCGGGGTTGGACTTGATCGAAGCCTCGCGCTGCTGTACATAGGCGCGCGCCTTTTCGCGGCCGAGCTCCTTGTTCTTCAGCGCGGTGGCGGCGGTCTTTACCACTTCCTTGAACCACACGAAGTCGCCGGACTTGGCGGCGGCGGTGTCCAAAAGGCGTGCGACCCAGGCGGCGTCGTTGACGTGCTTGTCCACCGCCAGGATCAGAGGGCGGTAGCGCAGGAATTGGTAGTCGCCCGTATCCAGCATGGCCTCCACCTTGCCCAGCAGCTTGGCGGCGTAGAAGGGGTCTTCGAGTTCGGCCATGACTTGGTCGGCCAGGGTGAAGAGCTTCTTGGGCGTGTCGGCGAGTTCTTCCTGCTTGCCGAATTCCACGTACTTGGCCTGGTTGGCGGCGCGCTTGTCGTACTTGGCCTGCACGCGCGCCAGGCGCGCGGTGTCGTCGGCGAAGTCGGTCTTGGCGGCCTCCACCACCTTGCTCATTTCGTCCAGCGAGGCCACGGCGTTCTCGGCCTGGTCCATGAGCTTGGCGGCGCCGGCGGCGTCACCCGTGGATTTCAGGGCGCGCGCGAGGTCGATGAACTGCTCGGTGGCGGTGGCGAGTTCGCCGCCCTTCTTTAGCACGGCCTGCATGAATTCGGTCTCATTGATGGCGCGGGCGGCATCGAGCAGGCTTTTCACGGCGTTGAAGTCGGTGGCGGCGCCGAGCGCGCGCTGGTACAGGGCGCGCGCCTTGGCCGGGTCGCCCAGGGTCCTGGCGGTCTCGCCGGCAAGCTGAAGCAGGTCGGCGACGTTGGTCAGCCTGGCGGCGCCCTTTTCCAGGATGGCGCCGGCGTAGTCCTTGTCCTTCAGGTGCTCGACCGCGGCGGCGGCGAGCCTGGTGTATTCGGCGGCACGGGAGAGCTTGGCCTCGGCCTTCTCGAAGACCTTTTTGGCAAAGGCGCTGTCGCCGAGCAGCTCGGCGGCCTGGCGGCCCAGTTCGATCAGCGGGTCGAGGTTGTTGGTTTCCTTCAGGGCCTTGTCGAGCGCGGCCTCTGCGCCGGCCCGGTCGCCCAGCACCTTCATCTTGCCTTCGGCGAGATAGACCTGCTCTTCGCCCGACATGCAGTAGTCCTCGGCGGTCTGCAAGAGCTCCTCGGCGCGCGCCTGGTCGCCCAGTTGCTTGTAGACGATGGCGACGGCGACGAGATCCTTGGTGAACTGGCAGTCGTCGGCGATGCGGTCGACCAGTTCCCTGGCATAGGCGGGGTCGGCGGGTTCCTGCAGGGCTTCCAGCGCCAGCGCGGCGTAGTCGGCGCCGCTGCTGCACTCGGCTTCTTTGGGGCTTAAGGTTTCGCGGGTGGCCATGGTCGTACTCTCCGGGCTGAATTTCGATGACCCGCAAGTTTACCGCGCCTGCATGGACACAATCCTAGAGAGGTTTTATGAGCTTATAGCGGCAATTTATCTAAGTCCGAAACCTTCTTAACAGGAAGGTACGGGAGGTAAGGGTGAAGGCAAAAGACACATTGCCTTGGGTTCCCTCCCGTTCCTCCCTTATCTCTCTGTTTAATTTTTTTACAAAACGTAGCGCGAGAGATCCTCGTCCGCCGCCAGCGTATTCAGCCGTTCGTTGACGTAGTCGGCGTCGATGGTCACGGTCTGGCCTTCGCGTTTTGTCGCCTCGAAGGAGATTTCCTCGAGCAGGCGTTCCATGATGGTGTGCAGGCGGCGCGCGCCGATGTTCTCGGTCTTTTCGTTGACCTGGTGGGCGATTTCGGCGATGCGGCGGATGCCGTCGGCGGTGAATTCGAGCGTTACCCCCTCGGTTGCCAGCAGGGCCTGGTACTGGCGGGTGAGGCAGGCGTCGGTGCTGGTGAGGATGCGTTCGAAATCCTCCACCGACAGCGGACCCAGTTCCACGCGGATGGGCAGGCGGCCTTGCAGTTCGGGAATGAGGTCGGAGGGGCGCGACAGATGGAAGGCGCCGCTGGCGATGAACAGGATGTGGTCGCTTCGCACCATGCCGTACTTGGTCGACACCGTGGTGCCTTCCACCAGCGGCAAGAGGTCGCGCTGCACACCCTGGCGCGAAACGTCGGCGCCGCCGGCGCCTTCGCGCGCGGCGATCTTGTCGATCTCGTCCAGGAAAACGATGCCGTTTTGCTCCACCGCCTCGATGGCGGCGAGCTTGATTTCCTCTTCGTTCACCAGCGCCGCGGCCTCTTCCTCGGTGGCGAGCCTGAGCGCTTCTTTTACCTTCATCTTTCGCGTGCGCGTGCGTCCGCCGGAGAGTCCCTGGAACATTCCCTGCAACTGTTGTGACAGGTCTTCCATGCCGGGCGGGGTGAAAATCTGCATCGACGCCACGGGCTGCGCCAGCTCGATTTCGATTTCCTTGTCGTCCAACTGGCCTTCGCGCAGCATCTTGCGGAATTTCTGCCGCGTGCCGGAGTCCTCTGGCCTGGGCGTTTCGGCCTCGAAACCGAAACCGGCAGAACGCGGCGGCGGCAGGAGCGCGTCGAGGATACGCTCCTCGGCCGCTTCCTCTGCGCGCATCTGCATTTTCTGCATTTCGCGCTCGCGGATCTGCTTGATGGCGATTTCCATGAGGTCGCGGATGATGGAGTCGACATCCTTGCCGACGTAGCCGACCTCGGTGAACTTGGTGGCCTCGACCTTGATGAAGGGCGCGTTGGCGAGCCGCGCCAGACGCCGCGCGATCTCGGTCTTGCCCACGCCGGTGGGTCCGATCATGAGGATGTTCTTGGGCGTGATCTCGTGTCTGAGCGGCTCGGCCACCTGCATGCGGCGCCAGCGGTTTCGGAGTGCCACGGCCACTGCCTTCTTGGCCTCGTTCTGCCCGACGATGTGCTTGTCGAGTTCGTGGACGATTTCCTGGGGGGTGAACTGGGTCATGGTCAGGGGTCAGGGGTCAGGGGTCAGGGGTCAGGGGTCAGTTCAGGAGTGCGGCGCAAGCCGCTCATCCACTGAATCCTGATCCCTGAATCCTGGGCCCTCACAAGGTTTCAATGATGTGATTCTGATTCGTATAAATGCAGATCTGCCCTGCGATCTTCAGGCTTTCCGCCACGATGTCGCGCGCGGAAAGCTCGCTGTGGTTGAGCAGCGCCGAGGCCGCGGCCTGGGCATAGGCGCCGCCGGAGCCGATGGCGGCGATGCCCTGTTCGGGCTCCAGCACGTCGCCGTTGCCGGTGAGGATGAGGGTGCTGGTCTTGTCGGCCACGGCGAGCATGGCTTCCAGCCGCCGCAGCACGCGGTCGGTGCGCCAGTCCTTGGTGAGGTCGACCGCGGCGCGCACGAGGTGGCCCTGGTGCTTTTCCAGCTTGGCCTCGAAGCGCTCGAACAGGGTGAAGGCATCGGCGGTGGCCCCGGCAAAGCCCGCCAGCACGCGATCCTGATAAAGCCTGCGGATCTTGCGCGCGGTCGATTTGATGACGATATTGCCCAGGGTGACCTGGCCGTCGCCGCCTAGCGCGACCTCATCGCCGCGGCGGACGGAAAGTATGGTGGTGCCGTGATATTGGTCCATGATGCTGGGGGTCAGGGGTCAGGGGTCAGGGGTCAGGGGTCAGGGGTCAGGGGTCAGGGGTCAGGGGAGGCGGAGAAAGCCGTGCTGTTTTCAAAGGCGCGAAACACATTCCCAGAGCCCTGAATCCCGGTACCTGAACCCCGAATCAGACCAGCTTCGCCGGAACCGTCCTGGCCAGCTGGTCGATGCCCATGATGCGGAACAGTTCGTTGACCAGGGCGTTCTGTCCTTGCAGGGTGATGGTTTTGCCGGTGCCGAGCAGATGCATCAGCTGGCCGATGAGATTGCCGACATAGGCGTAGTCGACGCGGGTGACGCCGGAACAGTCCACCACCACATCGGCGCGGGGCTCGGCATACTTCATCAGTTTGGCGATCTGGTCCGCGCTGGCCTCGGAGATCACGCCCTTGAGAACGAATGCATCCGTCGGGACTTCCTCGGCGGGGGCGGCGACTTCCTGTGCGGCCTGCACGTTTTCCCAGGAAGGCGGCGAGAGCTCGAAGGCCACGGCGAAATCGACCGCCAGGTTTTCGAATTCCTCCTGCCTGCCGAGCAACTGGTAGACGGCGAGCTGCATCTGCCAGTAGCCCTGGGCTGCGGGCTCGGCCTGCATGCGCGATTTGAGCAGTTCGATGATCGAACTGGCGCCGCTGACCTGGAATTTGAGCCTGGTCTTGCGGGCTTTGCCCAGCATGTCGGCAATGGCCTGTGCGCCGCCCTCGTCCACGTCTTCCACGCGGGAGAAATCGAGTTGCAGGATGGCGCCCTTTTCCAGATTGGCCAGGATGTGCTGCAGTTTTTCCCCGATGCCGGCGTCCAGCCGGGCCGGCAGCACCAGGGGGCGTGTCACGCCCCTGCTCTTGTTGTTCTTTTCTTCGCGCGCCTTCCATATCGGCGGCGATGACTCGAAGCGCATGGCGAATTCCAGCGCGAGTTTTTCGAAATCGGCTTCGCGCTGATTGATGCGGTAAAGATCGAAGAGCATGTGCCAGGCACGCCGATCATTGCCGGGGAGCAGGGTTTTCAGCAAGGCCTCGGCGTTTTCCGGCTGATTGCTGGCATACAGCATCGCCGCCTCGTCGATGGCGGATTCCCCCGTACTGCCGGATTCCTCGACCACGATGCCGAGGTCATCGCCGGGGCTGCGCATCAGGGTCGTGAAGTCGGTTCCCGTGCCGGTGTCGGCCTGCTGCCGCTGGTCCGTTTCCGGCTTGTTCCTGTCTTTGCGAAAAAATGGGATCGCCATGGTGAATCGGCTGGGGTTCCCTGCTGGGGTTCTGTCCAAAACGAATATGATACTGTGATTTTGCCGACGGTTGGCGGGTATTTGGGTATTGACGGTCTAGCGTGGTGTTGACGCCGGGGCGACCATGCCGGCCGCCTGGCTGAAGTCTTCCAGCACCCTGGCGACGAATTCGGGTTCCAGGTCGCGCACGATGAACACGAAGCGGCTGCGGCGGTCGTCGGACGGCCAGTTTTCCAGTTCGGTTTCCGGATACAGCACATGCTGCACCCCGTGCAGGATGGTGGGCCTGTCATGGCCGGCGAGGTTGACGATGGCCTTGAAGCGCAGGAGGTATTCGGAGCGGAAGCCGACCAGCATCTCCAGCGCCGCCTGCAGGCCGGCCGGCGCAATGGGCTCGTCGATGATGACGGAAAAGGAGCGGATGCGGTTGTCGTGGCTGTCGGTTGCCGGTTTTCCGCGCATGAGCCCGCCGGCCTTGGCCGGCTTGTAGCGCTGTTCGTTCAGCCATTTCTGCACGTTTGGCACCTTGTCACGCGCATTGAACAGGCCCAGATCGAGAATGCGCTCGAAATCCATATTGCCCTTGACCGCGACGATCTGCTCGGCGGCGGGGTTGAGTTCCGCCAGCCTCTGTTTCAGGGCTGCGAGGTCGGCGGTTGCCAGGTCGGTCTTGGTGAGGATGAGCCTGTCGGCCACCGCCACCTGCCGCTGCGCCTCGAAATAGCTGTCCAGTTGCGCTTCGCCCAGCACCGCATCGACCGTGGTGACCACGCCGTCCATGCGGTAACGCGCGCGCACCCAGGGGTCGTTCAACAGGGTGCCGAGGATGGGGGCGGGGTCGGCGATGCCGGTGGTTTCGATCACCACGCGCTCGAAATGCGGAACGTCGCCGCGTTCGCGCGCCATGTACAGGTTCTTCAGCGTGGGCGACAGCGAGCCGACCACCGTGCAGCACACGCAGCCGCCGGAGAGCACGGCCATGGGGCCTTCCATTTTTTCCAGCAGGTCGTGGTCCAGGCTGATTTCGCCGAACTCGTTCATCACCACGGCAGTGCGCGGCAGATGGCGGATCAGCCGGTTGAGCAGCGTGGTCTTGCCGCTGCCCAGAAAGCCGGTGAGCAGGGTGACGGGGAGCGGTTCGGGAAGGGATACAGACATGATTCAAAACCTTTTGACAGCGAGGAAAGAGGGGTTCAGGGAGGAGCCGAAAATATAGCTTTGGGTTTTCCTCCCCCTCCTCCCATGCCTCCCTGTTCATGTTTTTTTCGGTTATTTGCGTTTGGCACGCGGGTGCGCGGTGTCGTACACCTTGGCCAGGTGCTGGAAGTCCAGATGCGTATACACCTGGGTGGTGCTGATGTTGGCGTGGCCGAGCAGTTCCTGCACCGCCCGAAGGTCGCCGGAAGACTGCAACACATGGGTGGCGAAGGAGTGGCGCAGCATGTGCGGGTGCACGTGTACGTCGAGGCCGGCTTTTTTTGCCCAACGATCGAGCCGTGAGGCGACCTGGCGGTGGGTCAGGCGGCCGCCGTTGCGGCTCACGAACACGGCTTTTTCTTCCGGGCGGGCGATGCCTGGGCGCACGCCCAGCCAGGCCGCCAGCGCCTGCTGCGCTTTCGAGCCCACGGGCACGATGCGGGTCTTCGAGCCCTTGCCGGTGACGCTGGCCTCGCCGGCGCCGAGATCCAGCGCGGCCAGGTCGAGACCGGGCAGTTCCGCCAGGCGCAGGCCGGACGAATAGAACAGTTCGAACATCGCCTTGTCGCGGATTTCCAGGGCGCCTTCGGGTGCGCGGTCGAGCAACTGCGCGCAGGCATCGGGCGATAGCGCCTCGGGCAGGGCGCGCCGCGCCTTGGGCGGGCGCAGGTCGACGCAAGGGTTGCTTGCATAACCCAGGCGCTTGCAGGCGAAGCGGTAAAAGCCGCGCCAGGCGGAAAGCCGGCGTGCGAGGCTCTTCGCTGCAAGCCCCTGGCCATGCAGGCGGGCGATGAAATGGCGAATCTGGTTGCTGTCGAGCACCTGCAGATCGGCGCCCTGGGCGAGCTCGACCAGGCTTTCGAGGTCGCGCCGGTAGTTCTCCACCGTGTGCGGCGACAACCGCCGTTCGGCGGCGAGGTGGCCGAGGTAGCGTTCAACGCTTTTATTCATGTCAAGAAAAGCATATACCGCGGAGTTCGCGGAGGACGCGGTGTGAACAGGAAGAAGTATTCATAGGGTGCATTTGAATTCCTCCGCGTCCTCTGCGACCTCTGCGGTTCATTGTGTCAGCCCAAGCGGGTCAGCGCGGCGCCGACGAGCTGGCCCAGGCGGGCGAGGTAGAGCGTGCCCTTTTCGGGATAGAAGCGCTGCGGATCTTCGGACGCCAGCACCAGCAGGCCCACGGCATGCTCGCCGCGCAGGGGGATGGCGGCGAAGGACTTGAGGTGGGCGGCGGCTTCGCCGAACCACTCGCTGGCCTCCCCGTGTCGCAGCGCGCCGCAGGAAGGATGCATCTGCGCTTCGACCTCGCTCTTGAGCTTGTCGCTCACCGGCTGCTCCGGTGTGCTCCAGATGCGCATGGCATGGTGCGGCACCGCGAAGCCTTCCCTCAGGTGGCGGTCGAGCGCAGCCAGCAGGTCGGGCATGTCGCGCGCGGCGATGATGTCGAGCGTCAGGCGGTGCATCTTGTCCGAGATGCTGTCGTTCTCCTCGCCAAATCGAATGAGCTCGGCGAGCTTGCTCTCGAGCAGCTGCACCTTGTCGCGCATGGACAGCACCTGGCGCTCGGTGATGGAAATCGCGTGCGTGCCGTGCGGGTGGGTGATGCTGAGCGTGGTGAGCAGTTCCGGAAACTGGTTGAAGAAATCCGGGTGCTTGCCGAGAAAATCCGCCACCTGGGCTGCGTCCATTGTCGTCTCCATGTCTGCCTTTTCTAGAGTGTCAGTGTGCCTTCGAATACGGTTTCCGCCGGCCCGGTCATCATCACCGGCCTGCCCTCGCCCTGCCATTCTATGGTGAGGGTGCCGCCGCGGGTTTCCACGTCCACGCGCGCATCCAGCAGCCCGCGGCTGATGCCTGCGACCACTGCGGCGCAGGCGCCTGTGCCGCAGGACAGGGTTTCGCCCGTACCGCGCTCATAGACGCGCAGCCTGACATGGGTGCGGTCGATGACCTGCATGAAACCCGCATTCACGCGCTGAGGGAAACGCGGGTGATGCTCGATCAGCGGCCCTTGCTCCAACACCGGGGCGGCGTCGATATCGTCGACCACCTGTACCGCGTGCGGGTTGCCCATGGACAGCGCGCTGATGATGACCGTGCTGCCGCCGCCGACATCGAGTTCATACGTCGTTTGGCGCGCGGGCGCATCGAAGGGAATCTCGGCCGGTTCGAAGCGCGGGGTGCCCATGTTCACGGTGATGCGGCCGTCGGCCTCCAGGCGCGGCTCGATCAGGCCGCTTCGGGTCTCGACGGTGATCGCGGTTTTCTGCGTGAGGCCCTTGTCGACCACGAAGCGCACGAAGCAGCGTGCGCCGTTGCCGCACTGCTCGACCTCGCCACCGTCGGCGTTGAAGATGCGGTAGCGGAAATCGGCTTTCGGGTTCTGTGCCTTTTCCACCAGCAGCAGCTGGTCGCAGCCCACGCCGAAATGACGGTCGGCGATGGCGCGGATCCGGGCGGGGTCCAGGTTGACGGACTGTCTGACGCCGTCGATGACGACGAAGTCGTTGCCGGCGCCGTGCATTTTGGTGAAGCGGAGAATGTTCCCGCTGCTGCTCATGCTGTCATCAAGTCCACGTAATCCTTGTAAATGCAGCGGTCCATGACCACCGTCAGCCCGGCTGCGCGCGCGGCCTGCGCTGCCGCTTCGTTGACCACGCCTTCCTGCAGCCAGATGGCAGGACATTTTATACGCAGACAGGCCTCGACCGCTTCTGGCGCGTGTTCCGGGGCGCGGAATACGTCGACGAGATCGACCGGGAAGGGGATGTCCTCGAGTGTCGCATAAGCCTTTTCGCCAAGGATTTCACCGACCGCGGGGCGCACGGGCACGATGCGGAAGCCGAAGCGCTGCAGGTTGCGCGCCACGAAATGGCTGGGGCGGTCGGCCCTGGGCGACAGGCCGACCACGGCGATGGTGCGTGTCTTTTGCAACAGTTCGCGGATTTCCGAAGCTTTCGGGTTCAGGAACACAGGGGCAGCTCCAATAAAAAATCGTCCATGACAAAACCGTTGCCGATGTCGAGCACGTGCTCACCATAAACCCGGAAGCCGTATCTTGCATAGGCGGCGAGTGCGGCCGCGTTGTGGCGGTTCACGCGCAGCACCAGGCGGCAGGCTCCGGCTGCGCGCGCCTCGGCGGCGACGGCCTGCATCAGCGCGCGGCCGATGCCCTGACGCTGGTGCCGGGGGTGCACGTACAGCTTGTCGAGTTTCCAGCTGCCGGCCTCTTGCGGATGGCCGTGTGCGAAGCCCGCCATCGCCCCCTCCAGCCAGGCCGTCTGCCAGCATTGCCCGGCCATGGCGGCGCGAATGGCGGCCGGGCTGTAGCGCTCGTTCAGCATGAAATCGATCTGTTCGCGGCGGATGATGGCGGGGTAGTGCGCATGCCAGATTTCATGTGCCAGCCCGGCCAGCGCCTCGACCTCGCTTTCGGCCAGCGGCCGGATCACGGGCTCAGTCATACAGGCCGGCCTCGCCTTCCGGCCGGGTCTTGAAGCGCCGATGCGTCCACAAATACTGCTCGGGCATTTCTCGCACGCGCTCCTCGATGAAGGCGTTCATGCGCCGGGTGTCGGCTTCGAGGTCGCCGCCGGGATAGTTCTCCCATGCGGGGTAGAACTTCAATACATAGCCCTGTCCGTCCGGCAACTGGCGGGTGACCGCGGGCAGCACTTTCGCACCGGCGACTTTGGCGAGCCGCGAAAGCGCCGGTACGGTGGCGGCGGGAATGCCGAAAAAGGGCACGAAAATGGACTCGTGGCGGCCGTAGTCCTGGTCCGGCAGGTAGTAGAAGGGCAGGCCGGACCGGATGGCCTTGATCAGCGGGCGGATGCCCTCATGGCGCGAGGCCAGCACCGCGCCGGTAAAGCGTGTGCGCGATTTCAGCAGGTAGTGGTCGACCGCGGCGTTGCGCGAGCGGCTGTACATGGAGGCCACCTTGAACTCGGTGGAGAGACGGATGCCGCCCATGTCGAGGCCGATGAAATGCGGCGCCAGCAGGATAAGGGGCTTGCCGAGGCAGGCTTCGAGATGTTCGCGGCCTTCGATGCGGATGAGTTTTTCCAGGCGCGCGGCCGGCGCCCATACCAGCAGGCCGTGTTCGAGCGCGGCGCGCACCGTGGCCTGGATGTTCAGGCGCAGCAGGCGTCGGATCTCGGCCGGGGTTTTTTCCGGGAAGCACAGTTCCAGGTTGCGCCGGGCCACGCGTTTGCGCCGTTGCGCGAACAGATAGGCGAATCGTCCCAGCGCATTGCCGACGGCCGCCTGTACGGAAAGCGGCAGCCAGTGCAACAGCCACAGGAAGAAAAAACCGAGCCGGCCGAATGCACTGTTCATTGCGGGGCGTGGGCCGGCGGCGGCTCGACGCCGCCCGGCTGCTTGTAACGGTTGTAGCTCCACATGTACTGCGCCGGCAATTTGCGCGCCACGCGCTCGACCTCGCGGTTGAGTGCGGCCGCGGCCGCGGCGCGGTCCTTCGGCAGCGGCGCCGAAAGCGGCTCGAAATGGATGCGGTAGCCGCGTCCCCATGACAGGCGCTCGGCATAGACCATGAAGGGGGCGGCGCCTGTGGACTGGATGAGACGCACGGTCATGGTGGGCGTGTAGGCCCAGCGCCCGAAAAACGGTGCCCATACGCCATCGCCCAGCGTGGCGACTTGATCGGGCAGCACCCCGATGGCCTCGCCGCGCTTGAGTGCACCGAGCAGGGCCTTCACGCCCGAGAGATCGGTGGGTACCAGCCTGGCCTGGCCGCGTTCGCGTCCTTTGCGCATCAAGGCATCGACCTGTGCATTCTTGGCCGGCTTGTACATGGCGGTGAAAGGCTGGCGTGCGGCGATGTACAGGTTGATGATTTCCCAGCAGCCGATGTGCGGCGCCACCACGACCACGCCCTGGCCGGCTTGCAGGGCCTTTTCGAACTGTTCCCAGCCAGGGGTCGCCTTGACCAGGCGCACGACCTTTTCCTGAGGCCGCATCCAGACGGCCGCCAGTTCCAGGATGCCCTTGCCGGTTTCGCTCACGACCTGGGCGAGCAGCCTGGGGTGGGCGGCAAGCAGGCCGCTTTGGGCCAGGTTGTTTTCCAGCCGTGCGCGGTGGCGGCCGGGGGCAAGCCAGATCAGCCAGCCGAGCACGACGCCCAGGCCGTGCAGCACGGGCAGCGGCAGCAGGGAAAGCAGGCGCAGCAGCAGACGGCTCATGCGGGTTGACGAGCCGGCCTGGATGGCGGCAGAATGAGGATTGCCGCCGAGTTAAGAGTGACAACTTGCGGGCGGGGTAAAAATACTGCTAAAGCGTCGACGCTCCAAAGTTCCCCAGGGCCGATCGCGCTGTTCAAGTTGGGGAATGCTGGAGTCATCATGCGTGAATA
Organism: Pseudomonadota bacterium; assembly: GCA_040754425.1. Lineage (GTDB taxonomy): Bacteria > Pseudomonadota > Gammaproteobacteria > Burkholderiales > Thiobacillaceae > UBA6918. The sequence goes on along the minus strand of JBFMCR010000015.1, from coordinate 109,933 downwards.
CATTTTTACTTCCGAATCGGTGTCCGAAGGCCATCCTGACAAGATGGCAGACCAGATTTCGGACGCCATTCTGGACGCGATTCTAACCCAGGACAAACACTCGCGCGTCGCCTGCGAGACCCTGCTCACCACCGGACTCGTCGTGGTGGCAGGCGAAATCACCACCAATGCGGTGGTCGACTACACCCAGGTCGCGCGCGAAACCATCAAGCGCATCGGCTTCGACAGTTCCGAAGTTGGCTTCGATTACCACACCTGCGCGGTGATGACCGCGATCGGCAAACAGTCGCCCGACATTGCCCAAGGCGTGAACGAGGGCGAAGGCCTGTTCCTCGACCAGGGCGCCGGCGACCAGGGCCTGATGTTCGGCTACGCCTGCAACGAAACCCCGCAGCTCATGCCGCTGCCGATCTACCTTGCCCACCGCCTGACACAAAGGCAATCCGAATTGCGCAAGGACGGCCGCCTGCCCTGGCTCAGGCCCGATGCCAAGTCGCAGGTGTCCGTGCGCTATGTTAACGACAAGCCGGCGCACATCGATACCGTGGTGTTGTCCACCCAGCATCATCCGGAAATTTCCCATGGACAACTCACCGAGGCGGTGATCGAGGAAGTCATCAAGCCGGTGTTGCCGAAAGACATGCTCAAGTCCGACACCCGTTATCTCGTCAACCCTACCGGCCGGTTCGTGGTGGGCGGGCCCATGGGCGATGCCGGACTGACTGGCCGCAAGATCATCGTCGACACCTACGGCGGCGCGGCCCCGCATGGCGGCGGCGCCTTTTCCGGCAAGGACCCGTCCAAGGTCGATCGTTCCGCCGCCTATGCCGCGCGCTACGTGGCCAAGAACATCGTCGCCGCCGGTCTGGCCGACAAATGCCTGGTGCAGGTTTCCTATGCCATCGGCGTGGCACGCCCCACCTCGCTCATGGTCGAGACCTACGGCACCGGCAAGCTGCCCGAACACGAGCTGGTCGAGCTGATCGAGCAGCATTTCGATCTCAGGCCCAAGGGCATCATCCAGATGCTCGACCTCCTGCGCCCGATCTATACCCGTACCGCGTCCTACGGCCATTTCGGCCGCGACGAGCCGGAATTCACCTGGGAAGCCACGGACAAGGCCGCTGCGCTGCGTGGGGCAGCCGGGCTGTAAGCCCGGCCTGTGGGCATCCGCCGGAATCTGATAGAATTCAGCGGCTTAAGACTATTTAACCGAGGAATCATCATGGCCGAACGTAAACGCACACGCCGCAATACCCTGGAGCGCCGCTGCCTGTCCAAGTCCTTCAAGCGCCTGTTCATGGGTTCTTCCAAGACCGTGTTCAAGATGCTGGAAGGCGTCAAGCCCGTCAAAGGCAAGGCCGCCAGCTGAGGTCTTTTTTTTCCGAGGAGCGTTGCAGTCCGCCGACGGGATCGGCGGACCAGGCTCGGAAGGGTGGCGGTTTCTCCGCCATCCCGTCACAACGGCGCTCACGTCACTTCTTTTTGAGTTTGATTGGAGAAAGGAGGGCGTGATGAACGCCACCAAAAATTCGGCAGCCAAGTCCGCTGCACAAAACGATTTCCGCGTCGCCGACCTCGGCTTGGCCGACTGGGGCCGCAAGGAAATCAGGATTGCCGAAACCGAAATGCCCGGCCTCATGGCCATCCGCGAGGAATACGCGGCGACCCAGCCCCTGAAGGGCGCGCGCATCACCGGCAGCCTGCACATGACCATCCAGACCGCGGTGCTGATCGAGACGCTGCAGGCGCTGGGGGCCGAAGTGCGCTGGGCCTCGTGCAATATCTTCTCCACCCAGGACCATGCCGCCGCCGCGATCGCCGCCACCGGCACGCCGGTGTTCGCTTACAAGGGCGAGTCGCTCAAGGAATACTGGGATTTCACCCATCGCATTTTCGAATGGCCGGACGGCGGCTATTCCAACATGATCCTTGACGACGGCGGCGATGCCACCCTGCTGCTGCACCTGGGGGCGCGCGCGGAAACCGATGCCTCCGTGCTGAGCAAGCCCACGAGCGAAGAGGAGACCGTGCTGTTCGCCGCCATCAAGGCCAGGCTCGCGGTCGATGCCAAGTGGTATTCCACGCGCCTTGCCCACATCAAGGGCGTGACCGAGGAAACCACCACCGGCGTGCATCGCCTGTACCAGATGCACGAGCGCGGCGAACTGAAGTTCCCCGCCATCAACGTCAACGACTCGGTGACCAAGTCCAAGTTCGACAACCTCTACGGCTGCCGCGAGTCGCTGGTCGACGGCATCAAGCGCGCCACCGACGTCATGGTGGCCGGCAAGATCGCCGTGGTCGCCGGCTACGGTGACGTGGGCAAAGGCTCGGCGCAGGCGCTGCGCGCGCTGTCGGCACAGGTGTGGATTACCGAGATTGACCCCATCTGCGCGCTGCAGGCGGCGATGGAAGGCTACCGCGTGGTGACCATGGACTACGCCTGCGACAAGGCCGACATCTTCGTCACCGCCACCGGCAACTATCACGTCATCAACCACGAGCACATGGCGAAGATGAAGGACCAGGCCATCGTCTGCAACATCGGGCATTTCGACAACGAAATCGACGTCGCAAGCCTGGAAAAATACCAGTGGGAGGAAATCAAGCCGCAGGTCGACCACGTGATCTTCCCGGACGGCAAGCGCATCATCCTGCTCGCCAAAGGCCGCCTGGTGAACCTGGGCTGCGCCACCGGCCACCCCAGCTACGTCATGAGCTCGTCCTTTGCCAACCAGACCCTGGCGCAGATCGAGCTGTTCACCAACCCCCGCAAGTACCCGGTGGGCGTGTACACGCTGCCCAAGCATCTGGACGAACACGTGGCGCGGCTGCAGCTGAAAAAGCTCGACGCGCAGTTGACCGAACTGACCGACCAGCAAGCTGCCTACATCGGTGTGCCCAAGGAAGGCCCGTACAAGCCGGATCACTACCGTTATTGATTTTGCCCGGGCATGCCGGGGGGAGCGCACCATGCGTTTGCTGCTGTTGTGGATACTGAATGCCGTCGCCCTCTTGCTGGTGACCTATCTGCTGCCTTCCATCCAGGTGGCGGGCTTCGGGTCGGCGTTGCTTGCGGCGCTGGTGCTGGGCTTCATCAACACCCTGGTGAGGCCGGTGCTGGCGCTGCTCACCCTGCCGATCACGCTGCTGACGCTGGGGATTTTCTACCTGGTGCTCAACGGCCTCTTGTTCTGGCTCGCCGGCGCCTTGCTGCCGGGCTTCCAGGTGCAGGGTTTCTTCTCTGCGCTGATCGGCGCGCTTCTCTATGGCGCCATCGCCTGGGCACTGTCCGCGCTCATCCCGGACAAAAGAGACTGATACATGAGTACGCGTTCTTTCAGCATCGAATTCTTTCCGCCCAAGACGGCGGAAGGCATGGACAAGCTGCGCGCCGTGCGCGCGCAGTTGGCGGAAGCGATGCAGCCGGAATTCTTTTCCGTGACCTTCGGCGCGGGCGGTTCCACGCGCGAGCGCACGCTCGAGACCGTGCTGGAAATCCAGCGGGAAGGGCATGAGGTCGCGCCGCACCTGTCCTGCATCGGCTCCACGCGCGCGGAAATCCGCGCCATCCTGGAAACCTACAAACAGAACGGCATCCGCCGCATCGTGGCATTGCGCGGCGACCTGCCCTCGGGCATGGCCGAGCCGGGCGAGCTGCGCTACGCCAGCGAGCTGGTGGAATTCATCCGCACCGAAACCGGCGATGCCTTCCATCTCGAAGTGGCGGCCTATCCGGAAATCCATCCGCAGGCGAGAAGCGCGCAGGACGACCTGAAACATTTCGCGCACAAGGTAAAGGCGGGGGCCAATTCCGCGATCACGCAGTACTTCTTTAATGCCGACGCCTATTTCCGCTTCGTCGACGAAGCGCATGCCTTGGGCGTGGATGTGCCCATCGTGCCGGGCATCATGCCGATCGGAAATTTCTCGCAGCTGGCGCGCTTTTCCGACGCCTGCGGCGCCGACATCCCGCGCTGGGTCAGGAAGCGCATGGAAGGCTGCGGTGACGACTCCGCATCCGTCCGCGCTTTCGGACTCGATGTGGTGACGGCCATGTGCGAGCGCCTGCTCGCCGGCGGCGCGCCGGGGCTGCATTTCTATACGCTGAATCAGGCGGGACTGACGCTGGAAATCTGGAAGCGGCTGAAAGCGAAAACCTGATGCAGAAACGCTGAAAAACAAAACCTTGAGCAGGGAGGTAAAGGGGGCAAGGGAGTAAAGCAAAATGTTGCTTGGGGTTTTTCCCCGCTCCTCTCTTGCCTCCCTGTGAATGGGTTTTACTTGTGCAGCACGCTGCGCACGGCTTTCAGGCAGAAGTCGACGTTTTCCTGCCTGGCGGAATGGCCCATCAAGCCGATGCGCCAGACTTTCCCGGCGAGCGCGCCGAGGCCGGCGCCGATTTCCAGGTTGAACTCTGCAAGCAACTTGGCGCGGCCGGCGGCATCGTCCACGCCCTCGGGCACCCACACCGAATTCAACTGCGGCAGGCGCGCGCTTTCTTCCACGACGAAATTAAGCCCCATGCCTTCCAGGCCGTCGCGCAGCTTTTCGTGCATGGCGCGGTGGCGCGCCCAGGCGTTTTCCAGGCCTTCCTCGGACAGGATCACCAGCGCTTCGTGCAGGCCGTACAGGGGATTGATCGGCGCGGTGTGGTGGTAGGTGCGGCGGCCATCGGCCTGCCAGTAGCCCAGCACCAGGTTCAGGTCGAGAAACCAGCTCTGCACCGGGGTCTTGCGCGCCTTGACCTTGGCGAGGGCGCGCTCGGAGAAGGTGACGGGTGAAAGTCCCGGCGTGCAGGACAGGCATTTCTGGCTGCCGGAATAGGCCGCGTCGATGCCCCATTCGTCGATCAGCACCGGCGTGCCGCCGAGCGAGGTCACGCAGTCCATGATGGTGACGGCGCCGCGGCGGTGCGCCAGCGCAGCCAGCGCGGCGGCATCGCTTTGCGCGCCGGTGGAGGTCTCGGCATGGACGAAGGCCAGCACTTTCGCGTCGGGGTGGTCGGCGAAGGCCTGCTCGACCTTGGCCACCGTGACCGGTTTGCCCCATTCGTCTTCGATGATCACGGGAATGCCGCCGCAGCGTTTGATGTTTTCCAGCATGCGCCCGCCGAACACGCCGTTCACGCACACGATGACCTTGTCGCCCGGCTCCACCAGGTTGACGAAGCACATCTCCATGCCGGCCGAGCCGGGCGCGGACACCGGGAAAGTGAGCGGATTTTCGGTCTGGTAGGCATAGCGCAAGAGCACCTTGATCTCTTCCATCATTTCCTGGAAGGCGGGGTCGAGGTGGCCGATGGTGGGGCGCGCCATGGCGTCGAGAATGCGCTGCGGCACGTCGGAAGGGCCGGGGCCCATGAGGGTGCGCTGGGGTGGGATGAAAGCCTGAATGCCGGGATTCGAAACGAGCATGATGTTCGGATAGCCAAAATGTAAAACCCGAGCATTTTACTCAGGTTCGGTTTCCGGGTCGATCAGGGAGCCGGCGGCGTGCCCATCAGCGGCTTCATGGCAGTGAGGAGGCTGGAAAACAGCCTGTTAACGCCTGCTTCGCAGGCATTAGCCTGCGCCGAAACGCCTTTATCTACTTTGGTGGCCGACCCATGATGGGCTTGATTGCCGTTAACAAGCTCGCAAAAAGTTTTGGATGGGCGTTTTCCTGCTCAGCCAGCATCTGCTTCATGGCGAAGCGCTGGGTGGGCACCGCGAAGCAGGCCGGGCAGTTCTCGCTGATCACCGGCAGACCGGCATGGCGCGCGAAGTCGCGGGTCTGGCGCTCGCGCGCATAAACGAAGGGGCGGATCACGCGCAGGTCGCCGGCATCGATCACATAGTGTGCCTGCATGGTCCTGAGCTTGCCGCCGAAGAACATGGACATCATCAGCGTCTCGGCGAAGTCGTCCAGATGCTGGGCCAGCGCCAGCACATTGCAGTTTTCTTCGCGTGCGATGCGGTAGAGGATGCCGCGTCGCATTCTGGAGCAATAGGCGCAGAAGGAATCGCTGTCCCTGGTCAGCGTCTTCTGCGCTTCGCCCACGATGTCCTGGCGGTCGTAGAAATAGGGCACGCCGAGGTCGGCCATGTAGTGTTTCAGTGGGCTGGGATCGTATTCCGCCGAGCAGGGATCGACCGTGGCGGCGGCCAGTTCGAATTTGATGGGCGCGCGTTTTTGCAGATGCAGCAGCACGTGCAAAAGCGACAGCGAATCCTTGCCGCCCGACAGTCCCAGCAGGATGCGGTCGCCGTCGCGGATCATGCCGAAGTCGCCGATGGCGCGGCCGGCGGCGGAAACCAGCGAACGCGGAGGCCGTACGGACTCAGGCATGGTCGGCGAACTGCATGCGGCAAAGCTGGGCATAGCGGCCGTTTTGCGCCAGCAATTCTTCATGTTTGCCCATTTCCACGATGCGGCCGTGCTCCATGACCACAATGCGGTCGGCGTTGACGATGGTGGACAGGCGGTGTGCGATGACGATGGTGGTGCGGCCCTGCATGAGGTTTTCCAGCGCGGCCTGTACGTGCCGCTCGGATTCGGTGTCGAGCGCCGAAGTGGCCTCGTCGAGGATGAGGATGGGTGCGTCCTTCAGGATGGCGCGCGCGATGGCGACACGCTGGCGCTGACCGCCGGAGAGCTTGACGCCGTTCTCGCCCACCAGCGAATCCAGTCCTTCGGGCAGGCGCTCGATGAACTCCCAGGCGTGGGCGGCTTCCGCTGCCTTGCGGATTTCGGAGTCAGAGGCCCCGCGCCTGGCGCCGTAGGCGATGTTGGCCCGCAAGGTGTCGTTGAACAGCACGATGTCCTGCGACACGCTGGCGATGTTGGCGCGCAGGCTCTCCAGGGTGTAGTCCTCGGCGGGCACGCCATCGAACAAAAGGCGGCCTGCGCTCGGCGCGTAAAAGCGCGGCAAGAGGCTCACCAGGCTGGTCTTGCCAGCGCCCGAGCCGCCCACCAAGGCGAGCGATTCGCCGGGCCGGATGGAAAGGTCGATGTCGATGAGCGCGGGCTGCCGCTTGCCCGGATAGACAAGGCTGACATGCTCGAAGCGGATGTCGCCGGAAAGCCTGCCGGCATCGCGCGTGCCGTAATCGGGCTCTGGCGTTTCGTCGAGGATTTCGAACACCACCTCGGCCGAGGCCAGGCCGCGCTGCAGCGTGTCGTTGAGCGCGGTCAGGCGCTTGATCGGCGGAAACAGCAGCATCATGGCGATGAAGAAGGAGACGAAGCCGCCGACCGTGGTCTGCTCGCCGATGGCCTGGTACATGGCGATGTAGAAAATGATGGCGAGCGGGATGCCGGCAAGGATTTCCACGAACGGGGTGTTGGCGCCGAGCGCGACCACGCGCTTCATTTCCAGCTTGCGCGCCATGTCCGCGCGCTGGTGGAAGCGCTCGATCTCATAGGGCCGGGCATCGAAGATGCGTACCAGGCGGTGGGCGGAAAGCGATTCGGTCAAGGTCTCGGTCAGTACCCCGACGTTGGCCTGGGCCGCACGCGAGACACTGCGCAGGCGCTTGCCCACCTTCGACACCACGTAAACGATGGGCGGGAAGGAAATGAAAATGATCAGGGTCAGCTGCCAGTTTGTCCACAGCAGGTAAAAGGACAGGCCGACGATGGTCAGCACGTCCTTGGTCAGCGCGGTCAGCGCGGTGGTGGTGGCGCGCATGACGTTGTGGACGTTGAAGGCGACGTGCGCGGTGATCTGGCTGGTGCTGACGTTGTCGAAATAACTCACCGGCAGCGACAGCAGTTTCTTGTGCATGGCCTCGCGCAGGTCCTGCACCAGGCGCGTGTCGATCCAGGAAATGGCGTAGCTGGCGACGAAGCCGAACAGCCCGCGCGCGGTCAGGAGCGCCATGATGCCGAGCGGCATCCAGATCAGCCAGTCGCGGTTTTTCGCCACGAAGCCCTCGTCCAGCATCTGCTTGAACAGTGCCGGCAGTATGGGCTCGAGCGCGGCGGTGACGGCATTGGCGACGATGGCGGCGAGCAGGATTTTCCAGTGCGGGCGTGCGTACTTCAGCAGGCGCAGATACAGCGCGGTGCCGCTCAGTCCGGCATGGTGCGTGGGGCTGTGCGCCTGGGCTTTCGACATCAGAGCAGGATCAGGGTGGCAAGGCCGAGGAAAATGAAGAAGCCCATGCTGTCGGTGGTAAAGGTCAGCAGCACCGAAGAGCCGATGGCGGGATCGCGCTGCATTTTCTCCAGCGTCATCGGGATGAAAATGCCGGCCAGCGCGGCGACGATGAGGTTGAGCAGCATGGCCAGCGCCATCACGCCGCCCAGGGCGGGATTGTCGTACAGCAGCCAGGCGAACACGCCGACCGCGGCGCCCCACACCATGCCGTTGAGCAGCGCCACCGCCAGCTCCTTGGTGATGAGGCGGCGCGCGTTGGCCTGGGTGATCTGCCCCAGCGCCAGGCCGCGGATGATGAGGGCGATGGTCTGGTTGCCGGAGTTGCCGCCGATGCCGGCGATGATGGGCATGAGCGCGGCGAGTGCGGCGAGCTTTTCGATCGAGCCCTCGAACACGCCGATCACGCGCGAGGCGATGAAAGCGGTGACGAGGTTGACCGCAAGCCAGCTCCAGCGGTTTTTCGCCGAGCGCCACACCGTGGAGAACAAGTCTTCCTCCTCCTTCAGGCCGGCCATCGACAGCATGTCGGCGTCGGCCGACTCGCGGATGTAGTCCACCACCGCGTCCACGGTGAGGCGGCCGATGAGTCGGTTTTGCGAGTCCACCACCGGCGCCATCACCAGGTCGTAACGCTCGAAGGCCTGCGCGGCCTCATGCGCGTCGTCTTCCGGATGGAAACTGACGAAGTCCTCCACCATCACCGCCGCGACCGTGGCCTCGGGATCGGTGGTCAGCAGACGCTTCAAGGGCAGCACGCCGATGAGTCGATCGTCGCGCTCGACCACGAACAGCTTGTCGAGCTGGTCGGGCAGCTCGCCCAAGCGGCGCAGGTAGCGCAGCGCCACTTCCAGCGTGACGTCGGCGCGGATGGTGACCATGTCGAAATCCATCAGCGCGCCCACGCTGTCTTCCGGGAAAGACAGCGCCGACTGCAGGCGCGCGCGCTTTTGCGCATCCAGCGTGGTCAGCAGTTCCTGGATGACGTCCTGCGGCAGGTCGGGCGCGATGTCGGCAAGCTCGTCGGTGTCCAGCGTTTCGGCAGCCGCCAGCAGTTCGGCGTTGTCCATGCTGGCGATGAGCGACTCGCGCACCGAGTCGGACACTTCCACCAGGATCTCGCCGTCGCGCTCGGCCTTGACCAGGTCCCATACCAGCAGGCGTTCGTCGAGCGGCAAGGCTTCGAGAATGTGGGCGACGTCGGCCGGGTGCAGCTCGTCGAGCTTCTTCTGCAGCTCGGCGAGGTTCTGCTTGTGCACCAGCGACTCGACCAGGTCCTGTCGCGGCCCTGCCTGGCGGTGCACGAGCTCCTCCACCAGCTTCTGCTTGGCGAGCAGGGCCTGCACCTGGCGCAGGTGCTCGTCCAGGCTTTCGTGTTGGAGGGTGTCGTATTCTTCGGTCATGGCGCGCGGCAGGTTTTCGCGATTTTACCGCGCGCATCCTGTAGCACGGCTATTACGGCCATTATTTCGGTACCTGCACCTGCCACATGCGCTTCGAGATGGCGGCCACGCGGCGCACGTATTTGCCCGAGGCGCGGTTGTCCTCGAACCAGCGCGGATTGGGCAGCATGGCGGCGAGTGCTGCGGCCTGGCCCGGAGTCAGGTTGGCCGCGGACTTCTTGTAGTAGCGACGCGAGGCAGCCTCGGCGCCGTAGATGCCCTCGCCCCATTCGATGATGTTGAGGTAGACCTCGAGGATGCGCCGCTTGCTCCAGGTGGCCTCGATCATCAGGGTGATGACGGCTTCCTGGCCCTTGCGCAGGAAACTGCGCTCGGAGGAGAGGAACAGGTTCTTCGCCAGTTGCTGGCTGATGGTGGAGCCGCCCGCGACCAGGCGCCCCTTCTTCAGGTTCTTTTCCACCGCCTTCTGGATGCCCTCGATGTCGAAGCCCTCGTGGTCGAGAAACTTCGAGTCTTCCGCCGCGATGATGGCGCGCTTGAGGTGAACGGAAATTTTTTCGTACGGCACCCACTGGTGGCGCAGTCTGGCCTGCGGGTTCTTCTCCTGCAGCCGCTCCAGGCCGGCGCGCATGAACGCGGTCGAGGACGGATCGTGGTCTATCCACCACAGCACGTGGGCGAACAGCCAGAGCTGGTATGCCAGCAGCAGCCCCAGCAGGAGCAGTAAGGCGCGCCAGATCCCCGAGAACAGGGCTTTCATCATGCGTCGCGCAGCATGCGCATGACCGGACCGGTATCGGGGCGCACCCCGCGCCACAGGAAAAAGCTTTCCGCCGCCTGCTCCACCAGCATGCCGAGGCCGTCCGCAACCTGCGCCGCGCCGTGCCGGCGCGCCCATGCCATGAAGGTCGTCTCGGTGCCGTACATCATGTCGTAGGCGAGCGCGCCGGCAAGGAACAGACCGTCCGGCAGCGGCGGCAATTCGCCCTTGAGGCTTGCGGCGGTGGCGTTGACGACGATGTCGAACCTCTGTCCGTCCAAGGCTGCGTAGGAAACCGCGGCGATCCTGCCGCCGAACAGTTCGGCCAGCCGTTCCGCTCTTGCCACGGTGCGGTTGGCCACGACCAGCACCGCGGGCCTTTCCTCCAGCAGCGGGCCGATGACGCCGCGCGCAGCACCCCCCGCGCCCATGAGCAGGATGCGCCTGCCGGCGAGCGTTCGCTTCAGGTTGACGATGAGGTCACGCACCAGGCCGGCACCGTCGGTGTTGTCGCCCAGGATTTCGCCGCCGTCGAACTTCAGCGTGTTCACCGCGCCGGCAAGCTCGGCGCGCGCGGTCCTGCGGGCGGCATAACGGAAAGCCTCTTCCTTGAACGGCACAGTGACGTTCAACCCCTTGCCGCCGGCGCGGCGGAAGGTCTCCACGGTGGCGGGAAAGCCGTCGAGCGGCGCCGTCAGCTTGTCATAGACCATGTCCTGCCCGGTCTGGCGGGCGAATTCGGCATGGATCAGCGGAGATTTCGAGTGGGTGACGGGATTGCCCACCACGGCGTATCGGTCGGTCATGTCGCGCATTCGGTAGAATGCGGCATTCTACCCGAGCGGCACGGCTACTTCTGCGTCCGGGGCTAGCCCGGTCGGTTGCGCACCTTGCCGGGCGGTGGTGAGAATTTCGGTCAGCCGTACCATGTTCGGGGACGCATCCGCTACAGTACGAGTATATGCCCGGCCGCAGGCATGGCGAGCACTATTATGGTGCGACGTGGGTTTCATCGCACATTATTGGTGCTATCGCCCTGCTGGTTTCAGACGCTTGGCCTTGTGGCACAATGCTCGGTGTGAATTTCAAGGGTGGCACACTTCCTGCAAGGGAGACTGCCGTCGTTTTTTTGTTTTCAAAACCTGATTCTTTTAGGAGAGCACTACCATGGCGGTCGCCGACGTACTGAAAATGATCAAGGACAACGAAGCCAAATTCGTTGACCTGCGCTTTACCGATACCAAGGGCAAGGAACAGCATGTGTCCATTCCCGCCCGTATCGTTTCCGAGGAGTGGTTCGAGGACGGCCACCCCTTCGACGGCTCCTCCATCGCCGGCTGGAAAGGCATCCAGGCTTCCGACATGTTGCTCAAGGCCGATCCGGATACCGCCTTCATGGACCCCTTTTTCGACGAATCCACCCTGGTCCTGACCTGCGACGTCATCGAGCCTTCCGACGGCAAGGGTTATGACCGCGACCCGCGTTCCGTTGCCAGGCGCGCCGAAGCCTATCTGAAGTCCACCGGCATCGGCGACGCTGCCTACTTCGGCCCCGAGCCCGAGTTCTTCATTTTCGATTCCGTGACCTGGCATGCCGACATGTCCGGCTGTCACGTCACCCTGCGTTCCGAAGAAGCAGCCTGGTCCTCCAAGGAGCAAACCGAGGCCGGCAACACCGGCCACCGCCCCGGCGTCAAGGGCGGCTATTTCCCGGTGCCCCCGGTTGACTCCCTGCAGGACATCCGCGCCGCCATGGTGCTGGCCCTGGAAGAGATCGGCATCCCGGTCGAAGTGTTCCACCATGAAGTGGCGACCGCCGGCCAGTGCGAAATCGGCACCAAGTTCAACACGCTCGTTCGCAGGGCGGACTGGACCCAGGTACTGAAATACGTGGTGCACAACGTCGCCCATGCCTATGGCAAGACCGCGACCTTCATGCCCAAGCCCATCGTCGGCGACAACGGTTCCGGCATGCACGTGCACCAGTCCATCTGGAAGGACGGCAAGAATCTGTTCGCCGGCAACGGCTATGCCGGCCTGTCTGAGTTGTGCCTGTACTACATCGGCGGCATCATCAAGCACGCCAAGGCGCTCAACGCCATCACCAACCCGTCCACCAACTCCTACAAGCGCCTGGTGCCCGGCTTCGAAGCTCCGGTGATGCTGGCTTACTCCTCCCGCAACCGTTCCGCCTCGATTCGCATTCCGATCGCGCTGTCCGAGAAGGCGCGCCGCATCGAGACCCGTTTCCCGGACCCGATGGCCAACCCCTACCTGGCCTTCTCGGCACTGCTGATGGCCGGCCTCGACGGCATCCAGAACAAGATCCATCCCGGCGACCCCGCCGACAAGGACCTGTACGACCTGCCGCCGGAAGAAGGCGCCAAGATCCCCAAGGTCTGCCACAGCCTGGAAATGGCGCTGGAAGAACTGGACAAGGACCGCGAGTTCCTGACCCGCGGCGGCGTGTTCAGCAACGACATGATCGATGCCTATATCGACCTGAAGATGCAGGACGTGACCCGCTTCCGCATGACTACGCATCCGATCGAGTTCGACATGTACTACTCGCTGTAAGCTGCACAAGCAGCCTGCTGCAGCAAGGGCGGCCCAGGCCGCCCTTGTTTTTTGGCGTGCGTCCGTTCAAGACCTGAACCCCGGGCGCCGTAAACAGTCACATCACACGACCGTACCCATGAGGGCGCATTGCCCTGCGGCCGAACCCGAGATGATGCGAATCGCCCTGCTTTTCCCACTGCTGTTCGCCATGGCCCTGCCCGCCCAGGCCAGGATATACCTGTACGTCGATGCCGACGGGCGCAAGGGCGCAACCGACCGCCGCGCCGAGGTTCCGCGCGGCGCCAGGATCACCGGCACCATCGACGAGGGGCAGGACGCTTTTCGCGCACCGAAAAAGCCCGCGGTTGCCCGGCCCAGCCCGGCCGGCTTTCCGCGCATCGACAGCGGCACCCAGAAGAAGCGCGACGACGTGCGCCGCGCCGTGCTGGAAGAAGAACTCGCAAGCGAATTGAAAAACCTGGAAGAGGCGAAGCGCCAGCTCGTTTTGGGCGAAAAGCCGCTGCCGGGCGAGAAGACCGACGCCCCGGCCTACCAGGCGCGGGTCAGGCAGTTGCGCAGCACGGTCGAGCGCCACGAGCGGAACATCGTCGCCATCCGCAAGGAAATCGGCAGCATGCGCTGATCGCTCGAACCGCAAGCGCTGTCGAAAGCCCACGCCCGGCAGATTGCCGGCAGTGCTTTTGCCTGCTGGCACAATCAGTGCTAGGTTAGGGCATGGTTCCCCCTCCCGGCTTTGCTCCCTACGACTTTCTTGCCACCGGCGTCATGCTGGTCGGCAACGACGGCCGCATCCTGTACGTGAATTCCGCGGCCGAAACCCTGGTCGGACTGTCGGGTGCGGTGCTGGTGGGACAGGGCTTCGACAGCCTGTTCGGACACAACACGGAACTAGCCGCGGCGCTCAACACGGCGCGCGAAACCCGCGAAATCGTGACCGAGCACGACCTGCCGGTGCAGGCCAACGGACACCCGCCGGTGTCGATGTCGTGCACGATCACGGTGCACGAAGGTCAGGACTGGGCGTTCATGCTGGAACTGCGCCCCGCCGACCAGAGGCTGCGCATCGCGCGCCAGGAAAACATCCGCGCCCAGCAGGAGGCCAGCCGCGAACTGCTGCGCAACCTGGCGCACGAGATCAAGAACCCGCTCGGCGGCATACGCGGCGCAGCGCAATTGCTGGAGCACGAGCTTTCGCGCGAGTCCCTGCGCGAGTACACCCAGGTCATCATCAAGGAGGCCGACCGTCTGCAGTCGCTGATGGAGCGGCTGTTGACGCCGCACCGCCTGCCCAAGCCGTCGCCGGTCAACATCCACGAAGTGGTGGAGCGGGTACGGAGCCTGCTGCTCGCGGAAACGCCGCACGGCATACGCATCCGCCGCGACTACGACATCAGCCTGCCCGAGATCAGGGCCGATTTCGAACAGCTCATACAGGCCGTGCTCAACATCGCGCGCAATGCGGTGCAGGCCATGAACGGCAAGGGTGATCTCACCTTCCGCACGCGCGCGGCGCGCCAGGTCACGCTCAACAACAGGCGCCACCGCCTCGCGCTCAGGCTCGACATCGTCGACAACGGCCCCGGCATTCCCGAGGCGCTGCGCGAACAGGTGTTCTTTCCGCTGGTCTCGGGGCGCGAAGGCGGCAGCGGCCTGGGCCTGCCGCTGGCGCAGACCCTGGTGGCGCAGAACAACGGCGTGATCGAATTCGAGTCGCGCCCCGGCCACACGGTATTTTCCCTTTATTTCCCGATTGAAATTGCGAGCAACAAACCATGAACGACGCGGTATGGATTATTGATGACGACCGTTCCATCCGCTGGGTGCTGGAGAAGGCGCTGGAGCGCGAAGGCATACCCTGCGAGGTGTTCAACTCCGCGAGCGAGGCACTGGTGCGCCTGGACAAGAGCCGCCCCGCCGCGGTGATTTCCGACATCAACATGCCCGGCCCCTCGGGCCTGGAATTCCTGCAGCACATCAAGGAGGCCCTGCCCAGGGTGCCGGTCATCATCATGACCGCCTACTCCGACCTCGACTCCGCGGTGGCGGCCTTCCAGGGCGGCGCTTTCGAATACCTGTCCAAGCCATTCGACGTCGATGCCGCCGTCGAACTGGTGCGGCGCGCGCTGGCGCAGAACGAAGTGGCGGCACAGGCCGGCGAAGAGCAGGCCAAGGTGCCGGAAATACTGGGCCAGGCCCCGGCCATGCAGGAAGTCTTCCGCGCCATCGGCAGGCTTTCCCAGTCCAACGTCACCGTGCTCATCACCGGCGAGTCCGGCACCGGCAAGGAACTGGTCGCGCATGCGCTGCACCGCCACAGCAACCGCGCCGGCGGGCCATTCATCGCGCTCAACACCGCGGCCATCCCGAAGGATCTGCTGGAGTCCGAACTCTTCGGCCACGAGCGCGGCGCCTTCACAGGTGCGGCGGCGCAGCGCCGCGGCCGCTTCGAACAGGCCGACGGCGGCACCTTGTTCCTCGACGAGATCGGAGACATGCCGGCCGACCTGCAGACGCGATTGCTGAGAGTGCTGGCCGACGGCCAGTTCTATCGTGTCGGCGGCCACTCGCCGGTCAAGGTCAACGTGCGCGTCATCGCCGCCACCCACCAGGACCTGGAAGCGCGCGTGCGCGAAGGCCTGTTCCGCGAAGACCTCTACCACCGCCTGAACGTCATCCGCCTGCGCCTGCCGGCCCTGCGCGAGCGGCGCGAGGACATTCCGCTGCTGGCGCGCCACTTCCTGCAGAAAAGCGCGCGCGAACTGGGCGTGGAAACCAAGAAGCTGTCCGACGCCACGCTCAGGCTCATGAGCAGTCTGCCCTGGAGCGGCAACGTGCGCCAGCTGGAAAACGTCTGCCACTATCTGACCGTGATGGCCCCGGGCCAGGTGGTGGAGCCCCGGGACCTGCCTGCCGATCTGACCGGCGCCGAAGCCCCGGCGGAAAGCGAAGACTGGCTGGTCTGCCTTGCGCGCCATGCCGACCTCAGGCTTGCGCGCGGCGATGCCGCCATCCTGGACGACCTGGTGCCGGCGTTCGAAAAGACCCTGATCCAGATCGCGCTCAAGCACACCGGCGGACGGCGCATCGAGGCGGCGCAGCTCCTGGGCTGGGGGCGCAATACGCTGACCCGGAAAATCCATGAACTGGGCATGAACGGCGGAGAGGAAGAATAGGCTATTGACGCCGCCGGGCGCCGTCCATAATCTGCCGGAACGGATTATCGACAGGAGACCGAAAATGAAGAAGATGTTGCTGTTGCTGGCCGGCGTCGCCGTACTCGCCGGCGCCGCCCTGGTGAAGCCCCTGCCCGCGGTCAAGACCGTCAAGGTCAACGAGCGCATCTACGCGCTGCTCGGCCCCACCGAACTGCCCAATGCGCACAACGGCGGCTACATGGTCAACAGTACCCTCATCATCGGCGACAGGGGCGCGATCATCGTCGACACCGGCTTTTCCGACGAAATCGGCGCGCACATCCGCAAGGCCGCGGAGAAAATCACCAAACTGCCCATCACCCACGTGGTCAACACCCATCACCACGGCGACCACAGCCTCGGCAATACGCAATTTTTGGGCGCGGAAATCATCAGTTCGGAAAACTGCAAGAAGCTGGTCATCGACACCGGCGCCGAATGGATCGCCATGGGCGAGAGTATGACCGGGCGCAAGTTCCCCAACACCCGCGCCATTCCCGCCACCCGCACCTATGCCTCGCAGACCCGCACCGCGGCCGAGATCAACGGCGTGAAGATCGAATTCTGGGTGCCGAAGGCCGCGCACACCCGCGGCGACATGCTGATGTGGCTGCCCGACGACAAGGTGCTGATCGGCGGCGACGTGCTGGTCAACACCGTGACTCCCGCTTTCCGCGATGCCGAAGTGAAACTGTGGGTAGAGACCCTGGCCGAAGTGCAGCGCTATCCCGCCAAAACCATCATCCCCGGCCACGGCCCGCTCATGACCATGCAGCAGGCGAAAAAGCTGCACCGGCAGATGGCCGCGTTCTACGCCGGCGTGGAGAAGGTCTACAAGTCCGGCGGTTCGGAAGAGGACGTGCGCAGGCAGGTCAACCTCAAGGACTGGCAGAAGCTCAAGCACTTCGACGAGCAGATGGGCGGCAACATCAACCGCACCTGGCTGCAGGTCGAGGCGGAGAATTTTTGATCAGTGGATTGAACAGGGAGGTTGAGGGAGGGGCGGGAGGTGTAATGTTTTCGCTTCACTCCATGAACCTCACCCGCCTCCCTGTGAAAAGCTTGTTCGGTACCAACCGCACCTGGCTGCGGGTCGAGGCGGAGAATTTTTGATCAGTGGATTGAACAGGGAGGTTGAGGGAGGGGCGGGAGGTGTAATGTTTTCGCTTCACTCCATGAACCTCTCCTGCCTCCCTGTGAAAAGCTTGTTCGGTGCCAATTACTCAATCGTCGCGATCACCGGGGCGTGGTCCGAAGGCCGTTCGAGCTTGCGCATGTCACGGTCGATGCGGCTTTCGGTGCATGAGGCGGCGAGCGCGTCCGACAGCAGGATGTGGTCGATGCGCAAGCCGTGGTTGCGGCGGAAGCCCAGCATGCGGTAGTCCCACCATGTGAAGCTCTTCTCCGGCTGTTCGAACAGCCGGAAGCTGTCTTTCAGGCCCAGCGCCAGCAGCTTCCTGAAGGCTTCGCGCTCGGGTTCCGAGCACAGCACCTGGTCCTTCCACGCTGCCGGGTCGTGCACGTCGCGGTCTTCCGGCGCGATGTTGTAGTCACCCATGAGCGCAAGTTTGGGGTGCGCCTGCAATTCCTGCTTCAGCCACGCCGTCAGCGCCTCCAGCCATTTCAGCTTGTACCGGTACTTGTCCGAGTCGACGCTCTGGCCGTTGGGCACGTACACGCATACCGCGCGCACGCCGTCCACGGTGGCGGCGAGCACGCGCTTTTGCTCGTCGTCGAAGCCGGGGATGCCCACCTGCACGCCGGAAAGCGGCGTCTTCGCCAGCACCGCCACGCCGTTGTAGGTCTTCTGTCCGGCAAAAGCGGCCTGATAGCCGGTCGCCTCGATCTCCGCGCGCGGGAAATTGGCGTCCTCGAGCTTGGTTTCCTGCAGGCACACCACGTCCGGGTCGCGCGTGGCGAGAAAGTCCAGCAATTGCGGCAGGCGGACCTTGAGCGAGTTGACGTTCCAGGTGGCGAGTTTCATGCGTTGTCTTTGCTTGTCAGGGGGCTGGTTGCGGTTTCAGGCTGCTCGATGTGCACGGTGTGCGTGGGAAAGGCGATTTGCGCGCCGTGCGCCTCGATGATGGCGGCGATCTTCAGCAGCACGTCCTGCTTCACCTCGTGGTAGTGCACCCATTCCACGGTTTTGGTGAAGGTGTAGACGAAGAAATCCAGCGACGAGGGGCCGAAGCGGTCGAAGTTCACGATCAGGGTGGTATCGGTGTCGATCTCGGGGTGCGCCCTGAGCATGGCCTTCACGTCGGCGACGATGGCGGCCATGCTGCCGATGTCGCTGTAGCGGATGCCGATGGTTTCCTTGATGCGGCGGTTGGTCATGCGCGTGGGGTTCTCCACCACGATGGTGGAAAACAGCGCGTTCGGCACGTAGATCGGGTTCTTGTTGAAGGCGCGCACGCGCGTGTGGCGCCAGCCGATGTATTCCACCGTGCCCTCGATTTCCTTGTCCGGCGAGCGTATCCATTCGCCCACCACGAAGGGGCGGTCCAGATAAATGGTAAGACCGCCGAAGAAATTGGCCAGCAGGTCCTTGGCGGCGAAACCCACGGCAATGCCGCCGATGCCGCCGAAGGCCAGCACCCCTGCGATGCTGACGCCGAAGTTCTGCAGCACCGCCAGCACGGCCAGGATTACCACGATCACGCGCCCCAGCTTGGACAGCGCATCGACCGTGGTGCGGTCCACTTCCTGCCCGGCCGCGCGGCTGCGCGCCAGCACGCCGCCGGAAACATGGTGGATGAGCCGCAGCAGAAACCAGGCCAGCGCCAGGATGACGAGGGTGTCGCGCGCGTGCGGCACGAAAACCGGCAGCGGCGTGCCGATGCGGGAATAGGCGATGTGCGCCGCATAGGACGCGCCAGCCGTCCACAGGATCAGCGCAGCCGGCCTGTGCGCGGCCTTGATGAGCGCATCGTCCCACACGGTCGCGGTGCGCGCGGTGATTTTCTCGAGATGGCGCAGCAGGTAAAAGGCGGCGAAGTTGGCCGCCAGCACCAGCGCCAGCAGCAGCAGCACCTGCGGCAGCCAGCTTTGCGTCAGCGCGGAAAGGCCGAGTTGTTGCATCCAGTCGTGCATGGGCTTGTCCTGCGGAATCGGGAGGGTGCGGCCGGGCGCGAAAAGGCCCCGTGCCGGTGTGCAGCCCTGGTGCCGGCCTGTTCTCGGGCCGGCGCGCTGCAGGGGGCTAGACTACCACGAAGTCGTTCCAGCCGATTTCGGTCGCCGTGGGGTGCGTGGCGGCGCCGTCCCATAGCGTGGCGATCAGCGCGCGTCCGCCCGCGGCATTGCCGTTGGAATCGTAATACAGCCTGCCGGCATCGACCTCGTAGATGATGTAGTCGTTGGCATCCTGCGCCGCGCCGGAGTTGTTCTCGCGGTAGTTGCCCGAAATCAGCGTGCCCGCCGCAAGCCTGGTGAAAATGGCGTTCTCCAGCAGGATGCTGTCGTCGGCGGCAAAAAAATCGGTGATCCTGTCGACATTGCTGGAGAGCGCGGTGTCGAAGCGGAACCTGTCCGCGCCGGCCCCGCCGGTGAGGATGTCGTTGCCCGTGCCGCCGCGCAGCGTGTCGTTGCCGATGCCGCCCAGCAGGGTGTCGGCCCCGCCGCCGCCGATCAGGGTGTCGTTGCCGCCGCTGCCGGTGAGCTTGTTGCTGGCGCCGTTGCCGGTAAGGGTGTTGGCAAGGCTGTTGCCGGTGGCGTTGATGGCGCTGCTGCCGGTGAGGGTGAGCTTTTCGAGGTTGCTGCCCAGGGCGTAGCCGATGCCGGACTTGATGAGGTCGCTGCCCTGGCCGGCAAGCTCGGCCACCTTGTCGCCGCTGGCGTTGACGTAATAGATGTCGTTGCCGGGGCCGCCCTTCATGATATCGCCGCCCACCCCGCCGTTGAGGGTGTCGTTGCCGCCGTAGCCGAGCAGGGTATCGTTGCCGCCGTTGCCGGTGAGGAGGTTGGCGAGGTTGTTGCCGAGCAGGCGGTCGGCCACGCCGCCGCCGGTGGCGTTCTCGATTTTCGCGCCGAAAGCGATGGCGACGTTCCAGGGCGTGGCTATGGTGCCCGAATTGGTGCCGGAAAAAGTCAGGCTGTTGCCCAGATCACTCCAGTAACCTTCACGCAGGTCGATTTCGCAGGCCTGGGTGGTGCCGTTCCACTTGATGGTGTCCTTGCCGCCGCCGTCCCAGATGGTCTGGAAATAGTTGTGGCCCTGGTAGAAGTTGTAAGTGTTGTTGCCGGCGTTGTAGTTGTAGTTCGCGCCGTACAGATACTGGATGGCGGCGATGTCGTACAGCATGGGCGTGGTGGGGTTGAAATTCACCGACGAACCCGTATTCGTCGGAGTTTCTGCCCAGGCCGAGTAGCTCATGATGCTGAAGTGGTAGCCGTCGTCGTCGTCCGGCAGGACGGCTGGATTGCCTGTAACTCCGCTAAAGCTGTGCTTCAGTCCCAGGGCGTGGCCCAGCTCGTGCATCAGCGTGAGGTAGGGGTAGCCGCCGGCGCCCCAGCCGTCGCGCCAGTCGGCGAGGCGGTTCAGCCAGACATCGCCGGCTTCAGGATGATAGCCGGGGAAATAGGCGTGCGCCTGTTCCGAGTCGAGTGGGTCGGTCCACCAGGCGAAGCGGATTTCGCCCACGTTGGTTTCGGTGTCCGTGGTTTGCGTGAATTTGATGTTGGCGACATGGGCCCACTTGCTCAGGGCGGAAATAGCTGCTTCCTGCTGGGTGGAATCCAGAGCCCCCCAGGTCGACGGCTCATTGTCGTAATAATTGGTAAGCCACCAGGCGGAGGAACCGGAAGGGAAACTGTAAGGCAGGGTCACGCCCGTGCCGAGTCCGCCGCCCCATTTGTAGGTGCTGACCAGGGAGTCGATGTGGTTGTAGCCGGACAGGGATACCGTGCTGTAAGGTACGTCGTTTTTGGTCGGGCTTGCCATGCTTGCAGTGCTCCTCGCTGCAGTGGTTTTATGAAGCCGGCGTGAATGGGCTGACGGGCCGGTTTGTTCCTAGTGTAGCGGAACTGTGCCGCAGGCAGGCATGGGGCGATGGGCGGCCCCGCCTGGCTAGGGCTGTTTTTCTTCCGGCTGTTTTTCTTCCCCGGAGGCGGGCGCGGCCGGCGCGGCCTTGCCGCCGGGATAGCCGGCCTTGTCCAGCGCCGCGTCCCAGGCGGCCTCACTGTAGCCTTCGAGTTTTTCGCTGCCGATCATCAGTGTCGGAACCCGAGGCTGTCCTCCGCCCTTGCGCAGCTCCTCGTTCGCGTCCACGCTGGTGGAAGGATCTTTGCCGGCGTAAGGAATGCCGCGCCTGGCGAGATGGGCCTTGGCCCGTTCGCAGTACTCGCCGCAGGTGGCGGTGGCGTAGAGTGTGACCGGGTTCTTGAGCGCGGCCTGCTGCATCTCCGTCGAGACGGGGGGCACCGACGTTCCGCTGCTGAAAGTTTTCCGGGTCGCGTTCCGGGCAGTGGGCGGCGGGGGCTGATCGGTGTAGTGCACCTTGCCGTCGGCATCGGTCCACCGGTAAAGCGTCCCGGCCATGGCAGGAACGGAAAGCAGGAGCAGAGCGAGCGGCGCAAGTTTCATGGTTCGCGGGCTATGAGTGGCAACGAGCCATTAACGGCTGCGTCCGCAAAAAATTCAGCCCCAGCGTTCAGGCCATGCCGTTGTGCCGGAGCAGCGCGTCGATGGTCGGCTCGCGCCCGCGGAAGGCCTTGAAGGATTCAATGGCCGGGCGCGCGCCGCCCTGGGCGAGGATTTCGCTCCAGAAGCGGTGGCCGACTTCGGGGTTCAGCACGCCGTTTTCCTCGAACAGGGCGTAGGCGTCGGCCGACAGCACCTCCGCCCACTTGTAGCTGTAATAGCCCGCGGCGTAGCCGCCGGCGAAGATGTGCGAGAAGTTGTTGGGGAAGCGGTTGTAGTCCGGCGGCACGACAACGGCGATGCGGGCGCGGATGCGCTTCAGGAGATCGAGCGCGGACTCCTCGCCGTCGGGGTCGAAGTCGTAATGCAGGTGCATGTCGAACAGCGCGAATTCCAGCTGGCGCATGGTTTGCATGCCGGCCTGGAAGTTCTTCGCCGCCAGCATCCTGTCGAATAAATCCCTGGGCAGCGGCGCGCCGGTGTCGACGTGCCGGGTCATGTGGCGCAGCACGTCCCATTCCCAGCAGAAGTTTTCCATGAACTGCGAGGGCAGTTCGACCGCGTCCCATTCCACGCCGTTGATGCCGGACACGCCGAGGTCCTCGATTTTGGTCAACAGGTGGTGCAGGCCGTGGCCGAATTCGTGGAACAGGGTGATGACTTCGTCGTGGGTGAAGAGCGCCGGCCTGCCGGGAAGCGGCGCGGTGTAATTGCAGTTGAGGTAGGCCACCGGGGTCTGGATGCCCTCGCCTTTTTTGCGGCGGGTGATGGCGTCGTCCATCCAGGCCCCGCCGCGCTTGCTTTCGCGGGCGTAGAGGTCGAGGTAGAACTCGCCGATCTTCTGGCCGCTATGGTCGGCGATCTCGAAGAATTTGACATCCTCGTGCCACACCGGCGCCTTTGAGGGGCGGATGTGCAGGCCGTAGAGGGTTTCCACCACCTTGAACATGCCGGAAAGCACCTCGGGCTCGGGAAAATACTGCTTCACCTCGTGGTCGGAGAAGCTGTAGCGCGCCACGCGCAGCTTTTCGCTGGCGTAGGCGATGTCCCAGGCCTGCAGCTTAGCGAGCTTGAGTTCGCGGGCGGCGAATTCGGAGAGCTCCGCCATGTCGCGCTCGGCGTAAGGCCTGGCGCGGGTGCCGAGTGCGTTGAGGAAGTCCAGCACCTGTGCCGGCGTTTCCGCCATCTTGGGCGCCAGCGAAACCTCGGCGTAGTTGTCGAAGCCCAAAAGCCTGGCGGCTTCGCGGCGCAGGCGCACGATGTCACGGATGAGACCGGTGTTGTCGAGTTTTTCCGGGCCGAACTCGGAAGCGCGCGTGACGTAGGCGCGGTACAGGGTTTCGCGCAAGTGCCGGTTGTCGGCGTACTGCATCACCGGCAGGTAGGAGGGCATGTGCAGGGTGAACTTCCAGCCGGGCTTGCCGTCGGCCTGGGCCTGGGTGCGCGCCATTTCCAGCACGTCCTCGGGAATGCCGGCCAGATCTTCACGGTTTTCCACGACGTGGGTGAAGGCATTGGTGGCGTCGAGCAGGTTTTCCTCGAACTTGGCCGACAGCGCGGCGAGTTTCTGCTGGATCTCCATGAAGCGCTTCTTGTCGGCCTCGGGCAGCTCGGCGCCGCCCAGGCGGAAATCGCGCAGTTCGTTGTCGACGATTTTTTTCTGCGCCGCGCTGAGAGACTCGAACGCGGGCGAAGCTTTCAGCGCCTTGAATTTTTTGAACAGGCCTTCGTGCTGGCCCAGTTCGGCGTAATACTGGGTGATCCTGGGCAGGTTCTCGTTGTAGGCCTCGCGCAGCTCGGGCGAGTCCATGACGCTGTGCAGGTGCGATACCTGGCCCCAGGCGCGCGCGAGGCGCTCGTTGGCGTCTTCCATGGGCGCGACGAAGTTCTGCCAGGTCGGCTCACGAGTGTCGGCTGTGCAGGCCTCGACCGTCTTGCGGCAGGCGGCGAGCAGTTCGTCCACGGCGGGGGTGACATGTTCGGGGCGGATGTCGGCAAAACGCGGCAGACCGGAAAAATCGAGCAGGGGGTTCATAAAATACCTGAAGGCATGATTAACGATGAGGACAGGAGGGCAAGAGGAAACCGGGTAGAAAACCTCTTGTCCTCATGTCCTCTTTGTGCAAAAAAGGTTTTGTCCGCAGGGATTATAATTCACGCCGGAATCGCCACTTTCAACCCTTTGTCCGACATGGATTCAGTCATCAGCCCCTTCAACGGCATTCATCCCGAGTTCGCCGCCGGCGCCTGGGTGCATCCGCGCGCCACGGTGATCGGCGAGGTGAGCCTGGGCGAGAACGCCTCGGTGTGGCCGGGCGCGGTGGTGCGCGGCGACGTCAATTCGATTGCCATCGGCGCTGCCACCAACATCCAGGACAATTCCGTGTTGCACGTGTCGCACAAGACCCCGGAAAATCCTGCAGGCGGGCCGCTCACGATCGGCGCGCGCGTGACCGTGGGCCACGGCGTGATCCTGCACGCCTGCACGATCGAGGATGAATGCCTGATCGGCATGGGTTCCATCATCCTCGACCGCGCCGTGGTGAAAAAACACGTGCTACTGGGCGCAGGCTCGCTGGTGCCGGAAGGCAAGGTGCTGGAGTCCGGTTACCTGTACCTGGGCCGCCCGGCCAAGATGGTGCGGGAACTGACGGCGGAAGAGATTGCCTATTTCAACTACTCGGCCGAACACTACATCGAGCTCATGCGAGCCTACCCATGACCAAGACCAAACTCATCGCCGGCGTGCTGCTCGCCTTCTTCATCGGCGGCGCGCTGATCTATGCCCTGGTATCCAGGCCGCAGGCGCCGGCCTCTTCATTCACCACGCTGACGGGCGAGAAGATCGCGCTCGCCGACCTGCGCGGCAAGGTGGTGCTGGTCAACTTCTGGGCCACCTCCTGCCCCGGCTGCATCAAGGAAATGCCGGGCATGGTCGAGACCTACAAGGCGTACAAGGACAGGGGCTTCGAGATCATCGCCGTGGCCATGCCCTACGACCCGCCCAACTACGTGACGAAGTTCGTGAATGACAGGCAACTGCCCTTTCCGGTGGCGCTGGACGTGAAGGGCGAGGCGGTGGCGGCCTTCGGCAACGTCAGCCTCACGCCCACCAGTTTCATCATCGGCAGGGACGGCGCAGTGCTGGAAAAGAAGATCGGCGAGCTGGATTTCGTCAAGCTCAAGGCCCTGCTGGATAAAGAATTGCGCGCCTAATACAATCGCTTCCGTAGCCGCCGGAGCGCCAGCCCAGGCATCCTGAAATCTTTTTGCAAGACGGTGTCCCATCCTGGCTTGGCAATTGGCAAGTCTCGCCCGCTTGGAGGATTCATCCTGGACACCGCACCGCAAACCCCTCCCGCGCCCGTATCGATGGGCGAAGCGTTCAAGTTCTGGTTCAAGCTCGGCCTCATCGGCTTCGGCGGGCCGGCCGGGCAGATTTCCATGATGCACCGGGAGCTGGTGGAAAAGCGGCGCTGGATTTCCGAGCGCCGCTTCCTGCACGCACTCAATTACTGCATGCTGCTGCCGGGGCCGGAGGCGACCCAGCTCGCCATCTACATCGCCTGGCTCATGCACGGCATCTGGGGCGGGGTGATCGCCGGGGTGCTGTTCTTCCTGCCCGCCTTCTTCCTGTTGTCGCTGCTCGCAGGCGTCTACCTCGCCTGGGGCGGCGTGCCGCTGGTACAGGGCATCTTCTACGGCATCAAGCCGGCGGTGGTGGCGATCGTGCTGTTCGCGGCCTGGCGCATCGGTGCGCGCGCCTTGAACAACGAAGTACTGTGGGCCATGGCGGCGCTCGCCTTCATCGGCATTTTCGTGTTCGACATCGGCTTTCCCTGGATCGTGCTGGCGGCCGGACTGCTTGGCGCACTCGGCAGCAGGTTTGCGCCGGCCAAGTTCGAAAGCGGCGGCGGACAGGGCGCAAGTTACAAATCCTTCGGCGCCGCGCTCATCGATGACGACTCCCTCGCGCCGGCGCATGCGAAATTTTCCTGGGGCAGGCTGGCCTTGAAGCTGCTCGTCTTCACGCTCATCTGGCTGCTCGCCATGCTCGCGCTCAGGGAGGAGCCGACGCTTTGGCGCATGGGCGAATTTTTCACCAAGGCGGCCTTCCTCACCATCGGCGGCGCCTATGCCGTGCTGCCCTACGTCTATCAGGGCGGGGTCGAGCATTATGGCTGGCTCACCGGGCCGCAGATGATGGACGGTCTCGCGCTGGGCGAGACCACGCCGGGACCGCTCATCATGGTCGTCACCTGGGTGGGCTACCTCGGCGGCGTGGCCAAAGGGGTGTTCGAGAATTCGGTATTGGCCGGCCTCGCCGGGGCGGCGGTGGCGACCTTCTTCACCTTCCTGCCGTCCTTCCTGTTCATCCTCGCCGGTGCGCCGCTGGTCGAGGCCACGCGCGGCGAACTCAAATTCACCGCACCGCTGACCGGCATCACCGCCGCGGTAGTGGGCGTGATCCTCAATCTCGCGGTATTCTTCGCGTGGCATGCTTTCTGGCCGCAGGGCACATCGGCCGAACCTTTCGCCGGCAGCTTCGAATGGTTCCCGCTCATCGTGGCGGTCGCTGCCTTCGTCGCGCTGTGGAAATACCGGGCCGACATCATGAAGCTGATCGGCGTGTGCGCCCTGCTCGGGCCGGTTTATACATTATTGATCTGAGGACAGCATGGAAGACACCAACCAGGCACCCAGGCGCTGCGGCTGCGCCAACCCCACCGACAAGTGCCCGGACCTGCCGCGCAGCATCCATCCGGCCAGGGTCGAACCCGACCACGCGCTGGTGCTGGACGTGCGGCGCGAGGCGGACTACAAGGCTTCGCACGAAATCATCCCCGGCGCGTTCTGGAAGGATCCGGAAAAAATCGACGCCTGGATTTCCGCCGTGCCCAAGACCCACGACGTGGTGATCTACTGCGTGCGCGGCGGCAGCGTGTCGAACAGCGTGGTCGACCGCCTGCATGCCGAGGGCATCAAGGCGCGCTTCATCGAGGGCGGACTCGAAGGCTACAAGGCCGCGGGCGGCAGGGTCGAGAGGAAGTAATCGCTTACCGGCCGGCGGGCAGGAGCTGTGCGCCCAGCCGGTTGAGGAAGCGGCCGACCAGCCAGCCGCCTTGCGCGCGGCTGTTGCGGCCGAGGATCAGCACGTCGTGCGCGCCTGACAGAAAATCGAAGTCCTGCGCCGACACCACCAGTTCGGGACGCCATTTCTTCACCGCCTGTCTGAACGTCTGCCGCGCCGGGCCGTGCAGGGCGACGCATTCGGCTTCGCCCGCGCCAAGCTGCGCGGCCAGAAAACCCAGCCGGCGCACGGCGCCCGCTTCCAGCGCCGCGGCTTCCTTTCTTGCGCCGGCTGCGGGATAGCCGCCGTCGAGCGCGGCGTCCGGCTCGATGAGATGTAGCAACAGCAGCTCGGCGCGATTCAGGCGCGCGAGCAGCAGCGCCTTGCGTGCAATGTGTTCATCCGTGCCGTCGAGGCGGATCAGCGCCAGCACGCGCCGGTAGGGGCGCGCCTCAGGCATGCTGCACCTGCAGCGGGGGTTCGTGCGCGACGGCCGCCTGGGTCTGGCCGCCGCACTCGCGGAAGATGCGCGCCTTGCAGGTGCGGCAGACTTCGGGGTCGAGGCGCTTGAAGATGGTGGCGATGGCGTCGGACTTGGAGTCGAACAGGTTGGCGCCGCCGATGGCCTTGAGCGCGCCGCTTTCCGCCAGCTGTTCCTGCACCGTGTCCTTGACGCGGATGAAGTACAGGCCGCCGCCTTCGGCTCTGCGGCGCTCGGCCTCTTCGGCGAGGTACTCGGCGCCGGCGAGGTCGATGAAGTTGATGCCGTGCGCGACGATGGCCACATGCTTCTGCCCAGGGTTCTTCTGGTCCTGCGCGGCCAGCGACTCGCGGATGTGCGAGGTGGCGCCGAAGAAGAGCGAACCGTCGATGCGCACGAACCTGAGCTGCGGGCACTGCGGCGCATGGTCGGCGTCGATGAACTTGCGGCGCTCGCTGTGCGGGTTGGGCACGCGCACGCGCACCTGCGGTTTGGAGGTGCGCGAAAGATAGATGGCCAGCGACAGCAGCACGCCGATGATGATGGCTTCTTCCAGGGTGAGGAAGAGGGTGGATGCGAAGGTCGCGAGCATGATGGCGGACTCGGTGCGGCTGGTCTTCAGCACGTGGCGTATTTCCTCGAAGTCGATGAGGCCCCATGCCACCAGGAACAGGATGCCGGCCATGGCTGCGTTGGGCAGATATTGCGCCCACGGCGCCACGAACAGCACCAGCACCAGCAGGAACACGCCGGCGAGCATGGCGGCGATGGGGGTCTTGGCGCCGGCGGCGAAGTTGACGCCGCTGCGGTTGAAGGAGCCCGTGGCGACGTAGCCGGAGAAGAAGGCGCCGGCGAGGTTGGACAGGCCCTGGCCGACGAATTCCTGGTTGCCGTCCACGTGCTGGCCGGAACGCGCCGCCAGCGCGCGCGCGATCGACACCGCTTCGGTCAGCGCCAGCAGGGTGACGGCGATCACGCCGGAGGCAATGGCGCGGATGGATTCGGGGTCGAGCGAGGGCGCCGACAGCGGCGGCAGGCTGGCGGGCAGCGCGCCGACGGTGGGCATGCCCATGCCTTGCCACACCGTGAGCACGTAGCCGAACACGGCGCCGCCCAGCATGGCGACGATCATGTAGGGCAGCTTCGGCAGCCAGCGCTTGACGGCGATGCCGAGCAGCAGGGTGAACATGCCGGTCATGAACACGCCGGGCACGGCGTCGCCCAAGTGCGTGAAGGCCATGCCCCAGGTGTCATAGAAAGAGGCGCCGCGCGGAATCTCGATGCCGGTGAAATGCTTGACCTGGTTGGTGGCGATGAGGATGGCGGCGCCGGCGGTGAAGCCCGTCACCACCGAATGCGAGATGAAGTTCACCAGGGTACCGAGCTTGGCCAGGCCCATGGCGATCTGAATGATGCCGACCATGAAGGTGAGCGTGAGCGCAAGGCTCACGTACTGCGCGCTGCCCGGCTCGGCATGCGGCGACAGCACCGAGAACAGCACGATGGAGGCGGCGGTGGTGGGGCCGGACACGAGGTGCCAGCTGGAGCCGAACAGGGCGGCGATGACGGCCGGGATCATGCCGGCGTACAGGCCGTATTCGGGCGGCATGCCGGCGATGGTGGCGAAGGCCACGCCTTGCGGCAGCGCGACCAGGGCGCCGGTGAGTCCGGCCATGAGATCGGCGCGCACGGTGTCGCGGTTGACGCGCGGCCACCACAGCAGGAAGGAGGTGAAGGGTTTGAGCCAGGCTGGAAGCGTATGCGGGGCGATGGAGGACATTGCGGGCAAAACCGGGTTTACGGAAACCTAAAAGATATAGCCGAAAGTATGTAACGCCGGCGTCAAGCCTGCGTAAAGAAAACGTCATGGATGGGCGGGCGGCTGGCTCGCGGCCACAGGCCGGAAACGCAGCAGCGCGCGCGTGCCCTTGCCTTCCTCGCTTTCCAGCGCGATGGTCCAGCCGTAGCGGTCGCAGATCTTCTTCACCAGCGAAAGGCCGATGCCGGCGCCCTTGCTGTGGCTGCCCTTGTAGAGGCGCTGGAACACCTTGTCCAGCGCCTCGCGCGGGATGCCGAGGCCGGTGTCGGCCACTTCCAGCGCGTGTTCGCCAAGGCGGATGCGGATGCTGCCCTTTTCCGTGTAGGTGAAGCTGTTGCGCAGCAAATTGGCGATGACGATGGAAAGCAGGTTGGCGTCGGCCGCGATCCTGGGCCGCGCCTCGATTTGCAGGCTGACCTCGACCGGCCTGCCGCCCAGAAGATGGTGGTGCTTGTCGATGGTTTCCTCGACCAGGACGGCGAGGTCGAGCGGTTCGCGCCGCTCGTCGTCGCGTTCGCGCGCCATTGCCAGGAGGGCGGCGGAAAGGTCGGCCATGTCGGCGGCGCCGCGCTCGATGCGTTCCAGGCGCTGGCGGTCCTTTTGCGGGCGGGTCTCGTCGGCCAGCAGCACTTCGGCCGCGCCGCGAATCACCGCGATGGGCGTGCGCAGTTCGTGCGAGACGTCGGCGGTGAAGGCGCGCTCGCGCTCGATGAAGTCGGCCAGGCGGTTGAGCGTCTGCTCGAAAGCCTGTGCCAGTTCGCCCACCTCGTCGTGCGGGAAGTCCGCGGCGAGACTGCCGGCATGCGCATCCGGGCGCACGGCGTGCACGCGCCGCGCCAGTTCCTTCACCGGTTCGATCACGCGCTCGGCCAGCCACAGCGCGAGCGCACCGGAGAGCACGGCCATGAGCACGACGAACAGCGCCAGGTAGAAAATCAGGCTGGCCTGTTTCTGACGGAACAGGGTTTCGTTGTAGAGCAGGAAATAGCGCTTGCCGCCGCGCTCGGCCACGGCGACGCGATGGAACACCTCGCCCAGGCGGATTTCGTGCAGGCCGGGCGGCAGCGCGGCGACCGCTTCGGGCGGGGCGGGCTCGCCCGCATCGGCCGGCTGTACATAGCCGAGCAGGGTGGCGGCGGCCGGCGGCAGCGAACGCGGGTTGCGGGCGCGGCGCGAGAGGTAGTCCTGCATTTCCGCATTCAGGGTTTCGTCGATCAGGCGCCGGCCTGCGTCCTGCACGCCGACATACAGGCCCGCGGCCATGAGCAGGCTGATGATGCCGCCGATGGCCGCGAAGGCGGTGGCGACACGGAAGCGCAGGCTGCGGCTAAAGCGCATCGGGCGGGGCGATGCGGTAGCCGATGCCGCGCTGGGTGTGGATCAGTGCGGGCTCGCCGGGGCCGTCGATGGCGGCGCGCAGGATATGCATGTGCGAGCGCAGGGCGTCGGAGTCCGGCGGCGCATCGCCCCACACCGCGCGTTCGAGTTCCTCGCGCCTGACGACCTGGGGCGAGGCGCGCATCAGGGTTTCCAGCAGCCTGAGCGGGATCGGCGGCAGGCTGATGGCGCGGCTGCCGCGTTTCACCCTGACCAGGCCGGGGTCGAATTCGAGGTCGCCGATGCGCAGCACCGCCGGCGTCATCTCGCTTTTAGAACGCCGCACCAGCGCCTTCAGGCGCGCTTCCAGCTCGCGCAGGGCGAAGGGCTTGAGCACGTAGTCGTCGGCGCCGCATTCGAGGCCGGCCACGCGGTCGTCGAGCGCATCGCGCGCGGTGAGCATCAGCACCGGGGTGTTGCGCCTGGCCTCGTCGCGGAATTTGCGGCACAGGGTGAATCCGTCCATGCCCGGCAGCACGATGTCGAGCACGATGGCATCGTAGTTGCCGGTGACGGCCAGATGCAGGCCGGTGATGCCGTCGCCGGCGGCATCGACGGCATGCCCCTTGGCTTCGAGGAAATCGCAGACGTTGGCCGCAAGGTCGGGATTGTCCTCGATGACCAGTATGTGAAGGGAAGCCGGAAATTCCATCAGGACAGGGCCTGGTTTTGTCATGAAAAGACCAGTTTATTCCGCTTAATGTTAAAATTCCGTCAAATTCCGGCGCCCGTCTCCGGGTTGCAAGCGGTTTTCAACCAATTCGCTCATCAAAAGTCACGGGGAGATTTGAGCAAATGGCTACGAGTAAGGCCAGTCTTGGCAAGGTCCTGCTGTGGGGCGGCGTCACCGCCGTCCTTTACTGGGGCCTGTTCAAATATTCCGGCGATTTCATTCGCCTTGCCCACACCACGCTCGACGCCTGCGCGGTCCAGGAAGGCGTGAAAACCGTGTATTACCACAAGGCCACGGCGGAGTTGTGCGCGGCCCGGGGCGGCACCTTCATCGAGGGCACCTGGTGGTATGTGCTGGCACCCATTGCCATGGCGTTTGCGCTTTCCTATACCCACGGCATTTTCACCGGCCTGTTCTGGGATGCGATCGGCCTCAAGGCGAAGAAATAAGGAAGCGGGAAACAAGCCATGGAACTCATCGACTTCATCGACATTACCCCGACCACCGCGATCCTGCTGATCCTGGTCGGTTTCGTGGGCGGCATGGTCTCCGGCTTCATCGGTTCCGGCGGCGCCTTCGTGCTCACTCCCGCCATGATGACCCTGGGCGCGCCCGGCATCGTGGCGGTGGCCTCCAACATCTGCCACAAGTTTCCCAAGGCCCTCGTGGGCGCGATCAAGCGCAACAAGTACGGCCAGGTCGACCTCAGGCTGGGCCTGATCCTGGGCGTGTTCGCCGAAGCCGGCGTGCTGTTCGGCAAGCACGTGATGACCGACATCAAGAACACCTTCGGCGCGGTCGGCACCGACCTTTACGTGTCGGCGATGTTCGTGGTGACGCTGGCCATCGTCGGCGGCTTCGTGCTCAGGGACTACCGCAAGCTCAAGGCGCTGGACGAAGCCGGCGACGGCAGCGGGCAGATCGTCGAACTGACCCGTCTGGCGCGCTGGGTGCAGTCGGTGAAGATTCCCGGCACCATGATTTACTCGAAGGGCGCGCAGGCTGAGATCTCGATACTGTTCCTGGTGCCCATCGGCTTCGCCACCGGTTTCCTGGCTTCGGCCATCGCCGTGGGCGGTTTCATCGGCGTGCCGGCCATGATCTACATCCTGGGCGTGCCCGCCATCATGGCCTCCGCCACCGAACTGGTCATCGCCTTCATCATGGGCCTGGGCGGCACGCTCTTCTATGGACTCGAAGGCGTGGTCGACATCCGCCTTGCCATGCTGATCCTGTTCGGCTCGCTCTTCGGCATCCAGGTCGGCGCCATCGGCACGACGTACGTGAAGGACTACCAGGTCAAGTTCACCATGGCGGTGATCATGCTGACCGTGCTGTTCTCGCGCTTCTTCTACATACCCGGCTACCTTGGCCACCTCGGCATGATCGAGCCGCCAAAAGCGTCCACCGTGCAGACGCTGAAATGGATCGGCGACGGCGTGCTGGCGCTGGCCCTGATCGTGGGCGCGTGGACCGTGCTGCATGCCCTTTTCAAGGGCATGCGCGAACACAGGCGCGCGCACAAGCCGCATACCGACGTCGTCGGCGTGGCCGAATGAGCGAAAGCCCTGCCAGGCGCCGGGGGCGAGTGGTATCATGCGCGGGCCGGCATGGCATGCCGGCCTTTGTGCGTCCGCAGTCGAGTGAGAGTTCATCATGATCCGCAGAAATCCTTCCGGCCATTTGCCCGTCGTGCATGACAGCGCCTTCGTCGATCCCACCGCCATCCTGTGCGGCAAGGTCGTCGTCGAGGAAAACGTTTTCATCGGCCCATACGCCGTGATTCGCGCCGACGAGGTGGACGAGAACGGCGACATGGAGCCCATCGTCATCGGCGCCAATTCCAACATCCAGGACGGCGTGGTCATCCACTGCAAGGCCGGCGGCGGCGTGACCATCGGCGAGGGCAGCTCGATCGCGCACCGCTCCATCGTGCACGGCCCGTGCAAGGTCGGCGACAACGTCTTCATCGGCTTCAATTCCGTGCTGTTCAACTGCACCGTGGGCGACGGCTCCGTGGTGCGCCACAACTCCGTGGTGGAAGGCTGCACCGTGCCGCCCGGCTTCTACATTCCCTCCACCGCCAACATCCACTCCGACGGGGAGCTTGCCGGCATCGAGCGCGTCACGCCGGACGCGAGCGATTTCTCCGAAAGCGTGGCGCAGGCCAACAACGAGCTGGTCAAGGGTTACAAGCGCATCCGCAACGAGTTCTGACCGCGGGAAGGGGGCGACTCATTCCTCGCCGCGTGGCGCCGCCGCGGTGAGCCACTCGGGCAATTCCCTGCCGCCCGCGTTTTCCATGATGTATTGGCGGATCAATCGCCGCACGACCTGTGAAGGCGTCAGATCGCGCTGCATGCAGATTTCCTCGAACAGCTTCTTTTTTCGCGGATCGATCAGGACGGTGAGCCGGGCAGTGCGGTTTTCCATGGCGAGAGGACGACGACGAACATGTTAATCCGATTAACATTGTAGTTGATTTGATTTGTCAATAGAATCAAATCTGGTTTGACTCTGCGCGCGCCTCAATGTCACCTTCGGCATACCTTGCCGCTCATGTCCTCGATTTGGCCTGGGCCGGGGTGCTTTGCTGGCTGACACTGGGTTTTTCGGCGCCGCTGCTGCAGGGCCGGCACGGCCTGCTCACTCGACTTATCTTCCCCCTTGGCGCCCTGGGCGCATTGTTCATTGCAGGAATCGGCGTCGCCGGCCTGTTGCTGCCGGCTTCGGCCATGGTGCTGCCCGTCGGCCTGCCCGATCTGCCTTTCCATCTGCGGCTGGATGCCCTGTCTGCCTTCTTCATGGTGTTGCTGGGGGGCGCGGCCTTCGGGGTGACGGTGTACGCCTCGGGCTACTTCCGCGGCATGGCCGCCGGCCCGCTCGCCATGCTGGCCCTGTGGTACCACCTGTTCCTGGCCGGCATGCTCGCGGTGCTGCTTGCCGACGATGCCTACGCCTTCATGGTGGCGTGGGAAGTGATGGCGCTGTCGTCGTATTTCCTCGTCACCACCGACCACAAAATTCCCGAGATTCGCCGCGCCGGTTTTCTTTATCTGTTGATTGCGCATGTCGGCGCGGTTTCTTTGCTGCTCGTCTTCGGCGTGCTGCAGGGCGGACACGGGGATTACACTTTCAATACCATGCGCCTGGCGCAGATGTCGCCGTTCTGGTCTTCGGCGGCATTCCTGCTGGCGTTGTTCGGTTTCGGCGCCAAGGCGGGTCTGGTGCCCATGCATGTGTGGCTGCCGGAAGCGCATCCGGCGGCGCCTTCGCCGGTATCCGCGCTGATGTCCGGCGTGATGCTGAAGACCGCCATCTACGGCCTGTTGCGCGTGACCTTCGATCTGCTCGATGTGCAGATCGGCTGGTGGGGCACGCTGGCCCTGACGCTCGGACTGGTTACCGCGCTCTACGGCGTGATCTTCGCCGCCGTGCAGTCGGACATGAAACGGCTGCTGGCCTGGTCGTCGATCGAAAACATCGGCGTGATTCTCGCGGCATTCGGCTTGACGCTGATTTTCCACACCGACGGCAAGGGCGCGCTGGCGGCGCTGGCCCTGACCGCCCTGTTGTATCACGCCCTCAACCATGCCTTCTTCAAGGGCCTGCTGTTCGTCGGCACGGGTTCCGTGCTGCATGCCACCGGCGAGCGGCGCATGGGTCGTCTGGGCGGACTGATGCGCACCATGCCGTGGACCGCCTGGCTCACCCTGATCGGCGCGCTGGCCATCGCCGGCCTGCCGCCGCTCAATGGTTTCGTTTCGGAATGGCTGTTGTTGCAGGCTTTCCTGCTCACGCCTGGGCTTACTCAGCCCTACCTCAACATGGTGATTCCGGTGGCCGCGGCCACCGTGGCGCTGGCCGCAGCGCTCGCTGCCTATGTGATGGTGAAATTCTACGGCGTCATCTTCCTCGGCCGGCCGCGCGATCCGGCGCTCGATCGGGCGCACGAGGCGAGTTGGCCGCAACGCCTGGGCATGCTGTGGCTGGGCGCCGCTTGCGTCCTGCTCGGGCTGTTCCCTGCCCATGTCGTCCAGTGGCTGGAACCGGTGGTGCGGATGCTGACCGGGCAACACCTGCCCGGCATCAGCAGCTGGTTGTTGCTGACGCCTGTTTCGGCGGAGCGGGCGAGTTACGCGCCGCTGATTTTCCTGGCGGTGGTGGCCGTGGTGGTGCTGCTCGTCTTCCTGTGGGTGCGCCGCGTCTATCACGGCAGGGTGCGCCGGGCCGACCCCTGGGACTGCGGCTTCCCGGAGCAGGATGCACGCATGCAGGACAGCGCCGAAGGCTTCGGCCAGCCCATCCGGCAGATCTTTGACGTATTCATGCAGGTGGAGCGGGAAACCCCGGATCCGTTCGACCGCCATCCGCAATACCGCGGCGAGAGCCGCGACAAGCTCTGGCTGCTGCTCTACCGGCCCATCGCCGACCTCACCGCCTGGCTGTCGGCGCAGGCCGGGCGGCTGCAGCATGGCCGCATCCAGTGGTACCTGATCTACAGCTTCGTCACCCTTGTTTTCCTTCTGGTCTTTACACGATGAGCATTCTTCTGCAAATCGCCCAGACCCTGCTGGCCATCCTGCTGGCGCCCTTGCTCATGGGCTGGGTCAACCAGTGCCGTGCCTGGCTGCAAGGGCGCAGCGCGCCGCCCATTACCCAGCCCTACCGCACCCTGCGCAAGCTGTTCCACAAGGATGCGGTGATCGCGCACAATGCTTCGCCGCTGTTCCGCTTCGCG
Organism: Pseudomonadota bacterium; assembly: GCA_040754425.1. Classification (GTDB taxonomy): domain Bacteria; phylum Pseudomonadota; class Gammaproteobacteria; order Burkholderiales; family Thiobacillaceae; genus UBA6918. The sequence continues at coordinate 74,053 of JBFMCR010000015.1, read as the reverse complement.
CCCTACATGATCTTCGCCTGCATGGCGCTGGCGGCAGGCATCGTGCCGACGCTGGTCAACGACCTGCCGTTCTCGCCGACGGCCGACGTCATCGCCCTGGTCGGCATCTTCGCGCTGGCGCGGGTGTTCCTGGCGCTGGCCGCCATGGACATCGGCACTTCCTTCGGCACCCTCGGGGCAAGAAGGGAAATGCTGGTGTCCTTCCTGGCCGAGCCCGCCCTGCTCATGGCGTTCTTTACCGCCAGCCTGATTTCCCAGTCCACCGCACTGCCCGTCATCGTCGAGACCCTGGCGCACAAGGAATTCGTCATTTATCCCAGCCTGGCGTTTGCGGCGGTGGCGTTCTGGATGGTCTCGCTGGCGGAGAACGCGCGCATCCCGGTGGACAACCCGGCCACGCACCTGGAACTGACCATGATCCACGAGGCCATGATCCTCGAGTATTCCGCGCGGCATCTGGCGCTGATCGAGTGGGCGGTGGCATTGAAGCTGTTCACCTATTCCGTGCTGGGCATCGCCCTGTTCCTGCCCTGGGGCATCGCCGCGCGGGGCGATGTCGCCGCCCTGCCCCTGGCGCTGGCGGCCATGGTTGCCAAGCTGGCGGTTGGCGGAGCGGCGCTGTCGTTCCTGGAAGCCATCTCCGCCAAGGTGCGTCTGTTCCGCGTCCCTGAATTTCTCGGCACAGCCTTTTTGCTGGCGGTGCTGGGCATGTTGATCCACTTCCTGCTGGAGGTTTGAATGAGCCTTGGCTATCACCTTCAGGTCGTCAACCTGCTCGCGGCGCTGCTGCTGCTGATCTCGTTTGCCATGTTGTCGCAGCGCCGCATTGTCGGGCTGATCACGCTGTTTGCCTGGCAGGGCGCGGCGCTGGCGGCTTCCACCGCCCTGGTGGCCTGGGCGACGGGGCAGCACCACCTGTATTACTCGGCGGCCCTCACGGTGGCGCTCAAGGTCATTGCCATGCCGTGGATTTTCTATGCGCTGGTAAAGAAGCTCGACGTAAACCGCGAGGTGGAGCCGATGATAAACATTCCCACCACCATGCTGATCGGCATCGTGCTGGTGATGTTCGCCTTCAACCTCGCGCTGCCCATCTCGGCGCTTTCCGGAACGGTGACGCGCTCGACCCTGGGCATTGCCATGGCCTGCGTGCTGCTCGCCTTCCTCATGATGATCACGCGCAGCAAGGCCATTCCCCAGGTGATCGGCTTCCTGTCCATGGAAAACGGCCTGTTCTTCGCCGCCACCAGCGCCACTTACGGCATGCCGCTGGTGGTGGAACTGGGCGTGGCGCTCGACGTGCTGGTAGGGGTGTTCGTGCTCGGCATCTTCTTCTTCCAGATTCGCGAGACCTTCGATTCGCTGGATCTCAAGCACATGGAAAAGCTCAAGGAAAAATGACCGTGGAAATTTTCTGGCTGCTCGGCATTCCTCTGGCAGGCGGGGTTTTCCTGGCGCTTTGGGGCTCTCGGCGCAATGCGCCGGAGATCAACGCCCTGTTCAGCCTGCTCACGCTGGCCGTGGCGGTGCTGCTGACCGCGCGCATCGTCGCGCAGGGGCCGATGATGGCGGGCGCCGGCTGGTTCTTCATCGATTCCTTCAACGTTTTCCTGGTCACGCTGACGGCTTTCGTCGCCTTCACCACCGCGCTGTTCTCGCGCCCCTACATGCGCATCGAACAGGAGCACGGGCGGCTCAACGCCATGCGTCTGCGCCTGTACCACAGCAGCTACCAGATATTCATCGGCGCCATGCTGCTGGCGCTGACCACCAACAACATGGGCATCCTGTGGGTGGCGATGGAGGCGGCGACGCTCGCCACCGTGCTGCTGGTGTCGCTGTACCGCACGCCGGCGGCGCTGGAAGCGGCGTGGAAGTATTTCATCCTGTGCGGCGTCGGCATCGCCCAGGCGCTGTTCGGCACCATTCTGCTCTATTTCGCGGCGGAGAAGGTGCTGGGCTCGGGCGGCACTGCCCTGCTGTGGACGCACCTTGACGGCGTCAAGGCGCAACTGGAGCCCACGGTGCTGCAGCTCGCCTTCGTCTTCCTGCTGGTGGGCTACGGCACCAAGGTGGGCCTCGTCCCCCTGCACAACTGGCTGCCGGACGCCCACGCCGAAGGCCCTACGCCGGTGTCCGCCGTGCTGTCCGGCCTCCTGCTCAATGTGGCGCTGTACGCGGTGATGCGCTCCAAGGTGCTGGTGGACGGCGCGCTCGGCACCGACATGGCAGGCAAGCTGATGATGGGCTTCGGCCTGCTTTCCGTGGTGCTGGCTGCCTTCCTGATCAAGCGCCAGACGGATGTGAAGCGCATGTTCGCCTACTCTTCGATCGAGCACATGGGGCTGATCACTTTTGCCTTCGGCATGGGCGGGGCGGTGGCGAACTTCGCGGGCCTGTTGCACATGACCATGCATTCGCTCGCCAAGTCCGCCATTTTCTTCGCCGTCGGTCATGCCACGCAAAAGGCCGGCACGCAGGTGATGGATGACATTCGGGGGCTGATCAAGACCAACCCCACCATCGGCTGGGGCCTGATGCTCGGCACCGTCGCCATCCTGGGCTTGCCGCCCTTTGGCGTGTTCGCCAGCGAATTCCTCATCATTACCGCCGCCATGCACGAGCATCCCTGGGCCACGCCCCTCCTGCTGCTGGCACTGGGCGTGGCCTTCGCCTCCATTTTCGGCAAGGTGCAGCCCATGGTGTTCGGCGAGACCGAATTGCCGAGGCTGCCCTACCAGCCTGCCTTGACTCCCGTGTTCCTGCATCTGGGGCTGGCCTTGGTGCTGGGCCTGTTCATCCCGCCTTACCTGGCCATGTGGTATCGGCAGGCGGCGGCGCTGCTGGGAGGTTGAAGTGAAGATAGGCGAACGGGACTGGAATCTGAAAGCGCATGCCGCCCACATTCTGCGCGGTGAAATGGAGGCCGCGCGTTTGCCGGCTTTTGCCCGCGCGGTCGAGGAGGAAGGCGGGCAACTCGTTGCACTGTGGGGAACGGACGACCGCCGCCTGGGCGGCGGCTTCGCCATCCATGCGGCTTTTCTAACCGGCTCGGGCCTGTGCTGGGTGACGAGCGACTTGCCGGCGGAGGCGCCGGCTTACCCCGACCTTGCCCATATCTTTCCCCAGGCCGACCGCATGCAGCGCGCGACCTTTGATCTTCTCGGCATTCGCGCCGAGGGCGCGGCGGACGAACGCAAGTGGCTGCGCCATGGCGCCTGGCAGGAGACGGTTTTCCCCTTGCGCAAGGATTTCGATGCCGGCCGGCCTCCCGCGCACGAGCTCGATGCCTATCCTTTCATCCGCGTGCAAGGCGAGGGCGTGCACGAAATCCCGGTCGGCCCCGTTCATGCCGGTACCATCGAGCCGGGACATTTCCGTTTCTCCGTCATCGGCGACCGCATCCTGCGGCTGGAAGAACGCCTCGGCTACACCCACAAGGGCATTGAAAAGCGTTTCGAGGGCATGGATCTCGACGGCGGCGCCAAGCTTGCCGGACGCGTGTCCGGCGATTCGCACAGCGCCTATGCCTGGGCTTACTGCATGGCGGTGGAAACCGCCACCGGCAGCGAAGTGCCCGAGCGCGCGCTGTGGTTGCGCGCCCTGTTCCTGGAAATCGAGCGTGTGGCCAATCATCTGGGCGATCTCGGTTACCTGGGCAACGATGCGGCGCTCTCGTTCGGCTTCATGCAGTTCTGGCGGCTGAAGGAAGACTGGCTGCGGATGTCGGCCAAATTGTTCGGACATCGCTATCTGTTCGACTGCATCGTACCCGGCGGCGTGGCGGCGGATATCGACGATGCGGCCCGCGCCGGGCTCGGAACGATTGCCGGCCGCATCGAAGCGGAAGTGCGCGAACTCAAGACCGTCTACGATGAACACACCGGCCTGCAGGACCGCTTTGCCAATACCGGCATCTGCAAGCCCGATCTGGCCGCGCGCCTGGGACTCACCGGACTGGCCGGCCGCGCCAGTGCGCAGGCGTGGGACGCGCGCGCGCAATTCCCGCAGGCGCCCTACGATCAACTGGAGGTGAACATGGCCACCCAGCGCAAAGGAGACGTATTGGCGCGTGCGGAAGTGCGTTTCGCCGAGGTTTGCGAATCCGTGCGCCTGATCCGGGAAATCCTTTCGCGCCTGCCGGCGGGCGCCATCCGCGCCACGCCCAAACCGGTGCAGGCGCGGTGTGAAGGCCTCGGTTGGGTGGAAGGCTGGCGCGGCGAGGTGGTGGTGGCCGTGCGCATCGGCGACGACGGCAAACTCGACCGCGTGCATCCGCACGATCCATCGTGGCGGAACTGGCCGCTGCTGGAAGTGGGCGTGCTCGGCGACATCGTCCCCGACTTCCCGCTCATCAACAAATCCTTCAATCTTTCCTACAGCGGGCAGGATTTATGAGCATGAGCAGAACTCGGGGGGCAGGGGTCGGGATTCAGGGAGCGCCAAGCTTCGCGCCTCTTCTTTTCTGCGGCCGCAGGCCACACATCCTTTGATCCCAGAATCCTGATCCCCACCATGGCTACCCACCTCATCCTCCGGAAAATTCTCAAGGCCGGCATCGTCTCCGAGCCCGCGCCGCGGGCCGACCCGAACTTGCGCACGCGCGAGCAGGCGCTGCATGCGGAAATCCTCAGGGTGTTCGGCCAGGCGGTGGCCATCCGTCACGTCGACGCCGGTTCCTGCAACGGCTGCGAACTGGAAATCCACGCCATCAACGGCCCGCACTACAACATCGACGGCATGGGCATGAAGTTCGTCGCCAGCCCCCGGCACGCGGACGTGCTGCTGGTGACCGGCCCGGTCTCGCGCAACATGGAAGTCGCCCTGAAGCGCGTCTACGATGCCGTTCCGGAACCCAAGTGGGTGGTGGCCATGGGCGAGTGCGCCTGCACCGGCGGCATGTTTGGCGAGAGTTATGCTTCCTGCGGAAAAATTTCCAACGTGATTCCGGTGGATGTCCAGATTCCCGGCTGCCCGCCTACCCCTGTCGCCCTGATGCAGGGCATTCTCGCAGCGGTCGGCAAAAAACGGGGATAAGGCTTTTCAGTCCTCCTCGCCCAGCTCCGGGTCCCAGCCCCTGTCCCTGGCGAGCGCCATTGCCTTCTCGTAGATCTGTGCATGGCGTTCGCGCAGTGCGGGCGGCAGGCGGCTGGGCAGGCTGGCGTACTTGTTCCATTCCCTTTCGATGCGGTCCATGAGGGCATGCATGCGGCCGATTTCCAGGCCTGCGCAGTCTCCGGTCTCCGGGAGGAAGCCGAACAGCCAGCCGTCCGGCACGACTCGGCCCAGCTGGGTCATGCCGTGCTTGTCGTTGTAGAAGTCTACGTAATTTTCCATCGAATCGAGCCCCGGCGCGGACTGCGCGCAAGCGGGTGAATGATTAGCCCGGATATTTCACCAGACCGGCCCCGAATAGGACGGAAAAGCGCATAAGAAGCTTTGCGCGCAATCAGTCCGAAATCCGATTTGTACCGCCGCCCTTCGCGGTCGCGCTATTGGCTTGGCGCGGGATGCGCAAATCTGCTCGCAGTGATTCGCCGCCATCCCGCGATCTGGTGAAACATCCGGGTTAGAGTGGTGGTGAGGCTTGGCGGAATACCAAGTCCAAGCCATTGCCTGGCACGACAGGCGGATCGGGCGGGGGCTCAGCCGACGAACGGAGGATATATTGAACATCTTTAATATTGAGATAACATAATATCATTATTGTTTATTCTTGTATTAAAGAGGAGCAGGGCCGCTCGGCGCCTTGCTGAAGGGGTTTGGGGATTGTTCCCGGATGCCTCTGACCTTCCATCCGCAGAAGCGAGCTGGCCGCGAATTGGAAACCGCAAACAGATGAGGAGGATATAAAGATGGCAATTACCTGGACGAATGACCTGAATACCGGCATCGAAGTTATCGATGAACAACACAAAAGAATCGTCGACTACATCAACCAGCTGGAAACTGCCATGAGGTCCCAAGATCGCGATAGCGTTGGCAGGGTCATGGACGAACTGATTGATTACACGCTGTCGCACTTCGCTTTCGAGGAAAGCCTGCAGGAGGAGGCCGGGTATGGTTTTGCAAAACCGCACAAGGCGGTGCATGATGCTTTCTCCAAGCGTGTCGCGGCCTATCAGCAAAAACACAATGCAGGCGAAGACGTTGCGCCGCAGTTGCACGGGATGCTTTGCACCTGGCTCCTGCATCACATCCGACGCGACGATATGGCCTATGTGTCCGCGGTAAAGCACAATATGCTGGACATCGTCGCCGACAAAAAAAGCGGGGGCTGGCTGAGCAATGCCCTTGGAGGATTTTTCAAATAGGGCGTGATTGCCCCACTGATGGCGCGGGGGGGGCAGTGCGGCCCACTGCTGTTTCTGGGCTGCGCAATGATGCCTTCACGCGCCTGCGTGCAGTCCGCCCTTTCTGCCGTGAGCCCCCGTTCGCTCAGGGCGCGATCAGGGTGATGCCGGGAAAGTAGGAAGCATAGCGCCGGGTGTCGCGCGTCAACAGCGGATAGCGGGAGACGGCGGCGTGCGCGCCGATGAATAAATCGGAGAGGACGTTGTTGCCTTTGTCGCCCTGCCGGCGATACTGCACGAAGGACTTGCCGGCGAGAAACAGGGCGGTGCGCGGCACTTCGATCATTGTCAGACCGAGGCCGCCGACCGCCCGATACAGGGCCTCTACCGTCGAGAATGTCGGCGACAATTCGGCATAGATGACCGGATTGATGGCCAGGCGATGGACTTTCGACTGGGCGCGCAGTTGGGCGATCGACCAGTCCGCCCAATCCGGATCGTCTTCCAGAACATCGACCAGGACGTTGGTGTCGACCAGCAGCATTTAGGAACCTCTGAAGAAGTCCTCCATGGGCCATGAGGGACTTTTTCAGAAATTCCTTAACCCTCGCCGCGCAACAGCGCCATCAGCTCATCCGTGCGCCATTTGACATCCGCCCTGCCGCGGGCGGTCTCGAAGCGGTCTTTCTTGCGGCCGGGGCGGGCGCCGGCCTTGTGAATCACCACTTCGCCTGCACGATTGACGGTGAATTCGACCATAGACCCCGGCGCAAGGCCGAGCGCGTCGCGGATTTGTTTGGGAATGGTGACCTGTCCCTTGCTGGTGAGCGTCGTTGCCATGTGCGCCTCCTCTCGTTATTACTACTAATTTAATTAGTAATACCAGCAGGATGGCGCGGCAATTGTGCGGCAAAAGGGAGGCAACATAAAAACACGGATTTCATCCCGTGCTCCCATGGCTTTTCTCAAAGCAGAATGATGTCGTACTGCTCCTGCGTGTAGCTGGTTTCCACCTGCAGCGAAATCGGCTTGCCGATGAAGTCGGAAAGCTGCGCGAGACTTTGCGATTCCTCGTCGAGGAACAGGTCCACCACGCTTTGCGAGGCCAGGATGCGGTATTCGCGCGCCTCGAACTGACGGTCTTCGCGCAGGATTTCGCGCAGCGCATCGTAGCATACGGTGCGCGCGGTCTTGATCTCGCCGCGTCCCTGGCAGGTGGGGCAGGGCTCGCACAGGATGTGGGCGAGCGACTCGCGCGTGCGTTTGCGCGTCATTTCCACCAGGCCCAGCGCGGAGAAGCCGTTCACCGACACGCGCGTGGAGTCGCGCGACAGCGACTTTTTCAGTTCACCCAGCACGGTCTCGCGATGCTCGACATTGTCCATGTCGATGAAGTCGATGATGATGATGCCGCCCAGATTGCGCAGCCGCAACTGGCGCGCGATGGTTTGCGCCGCTTCCAGGTTGGTCTTGAAAATGGTGTCGTCGAAATTGCGCGCGCCGACGAAGCCGCCGGTGTTGACGTCGATGGTGGTGAGCGCCTCGGTCTGGTCGATGATGAGGTAGCCGCCGGACTTGAGGTCGACTCTGCGCGCCAGCGCCTTTTCGATTTCCTCCTCGATGGCGTAAAGATCGAACAGCGGACGGTCGGCGCTGTAGTGCTGGAGTTTTTCCGCAACACCCCAGGTGTAGCTGTGCGCGAACTCGTACATGCGCTGGTAAGTTTCGCGCGAGTCCACCAGGATGCGCGAGGTTTCGCTGTTGACGAAGTCGCGCAGCACCCTGAGAGAGAGATCGAGGTCCTGGTATAGCAGCGAAGGCGCGATCGAAACCTTGGATTTCTCCTGGATGTTCTGCCACAGCTTGCCGAGGTAGGCGACGTCGGCCCTGAGGTCTTCCGCGCCGGCGGATTCGGCCATGGTGCGCATGATGAAGCCGCCGTGGATGTCGGGATCGAGCACGCCCTGCAGCATCTGGCGCAGGTGCTCGCGCTCTTCTTCGCCTTCGATGCGCTGCGAGATGCCGATGTGCGATTCCTGCGGCAGGTAGACGAGATAGCGGCCGGCGAAGCTGATCTGGGTCGAGAGGCGCGCGCCCTTGGTGCCTATGGGGTCCTTGATGACCTGCACCACCAGCGACTGCCCCTCGTGCACCGTCTGCTCGATGCGCCGCTCCTCGTCGCCGTTGCGCCGTTCCTGCCAGATATCGGCCACGTGCAGGAAGGCCGCGCGCTCGAGGCCGATATCGATGAAGGCCGATTGCATGCCCGGCAGCACGCGCGCCACCCTGCCCAGATAGACGTTGCCGACCAGTCCGCGGCTGCCGGCGCGCTCGATGTGCAGTTCCTGCACCGCACCCACGTGCATGACCGCCACGCGCGTCTCCTGCGGCGTGACGTTGACCAGCATTTCCTCGCTCATGGCGAATGCTCCGATTTTTCAATCAGTGCCGCACGGCGATGCATGCGGCATTGATTGAAAAATCACGAACGGGAGGGCAGGAGCAAAAATCCTTCAGCCTCGCCCCTTGTCCTCTTTGTGTGTTTTTTGAAAACTAAATCCTGATCCCGGCCCAGTTCAACAGTTCTGCGGTTTCGAACAGCGGCAGGCCCATGATGCCGGTATAGCTGCCCTCGATGCGCGTGATGAAGGTGCCGGCACGGCCCTGGATGCCGTAGGCACCGGCCTTGTCCAGCGCTTCGCCGCTTTCCAGGTAGCGTTCGATGATAGTACGACTTAGCGGCGCAAATTCCACCTTGCTTGAGGACAGTCGCGATTGCATGGCACCTGCCGCGCCGACGGCCACCCCGGTATGCACCCAGTGCGCGCGCCCGGACAGGCGCTGCAGGATTTCCCCGGCGTGGGCAAGGTTGCACGGCTTGCCGATGATCTCGCCGTCGATGTCGACCACGGTGTCCGCGCCCAGTACCGGGCAGGCGATGAGCTGGCGCAGGCCGATGGCGGCGACACCCTTGTTGGCCTTTTCCTCTGCCATGCGCCGCGCGAAAACGCGCGGCTCCTCGTTTGCCAGGGGGGTTTCCTGCACATCCTCGCGACCAAAGGCGCTACGCAGCACCAGCACGTCGAAACGCACGCCGATCTGCTTCAGAAGCTCGCGCCGGCGCGGCGATTGAGAGGCGAGGTAGATGCGATTGTCGGCGCGGGCCATCATTCTCGGTGATAGGGGTGGCCTTTCAACAGCGATACCGCACGGTACAGCTGCTCCGCCAGCAGCACCCGCACCAGGCCGTGCGGCAGGGTCAGGCGGGAAATGCCCAATAATAAGTCAGAACGCCGCTTGATTGAAGCGTCCAGGCCGTCGGCGCCGCCGATCACGAAGCAGGGTTGTTTGCCTTCCTGCATCCAGCGGGCGAGCAGTTCAGCCAGTTCCGCGGTGGTGGGCTGCTTGCCGCGTTCGTCCAGCGCCACCAGCACGGCCTGCGCCGGCAGCGCAGCCTGGATGCGTTCTGCCTCCAGCCGCCGGATGCGCTCGGCGGAAGCGCCGGCCGCGCGTTTTTCTGGCTTGATTTCGACGAGATCGAGCGCGGCGTCAGGCGGCATGCGCCGGGCGTATTCCTGATAGCCGGCCTCAATCCAGCCGGGCATCCTGTGGCCGACGGCGATGATGCGCAGCTTCACTGCGCGGCGCGTTTCAGGCGGACCTGCACGCCGGCATCCCAGAGCTCTTCCAGGTTGTAGTGCGCGCGCACAGCCGGATGCATGATGTGCACCACGATGTCGCCGAGATCGACCAGCCCCCATTCGCCGGTCTCTTCGCCCTCGGAGCCGAGGATGGGCTCGCCCAGTTCCTTCATCCTGTCCTTGACGCTCCCGGCGAGCGCCTTGGTCTGGCGCGCGGAATCCGCGCTGGCGATGACGATGCGCTCGAACAGCGAGGTCAGCGGGGTGGTGTCGAGCACGGTGATGTCGCGGGCCTTGATGTCTTCCAGCGCGGCCACGACGGCGGCGATCTTGTCTTCGATGTTCATACAGGTGAATAAAGCCGGTTTTGCCGAATATAGTCGAGCACGCTGTCCGGCACGAGATAGCGCACGCTGTGCCCTGCCTTGAGCCGACTGCGGATGTCGGTGGCGGCGATGTCGAGCTGGGTCGTGGGCCTGAGCAGGATGCCGCCGGCGGGGGCAGGCGGCGGGCTGGGCACCTGGCGGCGATCCAGTTCCTGACGCAGGCGGTCGTTCAAGGTATCGGAGTGTTCCAGCCGGTAGCCGGGGCGGTGCGCGACCGCGATGTGCGCAAGCTCGAACAGGCGCCGCCATTCCTTCCATGCGGCAAGCCCAAGGAACGCGTCCGCGCCCATGAACAGCCAGATCGGCCGGCTGTTGCCGAGTTCGGCGCGCAGATCGGCAAGCGTGTCGACGGTATAGCTTGCGCGCGCAAGGCGCACCTCGCGCTCATCCAGCCTGAAGCGCGGGTTGTCGGCGACCGCGCGCCGCGCCATTTCCAGGCGATGGCGGGCGGGGGTTCTGGGCGCGCCGCGATGCGGCGGCTGGCCGGCGGGGATGATGCGCACCTCCTCCAGCGCCAAGGCTTCGGCCAGTTCCTCGGCCATGCGCAGATGGCCGTAGTGGATGGGATCGAAGGTGCCGCCGAAGACGCCGATGGCGCGCTGCGGGTGGGGAGTGAGGGATGCCACGGTCATCGCATCGTGCAGGGCTTGGCCGGGAACGGCGTCAATTTGCAATTTGCGTTACGCACATTGGCAGCACGCGGCCGTCCCGCGCCGCTCGCCCCACTCCTCACTGGCGAAGCCGTCAGCCGCGCACATGCCCGTTGCCGAGAACGATCCATTTTTCGCTCGTCAGCCCCTCCAGGCCGACCGGGCCGCGGGCGTGGATCTTGTCGGTGGAAATGCCGATTTCCGCACCCAGCCCGTATTCGAAGCCGTCGGCAAAGCGGGTGGAGGCGTTGACCATGACGCTGGCGGAATCGACCTCGCGCAGGAAGCGGCGCGCGCGGGTGTAATCCTCGGTGACGATGGCGTCGGTGTGCTGCGAACCGTACTGGGCGATGTGGCGCATGGCCGCGTCCATGTCGCCCACCACGCGGATCGCGAGGATGGGCGCGAGGTATTCCTCGTACCAGTCGGCTTCAAGCGCTTCCTTCATCGCCGGCACGATGCGGCGGGATTCGGCGCAGCCGCGCATTTCCACGTTCTTCGCAGTGTAGATCGCGGCGATCTTGGGCAGGAAGCTTTCGGCCACGGTGCGATGCACGAGCAGGGTTTCCATGGTGTTGCAGGTGCCGTAGCGGCTGGTCTTGGCGTTGTCGGCGATGCGCAATGCCTTGTCGAGGTCGGCGCGGTCGTCGACGTACACGTGGCACACGCCGTGCAGGTGCTTGATGACGGGGATGCGCGCCTCGTTCATCACGCGTTCGATGAGCCCCTTGCCGCCGCGCGGCACGATGACGTCGACATATTCGCGCAGGGTGATGAGTTCGCCCACGGCGGCGCGGTCGGTGGTCTCGATCACCTGCACGCAGGTCTCGGGCAGACCCGCAGTCTTGAGCCCTTCCTTCACACAGGCGGCGATGGCCTGGTTGGAACGGATGGCCTCGCTGCCGCCGCGCAGGATGGCGGCGTTGCCGGATTTCAGGCACAGCCCTGCGGCATCCGCCGTGACGTTGGGGCGGGCCTCGTAGATGATGCCGACCACACCCAGCGGCACGCGCATCCTGCCGACCTGGATGCCGGAAGGTCGGTAGTTCATGCCGTTGATGCCACCGACGGGATCGGGCAGCGCGGCGATCTGCTCCAGGCCTTCGGCCATGCCGGCAACGTTTTTTTCGTTGAGCGCCAAACGGTCGAGCAGCGCGGCGTCGAGGCCGGCGGCCTTGGCAGCGGCGACGTCCTCGGCATTGGCGGCCAGCAACCTGGCGGCATCGCGGCGGATGGCGGCGGCCATGGCCAGGAGCGCGGCATTCTTGGCGCGCGTCTCCGCGGCGGCCACCGCGCGCGAGGCTTCGCGCGCCGTGCGGCCCACGGCTTGCATGTAGGTTTTGATGTCGTCCATATCAGACCTTTAGAAGCATTGTGAAAGCACGAAAGGCAATAAACAGGGAGGAATGGGAGGTAAGGGAGAAAAGCAAAATTCTTGTTTCGATTTACCCTCTTACCTCTCTTAACCTCCCTGTGAAATGTTTCTGCCTTTTGTGTTCAATATTGGGTTTTCATGCCCAGATTCATACACAGCCGCAGCATGTCGTCCCACGGGTCGCCGCCTTCGAGTCCCTTGGCCTGGCGGTCGATGCGCGCGGCGTGGGCGAGCGCGGCTTCCAGTTTCTCGTCATCGACCCGCTTCAGCGCCGCCTGCAAGAGCGCCTGGCGCTTGTCCCGGATGCGGCTGGCCTTGAATGCGGCGGAGAACGGCTGGCCTTGTCTTAAGGCGGATTTTAACTTGTACAGGAGCCTGAGCGTGGCGGCGACCTGCCACAGGATTTTGGGCACGGCCTCGCCTTCCTGTTTCAGGCTGGCGAGTATGCGCGCGCAGCGCCCGGCGTCGCCCGCCAGCATGGCGTCCTGGATGTCGGCCGCCTCGAAGCGCGAGACGTCGGTCACCGCCTGTTCCACGTCTTCCAGGCTCAGCCTGCCCGGCGGCAGCAGCAGGGACAGCTTGTCGATTTCCTGCCGGGCGGCAAGCAGGTTGCCTTCCAGACGGCTGGCCAGGAATTCGAGCGCTTCGCGGCCGGCCTGCTGGCTGTTGGCGGCCAGGCGGCGGCCGATCCAGGCCGGCATCTGTTCCAACGGCACGTCCCGGCACTGGATCACGGCGCCGTGTGCGGCAAGCGCTTCGAACCATTTGCTCCTGGTCTGTTTCCATTCCAGCCCGGGCAGCGAGACGACGCTCACGGTATCGGCGGGCAGGCTGGCGGCATAGCGCCCCAGTGCGGCACTGCCGTCGATGCCGGGCTTGCCGCCGGGGATGCGGATTTCCACCAGTTTTTTTTGCGCGAACAGGGAGAAATTGTCGGCGTGGCCGAAGATCACGCTCCAGTCGAACTTGCCCTGCACGATGAACACCGTGCGCTCGTGCCCCGCCTTGAGCGCGGCGGCACGGATGGCGTCCTCGGCTTCGAGCATGGCCAATGGCTCTTCGCCCCAGATGACATACAGGGGGGAAAGCCCCCGTGCAAGGTGTGCGCCGAGATCTTCGGGCCGCAGCTCCATCAGCGTTGCGCAGCCAGGCGGCGGAGGATCTGCTGCGCCGCGCTTTCCTGCAGGTCGCGGTAAAGAAATTCTTCCTCGGCGGTCTTGGCGAGGTAGAGGTTGTCATCGTAAGTGAAGTCGCGGCTCGACTTGATCGTGGTCTCGGGATAGATCTCGCGGCCGTCCGCATAGGAAAGGCTGTAGCTCAGGCTGTACTGCAGCTGATATTCGCGCACGCGGCCGCCGCCCGACAGCGACAGGATGGTGCGCGTCCGGGTTTCCGGCGAAAGCCGCAGGCGGACTTCCGCGTCCTTGATGCTGTCGGTAACGACGACACCCTGGCTTTTCAGGGCCTGTGCCAGTTTGCGCGCCGCCTCGTTGCCGCGCGGCGCGTCGAGGTAGATGCTGCGGTACGGCACCGCATGCGAGCCGCGCAGCTGGAAGCCGCAGCCGGCGAGCGGCAGGGCGGCGATCGAGGCAAGGAACCGGGCGAGGAAAGCGCGGCGCTTCATGCCACTATGTTAACCAAACGACCGGGCACGACGATGATTTTTTTCGGCGCCGCGCCGGCGAGCTGTTTCTGCGCCGCTTCCGAGGCCAGGGCAGCCGCCTCGATCGCCGCCTTGCCGGCGCCGGCGGGCACGCGGATGCTGCCTCTGAGCTTGCCGTTTACCTGCACCACCAGTTCGATTTCGTCCACGGAAAGCGCAGATTCGTCGGCCCTGGGCCAGGCCTGGTCGAGCAGCCTGGTGCCGGGCCGCAGTTCCGCCCACAGCGCCTCGCACACGTGCGGCACGATGGGCGAGAGCAAAAGTACCACGGCTTCCAGCGCTTCCTGGCGCAGTGCCGGGGTGTTCGCGTCTTCCGGCAGTTTGGCGAGCGCGTTCATCAGCTCCATCACCGCCGCCACGGCGGTGTTGAACTGCTTGCGGCGGCCGTAGTCGTCGGTGACCTTGGCGATGGTCTGGTGCAGCTGGCGGCGGAAATCCTTGAGCGGGGCTGACGGTTCGCTTGCAGCGCGTGCGCTGCCACCACTTTTGACGTGGTCGTACACCGCTTTCCACAGGCGCTTGAGGAACCGGTGCGCGCCTTCCACGCCGGCATCCGACCATTCCAGCTGCTGGTCCGGGGGTGCTGCGAACATCATGAACAGGCGCGCGGTGTCGGCGCCGTAGCTGTCGATGAGCGCCTGCGGATCGACGCCGTTGTTCTTGGACTTGGACATTTTCTCGGTGCCGCCGATTTCGACCGGCTGGCCGTCGGCCTTGAGCGTGGCGCCCACGGGGCGGCCGCGTTCGTCGGTCTTGACGTCGACCTCGGCGGGGTTGATCCATTGCCTCTTGCCGTCGGCGGTGTCGCGATAGAAGGTGGGCGCGACCACCATGCCCTGGGTGAGCAGGTTGGTGAAGGGCTCGTCGGATTTGACCAAACCTTCGTCGCGCATCAGCTTGTGGAAGAAGCGCGAATACAGAAGGTGCAGGATGGCATGCTCGATGCCGCCCACGTACTGGTCCACTGGCAGCCAGTGGTTGGCGCGTTGGTCCAGCATGGCGTTCGCATCGGGACAGGCATAACGCGCGTAGTACCAGGAAGACTCCACGAAGGTGTCCATGGTGTCGGTCTCGCGGCGCGCCGGCTTGCCGCATCTCGGACATGTGCATTCGTAGAATTCAGGCATCTTCGCCAGCGGCGAGCCGCGGCCGGTGATGGTCACGTCTTCCGGCAACACCACGGGCAGATCCTTTTCCGGCACCGGCACGTCGCCGCAGGATTCGCAATGGATGATGGGAATGGGGCAGCCCCAGTAGCGCTGGCGCGAAACGCCCCAGTCGCGCAGGCGGAACTGCACCTGCTTGTCGCCCAGACCGAGCGCCTTCAAGTCGGCGGCGATGGCGTCCACGGCGGCGTCGTAGCCGAGGCCGTCGTATTTGCCGGAATTCACGCAGTAGCCTTCCTTGCTGGCATACCACTCTTCCCAGGCATCCGCGGAGAAAGTCTTCTCTCTTCCCTCTTCCCCCTTCTCGCCGATCACCTGTTTGATCGGCAGGCCATAGGTTTTGGCAAAATGGAAGTCGCGCTCGTCATGCGCCGGCACCGCCATCACCGCGCCTTCGCCGTAGCCCATGAGCACGTAGTTGCCGACCCACACCGGAATTTCCTCGCCGCTGAGCGGATGGATCACTTTCAGCCCGGTGTCCATGCCCTTTTTTTCCATGGTGGCGATATCGGCCTCGGCCACGCCGCCCTGCCTGCATTCCTCGATGAATGCTGCGAGTGCGGGGTTGTTTTCGGCGGCGCGGACGGCGAGCGGATGCTCGGCCGCGACGGCGACGAAAGTCACGCCCATGATGGTGTCGGCGCGGGTGGTGTAGACCCACAACAAATCGGGAAGGGGGAAGGGGGAAGGGTGAAGGGCGGCTTTGTCGCCTTCGGCAACCACTTTGAACGCGAAGCGCACCCCAAAGCTCTTGCCGATCCAGTTCCGCTGCATGGTCTTGACCTGCTCGGGCCAGCCGGGTAGCTTGTCGAGCCCGTTTAGCAACTCTTCCGCGTACCGGGTGATGCGGAAGAAGTACATGGGAATCTCGCGCTTTTCCACCAGGGCGCCACTGCGCCAGCCGCGCCCGTCGATGACCTGTTCGTTGGCGAGCACGGTTTCGTCCACCGGGTCCCAGTTCACCGTGGCGTTCTTGCGGTAGATCAGGCCTTTTTCGAACAGCCGCGTGAACAGCCACTGCTCCCACTTGTAGTACTCGGGCCTGCAGGTGGCGATTTCGCGCGTCCAGTCGATGGCCAACCCCAGCGCCTTCAACTGTCCGCGCATGTGGTCGATGTTGGCGTAGGTCCACTTCGCCGGCGGCACCTTGTTGGCCATGGCGGCGTTTTCCGCCGGCAGTCCGAAAGCGTCCCAGCCCATGGGCTGCAGCACACTGTAGCCCTGCATGAGGTAAAAGCGGCTCAAAACGTCGCCGATGGTGTAATTGCGCACGTGGCCCATGTGCAGCTTGCCCGAGGGGTAGGGGAACATCGACAGGCAGTAGTACTTGGGCTTGTTCGAGTCCTCGCGGGCCTTAAAGGCCTGGGACTGTTCCCAGCTTTGCTGGGCGGCGCGCTCGATGAGTGAGGGGTCGTATCTTTCCTGCATGGCGGCGGAATCGGGCGGAAAAGCCAAGAGAATCAAAGCCTGCCATTATACCCGGCGGTGACAGGGCATGCCCGGCCGGGGTATACTCCCACGGCCAAAAATTCGCTTGTTCCCACATTCAGGAGGACATATGTCCAAGAAGCATCCCGTCATCGCGGTGACCGGCTCGTCCGGCGCCGGCACCACCTTCGTCAAGCGCGCGTTCGAGAACATCTTCCGCCACTACGACATCAATGCCGCCATCATCGAGGGAGACAGCCTGCATTCCCTGGGCCGCATGGAGTTCCGCGAGCGCATGAAGACCGAAACCGAAAAGGGCAACCACCACTTTTCCCATTTCGGTCCCGAGGCCAACCACTTCGACAAGATCGAAGAAACCTTCAGGATCTACGGCGAGACCGGCGGCGGCAAGAAGCGCTACTACATCCACAGCGATGACGAGGCGGCCGAGCACAACAAGCGTCTGGGCACCAGCCTCAAGCCGGGCGAATTCACGCCCTGGGAAGACATCCCGCCCGGCACCGATATCCTTTTCTACGAAGGCCTGCATGGGTTGGTCGCCCACGGCAGCATCGATGCTGCCCGCTACGTCGACCTGGGCGTGGGCGTCGTGCCGGTGATCAACCTGGAGTGGATCCAGAAAATCCACCGCGACCATGCCGAGCGCGGCTATTCCGCCGAAGCCACGGTGGACACCATCCTGCGACGCATGCCGGACTACATCAACTACATCACCCCGCAGTTCTCGCGCACCCACATCAACTTCCAGCGCGTGCCGACGGTGGACACCTCCAACCCCTTCATCGCCCGCGACATCCCGACGCCGGACGAGAGCTTCGTCATCATCCGCTTCGCCGATCCGCGCGGCGTGGATTTCCAGTATCTGCTCAACATGATCCCCAACAGCTTCATGTCGCGCGCCAACACCATCGTGGTGCCCGGCGGCAAGATGGGCTACTCCATGGAGCTGATCCTCACCCCCATGATCGAGAAGATGATCGAGCAAAGCCGCAAGGCCTGAGCGTTCTGCAGCAGCCCCGTCGGGGGCGCAACGAACAAAAAACGGGGTGGTGACGCCCCGTTTGCGCTTTTTGGGGGCCATGATGCCAACTGTTTTTGGCTGTCCAGATGTGCGAAGATAAGTCCGGAATGTTCCTTGCGGGCAGGCCGGTTCAAACCAACAACAAATTCGGGAGGAATCTTCGCTTCCCTTGGGTATATGGCACTTCATCCTGATTTCCCCAAATCGCCCTACGCCATTCTTCCTCCGGATCAGCGCTGGTTCCCCGCGGCGGAGGAACTGCGGGACACGGCCTACGAAAAACTGCTTCCGCCGCTGGTGGCCAAGATTCGCGATGAAGTCGCCCAATGGCGCGATGCAGGGTACGCCGGCGCCTCCAACACTTCGCGCGCCCTGTTGAACTGGTGGTTTGAAACCGAGCATCTCGTCGAACAGGCCGACGGGACGCTAAGCCCGTTTCGCTACTATTTCGCCCAGCGCGAAGCGGTCGAGACCGTGATCTGGCTGCACGATGTGCGCAAGGCCCGGGACAAGTTCGATCTGCTGCGCTTCGATGCCTCGGGCGCGGTCTCCACCGGCATGTTCGACGAAGACTGGCCGCGCTACGTGATCAAGATGGCGACCGGCGCCGGCAAGACCAAGGTGCTGTCGCTGCTCATGGCGTGGAGTTATTTCCACAAGCTGTATGAAGCCGATTCGGCGCTCTCACGCAACTTCCTGCTGATCGCGCCCAACATCATCGTGCTGGAGCGCCTGCGCAGCGATTTCGACGGCCTGCGCATTTTCTTCAACGATCCGATCCTGCCCGACAACGGACACGCCGGACAGAACTGGCGCGACGATTTCCAGCTCACGCTGCACATTCAGGACGACGTGCGCGTGATGCAGCCCACCGGCAACCTGTTTCTCACCAACATCCACCGCGTCTACCTGGGCGATGTGCGCGAACCCTCGCTGGAAGACGACGACCTGCGCGACTATTTCCTGTCGCCCTTCGGTCCCAGGCCGGTCGGCAGGACCACCGACAGCAAGACCGACCTCGGCGAGATCGTGCGCGAAATCGAAGAACTGGCCGTGTTCAACGACGAGGCGCACCACATCCACGACCCGCGCATGGCCTGGTTCAAGAGCATCCAGGACATCCACCACCGCATGCTGCAAAAAGAAGGCCGCCTGACCTTGCAGGTGGACGTAACCGCCACGCCGCGCCACAACGACGGCGCGATCTTCGTGCAGACCGTGTCGGACTACCCGCTGGTCGAGGCCATCCATCAGGGCGTGGTCAAGCAGCCGGTGTTGCCGGATGCCGCCAGCCGCGACCGCCTGCATGAGCACAAGAGCGCGATCTTCACCGAGCACTATGCCGATTATCTGCAGCTCGGCATCGAGGAATGGCGCAAGAGTTACGCCGAGCACGAAGCCCTGGGCAAGAAGGCGGTATTGTTCGTCATGGTGGACGACACCAGGAACTGCGACGAGGTCGGCGCGTATCTGCAAAAAATCTGCCCCGAGCTGGAAGGCGCCGTACTCGTCATTCACACCAAGAACAACGGAGACATTTCCGAATCGGCCACAGGCAAGAACAAGGAAGAGCTGGAACTGCTGCGCAAGCAGTCGAACGAAATCGACTCCTGGGCCAGCCCCTACAAGGCCATCGTCTCGGTGCTCATGCTCAAGGAAGGCTGGGACGTGAAGAACGTCACCACCATCGTCGGTCTGCGCGCCTATTCGGCGGCGGCGAACATCCTGCCCGAGCAAACCCTGGGTCGCGGCCTGCGGCGCATGTATTTCGGCTCGGACATACAGGAAACCGTATCCGTCATGGGCACCCCGGCCTTCATGGAATTCGTCGAATCCATCCAGAGCGAGGGGGTCAGCTTCGAGCGGGTGCCGATGGGTCCGGGCGCCGGGCGCAAGGATTCGCTCATCGTCGAGGTCGACACCCAGGACGGCGAAAAGGACATCGATGCGCTGGACATCGAGATACCGCGCCTGAGCCGCCGCTTCAACCGCGAGTACAAGGACCTTGCCGCGCTCGAACCGGCAACATTCGGCAATAAAAAATTGCCGCTCAAGCCCTTTACGCCGGAAGAAACGCGCGAGATCGTGTTCAAGACCATGCTCGACGCGGAAGTGCATCACACCATTGTGCTCGACGGCGCGGGGCCGGCCGATTACCGCTCCGTGGTCGGCTTTTTCGCGCGGCAGCTTCTGAAAGACATGCGCCTCGTCGGCGGCTACGATGTGTTGTACCCGAAGGTGAAAACCTTCCTTGCCGAATACCTGTTCGCCGACTCTCCGGTGAATCTGGAAGACCCGGTGGTTCTGCGCAACCTGTCCGAGCCCGAGGCCGGCAAGATTCTGTTCGACACCTTCAAGCGGGCCATCAACGCGCTCACCGTGCGGGAACAGGGCAGCGCCCGCATCGAAGACCGCATCCGCCTGCGCGACACGCGGCCCTTCCGTACCGAAAACCGGCCCTATCTCGCGCCGAGGAAATCCCTGTTCAGCAAAATCGTCGGCGAGCCCCATGCGGGCGGATTCGAGCTGTCCTTCGCCGGTTTCCTGGACAACGCGCCTGATGTCGCCGCCTTCGCCAAGAACTACCTGGCCGTGGGCTTCCAGATCGACTACGTCAAAGCCGACGGCGACCTGTCGAACTACGTGCCGGACTTCATCGTGAAAACCACCGACGGCACGGTCTGGATCGTCGAAACCAAGGGGCGGGAGGAACTCGACCTGCCGCGAAAAATGGCCAGGCTGGCGCAGTGGTGCGCGGACGCCACGGCTGCGAGCCAGGCCGATGGCGGCCCGGCCTATCGCTTCGTCTATGTGGATCAGGCGGGCTACGAGCGCAACCCGCCCAAGAGCTTTGCCGCGCTGGCGGCCGGTTTCACTGAATACCGGGCCTGAGCGCCGGACGGGATTTATATGAAAGTTACCCCAAGTCATCGTCGTTATCGTTTTTTCCGTAACTTTGATAGCTTTGCCGGCACGATACGGGCCAAGATAACGCGGCAGGCAGGGCTTACGGAGACAACTCCATGATTACACGTTTCAAAATCTCGAACTTCAAGCGCCTGAGCGAAGCCAGCCTGGAACTGGGCAGCGCGGCGGTCTTTATCGGCCCGAACAATTCCGGCAAGACGACCGCATTGCAGGCCTTGGCGCTTTGGGATATCGGCTGGCGCCGCTGGGCGGAGAAACGCGATTCGAGCGCCCCGGCCGAGCGTCAGGGCGTGACCATCAACCGGCGCGATCTCTTTGCCATCCCCGTGCCCAGCGCCAAGCTGCTTTGGAACGATCTGCACACGCACGACAGCGATCGTCGTGATGGCAGGCCAAAAACGGAAAAAGTCCTGATCACGCTCGAAGCCGAGGGCGTGCACGAGGACAAGCCGTGGCGTTGCGTGCTGGAGTTTTATTACGCCAACGAAGAATCGTTCTATTGCCGGCTCAAGGAAGGCGACAAGGGCAAGGTGCCGGAGGGCGCGCGCAAGCATGCCATCGTCTTCCTGCCGCCCATGTCCGGCCTGGCCGAGCGGGAATACCGCAAGGAAACCGGTGAAATCAGCGTGCTCATCGGCGAAGGCCAGACCGCGCAGGTGTTGCGCAATCTCTGCTGGCAGTTGTTCAGCAAGGAAGACAAGACCGCGTGGAATGCCCTCGTCGAGCATATCGACACCCTGTTCCATGTCCGCCTCAACGAACCCAGATACATCAGGGAACGCAGCGAGCTGACGCTCACCTATCGCGAGCGCAGCGGCGTGGAACTGGATTTGTCCTCTTCCGGGCGTGGTTGTCAGCAGGTGCTCCTGCTGCTTTCCTTCCTCCTGGCCAACCCGGGTTCCGTCCTGCTGCTGGACGAGCCCGATGCCCACCTGGAAATCCTGCGCCAGCGCGACGTGTACAACCTGCTGACCGACGTTGCCGCGTCGAATGGCTCGCAGATCATCGCCGCCAGCCATTCCGAGGTCGTCCTGCAAGAAGCCGCCGAGCGCGATGTGGTCATGGCCTTCGTCGGCAAGCCGCACCGCATCGACACGCGCGCGCGCGGCCAGGTCAAAAAGGCCCTGGAAAGCATCCGCATGGCCGACTACTACCTGGCGGAGCAGACGGGCTGGATGCTCTATCTCGAAGGCTCCACCGACCTGGCCATTCTCCGCCGGCTGGCCGAGCGGCTGGACCATCCCGCCAAGTCCGTGCTGCACGATCTGGTGCCGGTGATCTATCTTGGGGGCAACAAGCCCCAGGAGGCGCGCGACCATTTCCACGGCCTGCGCGAAGCAAAACCGGACCTGGCGGGCTTCGCACTGTTCGACCGCCTCGACCGTGAGCTGCATGCCGGCTCGCAGCTCGCTGAAAGAATGTGGTCGCGGCGGGAAATCGAAAACTACCTCGTCACGCCGGCCAGTCTCCGCGCCTTCGTGCAGATGGGCTTGCGCGAGGACGACCTGATCGAGCAGGCCGAGAGAAAGTCCAGGCTGGAGGTGCTGGAAACGTGCCTGGAAGAAATCACCCATGCCCTGACCATCACCAACAAGCCCGACCCGTGGGGGCCGGACATCAAGGTCACCGACGATTTTCTCGACCCTTTGTTCAAGCTCTTCTACGAGCGTCTGGGCACGCCGCAACAGATATTCAAGCGCGATTACCACGGGCTTGCCGACGCCATTCCCCTGGAGGAGATCGACAGGGAAGTCGTCGAGGTGCTCGATGCGATACTCGCCGCCGCCAACAACGCCCGCCCCGCCGCCTGAACATGGCCAAGCCCGTCAAGCCCGCCTACGACCTCACCGACGCCGAAAAGCGCGACATCATCGAACTCATCCAGCAAGGCCGGCCGCTGCCGGAGAAATACCGCTTCATTCTTTTTGAAGACAAGCGCGAGGTGGAACTGGTGTGGAACGGCAAGAGCCGCGACGTGTGCACCACCGTGCTGCCCTTCCAGACGCTGGAGCACGTGGACGAGCCGCGCAAGGACGCGCCGGAGATTCAGGGCAGCCTGTTCGACACCCGCGGCCGCCAGCTCAGGGGCTGGACCAACAAGCTCATCTGGGGCGACAACAAGCTGATCCTGTCGTCACTCAAAGCGGGCGCGCTGCGCCGCCAGATCGAGGAGGCGGGCGGTTTGAAGCTCATCTACATCGACCCGCCCTTCGACGTCGGCGCCGACTTTTCCATGGACATCGAGATCGGCGGCGAGACCTTCCACAAGGAGCCCAACCTCCTGGAGCAGATCGCCTACCGCGACACCTGGGGGCGCGGGGCGGATTCGTTCATCTCGATGATTTACGAGCGGCTGATATTGATGCGGGATTTGCTGGCGGAGGATGGGAGTATTTATGTGCATTGTGATTGGCGGGTGAACGCGTTTATCCGGTCAGCGCTTGACGAAGTATTTGGCCGTAATTGTTTCTGCAACGAAATCTCCTGGCAGCGGAGTAGTGCTCACAATGACGCGAATCGTTTCGGCGTAATTCATGACACCATCTTTTTCTTTTCGAGAGGCGAACGCTGGACATTCAATCCTGTTTTCTCGGCCTATGACGATGCGTACATCCAAGAGCGATTCCGATCAGTTGAGGAGAGTACTGGTAGGCGATATTGGCTGAACACGATGACCGCTGCTGGAAGCGGGGCGGCTAAGAGTTTCAATGGGAAACTGCTGAACCCACCAAGCGGAACACACTGGCGTTATTCGCAGGAAAACATTGATCGTTTGATTGCGGAGGGGCGTATTGTGTTTTCCAAGACCGGAATGCCTTACGTCAAACAATATCTTGACGAAAGCCCTGGGCGTCCTGCTCAGTCGGTATGGACTGATATTGTTCCAAGCAAGTCGGGGTCAGAACGCCTTGGCTACCCCACCCAAAAACCCGAAGCCCTGCTCGAACGCATCATCAAGGCCAGCTCGAACCCCGGCGACCTCGTCGCCGATTTCTTCTGCGGCTCGGGCACCACGGCGGCGGTGGCCGAGAAGCTCGGCCGCAAGTGGATCGCCACCGATCTTGGCAAGTTCGCCATCCACACCACGAGGAAGCGCCTGATCCAGGTGCAGCGCGAGTTGAAGGATTCCGGCAGGCCCTTCCGCGCCTTCGAGGTGCTGAACCTCGGCCGCTACGAGCGCCAGGCGTACCTCAACGTCGGCGGGCGCTTGAGCGGCAAGCAGAAAGAAGAGGCGCTGGCGCGGAAGGAGCGCGAGTTCCGCGATCTCATCCTGCGCGCCTACAAGGCGCAGCCGCTGGAAGGCGAGAGCTTTTTTCACGGCAAGATCGCCGGGCGGCTGGTGGTGGTCGGCCCGATCAACCTGCCCGTGGGCCGCTTGTTCGTGGAAGAGGTCATCACCGAATGCAGGAAGCGCGGCGCCTCGCGCGTGGACGTGCTCGCCTTCGAGTTCGAGATGGGCCTGTTCCCCGCCGTGCTGGACGAGGCGAAGCAGAAGGGCATCGACCTCGTGCCCAAGCAGATTCCGCCCGAGGTGTTCGACAAGCGCGCGGTGGAAAAAGGCCAGGTGGTGTTTTTCGACATCAGCTTCGTCGAGGCCACGCCGCGCTACGACAAGAAGGACAAATACACGGTGCAAATCGAACTGACCGATTTCTCCGTCTATTACACCCAGGGCGCGGCCGAGGCCGCCGCCGCCAGCCTCAAGAACGGCAAGAGCGAGGTGGTGTGCGAGCAGGGGAGCCTCATCAAGGTGAGCAAGGACAAGGAAGGCGTGGTCACCCGCGAGACCTTGACCCGCCACTGGACCGACTGGGTGGACTACTGGGCGGTGGATTTCGACTACATGAGTCGCAAGGAGATCATCAAGGTCGCCAAGGGCATGGGCGTGGAAGGCAATCTGCCCGGAATCGAACCGGCGCAGGGCGAACTGCCGGAATTCGAGGAGCGCTGGACCGGCGGCTACATCTTCGAGAACGAGTGGCAGAGCTTCCGCACCCGCAAGAACCGCGAGCTGGAACTGATCTCCGCGCCGCACACCTACACCCAGGCCGGCCGCTACACCGTGGCGGTGAAGGTGATCGACATCTTCGGCAACGACACGATGGTGCTGGTGCCGGTGAACGTGGGGTGAACTGCCAGAGCTGCAAGGCCCCGTTTTTCAACCCCCCCTCGACAAAGGGGGGTGGCGGGCTGCGCCGGGGGATTTACCCCAGCGCCACCAGCGCGATCTCGTCGCCGTCCGCAACCGGTGTGCCGCCTTCGGCGAACTGGCGGTTGACGGTGATTTTGAGGCCGGGGTTGTTGCGAAGATAACGGGCCCAGACTTCGCCGCGCAGGCTCAGAAAGAACAGCAGGCTTTGCACGTCTTGCACGTTGGGCGGCAGGTCCAGTTCATCCGTTGCGCGGTCGAAGGCGTCGACCAGGCTGCCGAAGTAGAGAATGTTGATCATGGCTGCATCCGGTAAAATTGCTGTTTGGCTAGCCGCATTGTATCCATGTCCGCCCCCTTCCTCGACTCCCTCAACCCGCAACAGCGCGAAGCGGTGACGCTGCCGCACCAGTCCGCGCTGATCCTGGCGGGCGCAGGTTCGGGCAAGACGCGGGTGTTGACCACGCGCATTGCCTGGCTCATTTCCACCGGGCAGGTGTCGCCGCTGGGACTCATGGCGGTGACCTTCACCAACAAGGCGGCGAGGGAAATGCTCACGCGCATTTCCGCCGCGCTGCCCATCAACACGCGCGGCATGTGGGTGGGGACTTTTCACGGGTTGGCGAACAGATTGCTGCGCGCGCACCACCGCGAGGCCGGCCTGCCGAAGGTGTTCCAGATTCTGGATACCCAGGATCAGGCTTCCGCCATCAAGCGCCTGTTGAAGGCGATGAGCGTCGACACCGAGAAATACGAGCCGCGCAAGGTGCAGTGGTTCATCAACGGCCACAAGGAGGCCGGCCTGCGCGCGAAAGACGTGGAGGTGCACGACGAGTTCACGCGCCGCCTGGCGGAAATCTTCGAAGCCTACGACGCCCAGTGCCAGCGCGAGGGCGTGGTGGATTTCGCCGAACTGCTCTTGCGCTCCTATGAACTGATGGCGCGCAACGAGCCGCTGCGGCAGCACTACCAGGCGCGCTTCAGGCACATTCTCATCGACGAGTTCCAGGACACCAACCCGCTGCAGTACCGCTGGCTCAAGCTCTTCGCCGGGCCGTCCACGGCCCTGTTCGCGGTGGGCGACGACGACCAGTCGATCTACGCCTTCCGCGGCGCGGAAACCGCCAACATGCGCGAATTCGAGCGCGAGTTTGCGCAGGGCCGGGTGATCAAGCTGGAGCAGAACTACCGCAGCCACGGCAACATCCTGTCCGCCGCCAACGAGCTGATCGCGAAAAACCGCGAGCGCCTGGGCAAGAACCTGTGGACCGACGAAGGGGCGGGCGAGCCGATTCGCGTGTTCGAGGGCTACGGCGACCAGGACGAGGCCGGCTTCATCGTCGACGAAGTGAAGGCGCTCAACCGCGAGGGCATTGCGCTTTCCGACATGGCGCTCTTGTACCGCTCCAACGCGCAGTCGCGGGTGCTGGAGCATGCGCTGTTCACCTCGGGCATTCCCTACAAGGTCTACGGCGGCCTGCGCTTCTTCGAGCGCCAGGAAGTCAAGCACGCGCTGGCCTACCTGCGCGTGATGAGCTTTCCCGACGACGACGGGGCGTTTTTGCGCATCGTCAATTTCCCCGCGCGCGGCATCGGCGCGAGGTCTCTGGAAAATTTGCAGGAGGCGGCCAAATCCGGCGGCGTGAGCCTGTGGCTGGCGGCGCAGGCGCAATCCGCCGGCAAGCGCGATGCCGCCAAGGGCCTGCCGGCCTTCGTCACGCTGATGGAGAGAATGCGCGAAGCCTGCGAAGGCCTGTCGCTGGCGGAAACCCTGGAGCAGGTCATCAATCTTTCGGGCCTGGCCGACTATTACCTCAACGAGAAGGACGGCCAGGACCGGCTGGAGAACCTCAACGAACTGGTCAATGCCGCCGCCTTGTTCGAGCAGGATCCGGAGGCGGTGATGGAGGAAGGCCAGAACGTGATGGAGGCCTTCCTCGCCCACGCCGCGCTGGAAGCCGGCGAGCACCAGGCAGGCGCCGGCACCGACGCGCTGCAGCTCATGACCGTGCACGCCGCCAAGGGACTGGAATTCCACAGCGTGTTCATCACCGGCCTGGAGGAAGGCCTGTTTCCGCACGAGCAGAGCTTCGCCGATTCCGACGGCCTGGAAGAGGAGCGGCGCCTGATGTACGTGGCGATCACGCGCGCGCGCCGTCGTCTGTACCTCACCCACGCGCAGTCGCGCATGCTGCACGGCCAGGTGCGCTATGGCCTGCCGTCGCGTTTTCTCTCCGAGTTGCCCGAGAATCTCCTTTTGCAGCTCAACAAGCGCAGCGCCGCCTGGTCACAGGAAGCTGCCACGGTTTCGTATTCCGGCAGCAATCAGGGGGCGGGTGGCTTTTCCGTCGGCCAGAACGTGGCGCATCCCAGGTTCGGCAGCGGCGTGATCCTGGGCTTCGAAGGGCGCGGCAGCGACGCACGCGTGCAGGTCAGGTTTCGCGACGCCGGCGTGAAGTGGCTGGCGCTGGAGTACGCCAAGCTCAGCGCGGCTTGAATCGAAACCTTACACAGAGACGCAAAGAAAATAAGGACTTGAACAAAGAGGACATGAGGACAAGAGGAAAAACCGTAAAACGACTTACTCCTGTTCTCTTGTCCGCCTTGCAAAGCTTTTCGCTTTATTCCCTGGAAGCGAACATCGCCTGGTAGCCGAGGTAGGCCGTGCCCAGCATGACGGGCACGGCGACCAGCATGCCGACCACGGGGATCATCGCCAGCAGCAGCAGCGGGATCAACGCCACGCCGTTCACCAGCAGGGCCAGCCAGTTGCGCGCGCAGGCCTTGAGCGAAAGCCCCATGGCTTGCAGCGGGCCGGCATTGCCGAACAGCACCAGCGCCGGCGCATACCAGGTGGCCGCCACGGCCGGGATCGCAAGCGCAGGTCCCAGCAACATGATGTGCGCCTTGCCTTCGAGGTCATGCGCCAGCTGTTCGGGCGTGGCGCCTTGCTGCATGGCCTGCAGCATGGCCTGGTAATCGAGGCCGAGGAATTTCATCAGCGAGAGGATGGCAAGAAGCAGGCCGAGATAGATTGCGCCGACCGTGGCCAGCGGGGCCGCATGGCTGCGGAAACCTGCTGCCAGCTGGGGCAGTTCCGGCTCGCTGCCTTCGTCGATGCTGCGAAATGCACGCATGAATCCGGCCACGATCAGCGGGGTGACGATTTCGGACAGGCCTGCCCCGGCATAGGGGATGAATTGCAGGATCAGCAGCAGGCCGAGAAACACCGCAGTCGCCGCGCCCAGCATCAGCGGGCTCTTGATGAACAGCCTGAATGCGCCCGTAACCCAGTCTATGCCGGCACGCGCCGGTACGCGGCGCGGAAGTTCTTCGCTCATGGCTCAAAAACTGTGAATGACCCACTGCGGCACGGCAGTCGGTGCCGCAGGCCCGTCGTGGCGGGTGAATTCGCCGCGGCCCATCTGGTCGATGAGGTAATAGGGCTTGCCTCGCGGCGGCGTGATGCGAACCATGTACAGCTTGCCGCGCAGCCGGTATTCCTCGATTCGCGCGCCGCCTTCGCTGCGGATGGTGATCGAGGGCTCTTCGATGTCGCCGGGCCCGGGCGCGCCGTCAGGCACGGGCGTGGTTTGCGGCGGGGCGGCGTTGGGCGGGGCGGCGGGCGTCGGGGCCTGGCCTGCGCCCAGTGCCGGCATGCTGGCCAGGATGAGTGCGGCGATCAGGGTTTGCGTGGTTTTTTTCATGGTGATGTCCGGTCGGTATTCTAATTTCAAAATAGCTTAAATCGCGCACCCCGATCACAGGTTGAGCTGGATTTCGCGTTCGCTGAGCGTGGGGGTGAAACCGCGGGTCTCGTAGTGATTGAAAATCGCATTCACCACGTCGGCCGGCTGGTCGATCACCTGCATCAGCTTCATGTCCTGGGGGTCGATCATGCCTTCCTTGATGAGACATTCGCGGAACCAGTCCAGCAGCCCAGCCCAGAACTCCGACCCGACCAGGACGATGGGAATGCGACGGGTCTTGCCGGTCTGCAACAGGGTCAGCGCTTCCATGAGCTCGTCCAGCGTGCCGAAGCCGCCCGGCATGACCACGTAGGCCGCGGCGTATTTGACGAACATGACCTTGCGCGCGAAGAAATGATGGAAGGTCTGGGTGATGTCCTGGAAGGGGTTGGTGTGCTGCTCGTGCGGCAGCTGGATGTTGAGGCCGACGCTGGGGGATTTGCCGAAATAGGCGCCCTTGTTGGCGGCTTCCATGATGCCGGGGCCGCCGCCGGATATTACCGAAAAGCCGGCGTCCGACAGCTGGCGCGCAATCTGTTCGGTGAGCAGGTAATTGGCATGGTCGGGCGGCGTGCGTGCGCTGCCGAATATCGACACGGCAGGACGGATTCCTTCCAGCCGTTCGGTGGCTTCCGCGAACTCTGCCATAATGCCGAACAGTCGCCAGGATTCGCGTGCCGAATAATCGATTTCCGCGGCGCCGCGCGGATCGGCCGGTTCGGGCAGTTTTTCTTTCATTTCCGTTCCTTATGACCCAAAAAACCCTTCTGCTGGTGGATGGCTCATCCTACCTCTATCGGGCCTTCCATGCCCTGCCGGACTTGCGCAACCGCCACAACCAGCCGACCGGCGCCGTCTACGGCGTGATCAACATGCTGAAGAAGCTGGAAAAGGATTATCAGGCCGATTATATCGCCTGCGTGTTCGACGCATCGGGCAAAACTTTCCGCGATGACTGGTACCCGCAGTACAAGGCCAACCGCCCGCCCATGGCAGAGGATCTTTCGGTGCAGATCGAGCCCCTGTTCGAAGGCATCCGCGCGCTGGGCTGGCCGCTCGTCATCGTCGACGGCGTCGAGGCCGACGACGTCATCGGCACCCTGGTCAGGCACGCGGAAAAGCACGGCGTGAAAAGCATCGTTTCCACCGGAGACAAGGACATGGCGCAGCTGGTGAACGACCACGTCACCCTGGTCAACACCATGAGCAACGAAGTGCTCGACGAAAAGGGCGTGCAGGAAAAATTCGGCGTGCCGGCGTCGCGCATCGTCGACTACCTCGCGCTCATCGGCGACAGCGTGGACAACGTGCCGGGCGTGGAAAAGGTCGGGCCGAAAACCGCGGTCAAATGGCTCACCGAATACGGCAGCCTCGACAACATCATCGCGCACGCCCATGAGATCAAGGGCGTGGTGGGCGAGAACCTCAGGAAGGCGCTCGACTGGCTGCCCATGGGGCGCAAGCTCGTCACCATCAAGACCGACGTCGATCTCGCCTTCGAGCCGGAAGCGCTCACCAGGCGGCCGCCCGACCAGGAAAAGCTGCTGGCCTTCTACGAGAACCAGGACTTTCGCACCTGGCTGCGCGAATTGCGCGCGGCCGGGCAGGTGCTGGCCGGGATCGATGGCGCGGCGGAAAACGCCACCGTCGCGGCAACCGCCGATGCTGACCATCGCGCCGGCTACGAATGCATTTTGAGCGAGGCGCGACTCGATGCCTGGCTGGAAAAAATCACCCGCGCCGAGCTGGTCGGCTTCGACACCGAAACCACCGCGCTCGAGGCAATGACGGCGGAACTCGTGGGCATGTCCTTCGCCGTGAATGAAGGCGAAGCCGCCTATTTGCCGCTTGCCCACCGCTATCCCGGCGCGCCCGGCCAGTTGAACCGCGAGGCGGCGCTGGCGAAACTGAAGCCCTGGCTGGAAAGCGAACGGCCGCAGAAAGTCGGGCAGAACCTCAAGTTCGACCGCCACGTGCTGGCCAACCACGGCATCCGCCTGAAGGGTGTCGTGCACGACACCCTGCTCGAGTCCTATGTGGCCGAATCGCACATGCCGCACGACCTCGACAGCCTGGCCGCGCGCTTCACCAGCCTGTCGGTCATTACCTACCAGGACGTGGCCGGCAAGGGTGCCAAGCAGATCGGCTTCGACCAAGTCGACCTCGATACCGCCACCCGGTACGCCGCCGAGGATGCCGACGTGACCCTGCGCGTGCACGCGGCGTTGTATCCGCAGATCGAAAGCGCGCCGGGCCTGAAACGGGTATACGAAACCATCGAACTGCCGGTGGCCGACATCCTGTTCCGCATGGAGCGCTATGGCGTGCTGCTGGACCGCGACAAGCTCGCAGCACAGGGGCGCGAATTGGGCGAGGCCATGCTGAAACTGGAAAACCGGGCCCATCAGCTCGCCGGCCGACCGTTCAACCTCAATTCGCCCAAGCAGATCCAGGAAATTTTCTTCAATGAAATGAAGCTGCCGGTGGTCAAGAAAACGCCCAGCGGCCAGCCGTCCACCGACGAGGAAGTGCTGGAAACCCTGGCCGCCGACTACCCGCTGCCCAAGACCCTGCTGGAATACCGGGGGCTCGCCAAGCTCAAGTCCACTTACACCGACAAGCTGCCGCAGATGATCAATCCGAAGACCGGGCGCGTGCACACCAGCTATTCGCAGGCCACCGCGGTCACCGGCAGGCTGTCGAGTTCCGATCCCAATTTGCAGAACATTCCGGTGCGCACCCAGGAAGGCCGCCGCATCCGCGAGGCCTTTATCGCGCCGCAGGGTTCGGTTATCGTGTCGGCCGACTATTCCCAGATCGAGCTGCGCATCATGGCGCATCTTTCCGGCGACGAAGGGCTGCTCAAGGCCTTTGCCGAAGATCGCGACATCCACACCGCGACCGCTTCCGAGGTGTTCGGCGTCGGGCTCGACGAAGTGAGCCCGGATCAGCGGCGCATGGCCAAGGTCATCAACTTCGGCCTCATCTACGGCATGTCGGCCTACGGCCTTGCCAGCCAGCTCAATCTCGAACGCAGCGCGGCGCAGGCCTGGATCGACCGCTACTTCGCGCGCTACCCCGGCGTGGCCGACTACATGCAGCGCACGCGCGAGCAGGCGCGCTCGCAAGGTTTCGTGGAAACCGTGTTCGGGCGCCGCCTCTACCTGCCCGAGATCAATTCCAGGAATCCCGCGCGCCGCCAGGGCGCCGAGCGCGCCGCCATCAACGCGCCCATGCAGGGCACGGCGGCCGATCTCATCAAGCTGTCCATGATCGCCGTGCAGTCCTGGCTCGATGCGGAAAACCGCCAAAGCAGGATGATCATGCAGGTGCACGACGAACTGGTGCTGGAAGTGCCGGAAACCGAGTTGGCGGAAGTGCGCAAGCGCCTGCCCGAACTCATGGCCGGCGTGGCGCATCTGAAAGTGCCGCTGAAGGCGGAAGTGGGCGCGGGAGCGAACTGGGAAGCCGCGCACTGATGCGCGCCGTCCGTTCGTCTATTCGAGCGGAACCAGTTCCACGCGCCGGTTGCGGGCGCGGCCTTCCGCCGTGGCATTGTCGGCGATGGGCACGTCTTCGCCGT
Source organism: Pseudomonadota bacterium (assembly GCA_040754425.1). Classification (GTDB taxonomy): domain Bacteria; phylum Pseudomonadota; class Gammaproteobacteria; order Burkholderiales; family Thiobacillaceae; genus UBA6918. Next base: position 41,999 of record JBFMCR010000015.1, on the reverse strand, counting down.
AACCCTTCGCGACGAGGCGCTCGGCGGGGATGCCTTTGCCGATGAGGTAGTCGCGCACGGCGTTGGCGCGGCGCCTGGAAAGCGCCTGGTTGTGGCTTTGCGAAGCCGTCGAATCGGTGTGCCCGGCGATTTCCACTTTCACCTTGCCCCAGTCTTTCAGGGTTTCAACCGCCCGATCGAGCGCGGCAATCGCATCGGGGCGCAGCTTGGCCAGGTCGTTGTCGAAATTCACGCCTTCCAGAATCAGTTTCCCGTGCACGGGTGTCGGGGCCGGCGCAGCCGTCGCAGTCGCCGCCGGACAGCCGTCCGCGGTTTTGGCGTACAGGTGCGGGCATTTGTCCTCGTTGCCGGCCAGTCCGTCGCCGTCGCTATCCAGCGGGCAGCCGTTGCCGTCCACCCTGGTGCCGGCGGACGTGCCCGTGCACAGGTCGCGCCGGTCGGGCACGCCGTCGCTGTCGGTGTCCAGCGGTGCGCCCACGCCCCAGGAATAGCCCAGCAGAGCCTGGAAATTGGTGAGGCTGGAACCCGGCAGGCTGTCATTGCCCAGGGACTGGTCGGCGCGGAATTCCCAGCGGAAACCCTCGTCCATGCCTGCGGTCCAGTTCTGTCCCACGCCCAGCGACAGCAGCGGCCGGGTGAAATCGGGGCCGCTGTCGGTGTTGACGTTCACGGCGCCCAGGCCGCCGGCCAGAAACCAGTTGTAACGGGGCTGGCGCGAGAATAGCCATTCCATGCCGCCGCGCAGGGTGGTGATTTTGCCGTCACCCACGCCTGCGCGGCTGCCGTTGACGCCGGTATGGGTGAGGTCGCTGAAAAAGCTGGTGGAAGTGCCGAGACGATACGCGTAGCGGATGCCGATGAGCGGCTGCAGCACGTCGTCCTCGCTGCCGCTCATGTCGTTGTCCACCAGGCTGCCGCCCAGCAGCAGGCCCAGCTCTCCCTGTGCCGGCTCGGCGGCGAGCGCGCTGCCGGCTAGCAGGACGGACAGGACCGCGACAGGCAGTTGTGTTTTCATCGCCGCACTCCGCAAATGACTCGTGCGAAGTCCATTCTAGCAGCCTTAGATGGCCGCCCCGACAACGTCCGCCGACAAGCGGTCGGCAGGTTTATTTCTTCAGACTGTCGCGGATTTCGCGCAACAGCACGATGTCTTCCGGCGGTGCCGCAGGGTCGGGCGGCGGCGCTTCCTTTTTCAGGCGATTGATCTGCTTGACCATGACGAAGATCACCAGCGCCAGGATGATGAAATTGAGCAGGATGGTGAGGAAGTTGCCGTAGGCGAATACCGGAATGCCGGCCTTTTTCACTTCGGCCAGGGTCATGGCGACGTCGGGCGGTACGTCCTTCAGGGCAATGAACAGGTTGCTGAAATCGAAACCGCCGGAAATTGCACCAATGACGGGCATGATCAGGTCATCCACGATGGATGACACGATCTTGCCGAAGGCCGCGCCGATGATGACGCCGATGGCCAGATCGACGGCATTGCCCTTGACGGCGAACTCCTTGAATTCCGAGATGAAGCTCATCATTCCTCCTGTTGTGGTTTAACTTGGATGGTAGATTTGTAACATGAAAATTATTTGATTCAATTGATTGCGGAAAGCCATTGCATAAAAAATACGCAATCAGTTTCCCATCGCCGCACTTGCGGGGGTAAAATTCCACCCCCTATGCGTATCGGTCCCCATCTTCTCAAGAACAATCTGATCGTCGCCCCCATGGCGGGTGTGACCGATCGTCCGTTCCGCCAGCTGTGCAAGCGGCTGGGCGCGGGCATGGCAGTAAGCGAGATGGTGACCTCGAACTCGCTGCTCTACGGCAGCAGCAAGACCCGGCGCCGTGCCGACCACGAAGGCGAGGTCGAGCCCAAGTCGGTGCAGATCGCCGGCGCCGACCCGGCCATGATGGCCGAGGCTGCGCGCCACAACGTCGAGCGCGGTGCGCAGATCATCGACATCAACATGGGCTGCCCGGCCAAGAAGGTGTGCAATGTCATGGCCGGCTCGGCGCTGCTGCAGAACGAGGCCCTGGTCGAACAGATACTCGTCGCCGTGGTGAAGGCCGTGCCCGAAGTGCCGGTAACGCTGAAGATACGCACCGGCTGGGACCGCTCGCACCGCAATGCGCTGAACGTGCTGAAAATCGCCGAGGGTTCCGGCATCCAGGCCCTGGCCATCCACGGCCGCACGCGCGCCTGCGGCTACACCGGCGAGGCAGAATACGACACCATCGCCGCGGTCAAGGCCGAAGCGAGCATCCCGATCATCGCCAACGGCGACATCACCACGCCGGAAAAGGCAAAATTCGTCCTGGAATACACCGGGGCCGACGCCGTCATGATCGGGCGCGCCGCGCAGGGCCGCCCTTGGATTTTTCGCGAAATCGACCATTATTTGAAAACCGGTAGGCATTTGCCGCCGCCACAGGTAAGCGAAATTCATCAGGTGCTGAAAGCGCATCTGGAAGATTTGTACGCATTCTACGGCGAGCACACCGGCTTGCGCGTCGCGCGCAAGCACATTTCCTGGTACACGCGCGGCCTGGCCAATGCCGCCAGCTTTCGCCATCGCATGAATCACCTGGAAACCGTCAAGGAACAACTGGAAAGCGTGGACGAGTTCTTTTCCCAGGCCGCCCGCGCCAGCAACACCCTGCAATACGAAATCGAGCCAGTCGAACTGGCCGCATAGGGAGAAGTATCTTGATGGAAGAAAACGAGCTTGGGGCTTGTGTGCGCAAGACGCTCAACCGCTATTTCAAGGACCTGGACGGGGAAGAACCGGCAGGCATTTACGAAATGGCCATCCTGGCGCTGGAAAAGCCGCTGCTGACCTACATCATGGACCGCGCCGAAGGCAACCAGACCCGCGCTGCGGAAATGCTGGGCATCAACCGCAACACCCTGCGCAAAAAGCTCAAACAGCACGGCCTGAGCGACTGAGCAATTAAAAACCAAAACATGAACAAGGAGGACAAGAGGACAGGAGTAATTGCTTTGTTTTGCCTTTCCTCTTGTACTCATGTCCCCCTTGTTCAGGCTTTTTTCAACTTTTGATTGGCAAATGAAAATCGAACGCGCTTTGATCAGTGTGTCGGACAAGTCCGGCATCCTGGAATTCGCCCGCGAACTCGCAGCCATGGGCGTCGACATCATCTCCACCGGCGGCACCGCCAGGCTGCTCGCCGACAACGGCGTCAAGGTTACGGAGATTTCAGACTACACCGGCTTCCCGGAAATGCTCGACGGCCGCGTGAAAACCCTGCATCCCAAGGTGCACGGCGGCATCCTCGGCCGGCGCGACGATCCTTCGCATGTGGCGACCATGCGCGAGCACGGCATTCCCAACATCGATCTCGTCGTGGTCAACCTCTACCCCTTCCGCGAGACCATCGCCAAGCCGGGCTGCACGCTGGAGGACGCCATCGAAAACATCGACATCGGCGGCCCGGCCATGGTGCGCTCCTCGGCCAAGAACCATGCCTTTGTGACCATCGTCACCGATCCGGCCGATTATGCCGTGGTGCTGGCCGAGATGAAGGCGGGCGGCGTGACGCGGGAAACGCGCTTCTCGCTCGCCATCAAGGCCTTCGAGCATACTGCCGCCTACGACGGCGCGATCGCCAACTACTTCGGCGGCATCATCGAGAAGTCGGAATTTCCGCGCACCATCAACCTGCAATTCAAGAAGGCGCAGGCCATGCGCTACGGCGAGAACCCGCACCAGAACGCGGCCTTCTATGTCGAGGCCGATGTGAAGGAGGCCGGCATCGCCACCGCCAAACAGCTGCAGGGCAAGGAATTGTCCTACAACAACATCGCAGACGCCGACGCCGCGCTGGAATGCGCGAAGCAGTTCGACGCCGCCCCCGCCTGCGTCATCGTCAAGCACGCCAATCCCTGCGGCGTGGCCTGCGGCGCCAGCCTGCTGGAAGCCTACGACCGCGCCTACAAGACCGATCCGGAATCGGCCTTCGGCGGCATCATCGCCTTCAACGGCGAGCTCGACGCCGAGACCATGAAAGTCATCGTCGAGCGCCAGTTCGTCGAAGTCGTCATCGCGCCCAAGGTTTCCGCGGCGGCGGTGGAAGTGGCGGCGGCGAAGAAAAACGTGCGCGTGCTCGCATGCGGCCAGTGGCCTGCCGAGCCCGGCAAGCGCCTCGACTTCAAGCGCGTGACCGGCGGCCTCCTGGTGCAGGATGCCGACCTTGCGCTGACCGGCGAGATCCGGGTGGTGACCAAGCGCGTGCCTTCTGAAACCGAAATGCGCGACCTGCTGTTCGCCTGGCGCGTGGCCAAGTTCGTCAAGTCCAACGCCATCGTCTACGCCAGGGACAACATGACCATCGGCATCGGCGCCGGCCAGATGAGCCGGGTGAATTCCGCGCGCATCGCCGCGATCAAGGCCGAGCATGCCGGGCTGGAAGTGAAAGGTTCGGTGATGGCCTCCGATGCCTTCTTCCCATTTCGCGACGGCATCGACAGCGCCGCCCAGGCGGGCATCGCAGCCGTCATCCAGCCCGGCGGTTCCATGCGCGACGAGGAGGTCATCGCCGCAGCGGACGAGCACGGCATGGCCATGGTGTTCACCGGCATGCGGCACTTCAGACACTAGGGGTCAGGGGTCGGGATTCAGGGGTCAGGGAATGGGCTACCTTAGCCCCCTCAAAATCAAATGCGCGGGCTATGCCCGCACCACCACTGAATCCTGATCCCTGAATCCTGATCCCTTTAGCTCATACAGTCCCACTCAATATGAAATTACTGGTAATCGGAAACGGCGGCCGCGAACATGCACTGGCATGGAAGCTTGCGCAGTCGCCGCGCATGCAAAAGGTTTACGTCGCCCCCGGCAACGGCGGCACCGCGCTCGAGCCCGACCTCGAGAACGTGCCGATCACGGCCGTTGCCGAACTGGTCGAATTCGCCCGGCGCGAAAACATCCAGCTCACCGTGGTCGGCCCCGAGGCGCCCCTGGCCGAAGGTGTCGTCGATGCCTTTCGCGCCGCAGGCCTGAAAATCTTCGGTCCGGTCAAAGCCGCGGCGCAGCTCGAATCCTCCAAGGATTTCGCCAAAGCCTTCATGGCGCGGCACAACATCCCCACCGCCCGCTACCGCACTTTCACCGATGCCGGCGCGGCGCATGCCTATGTCGATGCCGAGGGCGCGCCCATCGTCATCAAGGCCGACGGGCTGGCCGCCGGAAAGGGCGTGGTGGTGGCGCAGACGCTGCAGGAAGCGCATGCGGCCATCGACGACATGCTTTCCGGCAACAGGCTGGGCGAAGCCGGCGCGCGTGTGGTGATCGAAGAATGCCTTACCGGCGAGGAAGCCAGCTTCATCGTCATGGTCGACGGCAAATACGTGCTGCCGCTGGCTTCCAGCCAGGACCACAAACGCCTTTTGGATGGCGATGCCGGCCCCAACACCGGCGGCATGGGCGCCTATTCGCCCGCACCGGTGGTGACGCCCGATATGCACGCCAAGATCATGCGCGAGGTCATCAATCCCACCGTGGCCGGCATGGCGAAAGACGGCATTCCCTATACCGGCTTTCTTTATGCCGGTGTGATGATCGGCGAAGATGGCGCGATCAGGGTGCTGGAATTCAACTGCCGCATGGGTGACCCCGAGACCCAGCCCATCATGATGCGGTTGAAAACCGACCTCGTGACCCTGGTCGAGCACGCGCTCGACGGCAAACTCGACAGGGTCGAGGCGGAGTGGGACCGCCGCACTGCGCTGGCCGTGGTGCTGGCTGCCGCCAACTATCCCGACAGCCCAAGGAAGGGCGACGTCATCGAGGGCCTGCCCAAGGATGCCGAAGATCTGCACGTTTTCCATGCCGGCACGCAACTGGTCGACGGCAAACTGCTGACCAGCGGCGGCCGCGTGCTTGCCGTCACCGCCTTGGGCGACAGCGTGAAAATGGCGCAAAAGCGCGCCTACGAGGCGGTGGCGCAGATTCGCTTTGCGGGCATGCAATACCGCAGGGACATCGGCTACCGGGCCTTGAACCGTAAGGCGTGAGGGGTGGGGCGTGAGAAGTGAACCTTGCTCCCCCCCGCGAAAGAGGGGCAGGGGTGAGGGGGGCAAACTCAGTGCGCTGCGCGCTTTTCTCAGACAAGGCGGCGTTATCGCCTATCCCACGGAATCCTGCTACGGCCTCGGCTGTGATCCTATGAACCGGCATGCGGTCGAAAAAATCCTCAAGCTCAAGGGCCGCACGGCTGACAAGGGACTGATCCTCATCGCCGCCAACCGCAATCAACTGCGCCCTTACGCCACCCGCGCCTCCATCGAGGCGGCCTGGCACAAGGGTCGCTGGCCCGGCCCGGTGACCTGGGTGTTGCCGGCCGCGAAAACCTGTCCCAAGTGGCTCACCGGCGGGCGCGGCAGCGTGGCGGTGCGCATCACCGCACATCCCGGCGCGGCCAAGTTGTGCAAACAGGCAGGCATGGCGCTGGTGTCCACCAGCGCCAACAGGAGCGGCAACAACCCCGCCAAAACGGCGGCGGAATGCGAGGCCGTATTCGGTAAGCGCGTGTGCGTGCTGGAAGGCAAAATCGGCGCGCGCAAGCGGCCATCCACTCTCATTGATCTTGCCAGCGGCACGATCCTGAGGCACTGACCCGGACAATTCATCTATATGCCGACGAGTCGGCGGAAGTGATGCGAGACGGGCAATCGGGGTGGCGCAAGGCGGATGCTGCCCGAAAAACAGGCAGCGCGGCGAACATCAGGCGCAGCCGGTTGGCAAGGAAGCTGTGGCAACCGGCGCGTGCGACGAACAGACCGAGCTGCGCCTTCTTGATGCGATTCTCCGCCTCGCTGCGCCGATGACGTGGCCGAACCCTTGAACTTGATTGCACACAAGGCCCGTATCCATGAGCCTTTCCGTCTAATTTAAGGCTGGCTTGGTGAAATATCCGGGCTAGCCATTCTCCAGGACGTCAGTCGTTCAACGCCCCGAACCGCTTCGCGATCGCATCCAGTTCCGCCTTCTGCCTGCGCAGCTTGTCTATGCCGGCCTTGACCAGGATCATCTGCTCCTGCACGCCGCCGACGTTTTCGCTGATGCGGCGCATGGTTTCCATGCGCTCTTCCAGCAGCTGCTTGTAGCCGCGGATGCGCTGGATGACGGGGTCGAGGGCGATGGAAAGCCAGCGTCTGGCTTCGCGCGCGGCGAGTTCGTAGGTCTTCTGGGTTTCGGCCGCGACCTCGTTGTAGAAGCGGCGGATCATGAAGTGTTTTTCCACCAGCAGGTTGGCGGGATCGCTGCAGAAGTCCTCGGTCTCCTGCATGAGCTTGTCCATGCGCAGGCGGTAGGAGGTGAGGTCGAGCGTGGTGATGGCCATGCGCGGCAGCCCGTGCTCCTTGTGAAAGCGCTCGCACGCGGCGAGCAGGTACTGCTGCATGGCCACGGAGAGTTTTTCCGCCTGGGCAAAGCGCTGGATGGTTTGCTCGGAAAGGCTGTGCATGGAGCGGATCAGGCCCTTGGTGGTCCAGCTGCCGTCCATGGATTCGCGCGCTTCCTGCAGCATCCCATGCAAGGCGTTTTCGGACAAACGATCGAGCAGTTGGTCGCCGTGTTCCTGCAGGGCCTTGCGCGTGGCGCGGAACTGGGCGGCGGTGGCGTCGTAGCGCACCTTGTCCTTGACCAGGTTGGTGCGTAACCGGGCGGCCATTTCCTTGCCCTTGCCGGAAACGGCGGCCAGTCTCTGCAGGTTCTGCAGGCCTTCGCGCAGCCTCGCGGACAGGGCGGCACGCTCGTTGTCGACGTGCTCGGCGACCTGGGTGATGGCGCCCTGGAACAGGATTTCGCGCCGGGCCGGCACGATCTTGTCTGCGAGCAGGGATTCCAGGCTGCCGATGCCCGAGCGCGCGATCAGGTCCGGGTCGTTCCTGATCTTGCCGACCAGGGCCTTTTGCGCCGATACCGCGAACACCCGGCTTTCCGGCAGTTTGAGCACGCGCGCGGTTTCCTCCAGCTGGCGGTGCATGGTGGCGCGGAAGGCCAGCTCGCCGCGCAGATCGTCCCACAACATGTCGATCTTGTTCAGCACCGCGACGTGGTAGTTGATGTGGCGGTGAACAAAGTGCTGCCAGATTTCCAGGTCGGACTTGGTCACCCCGGTGTCGGTGGCGAGCAGAAAGAACACCGCATGTGCGTTGGGAATGCTCGACAGGGTGAGTTCGGGCTCGGCGCCCAAGGCATTGAGTCCGGGGGTGTCGAGGATGCACAGCCCGGCCTTGAGCAGCGGGTGCGGGAAATTGACGATGGCATAGCGCCAGGCGGGAATTTCCACCAGGCCGTTATCGCTCGCGCCGAAAGAGCCGGTCTCGCTGTCGGGATTGAACAGGCCCAGCGATTCGGCCTCGGCCCGGGTCACGCGGCGGGTTTCGGTGAGCTTATAGAGCGCGCCGCGCATCTGCCCGGGGTCTTCCGGATCGAGCTTGATGGTGCTCCACTCGATGGGCTGCAGCTTGAAGTGCGCGAGCGGCTCGGTCTGCAAGCGGGTTTCGATGGGCAGCAGCCGCAACTGCGGATCCTGGCCTTCCTGGTAGCAGATTTCGGTCGGGCACATGGTGGTGCGGCCGGGATCGGACGGCAACAGGCGCTGTCCGTGGTCGGCGAAAAACAGGGCGTTGATGAGTTCGGTCTTGCCGCGCGAGTATTCGGCGACGAAGGCCAGGGTGAGTCGATCCTTGCGCAGGGCATCGGCGAGTTCGATCATGCGCAGATTGCGCTCGGCGTCCATGCCGTGATAACGGTCCAGCCAGTCGGCGAACTCGGTGATGCCGGCGACGAGGTCGTCGCGCCGGCGGCTGTAGTCGGCTATCCCCTTTTCCAGTATGGCGCTCATTTGTCGCTGCCTTCAAGCCTGGTTGCTGTCGATTCCGGGCAAGGCCGGGAATTTGTCTCCTGCATCCCGCACGGCCACGGTCTTTTGCCGCGATCCCTCCCCGCGCACGAGTTCCACCTGCCGCCGGGGCACTCCCCAGAGTTCGGCAACAAACCCCAGCAGGCACTTGTTCGCCTTGTTATCGACCGCCGGCGCGGCAATCTTGAGCTTCAGACTTCCGCCGTGTTCACCCGCCACCTGGTTTTTTCGTACCCCGGGCTGGACATGCACTTGCAGCGTCCACAAGTCCTTTTCGGCGTCGTAGCGCGCCCAGGAAGGCAAGCCGGTCATTCAGCGCGCCCAGGAAGGCAAGCCGGTCATTCAGCGCGCCCAGGAAGGCAAGCCGCTCATCTGGCACACCCCGACAATACGCTCAAAAAGCCCCCAGCACCGCGCGCTCAAGCGCCGCCAGCGGTACCACCAGCAGGAACTGGCAAAGGATGATCAGCACCAGCGGCGAGAAATCGATCTGGCTGGCCGGCAGCAGGCGGCGGAATGGCGCCATTAGCGGCTCGGTCAGCGGGTAAATGACGGGGGAAATCGGAGAGTAAGGGTTCACCCACGAAATGATGGCGCGCACCAGGGTGAGACCGATGACGAGATAGAGCGCGAGCTTGACCAGTTCCACCGCCCCCAGGCCGAACAGCACCGGCCACAGCCGCAGGCCGGCCAGGCTGAAGGGGAAGTCCCTGACCCACAGCAGCGCGGCGGCGACCACGACTTCGATGAACCAGGCCAGCAGCAGGCTGGCCCAGTCATAGCCGCCCCAGCCCGGAACCGCCCGGCGCAAAGGCCTGACTGCGAAGTCGGTGATCTTGACGATGAACTGGGCAAAGGGATTGGAAAACGGCACGCGCATGACCTGCATGGCAAAGCGCAGCAGCACCGCCACGGCGAATAGACCGCCCAGGGTCTGGATGAAGAAGTTCAGCGTATCGGCCAGCATCAGGAGAGCCTCCCCAGTTCATCGCCCAGTTCTTTCGATCTCGCCGCTGCGGCGTTTACCGCGCGGGCGATCATGTCGATGAAGCCGTCCGCGTCCAGGCTGGCCAGGGCGCGCTCGGTGGTGCCGCCCCTGGAAGTGACTTTCGCGCGCAGCACCGCGGGGTCTTCTCCCGCCTCCAGCGCCAGCTTGGCGGCGCCGAACACGGTGTGCAAGGCGAGGCGGCGCGCGACTTCGCCCGACAGTCCGCCCTTGATGCCGGCTTCTTCCATGGCCTCGATGAAATGGAACACATAGGCCGGGCCGCTGCCGGAAAGCGCGGTGACCCAGTCGAGTTCGCCTTCGTCCCCGACCCAGACCACGGCGCCGACGGCGCGCAGGATGGATTCCGCAGCAGAGCGGTCCGCTTCCTCCAACGCCTCGCCGGCAAACAACCCGCTGATGCCGGCTCCGACCATGGCCGGGGTGTTGGGCATGGCGCGCACGATGCGCGCGTACCCGCCCAGCCAGCGCACAAGGTCGGCCAGCCTGACGCCGGCGGCAATCGACACCACCAGTTGCCCGCGCAGGCGCGGGGCCAGCTGTTTTGCCACCTCAGGCAATTGCTGCGGCTTCACTGCAAGCACGATGACTCCGGCCAGCTGCGCTTCTGCTGGCGCCGTGCATGCCTTGACGCCGAACTGCCGGGTGAGGCGCGCGCAGGTGTCGCCGGAAACATCCACCACTTCGATGGATGCGGCCGGCGTGCCGTCGGCGAGCAGGCCGCCGATGATGGCGGTGGCCATGTTGCCGCCGCCGATGAAGCTGATGCTATTTGTCATAGTTCCGTTTTCCGAAAATGGCGCTGCCGACCCTGATGATGGTAGCGCCTTCCGCGATGGCAGTTTCAAAATCGTCCGACATGCCCATGGACAGGGTGTCGAGCGCCAGGCCGCGGGCATTCAGGTTTTCCAGCAGTTCGCGCAGCAGGCGAAAACGCGCATGCGCATCGCCCCCCGGTTCGGGTATCGCCATCAGCCCCCTCAATTTTAACCGGGGCAGGCCAAAAACCACGTCCGCAAGCGCCGCCGCCTCGTCGGGCGCGACCCCGCTCTTGCTGGCCTCGCCGCTGACGTTGACCTGGATGCAGACGTTAAGCGGCGGCAGGCTTTGCGGGCGCTGCCCGGACAGGCGGCGTGCGATTTTTTCCCGCTCGATGCCGTGCACCCAGTCGAAATGTTGCGCGATGTCGCGCGTCTTGTTGCTCTGGATGGGGCCGATGAAGTGCCACACCAGAGGGCGGAGCAGGGGCCCCGCTTGCGGGGATGCGACCCCGGCGGGCTGGCGACTTGCCGCGGATTCGATGTCCGCGGCCAGCATCGCCTGCACCTTTGCCATCTTTGGCAAGGCTTCCTGCACGTAGCTTTCGCCGAAGTGGCGCTGGCCGCAGACGGCGGCCGCGCAAACGGCCGTAGCTGGGAAGGTCTTGCTCACCGCCACCAGCGTCACTTCATGCGCCTGGCGCCCGCTTGCAGCAGCGGCGCGCTCGAGACGCGCCTGCACCTCGCGCAGGCCTTGCGCCACATGGGTCCATTGGGGGGGCGTTTCGCTCAAGTTCGCAACTTGCCGGTCGTTAGTGTTTATGGCTTATTATCCCCATAAAACGCTCCTCCATGACACCAACTACGGAATAGAGACGTGGACATTTCCGAACTGCTTGCCTTCTCCGTCAAGAACAAGGCCTCCGACCTTCACCTCTCCGCCGGCCTGCCGCCCATGATCCGCGTGCACGGCGACATCCGCCGCATCAACCTGCCGCCGATGGAGCACAAGGACGTGCACCGCATGGTGTACGACATCATGAACGACAGCCAGCGCAAGCAGTACGAAGAAGTGCTGGAAGTGGACTTCTCCTTCGAGATTCCGACTCTGGCGCGCTTTCGCGTCAACGCCTTCAACCATCAACGCGGCGCGGGCGCGGTGTTCCGGACCATTCCCTCCAAGGTGCTGAGCCTGGAAGACCTCGCGGCGCCGGCGATTTTCAAGGAAATTTCCAAGCAGCCGCGCGGCGTGGTGCTGGTGACCGGGCCCACCGGCTCGGGCAAGTCCACCACCCTGGCGGCGATGATCGACTACATCAACGAAAACGAGTTCGGCCACATCCTCACCATCGAGGACCCGATCGAATTCGTGCATCAGAGCAAGAAATGCCTGATCAACCAGCGCGAGGTCGGCCCGCACACCCACTCCTTCGCCAACGCGTTGCGTTCAGCGTTGCGCGAGGACCCTGACGTGATCCTGGTGGGCGAGATGCGCGACCTGGAAACCATCAGCCTGGCGCTGACCGCCGCGGAAACCGGCCACCTCGTGTTCGGCACCCTGCACACGTCGAGCGCGGCCAAGACCATCGACCGCATCGTCGACGTGTTCCCCGCCGCGGAAAAGGAAATGGTGCGTTCCATGCTGTCGGAATCGCTGCGCGCGGTGATCTCCCAGACCCTGCTCAAGACCAAGGACGGCAGCGGGCGCGTGGCCGCGCACGAAATCATGATCGGCACTCCCGCCATTCGCAATCTGATCCGCGAAAACAAGGTGGCGCAGATGTATTCCGCCATCCAGACCGGCCAGAATGTCGGCATGCAGACGCTGGATCAGTGCCTGCAGGACCTGGTGCGCCGCAATGTTGTCAACACAGCCGAGGCAAGATCCAAGGCCATGAACAAGGATGCTTTCGTTTAATACGCCGCCATGAACGCCGAAAAAACCATCCACGACCTGCTGCGCCTGATGCTGGCGAAGAAGGCCTCCGACCTCTTCCTCACCGCCGGCTTTCCGCCGGCCATCAAAGTCGACGGCAAGATCACGCCGGTGTCCAACCAGAGCCTGACGCCGGCGCACACGCGCGAACTGGCGCGCGCCATCATGAACGAAAAGCAGTGGAATTCGTTCGAGGAAACGCACGAGTCCAACTTTGCCATCGCCCCGCCCGACATCGGCCGTTTCCGCGTCAACGTCTTCGTGCAGCAGGGCCGTACCGGCATCGTCATGCGTACCATCAACACGGTGATCCCGAAACTCGAGGAACTGGGCCTGCCCGAGGTGCTGAAGGACGTGGCCATGACCAAGCGCGGCCTAGTCATCTTCGTGGGCGGCACCGGCTCGGGCAAGTCGACTTCGCTTGCCGCCATGATCGGCTATCGCAACGAAAACGACGCCGGCCACATCATCACGGTGGAGGACCCGATCGAATACGTGCACGAGCACAAGAAGTCCATCATCACCCAGCGCGAAGTGGGCGTGGATACCGAAAACTGGTTCTCGGCGCTGAAGAACACCCTGCGCCAGGCACCGGACGTCATCCTCATCGGCGAAATCCGCGAGCGCGAAACCATGGAATACGCCATCGCCTTCGCCGAAACCGGCCACCTGTGCCTGGCCACGCTGCACGCCAACAGCGCCAACCAGGCGCTGGACCGCATCATCAACTTCTTCCCGGAAGAAAAACGCGACCAGTTGCTGATGGACCTGTCGCTCAACCTGAAAGGCTTCATCTCGCAGCGCCTGATCCCGAAAAAGGGCGGCGGCCGCGCCGCGGCGGTAGAGGTACTGCTCAACTCGCCGCTGATCGCCGACCTCATCTTCAAGGGCCAGGTGCACGAGATCAAGGAAATCATGGCCAAGTCGCGCGAACTGGGCATGCAGACCTTCGACCAGGCGCTGTTCGACCTGTACGAGGCCGGCATCATTTCCTACGAGGACGCGTTGAGAAACGCCGATTCGCTGAACGACCTGCGCCTGCAGATCAAGCTGCACGGCCAGGAAGCCAGGAACAAGGACCTGATGACGGGGCTGGATCACCTCGACATCGTTTGATCCAGTCACCCGCCAAGTCATGGAATAAACCCAAAGCTTTTACAGGGAGGAACGGGAGGATAAGGGAGTAATGCAAAACAATCCTCCCCTCCCTCACTTAACCTCTCTGTTATTGAGGACAAGAGGAAAACAACAAATAGGTTTCCTCCTGTCCTCTTGTCCTCCTTAGTGAAACCAGCTAGCGGTTGGAACCCGCCACCAGCTTGTATTCGTACAGCCGGCATTCCAGCGCGCCGTTGTACAGCGGGGTCTTTTTGCTCGCCGACAGGCGGATGAGCCTGGGCAGCTTGGCGTCGGCGCTGATGATGTAGGCGCGCCAGTTGGCGAACTTGTTCTTCAGCACGTCGCCCAGCTTCGGGTACAACTCGGCGAGTTCCTCCTCTTCGCCAAGCCGCACGCCGTAAGGCGGATTCATCACCAGCACGCCGGATTCTGCCGGCGGCTCGATGTCGAGGATGTCGGCTTTCGACAGGGTCACCGCCTCGCGCAGGCCGGCGGCCTTGAGGTTGCTGTCGGCATCGCGCAATGAGCGGCCCATGACGTCGCTGCCGTAGATGGGCAGCGGCCGCACCGGCTGGCAGGCTTTCTGCGCCTCGTCCTTCATGCGCGCCCAAGCCCTGGCGTCCATGCGCAGCATGCGCTCGAAGGCGAAATCGCGGCCCAGGCCGGGCGCGATATTCAAGGCCATCTGTGCCGCTTCCATCAGGAACGTGCCGCTTCCGCACATGGGATCGTACAGGGGCTCATCGGGCTTCCAGCCCGAGAGCCTGAGTATGCCGGCGGCTAGGTTCTCGTTGATGGGTGCCGCGCCCGCCTGCCTGCGCAGCCCGCGCTTGTAGAGCGACTCGCCGGAAGTGTCGAGGTAAAGCGTGTAGCGGTCGCGCGTCAAAAAGGCGCGGATGCGGATGTCCGGATGCAGGGTCTGCACGCTGGGGCGCATCCCGCCCTCCTCGACGAAGCGGTCGCATACCGCGTCCTTGATGCGCAGGGTGATGAAGTTGAGGCTTTTGAGCGGCGAGTCCTGCGCCACCACCTTGACCGCGATGGTGCGCGAGGCGGCAAACCACCTGTGCCAGAACACCGCCAGCGCGCCCCGATACACGTCTTCCTCATTTTGGTATTTGCCGGCCGACACGCGCAGGAGAATCCGTGTCGCCAGGCGCGAATGCAGGTTGGCCGCGTAGCACAACGTCATCGGGCCATGGAAGCCGACGCCGCCGCCGGTTTTTTCGACGTTTTCCGCCCCCAGTTCCAGCAGTTCCTCGGCCAGGACGTTTTCCAGGCCGCGCGGGCAGGTGGCGAAAAACTGCTCGATGCGCGCAGGACGGGTGTCTGCCCTTTCCGGTTTCGGCTCTGCTGCCGGCCTTTCCCTGCGCCGGGTTTCACCACTCTCGCGTCTGGCCTCTTTCGTGTGCGTTGCAGGCCGCTCCGATGCAG
Organism: Pseudomonadota bacterium; assembly: GCA_040754425.1. Taxonomy (GTDB): domain Bacteria; phylum Pseudomonadota; class Gammaproteobacteria; order Burkholderiales; family Thiobacillaceae; genus UBA6918. The sequence continues at coordinate 26,860 of JBFMCR010000015.1, read as the reverse complement.
GCCTTTCCTGCCGTGCGGGACGGGCGCGCGGCTTGTCCTCGGCCACTGCCTTTTCCTTCCGCGCCGTTTCCGGCGTCGGCTTGGGCGCTGGCTTTTTGCTGCGGTCGCGTTCGAGGTTGATCTTGCGCGAAGTGGCCGGGCGCCTGGGTTGCCGCGGCTTTTCCTCGCCGCCCTCCTTTTTTATCGAAAGCGTGCCGCGCGGTTTTGGCTTGTCGGTCATCGGGCGATCAGGGCTTCAGCACGACGAGAATGACCACCGCAAGCAGCACCAGCACGGGAATCTCGTTGAACCAGCGGAACCATACGTGGCTGCGCTGGTTGGTGCGCGCCTGGAACTTTTTCAGCAGACTCTTGCACACATGGTGGTAGCCTACAAGTCCGGCGACGAGGGCGACCTTGACCCAGAGCCAGACGGGCGTGGGCCGCCAGTATTCGACCCACAGCCAGATGCCGGAGGCGATGGCCAGCCACATGATGGGAGTCACGAACCGGTACAATTTCTCGGCCATGAACAACAGCCGCCGGTAAGCGGCTTCGTTGTCTTCCATGGCCAGGTTGACGAAGATGCGCGGCAAATAGAAAAGGCCGGCGAACCAGCTCACCATCATCACGATATGAAACGACTTGATCCACAGCATGGCTGAACCCGAAAACCAAAACCCGCATTCTACTCCCGAGCCATCGGCGCTCGCGCGCTGGAAAACCCTGCTGCGCAACCATGGCATCACCCTGGTGTTGCTGGCGGCCTTCGCCTACATCTGGTTCCGCCCGCCCGCCACCGTCACCGAGGAAAACCGCCCGGCGCCGGCCTGGGCCGTGCAGGCCGCCGACGGACGCGCGCTGACTTCCGAACAGCTCCGGGGCAAGGTCGTGCTGATCAACTACTGGGCCACATGGTGCCCGTATTGCCTGAAGGAAATGCCGGTGATCGAGGAGTTCTGGCACGACCACCGGGGAAAAGGCTTCGAAGTGCTGGCGGTGAGCGTGGACGATACGCCGGAAAAAGTCGCGCAATACATGAAGGATCACGGCTACGGCTTTCCCGCTGCGCCCATGGATCCCAGCGTGTATGCCGCCTTCGGCCGCGCCGACAGCATTCCGACCTCGTTTGTCGTCGACCGCGACGGCATCATCCGCCACAAGATAGACGGCCAAGTGCACTATCCAAGGCTGGAGAAACTCGTCCTTCCGCTACTTGAAAAGGCCCGTCAGCCATGAGCGAATCCCGCATCACCGAACTGGAAACCAAACTGGCGTTTGCCGAAGACCTGCTGGACACGCTGAACCAGACCGTCATCCGCCAGCAGCGCCAAATCGACAGCCTGCAGGAACAATTCCGGTTATTGCATCAGCAGGTGTGCGATAGCCAGACCGACGCGGAGCCTTCGACGCCGCGCGAGGAAATCCCGCCGCACTACTAGACGGCGATCTTCATCACCACCTTGCGGATCATGCCGCCGCTCACCAGCGGCGCGTGCGCATCCTCCGGGAAGAAAATGCAGAACGACCCGGCCGGCGTCGCCACCCAGCTGGAAGGCGCATCGTCATAAAAGCGGATGTCGCGCGCCGCGTCGAATTCCGCGATCGGTTTCTCGCACTGCGCCAGCGGCCGCCAGCCCATCTCGTCCACGCCTTCCAGCACCAGCTGGATGTCGATATAGCGCCGATGGCATTCCAGCTTGGCCTCGGCGCGCGTGCGTCCGGCACAGGCCTCGACGATGGCGAATAGCTGCTCGCCCTGTACCTCGTGTTTGCCCGGCGCGAGCGACATCAAGTCTGCGCCACGCAAATAGTCGAACGCGCCGGCAAACAGCGGGTGCAAAGGGATGTAGCGATCGGCTTCGACAAGGGGGGACAGAATCATCTGCTTATCGGCTTGTAGCGGATGCGCCTGGGCCGCGCGCCTTCCTCGCCCAGGCGCTTCTTCTTGTCGGCCTCGTATTCCTGGTAGTTGCCGTTGAAGAAGGTCCACTGCGAATCGCCTTCCGCCGCCAGGATGTGGGTGGCGATGCGGTCGAGGAACCAGCGGTCGTGCGAGGTGACCAGCACGCAGCCGGGGAATTCCAGGAGCGCGTCTTCCAGCGCGCGCAGGGTTTCCACGTCCAGATCGTTGGACGGCTCGTCGAGCAGCAACACGTTGCCGCCGGCGATCAGGGTCTTGGCCAGATGCAGGCGCCCGCGCTCGCCGCCGGAGAGGTTGCCGACGATCTTCTGCTGGTCAGCGCCCTTGAAGTTGAAGCGGCCAAGATAGGCGCGGGCAGGCATCTCGAACTTGCCCACGGTGAGGATGTCGCGGCCTTCGGCGATTTCGTCGAACACGGTCTTGCTGTCGTCCAGGCCCTCGCGCGTCTGCTCCACCGCGGCGATTTTCACCGTCGGGCCGATGACGATCTCGCCGGCATCCGGCTGTTCGCGGCCCAGGATCATGCGGAACAGCGTGGACTTGCCGGCGCCGTTGGGTCCGATGACGCCGACGATGGCGCCGGGCGGAACCGAGAAGGACAGGTTGTCGATCAAGAGGCGATCGCCGAAGCCTTTGGATACGCCGTTGAACTCGATGACCTTGTCGCCGAGCCGCTCGCCTGGCGGGATGAAGATTTCCTGGGTCTCGTTGCGCTTCTGATATTCGTATGAACTCAGTTCCTCGAAACGGCTCAATCGCGCCTTGCTCTTGGCCTGGCGCGCCTTGGGGTTCTGGCGCACCCATTCGAGTTCCTGCTTCATGGTCTTGATGCGCGCGGCTTCCTGCTTGGCCTCCCGTTCCAGGCGCTGTTCCTTCTGATCGAGCCACGAGGAGTAGTTGCCCTTCCAGGGAATGCCGTGGCCGCGGTCGAGTTCCAGGATCCACTCTGCCGCGTTGTCGAGGAAGTAGCGGTCGTGGGTCACCGCCACCACGGTGCCGGGAAAGCGCACCAGGAACTGTTCCAGCCACTCCACCGACTCGGCGTCGAGGTGGTTGGTCGGTTCGTCCAAGAGCAGCATGTCGGGCTTGGACAGCAAGAGCTTGCACAAGGCGACGCGGCGCTTCTCGCCGCCGGAGAGCGGCCCGATCTTCGCCTCCCAGGGCGGCAGACGCAGGGCATCGGCGGCGATTTCCAGCTGGGTCTCGGCGTCGGTGCCCGAAGTGGCGATGATGGCTTCGAGCCGCGCTTGCTCCTCGGCGAGCTTGTCGAAATCGGCATCCGGCTCGGCGTAGGCGGCGTAGATTTCCTCCAGCTTCCTTTGCGCTTCCATCACCTCGCCCAGGCCCGCCTCGACCTCCTCGCGCACGGTCTTTTCCGGGTCGAGCTGCGGCTCCTGCGGCAGGTAGCCGATGGAAATGCCGGGCTGCCACTGTACCTCGCCCTCGAACTCCTTGTCGGCGCCGGCCATGATGCGCAGCACCGTGGACTTGCCGGAGCCGTTGAGACCCAGCAAACCGATCTTGGCGCCGGGGAAGAAGGACAGGGAAATATCCTTGATGATCTGCCGCTTGGGCGGGACGATCTTGCTCACGCGGAGCATGGACATGACGTACTGGGCCATGGGAAATTTCTGAATCAAGCAAAAACTCGATTATCCACCATCGGTGGCGTTTTGCCGCATAGCAGAGCAGCGGGCGGCTTTATTGCTGCCCGCTTTCCTTGCGCGCCGACTCCAGCCACTCGCGCCAGATGGCAAGCGCCACGGCCAGGATCACCGGGCCGAGGAACAGGCCGATGAGGCCGAAGGCGTTGAGCCCGCCCAGCACGCCGAGAAACACCAGCAGGAAAGGAATGCGCGTGGGCCCGCTGATGACGATGGGACGGATGAAGTTGTCCACCCAGCTCACCACCAGCGCGCCCCACAGGAACAGGCCGACGGCCGCAGGGGTGTCGCCGTTGATGAAGAGCCCGATCGACAGGCTGCCCCACACCAGCGGGCCGGCGAAAGGGATCAACGACACCAGCGCGGTGATCGCGCCCCACATCACCGGCGCCGGCACGCCCGCCACCCAGTAGCCCAATCCCGCCAGCGTGCCTTGCGCGACGGCCGTCAGCACGATGCCGAACACGACGGCGTGCACCGTCACCCCGACCGCAGAGAGGTAGGACCTGGCCTGGCCGCCGATCCAGTGCGTGGCGATGCGACGGAACTGGGCCAGCACGCTCTCGCCGTGGCGATAGAGAAAGAACAGGGCGAAGATCGCCAGGCCGAATTTGGCGATGCTGCGCCCCACGCTGCCCGCCATGGCTTTGTACAGGTCCGGGTTGGCAAGCCCCAGGGCTTCGACCCGGCCGCGAATCCAGGCCGGGTCGGCCTGGATGCGCCGGTATTGGGCGGCGAGCCACTCGCCGCCCGGCAGGTCGAGGATGCCCGGCGGCATGGGCGGCAGGCCGTTGGCCGCGATCTCACGCAGTTTCGCGGCTGCTGCAAGCGCATCGACCGCCAGGGTGTACATGACCAGTACCACCGGCACCAGCAGCACCAAGGCCACCGCGAGCGTCATCCCGAAGGCGGCGAGGGTCTTGCGGCCGCGCCAATGCGCAGACAGCCGCACGTACAGTGGCCAGGTGACATAGGCGAGCACGCCCGCCCAGGCCAGCGCCGCCCAGAACGGCGACAGCACCCAGAGCGCAAGCCCGAAAATCAGCGCCAGAAAGGCGATCGCGCCTGTTCTGCGCACCAGCGGCGATTGAATGTTGACCGGCATGTTCACCCCTGAGCCAAGTTTAACCCGGATTTTTCATGAGTTCGCCCCCGGAATCAGCGGTAAACGGCATGAATAAAGGCATTGTGGCCAATCAGGACGGAAACCATTTTGTACCGCCGGGCTACGCGGGCGCTGGCGGACGCTTTGCGAGCATCTTTCCGCCCTCGCTTCGCGCCAATAGGGGTGCCCTGGAGCGTTGCACGAGGGGCCCCACGAAAGTGGGGATCGCGGGCAGCGGAAGGGATGCCGAGCGACCGCGCCACGGGCGCCTGCATCCCGCTACGGGGTCGCACCTTGCTGCGCAAGGCACTGCTCCGCCCTTCGCGGTCGCGCTATTGGCTTGGCACGAGTACGGAAATCTGCTCGCAAATCGCCTCGCCATCATCCCGCGTCCCTCATGAAATATCCGGGTTAACCCGGATTGTCTTTGGCGTTGCGGGGTGCGGCTTTGGCCGCGCATTCCGATATCAAGGCGCGTCTGATGACGCTCCTGGAGCAGGGGCTTTGGCCTCATTCGCGCCTTCCGGAAAATCCGCGATTTCCCGCGCAGTTCGCAGGCCGCGAAGGAACATTTGGAAAAATGGAAAAAACTCTGCGCGATCTGCGCGGCGAATACCCGGTCGCAGCGCTGACCCGGCCCCCTTTTGCTCTTGCGTAATACCCCGTTGCATTACCGCAAAACAACGGGGTAAATCGCCTTTACTGCTTGCCGTTTTGCGACATCAGGTAGCCGACGATGGCGTCGATGTCCTCGTCCTTGATCGGCGCGCCGAAGGTCTTCTGCATCTTCACCACGCTTGCCTTCCATTGATCCCGTGTCTGCGGCGGCTGCATGTAGATGTAATCCACCGAGTGGCAGATCATGCAGTTGGCCAAGGCAGCCTCCCTGCCCGGTCCGGGCTTCAATTCCGCGGTTTCGCCGGGAAGGTCGATCGTGACGACAGCCGACATGTCGGCTGTCCGGGCTGCCGGGCTCATGGCCAAAGCAATGAAGGCGGCGCAAACCATCGCGGGTTTCATCAGGGTGTTCATGGCCTTCTCCTCAAACCGCGGTGACGCGCACCGGTTCGACGACGTTGCGCATATATCCGGACGGGTTCCAGCGCGGCGCGAAGCGCTGGGATTCGCCGTTGTTGCTGATGGCAAGACAGGCAAGTTCGTAGCGCCTGCCGGGTCTTGGCCTGAACGCAAAGCTCCATTCGCGGAAGCTGTACTTGCCGTAGTCCTTGCCGAGCCGGGTTTCCGCCCAGGTCTTGCCGCCGTTCGTGGTAAACAGCACACGGGCGATGCCATAGCCGCCGTCGAAGGCGATGCCTTTCACTTCCTGCAAGCGCCCGCCTTTCACCTTGGCGCCGTCGGCCACGCTGGTGATGAAGGAACGCACGGTCATGCGGTTGATGGGCACCATGGCCATGCCCTTCTGTCCCGGCTCCACGCAGCCGCAGGGGTTGTCGGGGATACGGTAGGCGGGCTTCATCCAGAAGTTCTCGTCCACCTTGCCGATGACTTCGATGTCGTCCAGCATCTTGACCCAATAGGTGGCGTACCACCCCGGCACCACCAGGCGCACGGGGTAGCCGTTGAGTAGCGGCAAAGGTTCGCCGTTCATGGCGTAGGCGACGATCACGTCCTCCTGCAGCGCGATGTCCATGTCCAGCGCCTTGACGAAGTCCGGCGTGGTCGGCAGCACCGGGCCGTCGGCGCCGTTGAGCCGCACCTGCACCGCGCCAACCTGGATGCCCGCCTTGTTCAGGATGTCGCGCAGGCGCACGCCTTTCCACAGCGCGTTGCCCATGGCGCCGTTCGACCACTGGCCGCCCGGCACGCGCGGGTTGAACAGGCCGCGGCTGTTGCCCGCGCACTGGCAGACCGCGGCGATCTCGACCTGCTCGTAGTTGTTCCTGAGGTCGGCGACACTCAGTTCCAGCGGCTGCTTGACCAGGCCATGCACCTTGATGCGGAAGGTGGCGGCATCGATGCTGGTCGGCATATTCGCGAGGTGCCAGCGCACGAAGAAGGCGTCGTTGGGCGTGAACACGCCTTCATTGAAAACCGCCATCGGCGTTTCCAGCTGCACCGGGCGCGCGGTCATGACGATGAGTTCGCGTTTTTGCGGGTAGGCGGCGAGCCCCCGGCTGCCGTTGACCATCGGCAGTTCGATCATCTTCTGCATCGCGCTGGCCAAGGGAGCCTGCCCAAGAAGCGCCAACCCGCCCAGCGAGGCGCCGGCGCCGAGAAATTTGCGCCGCGAAGCATCGGGGCCGGCGTTTGCGGGGGAAAAAACGTCCTTCGTCTGCATGGAAACCTCCATCCGAGGATTTGCGGGGACAAGGAAGCGTGATTGCACGCGGATGTTCGGAAATCCGAACAAATCGATAATAGCCAGTTGTTCGCGAAATGCAAATGCTGGGTCGGACGGCCTAACTGCCGGCTTGTCTGATCACTTCCAGGAAGGCCGCGCCGTAGGTTTGAAGCTTGCGCTCGCCCACGCCGGGCAGTTCGGCGAATTCTTCCAGCGTCTGCGGGCGTACCGCCGCCATGGCGGCGAGGGTGCTGTCGTGGAACACGACGTAGGGAGGCACCCCTTGCTGCTGCGCCAGTTCGCGGCGGCGCTGGCGCAAGGCCTCGAACAGGGGGTCGTCGCTGGCCGCCGTTTGTACGCGGGATTTTTTGCTGCGCGTAGGCTGCGCCGCCTGCCTGGCGAGCAGCAGGGATTCCTCGCCGCGCAGCAGCGGGCGGCAGGCATTCGTCAGGCGCAGGCCGCCGAAATTGTCATGGTCGGCTGCGAGATAGCCGCGCGCAACCAGCTGGCGGAACACTTGGCGCCAGTCGTTCGCGCTCAAGTCTTGGCCGATGCCGAAAGTGGAGATCGCATCGTGGCCGAAGCGCCGGATGCGTTCGTCGTCGCGGCCCAAGAGCACGTCGATGAGATAGTTCACGCAGAAGCGCTGGCCAGTACGGTGCACGCAGGACAGCGCCTTCTGCGCCGCGGTGGTAGCATCCCAGCTTTGCGGCGGGTCCAGGCAGTTGTCGCAGTTGCCGCAAGGTTCATTCAGCGTGTCGCCGAAATAACCGAGCAGCGACTGGCGGCGGCAGGAAATCAGCTCGCAATAGCCCAGCATGGCGTCGAGTTTTTGTCTTTCCACGCGGCGATGCGACTCGTCGGCTTCTGACTCATCGAGCATGCGCCGCAACTGGATCACGTCACTCAGGCTGTAGCGCATCCACGCATCGGCAGGCTCGCCATCACGCCCGGCGCGGCCGGTTTCCTGGTAATAGGCCTCGAGGCTCTTGGGCAGATTAAGATGCGCGACAAAGCGCACGTCGGGCTTGTCGATGCCCATGCCGAAAGCAATCGTCGCCACCACGATCACGCCATCCTCCATCAGGAAGCGCTCCTGCACGCGTCGGCGCGACTCGGCGTCCATGCCGGCATGGTAGGCCAGCGCGGTCAGGCCCTGGCTGCTCAACCAGGCCGCGACTTCATCCACGCGCTTCCTCGACAAGCAATAGACGATGCCGGCCTCACCAGGATGCCGTTCGCGGATGAAGCGCAAGAGCGCCTCGCGTGCGCCGGCCGCTTCCTGCCTCACGTGGTAACGGATGTTGGGGCGGTCGAAGCCGGTGACGAAATGGCGCGCATTTTCCAGTTGCAGGCGCTGGGCGATTTCTGCGCGCGTGGGCGCGTCCGCGGTGGCGGTGAGCGCGATGCGCGGGGTGTCGGGGAAACGCTCATGCAGCACGCAAAGCTGCACGTACTCGGGACGGAAATCGTGGCCCCATTGCGATACGCAGTGCGCTTCGTCGATGGCGAACAAGGCAATGCGAGCGCGGTCGAGCAGGCCCTGGAAACGTTCGGTGAGCAGGCGTTCCGGCGCAACGTACAGGAGATCGAGCTTACCGGCGACGAGCGCATTCTCTACCCGCCGTGCCTCTTCTGCCGTCAAGGAAGAGTTGAGATATTCCGCCCGCACCCCCAGCTGCTTCAGCGCCACCACCTGGTCGTGCATGAGCGCGATGAGCGGCGACACCACGATGCCCGTGCCCTCGCGCACCAGCGCCGGCAGCTGGTAGCACAACGACTTGCCGCCGCCCGTGGGCATGATGACCAGGGCATCGCCGCCATTGATCAGATGGTCGACGATGTCTTCCTGGTGCGGGCGGAAAGCGGCGTGGCCGAAGACCGAATGCAGCAGTTGCAGGCTGCGCCTTTCAGCCATGCCGCTTTTCCGGATGCGCGTCCGCCTGCGCCAGCACGAAGGCCTTGAACGCCTGCGCCACCGGCGACAGCCGTTTGTCGGTGCGGTGCACCACGTACCAGTGGCGCATGATGGGAAAGCCCTCTACGTTCAAAACCGACAGGCGCCCGAGTTCCAGCTCCTGCTCCAGGGTCTGCAAGGACAGGATGCCCAGCCCCAGCCCGGCCGCCACCGCCTGCTTGATGGCCTCGTTGCTGCTCATCTCCATGCTGGTGGTGAGCGCCATGCCCCGCTCGGCGAAGAAGCGCTCCATGGCGCCGCGCGTGCCGGAACCGGCTTCGCGCACCAGGAAAGGCTCGTTGGCGAGGCTGGAAAGCGGCACCTTCTTCTTGCGCGCGAGCGGATGGCCGGGCGGGGCGATCACGACCAGAGGATTGTTCATGAAACGCGTGGCTTCGAGGTCCAATCCGCCCGGCACCTGGCCCATGATGGCAAGGTCGATGCGGTTGTGGGCGAGCTGGCCCAGCACCGACTCGCGGTTGGAGACGTCGAGGTGGATCGCCACCTTGGGGTAGCGGGCGCGAAAGTGCGCGAGGATGCGGGTGGCGATGACGCTCACCGTGGTGGTCACGGCGATGTTGAGGCGCCCGCTGTCCATGCCGCGCAGCTGGGCGAGGTTGGCCTGCAGGTCGTCCAGGCGCGCGGTGATGGCCTGGCTGGCGTGCAACACCTCGCGCCCGGCGTCGGTGAGGTAAATCTTCTTGCCCATCTGCTCGGTGAGCGGCAGGCCGAGGATGTTCTCGATGCCTTTCACCTGCATGGATACCGCAGGCTGGGACAAATGCAGCTCCGCCGCCGCCCTGGAAAACGAGAGATTGCGGGCCACTGCCTCGAAAACACGGAATTGGCGCAGGGTCAGGCGTCGCATATATAAGCTGAATTATATAGTTACTATCATAACATTTGAATTTTATTTATATAACATGATCCGTATAGTCAGCCCCTGATTTCATCGTTATGTTTATTTGAAAGCAGGAGCCAAGCTATGGATCAGTCCGCACGTTACGCCGACCTTTCCCTGAAAGAGGAAGACCTCATCAAGGGCGGCAAACACATCCTCGTCGCCTACAAGATGAAGCCCAAGTCCGGTCACGGCTATCTGGAAGCCGCCGCGCATTTTGCCGCGGAGTCCTCCACCGGCACCAACGTGGAAGTGTCCACCACCGACGAATTCACCAAGGGCGTCGATGCGCTGGTCTATCACATCGACGAGGCCACCGAGGATATGCGCATCGCCTATCCGCTGGAACTGTTCGACCGCAACGTCATCGACGGCCGCATGATGCTGGTTTCCTTCCTCACCCTGACCATCGGCAACAACCAGGGCATGGGCGACATCGAACACGCCAAGATGATCGACTTCTACGTGCCCGAGGAAGTCATCCGCCAGTTCGACTGCCCGGCCACCAACATCGAGGATCTGTGGCGCATCCTCGGCCGCCCGGTGAAGGACGGCGGCTACATCGCCGGCACCATCATCAAGCCCAAGCTGGGCCTCAGGCCCGAGCCCTTCGCCAAGGCGGCCTACCAGTTCTGGCTGGGCGGCGACTTCATCAAGAACGACGAGCCCCAGGGCAACCAGGTTTTCGCCCCCATCAAGAAGACCCTGCCCCTGGTCTACGACGCCATGAAGCGCGCCATGGACGAGACCGGCCAGGCCAAGCTGTTCTCCATGAACATCACCGCCGACGATCACTACGAAATGTGTGCCCGCGCCGACTTCGCCCTGGAAACCTTCGGCCCCGACGCCAACAAGCTGGCCTTCCTGGTGGACGGCTACGTCGGCGGCCCGGGCATGGTGACCACCGCCCGCCGCCAGTACCCGAACCAGTTCCTGCACTACCATCGCGCCGGCCACGGCGCCGTCACCTCCCCCAGCTCCAAGCGCGGCTACACCGCCTTCGTGCTGGCCAAGATGAGCCGTCTGCAGGGTGCCTCCGGCATCCACGTCGGCACCATGGGCTACGGCAAGATGGAAGGCGAGATGAGCGACAAGATTATCGCCTACATGATCGAGCGCGACGAGTGCCAAGGCCCGGTCTACTTCCAGAAGTGGTACGGTGTCAAGGCCACCACCCCGATCATTTCCGGCGGCATGAACGCTCTGCGTCTGCCCGGCTTCTTCGAGAACCTGGGCCACGGCAACGTCATCAACACCGCCGGCGGCGGCTCCTACGGCCACATCGACAGCCCCGCGGCCGGCGCCATTTCCCTGCGCCAGTCCTACGAGTGCTGGAAGTCCGGCGCCGACCCGATCGAGTTCGCGAAAGAGCACAAGGAATTCGCCCGCGCGTTCGAGTCCTTCCCCGGCGACGCCGACAAGCTGTACCCCGGCTGGCGCGAGAAGCTTGGCGTGCACAAGTAATCAAGCCCGACTGGATGCAAGCTCTACACGCCCCCGGCTTGCTGGGGGCGTTGTTTTTTACAAAGAGGACATGAGGACAAGAGGTAATACAGAGAGGTTTTCCTCCTGTCCTCTTGTCCTCCTTGTTCAAGCCGTTTGGACGATTGGCGCAACCCACGGAGTCGCAGATGATCGACAAAGACCAATACAAGGTTCAGCAGGAACCCTACTACCAGCAGCAAAAAAACGAAGTCGCGCTGTATGAGGCCGCCTACCGCAACCGCCTGCCGGTGATGGTCAAGGGCCCCACCGGCTGCGGCAAGTCGCGCTTCGTCGAGTACATGGCGTGGAAGCTCGGCAAGCCGCTCATCACCGTGGCCTGCAACGAGGATATGACCGCCTCCGACCTCGTTGGGCGCTACCTGCTCGAAGCCAACGGCACGCGCTGGCTCGACGGCCCGCTCACCACCGCCGCGCGCATCGGCGCCATCTGCTATCTGGATGAAATCGTGGAAGCGCGCCAGGACACCACCGTGGTGATCCATCCGCTCACCGACCACCGCCGCACCCTGCCGCTCGACAAGAAGGGCGAACTGATCCAGGCGCATCCCGATTTCCAGTTGGTGATTTCCTACAACCCCGGCTACCAGTCGCTGATGAAGGACTTGAAACAGTCGACCAAGCAGCGCTTCACCGCCTTCGACTTCGACTACCCCGAGGCCAAGCTGGAGACCACCATCCTGGCCAAGGAGACCGGCCTCGATCCGGCCGTCGCGGCCAAACTGGTGAAGATCGGCCAGACCGCGCGCAACCTCAAGGGCCACGGCCTCGATGAGGGCATTTCCACCCGCCTGCTGGTGTACGCCGCGACGCTGATCAAGGATGGCGTGGCCGCGGGCGACGCCTGCCGCATGGCGCTGGTGCGCCCGATCACCGACGACGCCGACATCCGCGAGACGCTGGATCACGCGATCGATGCGGTGTTCGCAGTTTGAAATTGGTCAACCGCGGAGTTCGCGGAGGACGCAGAGGGAAAACCTTTTTCTTAAAGATTTACTCCGCGTCCTCCGCGAACTCCGCGGTGAAATGATTTTCTGGAAAAGCCGCCTTGTCAGAAGCAAGCAACGATTATCAGCATCCCTTGATGGCCGACTACTGGGCGCAGCTCGACACCCGCTTTTCGCAGGTGGAGGAGGTGTTCGAGGACTGCATGGCGGAAGCGCTGGCGGTGCTCACACGCGAGGGGCTCGATGCTTATCTCGAAGCCGCGCGCGTCATCGGCAAGCTGGGACGTGGCGTGGAGCCGATGCTGGCGTTCATGGAAGAGTGGCCGTCGGCGGCGAAAGCCGTTGGCGAGGCATCGCTGCCGCAGGTGATGGCGCTGATCCAGCGCATGCAGAAGTCGCCCAACGGCCGCGCCATCGCACCTTTCCTGCAGACCCTGGCGCCAGTGGCCAAGCGCCTGCAATCGCAGGAACAGTTGCAGCACTACCTCGACCTCATACTCGATTTCATGGAACGCACCACCGGTTCCATCCACGGCCATCACACCACCTTCCCCAGCCCCGGTCTGCCCGAGTTTTTCGTACAGGCGCCGACCCTTCTCGCGCAGCTTTCCATCGCGGGCCTCAGGAACTGGGTGGAATACGGCATCCGCAACTACGCCAACCATCCCGAGCGGCAGAAAGATTACTTCAGCCTGCAGTCGGCCGATGCGCGCGCGGTGCTGCAGCGCGAGCGCCATGGCACCTTGCTGGTGGACGTCGAACGCAAACTGGACCTGTACCTGCGCGGCCTGTGGCAGGACTCTGACCATCTGGTGCCCTACTCCACCGCCTTCGACGAAATCCGCAAGCCGGTGCCATATTACGACAAGCTCGGCATGCGGCTGCCGGACGTGTACGACGACATTATTCTCCCCTCTCCCACGGGGAGAGGCGTGGAGGGTGAGGGCGCTCTCTCAGCCGGCGCTTCGCGCCACTCTCTCCCCGACGGGGAGGGGAACAGAATCTCCGGCCTCGACCGCTACCGCGCCACGCTCGCGCACATGGTCGGGCATCGCCGCTGGTCCGAGGCGCAGATCGCCGACAACTGGAGTCCGTTCCAGCGCATGGCGGTGGAGTTCTTCGAGGATTGCCGCATCGAAACGCTGCTGATGCGCGAGTATCCGGGCCTCGCCCGCATCTTCCTCGCGCTGCACCCCAGGCCGGACGAAGACGCCTGCGACCCCGAGACCACATCCTGTCTGCGCCATCGCCTGGCCATGCTGTCACGCGCGCTGCTCGACCCCGGGCATGGCTATCGTGACGCCGACCTCAATGACTACGTAGCGCGCTTTCACGCCATCATGGCCAAGGGCGAATCCAGCACATCAGAAATCGCCTCGCTGGCCCTTTCCTACGTTGCCAAAACCCGCCGCCAGAGCGACCAGTACGCCAAGGTGCACTTCAACGATACCGTGGTCGACTACCGCGACGACAACCGTCAACTGTGGAAATTCATCGAGGAGGGCGACGAGGAAGAGGCCTTCGATGAACAGAGAAAAATCGAACCAGGCGAAGAACTCAAAGGCCTGCCGCCGCGCCATTACCCCGAGTGGGATTACGGCAGCCAGACCTACCGCCCGGACTGGGTGAGCCTGTACGAGCGCCTGCACCCCAGCGGCAATGCAGGCGACATCGACCGCCTGCTCGCCAAACACGATGCGCTCGCCAAGCGACTGAAACGCCTGCTCGATTTGTTAAAGCCGCAGGACAAGGTGCGCATCCGCTATCAGGAAGAAGGCAGCGAGCTCGACCTCGATGTCGCCATTCGTTCCTTGATTGATTTCAAGGGCGGCGCCACTCCCGACCCGCGCATCAACATGAGCCACAAGACCAGCGGCCGCGACATCGCGGTGATGCTGCTGCTGGATTTGTCCGAATCATTGAATGAAAAAGCCGCCGGCTCCGAGCAGACCATACTCGAACTATCGCAGGAGGCGGTGTCGCTCCTGGCCTGGGCCATCGAGAAGCTGGGCGACCCCTTCGCCATCGCCGGCTTCCATTCCAACACCCGCCACGACGTGCGCTATCTCCATATCAAGGGCTACAGCGAACACTGGGACGACGAGGTGAAGGCGCGGCTGGCGGCGATGGAAGCCGGCTGGTCCACGCGTATGGGTGCCGCCATGCGCCACGCTGCGCATTATCTGGCCGCGCGGCCCGCAGACAAGAAGCTCATGCTCGTGCTCACCGATGGCCAACCGGCAGACGTGGATGCGCAGGACGAGCGTCTGCTCATCGAAGACGCGCGCCAGGCCGTGAAGGAACTCGACCGCGACGGCATCTTCACCTACTGCATCAGCCTCGACCCCAAAGCGGATGAATACGTATCCGACATCTTCGGCCGACAGTACACCGTCATCGACCGGGTTCAGAAACTGCCCGAGAAACTGCCCGAGCTTTTCATGGCACTGACGAAATGATTTTTCATCTTGTTCGAAGCGAGAAAACCATGAGCACCAATTCCGCCTGTCCCCAATGCAGCCTGGAGAACACCTACCATGACGGCGACAACTACGTTTGCGCCGACTGCGGCTACGAATGGCCGGCAAATGAATCCGCGCAAGCCGATGAAGATGCAGCTGCCGTAGTCAAGGACGCCAACGGCAATGTGCTGAATGACGGCGACACCGTGGTGCTGATCAAGGATCTCAAGGTAAAAGGCTCCTCGACCACGCTGAAGGTCGGCACCAAGATCAAGAACATCCGCATCGTCGGCGGCGATCACGAAGTGGATTGCAAGACCGATGCGGGCAGCTTCATGCTGAAAGCCTGTTACCTCAGGAAAAGCTGACACAGCTATGCAAAAGGCCGGGTGAACCGGCCTTTCGTTCCTCCCCGCCCTCATTGATGGGCGGCACATCCCGACTCAGTGGTCGTGCTTGTTTTTGTGGTGCCCGCGGTGCAGGCCGTTGTCGTGGCGATCCTTGACATATACGACTTCCTTCTCTACGACCTTCGTCTCCTTGCTGTCGCCGGATCCGATCGCTGCCCCGACACCGCCGCCGATGGCGCCGCCGATAATCGCACCTTCCTTCCCGCCCACGGCGGAACCCACAGCGGCACCGGCCCCACCGCCAATCGCTCCGCCGAGCACGGCACCGCCGTCGACTGCGAATACCGGGGACGCCAAGGCGGCCAGGGTCAGGAATACGAGTGTTTGCTTGCGTGCCATATCGATCCTCTCTTGTTTGGTTGAATTCGCAAATTCCTGCATTGCAAAAACGATGCCGTGATCCAACTCATTGAATTGATTGAACTGGTGGCGCCAGCTTCAAACGTTGTAGTGACACTTTACGACAGCCGCTGACGAAAATTTACACCGGGCAGGAGCATCCAGGCTATGGATCTTAGCCGTTTCAAGTCCTTTTGCCCCCCTTTTTACCCCGAGCATCCCCATACTCCTGCCCCAGCAGAAAACCCATGAAGGCGCGCGCCACCAGTGAAGGCGGGCGGGCGGCGGGATAGACCACGTACCAGTGGCTCATGATGGGGAATCCCTCGGCGTCGAGCACGGCGAACTGGCCGACCTGGTCGAGCGCCAGGGCGTGGATGGACAGGGCCGAAATGCCCAGGCCGGAAAGGATGGCCTGCTTGATGGCTTCGTTGCTGCCCAGTTCCAGGCGCGGCTTCAGTTCTATGCCTTTGCTGGCAAAGAGTTTTTCAATGGCAATCCGCGTGCCGGAGCCGGCCTCACGCATGAGCCAGGGCTCCTGGGCCAGGCGTTTCAGGGAGATGTTTTTTTTGCCGGCCAGGGGGTGGTCAGGGGGAGCCAGCACCACGATGGGGTTCTCCATGAAAGGCGTGGCGACGACATCGATATCTTCCGGCGGGCGTCCCAGGATGTAGAGATCATCGGGGTTGTCCGCCATGCTGGCCAGGAGCTTTTCGCGGTTGGTCACGCGCAGGGTGACCTCGATGCCGGGGTAGAGCCTGGAGAATTCGCCCAAGAGGCGCGGCGCGAAGTACGAAGCGGTGGTGATGGCCATCAGTTTCAGCCGGCCCTTCTTCATGCCCTGCCGCTCGGCCACAGACATGGTGAAGCCATCGAGGATGGCGAAGATTTCGCGCGTCGCCTTGACCAGGTCGCGCCCGACATCGGTGAGGTGGACTTTTTTGCCCACCTGTTCGAGCAAGGGCGCACCGACCGTATCGCTGAGTTTCTTGATCTGCATGGAAACCGTGGGCTGGGTAAGGTGGAGTTCTTCGGAGGCCTTGGTAAAGCTGCCCAAGCGGGCGATGGCCTCGAAGATTTCCAGCTGGCGAAAGGTGGTGCGTCGCATGGCCGCTCGTGGTCTGGCGTTGATGTGTATAGATGATACTCTATATAAACAATAGAAAAAAACGACTGTTATTGATGATTCGGATTCTGCATGATTCGCCCATCGTGTAAATCGCCACTGGCGTTACGCGCAAACCCGACCTTATATTGCAGGAGGAAATCATGGCTGTAAAAACCTACAACGCCGGCGTGAAGGAATACCGGCAGACCTACTGGATGCCCGAATACACGCCCCTGGATACCGATATCCTGGCCGTGTTCAAGATCACCCCCCAGCCGGGCGTGGATCGCGAGGAAGCCGCCGCCGCCGTGGCCGCCGAGTCCTCCACCGGTACCTGGACCACTGTGTGGACCGACCTCTTGACCGACCTGGACTACTACAAGGGCCGTGCCTACGCCATTGAGGACGTGCCTGGCGACGACACCTGCTTCTATGCCTTCATCGCCTACCCGATCGACCTGTTCGAAGAAGGTTCGGTCGTGAACGTGTTCACTTCCCTGGTGGGCAACGTGTTCGGCTTCAAGGCCGTGCGCGCCCTGCGCCTGGAAGACGTGCGCTTCCCCATCGCCTACGTCAAAACCTGCGGCGGCCCGCCCCACGGCATCCAGGTCGAGCGCGACATCATGAACAAGTACGGCCGGCCGCTCTTGGGCTGCACCATCAAGCCCAAGCTGGGTCTTTCCGCCAAGAACTACGGCCGCGCCGTGTACGAGTGCCTCAGAGGCGGCCTGGACTTCACCAAGGACGACGAGAACGTCAACTCGCAGCCCTTCATGCGCTGGCGCCAGCGCTTCGACTTCGTCATGGAAGCCATCGAGAAGGCCGAGCGCGAGACCGGCGAGCGCAAGGGCCACTACCTCAACGTCACCGCCCCCACCCCGGAAGAGATGTACAAGCGTGCCGAGTACGCCAAGGAAATCGGCGCCCCCATCATCATGCACGACTACATCACCGGCGGCTTCTGCGCCAACACGGGCCTGGCCAACTGGTGCCGCGACAACGGCATGCTCTTGCACATCCACCGCGCCATGCACGCCGTGCTGGACCGCAACCCCCACCACGGCATCCACTTCCGTGTGCTGACCAAGATCCTGAGGCTAAGCGGCGGCGACCACCTGCATTCAGGCACCGTCGTGGGCAAGCTGGAAGGCGACCGCGAGGCCACCCTGGGCTGGATCGACATCATGCGCGAGTCCTACATCAAGGAAGACCGTTCGCGCGGCATCTTCTTCGACCAGGACTGGGGTTCCATGCCCGGCGTCTTCCCGGTCGCCTCGGGCGGCATCCACGTCTGGCACATGCCCGCGCTGGTCACCATCTTCGGTGACGACTCCGTGCTGCAGTTCGGCGGCGGCACGCTTGGACATCCGTGGGGCAACGCGGCCGGCGCCGCAGCGAACCGGGTTGCTTTGGAAGCCTGCGTGGAAGCGCGCAACCGCGGCGTCGCCGTCGAGAAGGAAGGCAAGGCCATCCTGACCGAAGCGGCAAAGCACAGCCCCGAACTGAAGATCGCCATGGAAACCTGGAAAGAGATCAAGTTCGAGTTCGACACCGTCGACAAGCTGGACGTCGCGCACAAGTAATCAGGATTCAGGGACCAGGATTCAGGGAAAAGCGCGGCGCAGCGGCACTGCCCCTGAATCCCGACCCCTGACCCCTAACAATCGAAAGGAACCAAAATGTCTGAAGTAATGGATTACAAAAGCCGGCTCTCCGACCCCGCCAGCCGCAAGTTCGAAACCTTCTCCTACCTGCCGGCCATGACCCCCGAGCAGATACGGAAGCAGGTGGAATACATCGTCTCCAAGGGCTGGAACCCCGCCATCGAGCACACAGAGCCCGAGCATCTGATGGACTCCTACTGGTACATGTGGAAGCTGCCGATGTTCGGCGAGACCGACGTGGACCGCATCCTGGCCGAGGCCGAAGCCTGTCACAAGGCGAACCCGAACAACCACGTTCGCCTGATCGGCTACGACAACTTCGCGCAGTCCCAGGGTGCTGCCATGGTGATCTATCGCGGCAAGACGGTTTGACTGCGGCAAGTGGCGAGTGGCCACTCGCCACTTGCCACTTGCCACTCGCCACCCACTAGCCGGAGTTCTTCATGAGCAACGTCATCGACCAATACCGCATCACTACCGAACCCTATTACCGACCCGTCGCCGACGAGGTCGAACTGTTCGAGGCCGCCTACTCGGTGCGCATGCCAATGATGCTGAAAGGCCCGACCGGCTGCGGCAAGACCCGCTTCGTCGAATACATGGCCTGGAAGCTCGACAAGCCGCTCATCACCGTGGCCTGCAACGAGGATATGACCGCCAGCGATCTCGTCGGCCGCTTCCTCCTGTCCGCCTCCGGCACCGAATGGCAGGACGGGCCGCTCGCCATCGCCGCGCGCCATGGCGCCATCTGCTATCTCGACGAAGTGGTGGAAGCGCGCCAGGACACCACCGTGGTGATCCACCCGCTGACCGACAACCGCCGCGTGCTGCCGCTGGAGAAAAAGGGCGAGCTGGTGCATGCCCACCCCGACTTCCAGATTGTGATTTCCTACAACCCCGGCTACCAGTCGCTGATGAAGGATCTCAAGCAGTCGACCAAGCAGCGTTTCGGCGGTCTGGACTTCACCTATCCCGAGCACGGCATCGAGACCGAGATCGTGGCGCACGAAGCCGGCATCGATGCCGAGATCGCCGGCAAGCTCGTTTCCATCGCCGAAAGGAGCCGCAATCTCAAGGGCCACGGCCTCGACGAAGGCCTGTCCACGCGCATGCTGATCTACGCAGGCAGCCTGATCGCCAAGGGCGTGAGCCCCCAGGCTGCCTGCCGCGTGGCCCTGGTGCGTCCGATCACCGACGACCCCGACATGCGCGATGCCCTGGACGCGGCGGTGACGACGTTCTTCTGATGTTTCAAGGGGCCAGGATTCAGGGATCAGGGAAGGAGCGGGCAGAGCCCGCGATCCCGAATTCTGGCGCGGCTGCAGGGCGCACCACACTGCCCTGGCCCCTGAATCCTGACCCCTGAGCCCTGATATGAGCATCAAACTCGAAGACTACGCCGAACTGCTGGAAGACCTGTCCCCTCACAGCCGTGCCGCACTGGAGGCCAACTGGCACGAAGCCACCAAGGTATTCAGCCCGCGTGGCCTGGACAACTACCTGAAGGGCACATCCGCCATCCGCGGCCTCGGCCGCGGCGACTCGCTGGTGGAAACCTGGATCGAGGAAGCGCCGCGCGTGGCCAAGGAAGTCGGCGAAGACGTCGTCGGCGAGCTGGCCACCGCCGCGCTCACGCTGGCCTCGAAGACTTCCGGCGCCGTGATCGAGTTGCTGCTGGCTACGGCGCCGACCGCAGCCAACCGTCTGGGCGACGCGCAGCTCTTCCTCAACTACCTGCGGTTCGTCAACACCCTGATCGCGCAGGCGCCGCGCGGCGTGCGCCCCATGCTCGACAAGCTGGAAGTGCTGTTCCAGCACCTGACCCTGGGCGGTCTCAGGCGCTGGGCGCTGTGGGGCGCGCACGCACACCGCACCAATTACGAAGAGCAGATCAAGTACTTCGGCCTCGAGTCGAAGGAATCGCTCGCCATGCTGCAGAAGGAGCGCAAGGGCACGTTGCTGGTGGACGTGCAGCGCCGCATCAACATGTATTTGCGCGCGTTGTGGGGGCGCGATTTCTTCATGCGCCCGACCTCGGGCGATTTCGATTCGCGCGAAGGCTACAAGCCCTACATCGAAGATTATCTGCTGCACCTGCCCGACGCCTACGACGATTTCACGGTCGAGGGACAGGAGCCGGTGTCCGGCCTCGAACTCTATCGCGCCGCCGCCGCGCACTGCGCGGCCCACGTGGTGGAGACCAAGGTACCGATTTCGGCCGAGGCGCTGAACCCGCTGCAGATGGCGGTGATCTCGGTGATCGAGGATGCGCGCGTCGAAACCCTGTCGATCCGCCGCTTCCCGGGCCTCAAGCAGCTCTGGAGCAAGCTGCATACCGCCACTCCGGAGATGGGCAGCACCATCGGCAACTATCTCGACCGCCTGGCGCGCGCGCTGCTCGACGAAACCTACGAGGACGACGATCCGTGGATCCAGGAAGGCCGCGTGCTCTTCGCAGCCGCGCAGGACAAGCTCCACAGCAACCAGACCTCCTGGGACATCGGCGTGCAGCTCGCACACAGCATCGGCGAGAAGAAACTCCCCTTCAACCCGCGCACCGACGTGCTGACCGCGCCCTACCGCGACGACAACCGCTACTTCTGGGCCTTCGAGGAATTCGATTTCGAGAAGGCGGCGAGCGCCGGCTACGAGACTGTCAAGCAGGTGCGCAAGCACGTGAACGTGATGGAGATGGTCAACGAGATTGACGTCGAGACCGCGGGCGACGACGCCGAGGAAATCTGGGTGCTGTCGACCGAGCTTTTCCCGTACGAGAACATCGGGGACGAGAGCGGCGGCAAGTCCTACAACGAGCTGGAAGGCAAGGAGCCGATGTCCGAACCCTTTCACTACTCCGAATGGGACTACCAGATCCAGCTCGAGCGTCCGGCCTGGGCCACGGTGCTGGAAAAGCGCGCCAAAATGGGCGAGATCGAGGTCATCGACCAGATCACCTCGCAGTACAAGCGCGAGATACACCGCATGAAGTTCCTGCTCGATGCCATGCAGCCGCAGGGCGTGCAGCGCATCAGGAAGCTTACGGATGGCGACGAGATCGACATCAACGCGGCGATCGCGAGCTTCGTCGACATCCGGCAGGGCTTCCAGCCCGACCCGCGCATCATGATGCGCTCGGTGCGGAAAACGCGCGACTTCTCCATCCTGGTGCTGCTCGATCTGTCCGAATCCACCAACGACACCGTGCAGGACCAGGAATATTCGGTGCTGGAACTCACACGCCAGGCCTGCGTGCTGCTGGCGGATGCCATCAACAAGGTGGGCGACCCGTTTGCAATTCATGGTTTCTGTTCGGACGGCCGCCACGACGTGGAGTACTACCGCTTCAAGGACTTCGACCAGCACTGGGACGAAGTGCCCAAGGCCAGGCTGGCCGGCATGACCGGGCAGCTTTCCACGCGCATGGGCGCGGCCATCCGCCATGCCGGCCACCATCTGAAACTGCAGCGCTCGGCGAAGAAGCTGCTCATCGTCATCACCGACGGCGAGCCCGCCGACATCGACGTGCGCGACCCGCAATATCTGCGCTACGATACCAAGAAGGCGGTGGAGGAAGTCGCGCGACTAGGTGTCATCACCTACTGCATGAGCCTGGACCCGAGGGCCGACAATTACGTGTCGCGCATTTTCGGCCAGAAGAACTACATGGTGGTCGACCACGTGCAGCGCCTGCCGGAAAAGCTTCCACTTCTTTATGCAGGTCTGACAAGATGAAGCGGGAGCTTTCGGCGCAGGTCAATGCCGACGTAGTCGGCGTTAAGCCGCGAAGCGGCGGCCTTAGCCGAAAATTGCCGATGCTGTGCGCAGGCCTCACCCGTTAATAAAACGAGAACCCGGATGAACGAAAACTACGTCGGCTTCTACAACGACAAGCACGGTATGACCCAGCTGGGCCGCATCGTGCTGGACGGCTGGCTGTTTGGCTTCATTCCCGAAAGCGAGGACTGCACCGGCTGGGACCTCGGCCGCATGCAGGCCCTCATGGACCGCATCGAAAAGGAATGGGACAAGTACGCCAACCTGCCCAGCCGCCTGCCGCCCGAACTGCGCGAGCGCCATGCGCAGATTTACGAGAAGGCGATAGCGCTCGCCAGGGACAAGGGCTGGGACCCGGAGCTGGGCGACGAAGACTAGCATTTGCTGGCTAGCTTTCCAGCCTGTACGCAATGGGTATTTGCAGACGGGTGGGACGTTCCGGCCTTAGCCGATCGCGCGCCCGCGCGGCCGCGGACTCGAAAAGTTCGAGCGCGCTGCGGTCGAGCATGGGATGGCCGGAGCCCTGCTTGATCGCCATGTTTTCCAGGCGTCCGTCCGCGTCGATGCTGGCTTCGATCAGCACCACGCCTTCCTGCCCCAGCCTGCGCGCCGCCATCGGGTAGCGTTTCAGTGCCCGCAGTTGCTCCAGCAGGACGAGATACCAGCGCCGTTCGATCTCGTCGGCGGCATGGGCCGGGGCCGGCACCGGAACGTCGTCCTGCCCGGGCGGGGCGGCCGGGGGAGATTCGGGGACGGCCGGCGCCGCAGCGGCGGCGGGCGCTGCGGCCGCCTGCATCGCGGGCTCTTCGGTTTTGCGCGCTGGCGCGGCCGCTGGCGGAGGAGGGCGTCGCGCCGGTTGAATGGGCGTTTTCGGCGGGGCCGTCCGTTCCGCGGGGGCGGGCGGAAGCTGTTGCGGCTGGGCGAACGTCACAGTCCAGCGCATCGCCTCCGGCTCCGGCTCGGCGATGCGCTCCGACCAGAGCATTGCCGCCACGGCCGCCGCCGCGCCATGCAGCGTGAGCGATGCGGCCCAGGATTTCATGCCCGCCGCACTTCCAGGGCGACCTGGTGAAAGCCCATGCCCCGGATGCGATCGGCAAGTTCGACGAAGTCGCGCAAGGCCAGGCCGCCGTCGGCGCGCACCACCACCGGGGTGGCGCGGTCTGCGGCGGCAAGCGCGGCATCCAGATCCGCCGCCGGCTGATCGTTCACATAAACGAGCTTGTGCAGGGTCAGGGTGACGATCAAAGGGTTCTCGAAATCGGCGCCGGCATGACGGGCTTCGGCAAGGTCGAGGGGGATGCGGCCGGTCGCGATGAAAGTGGCCGTGGTCAGCACGATGGTGAGCAGCACCAGCATCACGTCGACCAGCGGCACCACATTGATGCCGTCGATATCCTCATCCATCGGTCTTCTCCCTGGCGGCATCGAATTCGGCCAGACGCTCGCGCACGCGGCGGCGCAGCGCGTTGTTCAGCGCCACGCAGGGGATCGCCACCAGCAGCCCCATGGCGGTGGCCTTCAGGGCCAGGGCGAGGCCGCTCATGATGCTTTTCACGTCCATCGCGCCTGCGGCCCCCATGCTCTGGAAAGTGAGCATGATGCCCAGCACCGTGCCCAGCAGTCCGATGTAGGGTGCGTTGGCCGCCACCGTGCCGATCACGACCAGACGCCGGGTGAGGGCGGTTTCCAGTTCGGCACGGGTACTGAACTCGTCCGGCCGCAATCGCCGGTAATAGCCGAAACGTTCCAGCGCCACCGCCACGGCCCATATCGACAGGGCGAAAAGCAGGCCGATCACGCCCCAGTCCACCATTTGCTTCATTGCGTCCATGTCATGCCCCCAATCGGATGCGATACAGACCCAGGATGACGAGAACCAGGCCCCCGCCCCGGCGCAGCCAGTCTGACAGCCAGGCCCGCTCCTGGCGCAGGCGTTCGCCGAAGCGCCCCAGCAGCGGCAGCACCAGGAGCAGAGGGGTCACGGCAGTACCGAGGCCGAAAGCCAGGCCGTAGCCCGCTCCCAGCGGCGAGGAGCCCGCCTGGGCGGCGAAGGCCAGCAGCGAGGCCAGCGGAGCGCAGGGAACCAGGCTCAGGGAAAATCCGAGCGCGAAGGGCGACAGGCCGTCCGCCTTTCGGCGCAGCCCGCATCCGCGCTGGCCCCGCCCCGCGAGCAGCCATGCCCCCGCGCCCACGCTGGCCAGGCCGATGGCCGCGTGTCCGATGCCGCGCTCGAGGGCGGTCGCCAGCCATGCCCCGGCCATGCCTGCCGCAAATCCCAGCGCGGCGTAGGCGCAGACCCTTCCCGCCAAAAAGGCAAGAGTGTCGGACCAGGCGGTCGAGGCCCCGCGTGCCAGCACCCAGGTGCCCATGAAAGGCAGGCAGGTGACCGTGCATGCGGTGAGCCCGAGCGAGAGGCCCAACAGCCAGGCGGAGGCAAGTCCGGGCAGCGCCGGCATCAAGGCTTCCCTGCGAACCAGCGCACGGCCTTCGCTTCCCCTTTGGGGCCTTCCGTCTTCACCCGCGCCTTGTAATAGGCGCGGCGCGAGCGGAACAGGGCAAGGGTGCCGAACTTGATCTGGATGACGTCGTCATCCGGGCAGAACTCCGCGCAGCGCCCGCACAGGGTGCAGTCCTCGCTGAAGGCCTTGCTGCCGTGGTCGTGGTGGATTTCCGGTATGTCCATCGGGCAGGCCTGGCGGCAGACGCCGCACTTTTCGCACTTGTCGTGTTCGCGCTTGACCAGGCGCATCGGCGAGAGCCGCTGGAACACGGCATTGAGCGCGAGCAGCGGACAGATGCGGCAGAAAGGCTGGCGCACCGCCAGGGCGGCCACGACGACGAAGCCGAACAGGGTGTTGGCCAGGGCGCCGAAGGCGAATTCCAGCCAGCCCGATTCATTGATGGACAACTGGCTGGCATCGCCGGTGAGCAGGGTGGTGGCGATGCGCGAAGGGCAGACCTGGCAGAAGGCATCGCCGGTGACGTGCGGCGTGACGCCGAGACCGGCAGCCAGCGGCAGCGCCATCACCAGGATCAGCAGCATGGCCCACTTCACCGGGCGCAAACGCCTTGCGGCGGTTTCGGACAGGTTGTAAAACGGCCGTCCCAGCCGGCGCCCCAGCCGGAAAAGCAGTTCCTGCACCGTGCCAAGGGGACAGATCCAGCCGCAGAAGGCCTTGTTGAAAAGGACGAAGAAAAGATAAAAACTCAGAAAAGTGAAAGCCAGCGGCACGACCATCGACAGCGCGAAACTGCCGGCCTGCGCGATGGCTTCGCCCACGCGGTGATGGAGCTGGTGCTGGGTCGGGATCAGCACGCAAAAAGCGCCGTCCTGTTTGTCATAGGCGCAGGACAGCGCGGGCAGGGCATTGGAAATTTTTTCCGCTGCGTAGTAACCGACCAGGCTGCCGCCATAGACGGTCACGAAGAGCATGACGATCTGCACCATCAGGCGCAGACGGCCAAGGCTCATGCGCGGTGAAGAGGATGGTTCAGCCATGCTTTTTCTCCATGCGCCGCATCGCCAGCGGGAGCGCGATCAGCCCGCCCAAGGCGAGGAAGCCCAGGCCGAGCGGCAGGCTGCGGCCGGCACCGGCGGGCGGCCCGTAATGGTGGTTGAAGGTCGTGAGATAACGGCGGCCGTCGGCTCCCTTCACATCCACCGACAGCACGAAACGATGCTGTTCCGGGCGGCCGTGATCGTGGCCGACGGCATGCGCTCCGCTCGTGGCGTCGAGAGGAAAATGCACGCGGGCGATTCCGCGCTCGTCGGTTCGGTATTCCCGTCTGGCGCCGCCGCTGGTCTTGAGGCGCACGTCGGTGTTTGCGAGCGGTTCGCCCCAAAAACGCACCAGGAAAGACCATGTCTCGCCGGCGCGGTAGCGCCAGTGCTCGCGCGGCAGGGGCTGCGGCACGATCTCGAGTTCGGCCTTGGGCAGTTGCAGCATGGCCGTGGGCGCCGGGCCGGGGGCGGCGAAGTAATGCGCCGTCGAGGCCGTGGTGACGCCCAGTGCCGATTTTTCCGTGGCCTGCAGCCAGTGGTAGTTTCCTGTCTTGCCGGCGCTCACGCCGAAGCCGGATTTGCGTACCGGCAGGCGTTTGGGGGAGCCGAAGCCGCCGGTGCCGTTCCATGCCGCTGCCGCTTCGGCCCTGAGGTTGGACAGGCAATAGTGCGCTCCCTGGCGGTCGCCGCGTCCGGCCGGCAGCAGCATGGGCAGTACCGAAAATGCTTCGGCCTCGACGGCGCCGCAATCGGCCGGCGGCGGTGCCGCCCCGGCCGTGGAAGCCATAAGGCACAGCAGCAGGGCAGACCTTTTCATTGCGATGTCAGAAGCCATAGCGGTAGGTCAGCATGGCCGTGCGCGGCGAGGCCGCGGTATAGGTGACCTTGCCGGCGGTGTCCTTTTTCACCTCGATGGCGTAATGCTTGTCGAACAGGTTGTCGATGTTGAGGTTGAGGGAGTGTCCGCCCTTCTGGTAACCGACTGCCAGGTTGGTGACCCATTCCCAGCCTTCGTATTTTTCGCTGTTGGCGTTGTCCAGCCAGTATTCGCCCCAGGTATTGCCGGCTAGCCGGGCGCTCCAGCCCGAGGGCGACTTCCAGCCGAGTAAGACGCCGTACTGCTGTTCGGGCACGAAGGGCAAGCGGTTGCCGGAGCGGTTGAAAGGCACGACGACGGGGCCTATGCGCACTAGGAGTCTGCGCGGCAGAGTGCAAATCTGCCGTATTGACCTGTGCTGGATGCATTCCGAGTCAAATTGGTCATCGGCATCCGGCCCGTCTGTTGCATTCCATCGCGTCCGAGGCGACAGTGTTCG
>JBFMCR010000014.1:0-193947 GCA_040754425.1 Pseudomonadota bacterium | reverse complement strand
GCCATTCGTCCACCGAGGGCGGTAAAAGCAAGGACTGGCCAGGGGTGTAGGGAAGGTAGGAGGTAGGCATGTGATATTGTCGCTTATCTTTGGCTGTCCAGGGCTTCTGCCGCGCAGACTCCTAGCCCCTGATTCCATGCGCCTGCTCACTCTCACTCTCAGCCATCCCGCCGACACGCTCGGGGAGGTCGTCCTGGCCGGCTTGTCCGCAAGCCCCAAGCGCATCCCGCCCAAGTATTTCTACGACAGCGAGGGCTCGCGCCTGTTCGAGGCGATTTGCCGGCAGCCGGAGTATTACCTGACGCGTGCGGAAACCGCCCTGCTGCAGGCCGAAGCGCAAGCCATCGCGCGCCGCATCGGGCCGGTGGCCTCAATGATCGAGCCGGGTGCGGGCTGTTGCGCCAAGGCGCGCCTGCTGCTCGGCCCGCTCAAGGCAGCCGCCTACTGGCCGGTGGACATCGACGGGGAAACCCTTGCGGCGGCGGCTGGCCGTTTGGCGGCCGAGCATCCGGCCTTGGACGTGACGGCAGTGCAACTGGATTTCACCGCTGTCGACGGCTTCGCTCCCTTGCTGCCGCACCTGCCCGCAGCCGGAAGGCGGCTGGTGTACTACCCCGGCTCCAGCATCGGCAACGCCGGCCCGGACGAAGCGGTGGGCATGCTGAAGCAATTCCGTGTCTTGGCGGGGCCCGACGGCGGCCTGCTCATCGGTTTCGACCTCAAGAAGGCTGCCGCGCGTCTCAATGCCGCCTACAACGATGCCGCGGGGGTGACCGCCGCCTTCAACCGCAACCTGCTGGTGCGCCTGAATCGCGAGCTGGGGGCGGATTTCCGGCCCGAGACGTTTGACCACCATGCCTTCTACAACGCCGGGGCGGGCCGCATCGAAATGCATCTGGTCAGCCGTGTACGCCAGCAGGTGACGGTGGCCGGGGTGCCGGTGATGTTCGAAGCCGGGGAAAGCCTGCACACGGAAAACTCCTACAAATACACGCCCCGTGAGTTCGATGCGCTCGCGGCGCAGGCGGGATTTGCTTTCAAGGATGGCTGGCAGGACGGCGAGGGGCTGTTCGCCGTGCATTACTATGCCTGAGTTTTGAACAAGGAGGACGAGAGGACAGGAGTAAACCTTTGCATTTTCTTGCCTCTTGTCCTCATGTCCTCTTTGTAAAAAGGATTTTTGGCAAAATAGCGCCTGTCTGCTGTGAAATCTGATTGAGTGAGTGATGGAAACCCACTACCACCGCATCGGCGGCGACCAAGCCATTCGCAAACTGGTCGATCGCTTCTACGACCTGATGGACGAGGATCCGGATTACTACGGCATCCGCAAGCTGCATCCCGTCGACCTCACCGAATCGCGCAACAAGCTGTACTGGTTCCTCTCCGGCTGGACCGGGGGACCGCCACTGTATACCGACCGCATCGGACAGCCCTTTTTGCGCCGGCGCCACATGCCCTTTCCCATCGGCGAGTCGGAACGCGACCAGTGGATGGGCTGCATGCAGCGCGCCATGGATGACGCAGGTCTGGACGAAAATCTCAAGGCGGAGCTGAAGGCCGCTTTCTTCAAGACCGCCGATTTCATGCGCAACAAAGAGGGTTGATGAAAAAGCTGCTGCTCTTCTTCACCCTGCTGGCCGGCGGCCTTGCGGCCCTGGCCTGGGCGGTGCTGGACGAGCAGCCCCGCGCCGAACCGGGCGGGCGCATCACGCGCGACGACCTGGTCTGGGCCAAGCATTTGTTCGAAAAAAGCGTGCCGCGCGCACGCACGACGGACACCGTGCAGACCCTGGAGTTGTCGGCGGAAGATGTGAACCGCCTGCTCAATTACGCAGTGGTGGTGAAGCCGGTGCATGGTGTGGCGGCCACCCTGGAAGAAGGCAAGGCCTTGCTCGTCGTCAGCCTGCGCGTGCCGCGCAACCCCTTCGGCGAATATCTGAATTTTTCCGCCGAGCTTTCGCAGCAGGAAAGCGTGCTGGTGCCGGCCCGCATGCAGGCGGGCAGCCTGCCGCTGCCGGCTTTTCTGGCGCGCGGGGTGCTGTGGGTGGCGCAGCGCTGGCTGCGTCAGGACCCTGACTATCTGGCCCTGCTGGAGTCCATGCAGGGGGTGCGTCTGTCCGAGAACCATCTCAGCCTGGATTACCAGTGGCGGCCGGAACTGCTGACCCTGATGGAACGCAAGGGGGCGGAAGTGCTGGTCGGCGCCGAGGAAAAGCAGCGCCTCCTGGCCTATGCGGAATTCGTGCGCAAGGCCGTGGTGCGCTACCCCGACAAAAGCCAGCAGCCGCTGCGCGAGGTGCTGGGCAAGGTCTTCGGCCATGCCCGGCAGCGTGGCGGAGATGCCGCCGCCGAGAACCGCGCCGCCTACACCGCGCTGGGCGCCTATGTGGCGGGCGTGAGCCTGCACCAGCTGCTGGAAGGCCGCGGCCGCAGCACGCGGCGCGCGCCTCCCGTGCTGCTGACGCTGCATGGCCGGCGCGATGCCGCCGAACACCTCCTGATCGCGGCGGCGCTGTCCGCCAACGGCGGCAGCCGGCTGGCCAACGCCATGGGTCTGGCCAAGGAGGAGGAGGACGTGCAGTCCGGCTCCGGCTTCAGCTTTACCGACATCGCCTACGACCGCGCCGGCGCCCGTCTGGGCGAACTGGGTACCGGGCCGCGCGCGGCCGCGGTGCAGGCCCGTCTTGCCGCTCTTGCCTCGGACGAGGCGCTGGCGCCGGTCTTTTCCGACCTGCCGGAATTCATGCCGGAGGCCGTGTTCGTGCGCCGTTTCGGTGCGGTGGGCAGTCCCGCCTACCGCACCCAGATTGCGGAAATCGAGCGGCGGCTGGACCGGCACCCTCTGTATCAACAATAACGAAGGATATATTCAAATCTGCTAAAATAGCCGGTTTTCCAGCCAGGCCGCAGCCATGTCCCGCAAGCTTCGCAACATCGCCATCATCGCCCACGTCGACCACGGCAAGACCACGCTGGTTGACCAGCTCCTGAAGCAATCCGGCACCTTCCGCGACAACCAGGCGGTGGACGAACGCGTCATGGACAGCAATGACCTGGAAAAGGAACGCGGCATCACCATCCTGGCCAAGAACACGGCCATCCAGTACGGCGACTACCATATCAACATCGTCGACACCCCGGGACACGCCGACTTCGGCGGCGAGGTGGAGCGCGTGCTGGGCATGGTGGACGGCGTGCTCTTGCTGGTGGATGCGGTGGAAGGCCCCATGCCGCAGACCCGCTTTGTCACCAGGAAGGCGCTGGCGCTGGGCCTCAGGCCCATCGTGGTGGTGAACAAGGTCGACCGCCCGGGCGCGCGACCCGACTACGCCATCAATGCCACTTTCGATCTCTTCGACAAGCTCGGCGCCACCGACGAGCAGCTCGATTTTCCCATCGTCTATGCTTCGGGACTGAACGGCTGGGCCTGCCTGGACATCAAGGACGCGCCATCCTCCGGCGGTGCTGCCGCCGACATGGTGCCGCTGTTCGAGACCGTGCTTTCGCACGTGCCGGCGCCGGAAGGCAGCCCCGACGCGCCCTTGCAGTTGCAGATCGCGGCGCTGGATTATTCCTCCTACGTCGGCCGCATCGGCGTGGGCCGCATCAAGAACGGCCGCATCAAGCCCGGCCAGACCGTGGCCGTGGTGGCGGGCATCGACGGCGAAATGAAGACCGGGCGCATCAACCAGGTGCTGGGCTTTCGGGGCCTGGAACGCATCCTGGTCGACGAGGCCGAAGCCGGCGACATCGTCCTCATCAACGGCATCGATGACATCGGCATCGGCGTCACCATCACCGACAAGGACAACCCGACGCCGCTGCCCATGCTGAAAGTGGACGAGCCGACGCTGACCATGAACTTCCAGGTCAACACCTCTCCTTTGGCCGGCACCGAAGGCAAGTTCGTCACCAGCCGCCAGATCCGCGATCGCCTCAACAAGGAACTGCTCACCAACGTGGCGTTGCGCGTGGAAGACACCAATGATGCCGACGTGTTTCTGGTCTCCGGCCGCGGCGAACTGCACCTGACGATTCTTCTGGAAAACATGCGCCGCGAAGGCTTCGAGCTGGCGGTGGGCAAGCCGCGCGTGGTGTTCAAGGAAATCGACGGCGTGAAGATGGAGCCGTACGAACTGCTCACCATCGACGTCGAGGAAGCGCACCAGGGCGCGGTCATGGAAGAGCTCGGCCGCCGCCGCGGCGACCTCATGGACATGCAGCCCGACGGCAACGGCCGCGTGCGCATCGAGTACCGTATTCCCGCGCGCGCGCTCATCGGCTTTCAAGGCGACTTCATGACCATGACGCGAGGCACCGGCATCATGGCCCACGTGTTCGACGAATACGGCCCCGTCAAGGCCGATCTCCCCGGCCGACACAACGGCGTGCTGATCTCCCAGGAAAACGGCGAAGCCGTAGCCTATGCGCTATGGAACCTGGAAGACCGCGGCCGCATGTTCGTCTCGCCCGGCGACAAGCTGTACGAAGGCATGATCATCGGCATCCACAGCCGCGACAACGACCTGGTAGTAAACCCCATCAAGGGCAAGAAGCTCACCAACGTGCGCGCCTCGGGCACCGACGAAGCCGTGCGCCTCACCCCGCCGATCAAGCTCACGCTGGAGTCCGCCGTCGAGTTCATCGACGACGACGAGCTGGTCGAGATCACGCCCAAGTCCATCCGCCTGCGCAAGCGCCATCTGCAGGAAAACGAGCGGAAGCGCGCGCAGCGCGAGGGCGCGAGTTTCGGCGAAGGCTAACCATGAGCGAAGCGAATGTTAAGCTGCAAAGCAGCGGCCATAGCCAATACGAGCGCCGCCGCGCCGTGCGCGAAAGCGCATAAACAGCCTGGCATACGAGGCCTGAATGGGGCTGAAGGGCTGGCTTTTCGGCAAGGGCGAGCCGCCCGGCGTCTCGGAAGCCGACTGGCAGACTGCCCTGGCGCTGCCGATTTTTGACCGGCTGGACGAAAACGAGCGCAGCCGCCTGCGCGCGCTGGCGGAACGGCTCGTCCGGGAAAAAACCTTCTCCGCCGCGGCCGGAGCAGAAATCGACGGCGCGGTTTGCGCTGCCATCGCCGTGCAGGCGGTGCTGCCGGTGCTCAACCTCGATATCGACAGCTACGGCCGCTGGCAGGAAATCATCGTCTATCCGGCCGAGTTCGTGCCCGAGCGCGAGGAGATGGACGAGATCGGCGTGGTGCACCACGTGCGCCATCCCATGAGCGGCGAGGCCTGGGAGGGCGGCCCGGTGGTGCTGTCCTGGGAGGACGTCGCCTGGTCCGGCCTGTGCGACGGCTACAACGTGGTGATCCACGAATTCGCGCACAAGCTGGACATGGCCAACGGCGCGGCGAACGGCCTGCCGCGCCTGCATGCCGGCATGCGCACGGAGGAATGGGCGGCGGCTTTCACCTCCGCGTACGAGGATTTCTGCCGGCGCGTGGACGCGGGCGAAGAAACGGAAATCGACCCTTATGCCGCCGAGAATCCCGCCGAGTTCTTCGCCGTGCTGACGGAATATTTCTTTGAACTGCCCGAGGCGCTGCACGCGGCCTATCCGGCAGTCTATGAGCAGATGCGGCGTTTCTTCCGGCAGGATCCGCTGGCTCGCTGAGCGGCAGAATCATTCCGGCGCACGCGCGGCGCGCAGCCGCCGGCCGTTCCGGCTCACCAGCCCCCATTCGTACAGGGCCAGCCCGAACAGGATCATGGCGGTGCCTTCGGCGATGTTCCGGGTCAGGCGCTCGCCGTTCAGCAGCATGCCCAGCATGAGCGCCGTGACCGGCGTGATCAGCGTAATGAGCGCCACGCGCCCGGTGCTGATGTGCTTGATCAGGAAGTAGTACAGCGAAAATCCCGCCACCGATCCGAACACCCCCAGATAGAGCGTCGCCGCGGCCGACCGCAGCGGGATGCGCGCCGGCCAGTCGCCCAGCATCATCATGCTCAGCCCGGAAAGCAGGACCGTGAAGGCAAGCGCGCCCGCGGTTTGCGCCACTGCTGGAACATCCGCGCCGATGCGCTTGATCGCCACCAGCCCCCAGGCCTGCAGGATCACCGCCGCCAGCACCGCGGCGATGCCCCAATGGGCGGAGCTGCCTAACCGCACGCTGCCGCCGAACACCACGAACAGGCCGGCGATGCCCAGCAGCATGCCGGCGATCTTGAGCGGGCTGAAGGCATCTTCCCTGAGCCAAGCCCACGCGAACAGCCCGGTCATGATCGGGCTCAGCCCGTACACCACCGAAATCAGCCCGGACGGAATGAAGCGCGCACCCCAGTAGGTGCACAGCATGGCCGCCCAGATGGTGAAACCGGCAATGGCGTAGGACTGGCGCGCCTGCAGGTCGCCCGGAAAGCGCGTGCGCGTGAGCGCCAGCCACAGCAGACTGACCACGAGTCCGATTGCCATGCGCGCGAACAGGGGAAAGGTGTAATGCACGCCCTGGCTGCTCCAGACGATGCCGAGCGGCGTGGTGGACCAGATCAGGATGACGCCCAGATAGGCGCTGGCAAGGTTCTTTTTGTGTTTTGGCATGGCAATTCCCTTGTGAGGAAAAAAACAAAAGCCACGGCGCTTGTGGCGGCGTGGCTCGGTTGCTGAAAACGAAGCTGCTAGTTCACGCCGGGCTCATGCATGGCTCGCCACATCACGGCGAAGCGGCGGCAGACGGCAGGCAGAATTTTCACAGCGGTTTTCATGGCCTCACTTTATCCGTTTCGTTGCGATTTGCATAGCGCCAGCGCCAGGGCGGCACGGGGTTGCGTTCGGACCAGAGGCCGGCCCTGGCCGCGCGCGCCGCACGCTCGGCTTTTTCGTAGACGCGGGCGTCGCCGGGGAACTGGCCGTCGGCGAATTTCCTGTTCCACCAGGCCAGCCCCGATCTTACCTGCTGCAGATTGGCGTCGATGGTTTTTGGGCAACTGGTCTGGCGGCATTCGGGCGCGGCGACACGGACCCGGCCGAGGATGCGGCCGTAGTTGTCACGACCCTGCCAGTCCACGCTGACGAGTTTTCGGTAAGTGAGACGGGCGAGCGATTGCCTGGATTTTTCGCCGAAGGCCTGGCCGCGTTCCGGCGCATCGATGCCGAGCAGACGGATCTTGTGGCTCTTGCGCATCGCATCCAGCACGTAGAGCGTATCGCCGTCGGCGATGCCGGTGACCGTGCCTTCCAGAACCTGGGTGTTGCCGGCACTGCAGGCGGTCAGGCTGAGCGAGGCCAGCAGCAGGAAAAAGTGAAGCTTCGAATAAAGTCGCATAGGCGGGCAAGTATAATCTGCTCATGCCCAATACCGAGTTGCTGCTCGTCGTTCTCACGCTGCTGGTCGTCGCGCTGGCTGCGTGGGTGCTGGTGCGTCTGGGAGCCGTGCTGCGCCACCAGGCAGAACAGGCAGCCGGGCAGGAAAGAGCGCTGGGCGCACAGCACCAGGCCATGCTGAAAGACTTGCATCAGGGCCTGGCGCTGCAGAGCGACCGCACCCAGGCCGCGCTTGCCGACACCGCCGAGCGCCTGCGCCAGGCGCTGGAAGCTTTGCGCGTGGAACAGACCCGGTCGCTGGCGGCGGCGAGCGATGCGTTGAAGACAGGACAGCAGGAATTCCTCAACAAGACGCTGACGACGTTTGCCGACCAGGGACGCGAGCAGCAGAAGCTCATCCAGGACACCATCGCGCGCCTTTCCGGCGTGGTGGACGGGCGCCTCGCGGAAATTTCCGGCAAGGTGAGCGAGCGCCTCGACGAAGGCTTCAAGAAGACCAACGAAACCTTCGCCAACGTCATGGCGCGGCTCGCCACCATCGACGAGGCGCAGAAGAAGATCGACGGTCTTACCACCAATGTTGTTACCTTGCAAGAGTTGTTGGGCGACAAGCGCTCGCGCGGCGCCTTCGGCGAAGTGCAGCTGGAAGCGCTGGTGCGCAACATCCTGCCGCCGGGCAGCTACGAATTCCAGGCGACGCTGTCCAACAAGAGCCGTGCCGACTGCCTGCTGACCCTGCCCGAGCCTACCGGCAAGGTGGCGGTGGACTCCAAGTTTCCGCTGGAAAACTACAACAGGATGTTCGACTCCGCGCTGACAGAGTCGGAAAGAACCGCAGCCACGCGCGCCTTCAAGGCCGACGTGAAGAAGCACATCGAGGACATCGCCGGGAAGTACATCATCGAGCACGAGACCAGCGACGGCGCGGTGATGTTCGTGCCGGCCGAGGCCGTGTTCGCCGAGATCCATGCCTACCATGCGGATCTGGTCGACTACGCCATGCAGCGGCGGGTGTGGATCGTGTCGCCGACCACCATGATGGCGGTGCTCAACACCGCGCGCGCGGTGATCAAGGACGTGGAGACGCGGCGCCAGGTGCACATCATCAAGGAGGAGCTGTCGCGCCTGGGCAAGGACTTCGGCCGCTTCGAAGAACGCATGAAGAAGCTCGCCACGCACATCAATCAGGCCAACGAGGATGTGCGTGAAGTGAGCATCAGTTCGGACAAGATCAGCAAGCGCTTCCGCCAGATCGAGTCGGTCGACCTCGAACATTTGCAGGCCGGGCAGCCGCTGCTGCCGGACAAGGATTAACCCAGCGAGACTTTGATTGATGAATCTGACGGCAAAGAAAACCGAAGAACTGATTTTCAACACCAGCTACGAAGCGTTCGAACAGGATGTGGTCGAAGCATCCAGGGACGTTCCCATCCTGGTGGACTTCTGGGCCGACTGGTGCCCACCCTGCAACGCGCTCACGCCCATACTCGAACGCGTGGTGCATGCCTATGGCGGCAAGTTCCTGCTGGCGAAAGTGGAGGTGGACGAGGGGCACAACATGAAGCTCGCCGGCCATTACGGCATGCGCGGTTTCCCCACCGTGCTGCTGTTCATCGACGGCGAACTGAAAGGCCGCTGGCACAGCGCCAAGCCCGAGCACTGGGTGCGCGACTTTCTGTCAGAACACGGCATAGAATTGTAAAAACCACAACCACGGGGCGCACGGGAAGGAAAATCAAGAGCCTGAACAAGGAGGACAAGAGGACAGGAGGAAAACCGCTGGGAGCTTTCCCTGTTTGAAGCAGTGAACCTCTTGTCCTCTCCTGTCCTCTTTGTTTAAATCGTTTTTATTTGCCCCTCCCCCGCGTTCCCCCTGGTTCGAATACGATTTTCAGGATAAATGAACATTTCCCGCCGCGCGCGGGCCATCGCGCCCTTCCATGTCATGGACATCCTGGCGCGGGCCCGTGCGCTGGAAGCACAGGGGCGCGACATCATTCACCTGGAAGTGGGCGAACCGGATTTTCCCACGCCCGAACCCATGCTGCAGGCGGCCATGCAGGCCATCCGCGGCGGCGACGTGCATTACACACCGGCCCTCGGCCTGCCCGAACTGCGCGAGGCGATTGCAGCCTTCTACCGTACGAGATACGGCATCGAACTGCCGGCGGCACGCATCGCGGTGACGCCCGGCGCTTCGGGCGCGCTGCTGCTGGCGCTGGGCGCGCTGCTCGACTCCGGCGACGAAATCCTGCTCGCCGATCCGGGTTACCCCTGCAACCGTCATTTCGCCGCTTTCATCGATGCCACCCCGGTGCGCATTCCGGTGGGGCCGGAAACCGCTTTCCAGTTGACGCCGCAACTGGTGGAGCAGCACTGGACGGAAAGAACGAAGGCGGTGCTGATCGCATCTCCCTCAAACCCGACCGGCACCCTGGCGCGCGATGAGGACATCCGCGACATCACCGCGCTGTGCTCAAAGCGCGGGGCGACGCTGATCGTCGACGAGATCTACCACGGCCTGGTCTACGAAGGCTCGCCGCAAACCGCGCTGGCGCATGCGGACGATGTCATCGTCATCAACAGTTTCTCGAAATACTTTCACATGACCGGCTGGCGCCTGGGCTGGCTGGCAGCGCCGACGGGCTTGATGAACGGCATCGACCGGCTGGCGCAGAATCTCTATCTTGCGCCGCCCACGCCGGCGCAATACGCCGCGCTGGCGGCATTTTCGGAAGAGACGCTGGAAATCCTCGAAGCGCGGCGGCTGGAGATGAAGACGCGGCGCGATTTTATGCTGCCCGCCCTGCGCGAGCTGGGATTCGGCCTGCCGGTCACGCCGCAGGGCGCATTCTACCTTTACGCCGACGTCAGCCGTTTTGCCGGTGACAGTTTTGCTTTTGCCGAGCGCATGCTGGCCGACGTGGGCGTGGCCATTACCCCGGGGGTGGATTTCGGCGAGACTCAGCCGGAGCGCTACGTGCGTTTCGCCTACACCCGGCCCTTGCCGGTTTTGCAGGAGTCGATGGAACGAATCCGGAACTTTCTGGCGGGAAAGCGGGCGTAAAAAAGCCGGTCTTGCGACCGGCGCCGAGCCCGAATAAAAAAAGCCGGTCTTGCGACCGGCTTTTGTGCTCTCGCGCCAGGAATTACTTGGCAGCTTCGGCGGGCGCGGCAGCGTCGGCAGCGGGCGCGGCAGCGTCGGCAGCGGGCGCGGCAGCGTCGGCAGCAGGAGCGGCAGCGTCGGCAGCAGGAGCTTCAGCAGCAGGAGCTTCAGCAGCAGGAGCGGCAGCTTCAGCAGCAGGAGTTTCTGCGGGAGCAGCAGCTTCTTCCTTTTTGCCGCAGGCGGTCACGGAAACGGCCAGCAGAGCGGCCAGCAGAACGGAGTATTTCATTTGTCTTCCCTTAACAATAAAAGTTTGGATATCCTGAATCGGTCAGGGATTGTGAAGTCCAACCGACCCGCAAAATTCTAGCAAATCCAAGTAATAAAACCAGTAGCTGGTGATAATTTAAAAATATCCCCAAACATTGTTGTAAGCCGGCAACAAAGGGATTCTCAGGGGAGGACGGCTAAGGTGACTTCCTCGCGGTCGTGATAAAGCTGGCGGGCGGCAATGCGCCGGTTTCCTTCCAGTCTGCCAAGCCTTTCCTGCAAAATCCCGCGCGCGCGCCGAACTTCCTCGAAGCGGCGCTTCATGGGCAGTTTCAGGTTGAAAATCGCGGCGCGGCAGTCGCCGCGCTCGAACCAGCGCGCGACCAGATCCACCACCCGCGCGGGTTTTTCCACCATGTCGCAGACCAGCCAGTCCACCGGATGGCGCGGCCGGAAAGTGAAGCCGTCGGCGCGCAGGTGTTCGACCAGGCCGCTGTCCATCAAGGCCTTGTCCATGGGGCCGTTGTCGACGGCAGTGACTTTCATGCCGCGGTTGACCAGTTGCCAGGTCCAGCCGCCGGGCGCTGCGCCCAGATCGACCGCCCGCCGCCCCGGCCTCAATTGGGCGCGTTCCTGTTCGGAGAGCATCTCCAGCAGGGCTTCGGCAAGCTTGAGCGTGGAACGCGAAGGGGCTTCCCTTGGCATTTTCAGGCGCGGGATGCCCATGGCCCAGTCGCTCGAATTGCCCGGCAGGCTGATGCCCAGGTAGGCAGTGGTGGAATCGGTAAGGAAAAGATGCAGTCTGGGCTGGCGCGGGCGGTCCGGCCTGAGCAGACCTTTCTCGTCGAGCGCCCTTTTCAGATGCGGTTCGAACTTGCGGCAGAAGCCCGACAATTCCTTGGCTTCGTTGGTGTCGGCGGTTTCCAGCCACAGGCGGGAATAGGGGCCGGGCAAGGCGGCCGCAGCCTCAAGCAAGGGCGGCAGGCGGTTTTCCGGCGACAGCTTCAAGGCCGGGGTGGCGAAAACCAGCTGACGGGCAAAGCACAACTCCGCGAAGCCCAGTTTCTTGCGCAACAGGCCGACATCTCCGGCTTCGGCGGGCTGGAACAGCACCCAGCCGGAATCCTGCGTCGCCTTGCACCAGCCGTTCACGCCGTGATTCTCCGCCGCCTGGGTGATGTCCTGCGCGCATTCCTTTTCGAAGCCGGCGCGGCAATACAACAGCAGGCCGGACAGGGCGGGTTCGCTCAATCGGCAAACTCCAGGCGCTCTTCCACGGCTTTCAGGGCAGCCTTGGCGCAGGCGTCGTCCCTGTCGCCGCCGGGTGCGCCGGACACGC
The DNA here is from genome assembly GCA_040754425.1 of Pseudomonadota bacterium. Lineage (GTDB taxonomy): Bacteria > Pseudomonadota > Gammaproteobacteria > Burkholderiales > Thiobacillaceae > UBA6918. The sequence continues at coordinate 181,963 of JBFMCR010000014.1, read as the reverse complement.
CGACCGCGCCGATGAGGCTGCCGGCGGCGCGGATGGGCTGGGCGCCTTCCATGACGATGAGGCCGTCGATATGGTTGAGTTCTGGCCGGATGTCGCCGCGGGCCGTGCGGAAGTCGCTGCTGGGGATGCCCGACATCACGGCCATGCCGGCCTTGCGCTCGGCGATTTCAAGCGTATAGGGCGCAGCCAGGGTGTCGCGCAGGGCGGCTTGTACGCGCCCGGCGCGGTCCAGCACCACCGCGGACACGCTGTAGCCGTCCTTGCGGCAGGCCTCGATGGCTTGCATGGCGATCTTTGCGGCAAGTTCCAGTCCGATCTGCTTGACCGGCACGATGTCGGCAGACCGCGCCGCGATCGGGGCGAGGACGAAAAGGAGAGGAATCAGGCTTTTGTTCATCACGTTTTCCCGGTTGTGCAATGGCTGACGAAAACCACACCTGCCGCAAGCGGCAGGCAGGCAGGGTAAAATGGGCGCCATGAAACGTCCATTCTTTTTTTTGCTGGCGCTGCTGCCCGGCCTTGCGCCGGCAGTCGAATACCTGAATCCGGATTTTGTCGAAGACGAAACGCCTTGGGAAGAAATGGCCGCTAGCCTGCCGCCCTATCCCAAGAATGAAAACCTGATTGCCTTCGAAGTATCTTCTGCCACCAGCAACAAGTTCATGGTCGATACGGCCTCGCTGTCGGTGGGCAAGGACGGCGTCGTGCGTTACACCGTGGTGATCGAAAGCCCGCGCGGCGCCCGCACCGTCAATTACGAAGGCATGCGCTGCGATACCGGAGAGTACAAGATTTACGGTTTCGGTCAGGCGGACGGAAGCTGGACGGAAAACAAGCGCGCCGCCTGGGAACCATTCAAGCAACGTTCGCTGCTTTCCTATCACAAGGCTTTGTCCGAGGATTATTTCTGTCCCGACTGGATCGCCATCCGCGATGCCGAGCAGGGCATACGCAATCTCAAGCGCGGCCCCAGGGAGAGCATGTTCCAATGAAATCGGACGTTTCCGTGCTGGCCAAGGCCCGCCGCATCGTCGTCAAGGTCGGCAGCAGCCTGGTCACAAACGAAGGCCGCGGCCTGGACCATGCCGCGCTTTCGCGCTGGGCGGAGCAGATTGCGCAACTGGTCGAAGGCGGGCGCCAGGTGGTGCTGGTTTCCAGCGGCGCGATCGCCGAAGGCATGCAGCGGCTGGGCTGGAGCAAGCGCCCCAGGGCGCTGCACGAATTGCAGGCCGCCGCTGCCGTCGGCCAGATGGGGCTGGTGCAGGCCTACGAAAGCGTTTTCCGGCAACACGGGCTGCATGCCGCGCAAGTGCTGTTGACCCACGAGGATCTCGCCGACCGTACGCGCTACCTCAACGCCCGCACGACGCTGCTGACTCTGCTGGGCCTGCGCGCGGTGCCGGTGATAAACGAAAACGATACCGTGTCCACCGACGAGATCAGGCTCGGCGACAACGATACCCTCGGTGCGCTGGTCACCAATCTGATCGAGGCCGATTGCCTGGTGATCCTGACCGACCAGCAGGGGCTTTACACGGCCGACCCGAGAAAGGACCGGGATGCGCAGTTCGTGCATGAAGCGCGCGCGGGCGACCCGGAACTCGAACGCATGGCAGGCGGCGCCGGCTCCGGCATCGGCACAGGCGGCATGCTGACCAAGATCCTGGCGGCGAAGCGCGCCTCGCGCAGCGGCGCACATACTCTCATCGCCTCGGGGCGCGAGCCGAACGTGCTGTTGAGACTGGCTGCGGGCGAACTCATCGGCACCCAGCTCATCGCGGAAAAGGCGGCGCTGGCTGCGCGCAAGCAGTGGATGGCGGACCATCTGCAAATGCGCGGGCGCCTGGTGCTCGACGACGGCGCGGCCCGTGCCCTGGCCGCGGGCGGCAAGAGCCTGCTCCCGGTCGGGGTCAAACTGGTGCAGGGCGAGTTCGAGCGCGGCGATGTCATCGCCTGCGTCGACAGCCATGGCCATGAAATCGCCCGCGGCATTGTCAACTACGGCGCCGCCGAAGCGCGCCGCATCGCCGGCCGGCCCAGCGCCGAGATCGAATCCTTGCTGGGCTACGTGGACGAACCCGAACTGATACACCGCGACAATATGGTAAGGCTGTAAGGACGGCCTGTTTTGCCGCCGACAGGCCCGGTTCGACCGAATGCGTTTTTTTACTGACGAGGAAAGAGACATGACTGACAGCCAACGATTCGAGCGCGCCATTGCGCTTTTCGATGCCGCCAACGCCGCCGATCCGAACAAGGAAACCGTCGACGGCAGGGAATATCCGAAAGAACTGCTCTACGCGCAGCGCATGAGCGAAATGCTCGAGCGTTTCGCGCCCGACGCCTCCGAGACGGTGAAGCTGGCGGTGCGCGCCCAGCACATCGAGCGCTGGAAGGTGCCGCGCAGCAACTATCCCATGGACCGCACCGGCTACCTGCAATGGCGCACCGGGCTTTACAAGTACCACGCCGAAACCGCAGGCCGCCTGATGAAGGAAGCCGGCTATGACGACGACATGATCGCGCGCGTGCAGGCCGCCGTCGGCAAGCGAGGCATCAAGGTCAATCCCGAGACGCAATTGCTGGAGGACGTGGTCGACCTCGTCTTCATCGAGCATTACATGCTGGGTTTCGCCGGCCAGCATCCCGAATACGACGAGGAAAAATGGATCGGCATCATCCGCAAGACCTGGCAGAAGATGTCCAAGGAGGCGCACGAGTTCGCTCTGAGCGGCAAGATCAGGCTGCCGGAAGCGCTGGTGCCGCTGATTCTGAAATCGATTCGGGACGAATGATCAGCTTTTCTGCCACTGCGCCGGCTCGCTGCCCTGGTTGAGCGTGCGCGCCAGCACGAACAGCAGGTCGGACAGGCGGTTGAGATACCGGATCAGCAGCGGCGAAAGCCTCTCGCTGCCTGCAAGCGCAACCAGCCGGCGTTCGGCCCTGCGGCATACCGTGCGGCAGACATGCGCCAGCGCAGCCGCGCGGCTGCCGCCGGGCAGAACGAATTCCTTGAGCGGCGGCAGGCTCGCGTTGTAGCGCTCGATCGCCTCGTCCAGCATGGCCAGCTTGGCTTCGGCAATGCCGCAAAACGCCGGCATCGCCAGCTCGCCGCCGAGATCGAACAGGTGCTGCTGTATCCGGCCAAGCAGGGCGCGCATCTCCTCGGGCAGCGGCTCGGTCAACAGCAGGCCGAGGTGGCTGTTGAGTTCGTCCACCTCGCCGATCGCCTCCACGCGCGGATGGTCCTTGCGCACGCGCGTCTTGTCGGCAAGCCCGGTGCTGCCGTCGTCGCCGGTGCGGGTGGTGATTTTGGAGAGGCGGTGGCCCATGCTCAGTCCTCGCTTCCCGGGTTCCGGTTCATGATTCGATTTTACCGGCAACTGATGACCGCCTTTCATGCACTGCTAATCTTCCCTGCCGGCATAAATTTCCCGGAAGGTGTCGGCGCTGCGCCTGAAGGCGTCCAGTATGGCCGGGTCGAAGTGGCCCGGTTGCGTGCGGCCGTCGCCAGTGAGGATGATTTCCAGGCTTTTTTCATGTTCCAGGGCGGGTTTGTAGGGACGCTTGCTCCTCAGGGCGTCATAGACGTCGCAGATGGCCATGATGCGGGCGGGAAGGGGGATGGCCTCGCCCGCGAGTCCCTGAGGATAGCCGCTGCCGTCCCAGCGTTCGTGGTGCGACAGGGCGATGTCGCTGGCCATGCCCAGGTAGGGCGATTCGCCGCGCCTGAGTATGCTGGCGCCGATTTCGCAATGCGTGCGCATGATGTCCCACTCGTGATCGAGCAGCTTGCCCGGTTTCAGCAGGACCGCATCCGGGATGCCGATCTTGCCGATGTCGTGCATGGGGCTGGCGTGATGGATGGTGTCGCAAAAATCGCCATCCATGCCCAGCCGCTCAGACAGATGGAGGCTGTATTCGGCAATGCGCTGGATGTGGTTGCCGGTCTCCTCGTCCTTGTACTCCGCCGCCACGCCCAGCACCCTCAGCGTCTGGATATAGCTTTGTTGCAACTGGGAAGTGCGTTGCGCCACCTGTTCTTCCAGTATGCGGTTGTGATGCTTGAGGAAGTCCCCGTATTCCTTGAGCCTCAGCAGGTTGCGTACCCGTACCCACAGCTCCGCCCGGTTGACCGGCTTGGTGAGAAACTCCTCGGCGCCGAGATTGAGTGCGCGCAGCTTCGAATTGCTGTCCTCGAGCGCGGTGATCATGATGATCGGAATGCTTTGCGTGGCGGGGTTCTGCTTGATCCGGCTGGCGACCTCGTATCCATCCATGCCGGGCATCATGATGTCCAGCAGGACGAGGTCGGGCGACTGTCGGGCTACCTGCTCCAATGCGGCCTGGCCGCTGGCTGCCTCGACCACTTTATAGCCTTCGGCTTCCAGCATGACCGATATGAGCTGGCGGTTGCGGCTGTCGTCGTCGACGATGAGAATCTCGGCTTGCTTTCCTGGTGTCATGTGTCCTCCTTGGGCGGGTTGGCCATGCCGGTCAGCGTGCTCGCCACGGCGGCGAGCAAGTCCTGAAGCCTGATGGGCTTGGCAATATAGCCGTCGCAGCCGGATGCCAGGATGCGTGCTTTGTCGCTTTCCATGGCCATGGCGGTAAGAGCCAGTACCGGGATGCCCCGTGTAAGGGGATTTTCCTTCAGCTTTCTGGTGGCGGAGAGGCCATCCATGCCGGGAAGGTGGATGTCCATCAGCACCAGGTCGAAGACACCGGTGAAGGCCAGCTTCAGCCCGGCTTCCGCATCTTCTGCGCTTTCCACCGAATGGCCTGCCTGCTCCAGCTGGATATGCACCAGCTTGCGGATGGCCGGCGTGTCCTCGATGAGCAGGATGTGCGCCATGTTCAGGTTTTCGTCCGGCTGCGGGCGAGCGCCCTGTGCACTTCCATGATGAAACTGCCATGATTGAAGTCGGATTTCTGCATGATGCGCTCTACCTGGCCATTGAGCCTTGCGCGATCCTCCGAAGTCAGCAGTTTTGCCGTCAGCACCAGAATGGGTATCTGCGCCGTGATTTCGTCGCGCCGCAGCGCCTCGGCCACTTCGAAGCCGTCCATGCCGGGCATCATGAGGTCGAGAATGATGAGATCGGGCGGTGTGGCCCGTGCCATTTCCAGGCCTTGCATGCCGTTGCGGGCGCATTGGATTTCGATGGGTTTGTCTTCCAGGTGGCTGCGGATCAGTGCCAGCACCGAAGGGTCGTCATCGATTGCGAGAACCTTGATGGGGCCATCAGCATGTCCAAGATCCATGGCCAGGAGAGATGAGGCGAGGTCTTTCCGCGTGAACGGTTTTTGCAGCACGCCTGCGGCGCCCAGGGACAGGCCCTTCTCGCGGTCGGCAACGATGGAGATGATCACGACCGGGATGTCTCCCAGGCCAGACCTGCGCTTTAATTCGGCGAGCAACTCCCACCCGTCCATGCCGGGCAGCAGGATGTCCAGGGTGATCAGGTCCGGCCGGGGCGCCTTTTCCAGGCGGGAAAGTGCCGCTTCGCCGGTGGGGACCGTGACGCTGCTCATGCCGGCTTCCTGCAACTGATGGGAGATGAGGCGGGCGGCATAGGGATCGTCTTCCACGATCAGAACGAGGGAGCCCTGTTGCAGTGCCGCCTCGCCGCCGCTTGGTGGCTGCGCATCTTCAGGGGCTTCGGCTGAGGCATCCCGGTAGGGCAGCCATACGCTGAAGCGGGTGCCTTTGCCTGGCGCACTGTCCACGCTTACCGCGCCGCCGTGCAGTTCGGCCAGCCGCTTGACCAGGGCCAGTCCCAGTCCGGTGCCTTCGTATTGGCGCGCAAGTCCGCTGTCCAGCTGCACGAAACTCTGGAACAGGCGCTTCTGGTCTTCCGGACTGATGCCCGGGCCGGTGTCTGACACGCAGATTTCCAGATAGTGGCCATACTTGGCGGACAGGCTGTCGACCGGTATTTCTTCGCGCGCGACTTGCCGTGCGGAAAGGCGCACCTTGCCGCCGTCCGGAGTGAATTTGACGGCATTGGACAAGAGATTGTAGGTTATTTGCTTGAACTTGCGTTCATCGAGCAGAACCTCGCCCAGCGCTTGTTCCGCTTCCATCTCCAGGGCGATGCGATGCGCTTGCGCCTTCTCCCTCACGATGGACAGGCTTGCGGCAAGCAGGGTGCGAAGGTCGGCCGGCGCAAGCTCCAGCACCATGCGCCCTGCTTCGACCTTGGTCAGGTCGAGAATATCGTTGATCAGCTCCAGAAGATGTTGCCCGCTCGCCAGGATTTCTCCTGCGTAATCCCGCTGACGCGGAGAGACCGGTCCCGCGAGGCCATCGCGCAGTATTTCGGAGAAACCGATGATGGCAGTGAGCGGCGTTCTCAGTTCGTGCGACATGTTGGCCAGGAATTCGGTTTTCATGCGATTGGATTCTTCCGCTGCGCGTTTGGCCACGCGCGCAGACAGGGATTCGAGTCCATAGGTCAGATCTTCGGAAATTTCGGTGAGCAGCGAAACCGAACCGCCATCGAATGCATTCGGCTCCGCCGCATAGATGTTGAGGCTGCCGAAGGTGCGGCCGTCGCGTTTGAGCGGCAGTGCGATCATCGAGGCATAACCGCGTTTCAAGGCCGCCACCCGCCATGGGGCGAAGGAGGGATTCTCCGCGATGTCGTGTACGACGACGGTTTGCCCGGTGCGTATGGCGGTGCCGATGGCGCCGCGCCCTTCCGGGACGGCTTCATCCGTGCTGATGTGGATTTCATCCAGATAGCCGTCCACATGCCCGGTTGAGGTGATGGGCAGCACCAGACCGCTAGCGTTGTCGACATAGCCTATCCACGCCATGCGGTAGCCCCCGCCCTTTACTACGGCGTTGCAGATGTCGACGAGCAGCCTCGATTCGTCTTCGGCGCCTACGATGGCCTGGTTGGCATAGGACAGAGCCCTGAGTGCCTGATTGGCGTGCGTGAGTTCCCTGCTCTTCAAGGCCAGCTGGTCGGCCATGCTGTCGAAATGATGGCCCAGATTGCCGATTTCATCGGTATCCCTGAATGCGGCGCGTGCGGTATGGTCGCCCGCGCCGAAGCGCTCCATGGTTTTGGCAAGATGCCCCACGCGCCTGAGAATCAGGGTGTTCGCGCCAAACCAGGCCAGCAGCAGTACCAGCAGCGTTGCGGCGGAAACGAATAGCAGGCCCCTGCGGAATTCCGCCTCGATCGGCGCCAGCAGGACGCCGTTCGGCAAGCCGACGAGGACGCAGGGAGAGTCGGCGCGGCCCTCCACGAAAGGCGCGTAGGCGAATAGCCGCTCGCGCCCATCCAGGCTGATGCCTTGTGCCGTGCCGCGGCAGCCGCGGTCCGAGATCGGCAATATCATGTCGGCCGTGACCCGCCTGCCGATGTATTGCGTGTCGTACGGCCGGCGGGAAATGACGATGCCGTTGCTGTCGGTGAGCAGAAGTATGGCGCTTTCCGGGAGATTCACTTCGCGGGTGATGTGTGTGAACCATGTGGTACCGAGTGCGGCGAAAGCCATGCCGGAAACTCTGCCGCCTGCGTCGAAGACCGGCAGGGCAAAATTGACCGTATCGCGACCCGTGATGCGCCCCACCTGATGGCTGCCGATGGCGAAATCGCCGCTGGCGATTGCGCGTCGGTACCAATCCCGATCCGACAAGACCACAGCCCTGTCAAATGGAAGCGCGCTGCACCAGATGCGGCCATCCGGCGCCGTGACTCCCAGATTCTCATAAATGTCGAAAGCCTCGCGCACGCGGGGCAGAACCCCGACACAATGCGCGGCATCGCCAGCCTGAACCGAAGGGAACTCGGTAATCATCTTGAGCAGTCTGCGGGTGTCTTCGGTTCGCTCGCGGCCCTTGAGCGCAATGTTGCGTGCGATGCGGGCCAGCATTTCCTGCGCCGAGTTTTCGGCGCGGTTCCGTTCGATGATGCTGTTGGCGATCAGCAGGATGAAACCGGGAAGCGCGGCCAGAAACACCAGCAGCATCAGCCGCCCGCGCAGGCTGCCCGGCAGGAAACGCAGTCGTTCCAAGGATAATCCCACCCCATCCCCTTTATTTTTGCCTTGGTTGCTTATTGATAGAGCATAAGGGACAGCGGTTCAATGATCAGGGGCGCCGCTCATCGGTTGGCAGCCAAGCGGGCAAAGCGGACTGGCAGACCCGGAATCTGCTAATGACCGGCTTCCCGCGCTTCGCCGCTGGGCAGCGACGCGTCGCATTCGGTGAAGATGCGCGCGCTGCAGTTGCGGCAGATTTCGCTGTCCAGGCGTTTGTACACCGCGGCGATGGCCTCGCCCTTGTTGGCGAAGATGTTTTCGCGCCCCACTCGTTCGTCGTGGCCGCCTTCGCGCAGCATGTCGCAGAATCCGGGCTGCACGCCGACGAGATAAAGCCCGCCCCCCAGTTGCTGCCGGCGCCTGGCTTCGGCCGCCAGCATTTCCGCGCCGGCCAGGTCGATGAAATTGACGGCCCGCGAGAAGATCATGACGTGTTTCTTCTGCGGGTCGTACTCGTCGATCTGCTTGAGCGTTTGCCTCACGTGCTCGACTGCCCCGAAGAAGATCGAGCCCTCAACGCGCACCATTTCCATCTGCGGGCAGCCCGGTGCGTCCGGGCCGACGTCGACGAACTTGCGGTTGGGGTTGAATTTCTCGGCGGCAAGCGGCGCCATGGAGCGGATGCTGGGGCGCGAGGTGCGGTACAGATAGAAAATCAGCGAGACGATGATGCCGAGGAAAATGCCTTTTTCCAGGTCCACCAGCGTGCCGAAGAAGGTGACGGCGAGCACGATCGATTCTTTGCGGTGGTGCTGCAGAATCTCGGCGATGTGGTGGAAGTCGATCAGTCCCCAGGCCACCAGGAACAGCACGCCGGCCATGGCGGCCACCGGCAGGTAAGCGGCGAGCGGCGCCACCATCAGTACGATGACGAGCAGAAATACCGCGGAAAACGCTGCGGCCAGCGGTGTGCGGGCGCCGGCGCTGTAGTTCACGCCGCTGCGGTTGAAGGAGCCGCTGCTGGCATAGCCGGAGAAAAAGCTGCCGAAAATGTTGGCCAGCCCCTGGCCGACGAATTCCTGGTTGCTGTCTATGCTCTGCCCGGACTTGATGGCGATCGAGCGGGCGATGGCCACGGCCTCGGTCAGCGCAAGAATGGTGATGATGAGCGCGGGGAACAGGGTCTGCTTGATGGCGGCGAGCGAAAAGTCCGGCAGCGACAGCGGCGGCAGGCCGACATCGAGCGCGCCCACGGTACGGATGCCGGTTCCGGCCTCGCCGAGGAAGTGGTTGAGCGCGGCTGCAAACAGGCTGCCGACGACCAGGGCAATGATCATGTAAGGCAGCCTGGGCAGAAAGCGTTTGGCTGCGATGCCGCTCAATAGCGTCACCAGCCCGACTGCCGCCACATAGGGCTGGATGTCGCCGAGGTGTCCGGCGGCATGGCCGAGGACCTCATGGAAATGCGCGCCGCGCGGAATGTCGAGGCCGAAGAAATTCTTGATCTGGCTGGCGGCGATGAGGATGGCGGCGCCTGCGGTGAAGCCGATGATGACGGTATGCGAAATGAAATTGACCAGCGCGCCCATGCGCGCCAAGCCCATGATGAGCTGGAAGACGCCTGCGAGAAAGGTCAGGGTCAGCGCCAGCCCGATGAACTGGGCGCTTCCGGGCTCGGCGAGCGGGCTCACTGAGGCGAACACCACGATGGAAATCGCCGTGGTGGGGCCGGACACCAGATGCCAGCTCGAGCCGAACAGCGCGGCAACGACGGTCGGCACCATGGCTGCGTACAGTCCGTACTCGGGCGGCAGTCCGGCGATGATGGCGAAGGCCACCGCTTGCGGCAGCACGATGATGGCGCCGGTGAGTCCGGCGATGCCGTCCGCCTTCAGGCTGTCGCGGTCGACCTGCGGCCACCAGCGCAGGAAAGGCAGCAGCCTGTAGAGCCAGAGTGGACAGGCGGAGGCGTCTAGGCGCATAAGTTATTCTCGGGCGCCAATAAGGTAATTTTGTGCACGGGGGGTGGCATTATCGTACCGGGTCGGTTGCGGGGCCATGGAGCACGGACATAAAATGCCCGGTAAATCAAGGTATAAATATAAGGGGTAAGCCTTGAAAAAACCATAACACCCACCAAACCACCAAAGAGAGAGGAAGATGAAAGCAACACTTATCACGACAGTAGTCGCAGCGCTCGCTTGTGCGCTAAGCCTGCCGCTCCAGGCAGGTGGCGATCCCGTAAAGGGACGCGACAAGAACTCGATGTGCGCCGGTTGCCATGGCATTCCCGGCTGGAAAACGGCTTATCCCGCCACCTACCGCGTACCCAAGCTGGGGGGGCAGCACGAGGACTACATCGTTGCCGCCCTCAAGGCTTATCGATCGGGCGAGCGCAGCCATCCCAGCATGAGGGCCATCGCCGCGAGCCTCAGCGAAGAGGACATGCAGAACCTCGCCGCCTACTACGCCTCGTCCTACAGCGGACCGAGCAAATAATCGAAAGGGAGGAGATCAGGCATGAACAAGACGATTACGCTGCTGGCGCTTTCCTTAACGATGGTTGTGGGCGCGCCGGCGCAGGCCGGGGGCAATGCCGAAGCGGGCAAGGCCAAGTCCGCGGTTTGCGCCGGCTGCCATGGCGCCGACGGCAACAGCCCGACGGCCATGTTCCCCAAGCTCGCGGGCCAGTACGAGGACTACCTTTATCATTCGCTGAAGGACTACAAGACCGGCAAACGCAAGAACCCGATCATGAACGGTCAGGTCGCCGGCCTTTCCGATCAGGACATGCGGGATCTGGCAGCCTTTTTTGCGAAGCAGAAAGGATTGAGCCAGAAGTACTGAATAGTGCCGATGCGCAGACAAAACGGCCGGTCATCCCGGCCGTTTTTGTTCAGCCACCGATTTTTGCGTCGAGGCAGTCGAGATAGAGGGCGGCATCGTAGGCAGTACCGTAGCGCTGTGCCTGCCAGATCATTTCCGCCAGGCAGTCCATGGCGGCGTGCTCGGCCTGCATGCGGTCGCCCAGCCTCGCGGCAAGGTGGTCGAGCCGCTCGCGGATGCCGGGCGGCTGGTCGATGGAAGCCTGCTCTGCCAGGGAAAGATGCATGGACAGATGCAGAAAGGGATTGGTTTCGCCGAATTCCGGCGGATAGTCGCGGTCGAGATAACGCTCGGGCCGCTCCAGCATGGCATGGTATTCCGGGTGCTGCATGAGGATCGGCAGCGCCAGCGTTTCGGCGCCTTCCATCGGCTGCCGGTTCTTGTGTTTCGCCCACACGCCGAAGAAAAACCGGCGCACCTGGTCGCGGCTCGGATTGAACATGCGGGATATCCTCAGCCCAAATTCTTGTGCTTGTATTCGCACAGGTCGGCGATCACGCACTCGCGGCATTTCGGCTTGCGCGCGGTGCAGGTATAGCGGCCGTGCAGGATCAGCCAATGGTGCGCGTGCTGCATGAATTCCGCAGGGACGACCTTGAGCAGCTTCTTTTCCACTTCCAGCGGGGTCTTGCCGGGCGCAAGGCCGGTGCGGTTGGCCACGCGGAAGATGTGGGTATCCACCGCAATGGTCGGCTGGCCGAAAGCCACGTTGAGAATGACGTTGGCGGTCTTGCGCCCCACGCCCGGGAGCTTTTCCAGTTCCTCGCGCGTGGACGGCACTTTGCCGCCGTGCTCGTCGATGAGAATCCTGCAGGTCTGGATGATGTGCTTCGCCTTGCTCTGGTAGAGGCCGATGGTCTTGATGTATTCGCGCAGACCTTCCTCGCCCAGGGCGAGAATCTTTTGCGGCGTGTTGGCCACAGGAAACAGCCGGCGCGTGGCGAGATTCACGCCCTTGTCGGTGGCCTGCGCCGACAGCACCACCGCCACCAGCAACTCGAAGGGCGTCTTGTATTCGAGTTCGGTCGCAGGATGCGGGTCGATGGCCTGCAGACGGCGGAAGATTTCTGCGCGCTTGGCGGCGTTCATGGATTCGGGGCGGAAAGGTTTTTACAAAGAGGACATGAGGACAAGAGGAAAAGCCAACAAACAAAATTTAAAAACTGACCGCCGAGTTCGCAGAGGAATGATTGACGAAAACTCCGCGTCCTCCGCGAACTCCGCGGTCGACAAGGTTTACTCCTGTCCTCATGTCCTCCTTGTTCAGAACGTTTCTTCTCATTGTCCGCGCTTTAGCGTTTTATGCAGTTTCTGTTTTTCACGCAGCCGCTTCACCTTGGTTGTGGGCGCATGCGAACCGGCCTTGCGCTGCCTGACCAGCACGACCAGCGGGTTGCGCGGCGCCTTGCCGCGGATTTTCATGCCGGCTGCGCGGATGCCGCGGTTTTGGCGGCGCGTTGCGCATGCCGCTGGGCACGCGCATCCAGCCAGTTGCGCCCGGCGATCAAAAGGCCCAGGCCGATGAATGCGCCCGGCGGCAGGATGGCGAGCAGGAAGCCCTTGTAGTCCGGCAGCACGGTGATGACCCAGTCCTTCGCTGCCGGCCCCAGCGCGAGGTCGATGCCGGACAGCAGGGTGCCCTGGCCGGCGACTTCGCGCAGGCCCCCCAGCACCACCAGCACCAGGGTCAGGCCGATGCCCATTAGGGCGCCGTCGAACGCGCTGAGGAGCGGATGGTTCTTGGAAGCGTAGGCATCGGCACGCGCCAGCACGATGCAGTTGGTGGTGATGAGCGGAATGAAGATGCCCAGCACCAGGTAGAGCGGATGGGCGAAGGCGTTCATGGCCAGGTCGATGATGGTGACCAGCGCGGCGATGATGAGGATGAACACCGGAATGCGGATTTCGTGCGGCACGAAATTGCGCACGCCCGATACCGCCAGGCTGGAAGCGGCCATGACGAAGACGGTGGCAAGGCCGAGCGAGAGGGCATTGACCACGTTGTTGCTGATGGCGAGCAACGGGCACAGCCCCAGCAACTGGACGACGCCGGGGTTCTGCTTCCACAGCCCGTTGTGGGCGAGGGTGGAGAGTTCCTGTTTCGTGATCATGGTTTCGAGGCTTCGATGGGCTGCAAAAGCGTTTCGCGATGCAACTGAAAATATTTTAGCGCTTCACGCACGGCCTTGACGATGGCGCGGGGCGTGATGGTGGCGCCCGCGCGCGAATCGAACTCGCCGCCGTCCTTTTTCACCTTCCAGCGGCTGTCGCGGTCGGGGTCGTAGGACTTGCCGGTAAACTGCAGGATCCAGTCGCTTTTCGCAAGCTGGATGTAATCGCCGAGCCCGGGCGTTTCCTTGTGCTGCGTGACGCGCACGCCCGTCAGAACGCCGGTGGCATCGATGCCGATGAGGAGATGGATGTCGCCGCTATAGCCTTCGGGCGCCACGGCCTCCAGCACCACGCCGGCGGGTCGGCCGTCACGCGTGGCAAGCCACATGCCCGAAGGCCTGCGCGTGCCGAGCAAAGGGGAGGGCGGAAGTTCGCGCCAGGCGGCGAGCAGGTCGTTGTCGTACAGACCTTTCGGCAAAACCTGGTTGATGAGCGCGAGTTTTTCCTCCTGCGCGCTTTTCTCGATGACGGGGTGGGTCTGGCGGTAGGTGTAGGCGAGCAGTGCCGTGCCGACGAGCGCGAACAGGAACAGGATGGTGCTCGTGCGCAGGGCGTTCTGCAGGATCGCATTCATTTCTTCTTCGCCTCGCCGAACACCGGCGGCCGGGTCCAGGCGTCGATCAGCGGTACACACAGGTTCATGAGCAGGATGGCGAAGGCCACGCCGTCCGGATAGCCGCCGAAGACGCGGATGATGACGGTAAGGAATCCTGCACCCAGGCCGAAAATCAGCCGGCCGCGCGGCGTGGTCGCGCCCGACACCGGGTCGGTGGCGATGAAGAACGCGCCCAGCATCGCGCTCGGCGAGGCGATCTGGAACCACGGAGCGGCGTAGCGGCCGACGTCGGCCCAGTGCAGAAAGCCGGCGGTAAGCCAGATGCCGGCGAGGAAGGCCGCCGGCACCTGCCAGGGCACGATGCGCAGCGCCCACAGCGCGATGCCGCCGACGAGATAGCCGGCTGCCACCCATTCGCCGCCGACGCCGCCGATGCTGCCAAAAATGGAACTGGCGGCGCGAATTTCGTCCAGTGTGTGCTGCTGCAGGAGACCCGTGCGCACGGTGTCGAGCGGCGTGGCCGTGACCACGGCATCGATCGTGACGCCGGCAGGCAGGCCGCCGCCGAATATGAAGGCAAGGCTTTCGCCGAACGTCAGCGGATGCGATGCCAGGACAAGCGGCGCCGACCATTGCGTCATCTGCGCCGGGAAGGAAATGATGAGCACGGCGAAGCCGACCATGGCCGGGTTGAAAATGTTCTGCCCCAGCCCCCCGTACAGATGCTTGGCCACGCCGATGGCGAAGATCATGCCCACCAGCGTGAGCCACCAGGGCGCGAGCGGCGGCAGCGACAGCGCCAGCAGCCAGGCGGTGACGAGTGCGCTGCCGTCGGCAAGAAAAGGCTTGAGCGGATAGCTGCGCAACCCGAGGGCGAGCGCTTCCAGCGCCAGCGCCAGAACCGAGGCCCACGCCAGGTTGATGACGATGCCCCAGCCGAACTGCCAGGCATAGGCCAGCACGCCGGGCAGCAGGCAGGCCAGCACCAGCAGCATCACGCGGCTGACGCTGTTCTTTTCCAGGATGTGGGCTGAAGCGGTCATGTTCAGGGTTTTTCCGGTTCCACCGGCTGGTTGGCGATCTCGCGGATTTTAGCCCGCCGCGCCTCGATCTCGGCGATCTCCGCCTGCTTCTCGGGCGGCAGGTTGTCGGTGTTCTTCGGCGTGACCGTGGCCTTCCTGGCCTGCGCGCGGGCGAGCGCTTCCTGGATCAGCTTCTTCTTGGCGTCCTGCTCTTCCTTGCTCAGCACCGGGGCCTCGGCCTTCTTGGTGGCTGCCTTGGCGGCGAGACGCTCGGCTTTTTCCTTCTTCTCGCGTTCGAGGCGAAATAAGCGGAACTCGTGGCGCTCGCGCGCGGTATCGGCCAGGCGCTTTTCCTTCTCGCGCGCCCAGATTTCGCTCTTGGCGAAGCGATAGTAGTCCACCAGCGGAATGTGGCTTGGACACACATAGCTGCAGCAGCCGCATTCGATGCAGTCGAACAGGTGGTATTCCTGCGCGCGGCCGAGGTCCTTGGCGCGCGCGAACCAGTAAAGCTGCTGCGGCTGGAGTTCGGCCGGGCACACGGGCACGCACTGGGTGCAGCGGATGCAGGGCATCTCCGGCGGCCTGGGCGGGAACAGCTCCTTCGATTTCGCCAGTACGCAGTTGCTGGCCTTGACCACCGGCACGTCCATGGCGGGGACGTCGAAGCCCATCATCGGGCCGCCCATGATGATGCCGGTGAGGCCTTCGCGCTCGCCGGCATGCAGCAGGAGTTCGCTCATGGGCGTGCCGATCAGTACCTCGTAATTCTGCGGCCGCAGCACGTGGCCGGTGACGGTGACGATGCGCGAGACGAGCGGCTCGCCATGGTTCAGCGCGCGCGAGAGCGCGTAGCTGGTGCCCACGTTGAACACCTGCACGCCGACATCGGTGGTGCGGCCGCCCGAAGGCGTGTCAAGGCCGGTCAGCGTCTTGGTGATCTGCTTGCCGCCGCCGCCCGGATAGATCGTCGGCATGGCGATGACTTTGATTGCCACGCCGATTTTTTGTGCGGCCGTGCGCATGGCAGCGATGGCTTCCGGCTTGTTGTCCTCGATGCCGGCGATGAGCTTTTCCGCGCCGATCAGATGCTGCATGATGCGCGCGCCTTCGAGAATGTCCTCGGCGCGCTCGCGCATCAGGCGGTCGTCGCAGGTGATCCACGGCTCGCACTCGCCGCCGTTCAGGATCAGCGTGTGAATGGCGGGACCGCCCGCGGGGTCTAGCTTGATCGAAGTGGGGAACACCGCGCCGCCCAGGCCGGCGATGCCGAAATCGCGCACATGGCCGCGCAGTGCGGCAGGGTCGGTGTTGCGCCAGTCCACGGGCGTGCGCTCGCACCACTCGTCGCGGCCGTCGGTGGCAATGGTGATGCAAAGATCGGGCAGGCCCGAAGGATGCGGCACGCTGGCCAGGCCGATTTCGGTGACGATGCCCGACGAGGGCGCGTGCAGGGCGACCGACACATAGCCGTCGGCCTCGGCGATCATCTGCCCTTTCAGCACATGGTCGCCAACCCTGACGATGGGCTTTGCCGGCTGGCCGATGTGCTGGCGCATGGGCACCACCAGTTTTTTTGGCACGAAGGCGGCGTGGATGGGGCGCGACGAAGACTCTTTCTTGTGCTCTTCGGGATGGATGCCGCCGGGAAAACGATGCAGTTCCATCACGCGACCTGCTTGAGCTCGAACACCGGGTACTTCCATTTCCAGCTGGCGAGGTCCTCCTTCAGCGGCACCATGGAAATGCAGTCCACCGGGCAGGGCGCCACGCACAGCTCGCAGCCCGTGCATTCCGATGCGATGACGGTGTGCATCTGCTTGGCCGCGCCGAGTATGGCGTCGACCGGACAGGCCTGGATGCACAGGGTGCAGCCGATGCACAGGTTTTCGTCGATGAAGGCCACGGACTTGGGCTTGGTCACGCCATGTGTCTCGTCCAGCGGCTTGGGCTCCACGCCCAAGAGTTCGGCCAGCTTCTTCACCCCTTCCTCGCCGCCGGGCGGGCACTGATTGATGTCGGCCTCGCCCTTGGCGATCGCTTCGGCATAGGGGCGGCAGCCCGGATAGCCGCACTGCCCGCACTGGGTCTGCGGCAGGATGGCGTCTATCTTCTCCACCATCGGGTCGCCCTCGACCTTGTATTTGAGCGCGGCAAAGCCCAGCACCGCGCCCAGCACGACGGCGATCCCCGCCATGACCAGAATGGCGGCAAGCATCAGATCTTGACCAGACCGGAGAAGCCCATGAAGGCCAGGCTCATCAGCCCGGCGGTAATCATGGCGATGCTGGTGCCCCGGAAGACTTTGGGCACGTCAGCCGCTTCCATGCGCTCGCGGATGCCGGCGAACAGCACCAGCACCAGCGAGAAACCGATGGCGCCGCCGGCGCCGAACAGCAGCGACTCGACGAAATTGTGCTGCGCCTGCGCGTTCAGCAGCGGAATGCCCAGCACCGCGCAGTTGGTGGTGATGAGCGGCAGATAAATGCCCAGCACCTGGTACAGCACCGGGCTGGTCTTGTGGATGAACATCTCGGTGAACTGCACGATGCCGGCGATGACCACGATGAAGGACAGCGTGCGCAAATAGAAGAGATCGGTGCCGAGCAGGTATTCGTTGATGAGGTAGGACGCACCCGAGGCCAGGGTCAGCACGAAAGTGGTGGCAAGGCCCATGGAAATGGAGGTTTCCAGCTTCTTCGACACGCCCATGAAGGGGCACAGCCCAAGAATCTTGGACATGACGATGTTGTTGACGAACACCGTGCCGATGAGAAGGAGGAGGTAATGTTCCAAGGCGACCCTTAGCAGAGACGAGTATCCGAATTATCCCGCCTGGGCGCCCGATATTCAACCGTGGCGGGAGGGTGGAATTGACCGTCCTGTTTGGTTTTTTACTCTCCCTTGGCGGCTGAGGGGGGCAGTGGGCGAGGGTGGCTTAAAAGGTGATTCAAAACCCGATGTCCTCGGCCAGTCCCGGATAGATGATTTTGCCGCCGTGGATTTGCAAACCCCTGCCCAGGTGCGGGTTTTCCTCCGCCGCGTCAACGCCCTTGTCCGCCAATGCCAGCACGAAGGGCAGCGTGGCCTGGGTCAGCGCCAGCGTGGCGGTGCGCGCCACCGCGCCGGGCATGTTGGTCACGCAGTAGTGCACGATGTTCACTTCGACGTAGAACGGCTCGCTGTGCGTGGTGGGACGCGAAGTCTCGCTGATGCCGCCCTGATCGATGGACACGTCCACCAGCACCGAGCCGGGGCGCATGGACTTGAGATGTTCGCGCGTGAGGATGTGCGGCGCGCGGCGCCCCGCCACCATGGCCGCGCCGATGACGATGTCGGCCTGTTCGGCTGCCCGCGCCACTTCGCCCGGCGTGGCGAAAGCGGTTTCGCAGCGCGCGCCATACATTTCTTCGGCATGGCGCAGCTTGTCCGCGTCGCGGTCCAAAAGCCGCACCTGCGCACCCAGGCCCACGGCCATGCGCGCCGCGTTCATGCCCACCGTGCCGCCGCCGATGACGGCCACGCGCGCCGGCCACACTCCCGGCACGCCGCAGATCAAGGTGCCGTTGCCGCCGTAGGGCAGCATCAGCCCCAGCGCGCCCATCTGCGGCGCCATGCGCCCGGCGATTTCCGACATCGGCCTGAGTAGCGGAAAGCCGCCGCCGGCATCGGTCACCGTTTCGTAGCCGATCGCCGTCACGTTCTTTTCCAGCAGGGTCTTCGCCAGTTCCGGCGCTGCGGCGAGATGGAGATAACAGAACAAAAGCTGGCCCGATTGCAAAAGCGGCGTTTCCGAAGCCAGCGGCTCCTTGACCTTGACCACCAGCTTGGCGCGCCAGACCTCCGCGGCCGAGTCCGCCACTTCCGCGCCGGCTTCGCGGTAGGCCGCGTCGGCAAAGCCGATGGCCGCACCTGCACTGGACTGCACCCGCACCGCGTGTCCTGCCGCGACCAGCGCGCGCACGCCGTCCGGCGTCATCGCCACGCGGTATTCGTGATTCTTGATTTCCTTCGGTATGCCGATCAGCATGGGAACTCCTTGTCAGTGACGATTGCGTAAGCGCAGGGCCTTGTCTGCCCTTCCTTGAAGGCCGGCGGTACAAATCGGATTTTGGGCTGATTGCGCGCAAAGCCTCTGTTCATGCGTTTTTCCATCCTATTCGGGGCCGGTCTGGTGAAATATCCGGGTTAGCACGATCGTGCTAACGGACATGGCGGCTGCGCCAACCCGAATCATGAACGCGGCAGCCGCCGTGTCCGTTCCCTCTCCCCGGCCCTCTCCCCGCGGGAGGGGGACGAGGAAACGCTTCGCGTTGTTTCACGTTAAAAAGTAGCACGTTATGGCGGTGCCTATGGAATTGGCGAAGGAGACTGTTGCGTTTAACCGACGTATCGATGTGTGCGGTTTTTACACATGTCATCCGGGCTAAATCTCGACCTGCGTGCCCAGTTCGATCACACGGTTGGGCGGCAGCTTGAAGAATTCCATCGCGGTGGAGGCGCTGCGGTTCATCCAGGCGAACATTTTTTCGCGCCACAGGGCCATGCCGGGCATCTTGGACGGCAGGATGGTTTCGCGGTTGAGGAAGAAGGAGGTTTCCATCATGTTGAAGGGCAGGCCCAGGGCTTCGCAGCGCGACAGCGCCAGCGGGATGTCGGGTTCGTCCTTGAAGCCGTAGCGCACGGTCATGCGCCAGGCGCCATGGCCGAGTTCGTGGACTTCGATCTGATCGATCTCGGGAACGAAAGGCACTTCCTCGGTGACGACGGTGAGGAAGATCACGCGTTCGTGCAGCACCTTGTTGTGGATGAGGTTGTGCAGCAGGGCGTGCGGCACGCTGGAACGGCTGGTGGTGAGGAACACGGCGGTGCCGGGCACGCGCAGGGGCGGGTGCGCCATCAGGTTTTCCAGGAAGGGCTTGAGCGGCAGGGTTTCGTCGGCCTGCTTTTTTTGCAGCAGGGCGCGCCCTCTCTTCCATGTGGAAAGCAGGGTGAACACCAGCGCGCCTACCACCAGCGGGAACCAGCCGCCGTGCGGGATCTTGGGCAGGTTGGCGGCGAAGAAGGCGAGGTCGATGGCGAGGAAGAAGGCGCCCAGCGCCATGACCGCCCACAGGTTCTTCTTCCACAGCGAATAGGCCACCAGCGAGGCGAGCAGGGTGTCGATGGCCATGGTGCCGGTGACGGCGATGCCGTAGGCGGCGGCAAGATTCGACGAGTTCTGCAGGCCCAGCACCAGGCCGGCCACGCCGAGGGCCAGCGCGGTGTTGATGAAGGGGATGTAGACCTGGCCGATTTCGCGGCTGGAAGTGTGGATGATGCGCATGCGCGGCAGGTAACCGAGCTGAATGGCCTGGCGGGTGATGGAATAGGCGCCGGAAATCACCGCCTGCGAGGCGATGATGGTGGCCAGCGTGGCCAGCCCGATGAGGGGGTAAATGGTGCCCTCCGGCGCCAGCAGGTAGAAGGGGTTTTCGATCGCGGAGGGGTTGCGCAGCACCAGCGCGCCCTGGCCGAAGTAGTTGAGCAGGAGCGCCGGCAGGGTGAACCCCGCCCAGGCGGTGCGGATCGCCGTTTTGCCAAAATGCCCCATGTCCGCATACAGGGCTTCGGAGCCGGTCACCACCAGCACCACCGAGCCCAGGGCGAGGAAGCCGGCGAGCCGGTTGTGCACGAAGAACATCACCGCGTATTCGGGATTGAGCGCCCGCAGCACCTGCGGGTTGTGGATGATCTCCTTCAGGCCCAGCACCGCCAGGACGAGGAACCAGATCAGCATGACCGGGCCGAAGAAGCGGGCGACCTGGGCGGTGCCCCAGCGCTGCAGCACGAACAGGCCGACCAGGATGGCGAGCGCGATGGGGATGATGAAGATGTGCAGGCCGGGTGTGGCAAACTCCAGGCCCTCCACTGCCGAGAGCACGGAAATCGCCGGAGTGATGATGCCGTCGCCGTAGAACAGCGCGGCGCCGAACACGCCCAGGGTGAGGAAAGCCCATTTCAGCTCCGGGCGCTTGTGCGTGGCCTGCCGGGCCAGCGCGATGAGCGCCATGATGCCGCCCTCGCCGCGGTTGTCGGCGCGCATGATGAACACCACGTATTTCAGCGACACCACCAGCATCAGCGCCCAGAACACCAGCGACAGCATGCCCAGCACGTTGGCTTCGCTGACGGCGATGCCGTGGCTTTCGTGGAAGACTTCCTTGACGGCGTAAAGCGGGCTGGTGCCGATGTCGCCGAAGACCACGCCGATCGCGCCCAGGGTGAGTGCGGGCAGGCCGGTTTTTTGCGCAGTACTTATTGTTATTCCCCTCTCAACGCTTCGATGCATTCGCGGACCAGTCCAGGCCCGCGGTAAATGAGTCCAGTGTAGACCTGAACCAGTTTTGCGCCAGCGGAAATTTTTTCCCGCGCGTCGGCGCCGGAGAGGATGCCGCCCACGCCTATGATGGGCACTTCGTCCTGCAGCAGGCGGGCAAGCTCGCGGATCACGGCGGTGGACTTTTCGCGCAGCGGCGCGCCGGACAGCCCGCCGGTTTCGTTTCCGTGCTTCAGATGCGCGACCCGGTCGCGCGCCAGCGTGGTGTTGGTGGCGATCACCGCGTCCATGCGGTGGCGGCGCAAGAGCTCGGCGATGGCCGCGATCTGCTCGCCCTCGAGGTCGGGGGCGATTTTCACCGCGACGGGAACAAAGCGGCCATGTGTCTGGGCAAGCTCCATCTGGCGCTGCTTGAGTTGCGCGAGCAGGTCGTCCAATGCGTCCGCGCTTTGCAGATCGCGCAAATTCCTGGTGTTGGGCGAGGAAATGTTGACCGCGACGTAGCTCGCATGCGCGTACACGGCATCGAGGCAGGCGAGATAATCGTCGGTCGCGCGCTCAATCGGGGTATCCGCATTCTTGCCGATGTTGATGCCGAGGATGCCGCAATATTTTGCGCGCTTGACGTTTTCCACCAGCGCGGCCACGCCGCGGTTGTTGAAGCCCATGCGGTTGATGATGGCGCGGGCCTCGGGCAGGCGGAACATGCGCGGCCTGGGGTTGCCCGGCTGCGGGCGCGGCGTGACGGTGCCGATTTCGATGAAGCCGAAGCCGAACGCGGCCAGCCCGTCGATGGCTTCGCCGTTCTTGTCCAGGCCCGCGGCCAAGCCCACCGGGTTGGGGAATTTCAGCCCCATGACCTCGACTGCGCGGCCGGCGGTTTTGGTGCAGCCCAGCCCCGCCAGCGCACCGGCTCTCGCCAGTGCAGTGATTGCGAGGTCATGCGCAGTCTCCGGATCGAGCGCGAACAGGGCGGGACGGATCAGCGAGTAGGGCAACATTTTTATTAACAGGGAGGTAGGGGAGGTAATGGAGGAATATTATCGAGATTTGTCGGCTTACTCCCTTATCCTCCCATACCTCCCTGTGAATCAATAAATTTCCCTGGTCTCCAGGAAACGCACATCGGGGAAGCGCTCCTGCGTGAGTTGCAGATTGACGCGGTTGGGCGCGAGGTAGACGTATTCCTCGGCGCCGTCGAGCGCGACGTTGTAGCCGTACTTGTCGGTCAGCTGCTTGAGATCGGCGTCCGATCCCCTGAGCCAGCGCGCGGTGGCGTATTCGCAGGGCTCGAACACGACGTCGACGTCGTATTCGTTTTCCAGGCGGTGGGCGACCACGTCGAATTGCAGCGCGCCGACCGCGCCCAGAATCAAGTCATTGGTGGCGAGCGGCTTGAACAATTGCGTGGCACCTTCCTCGGCCAGCTGCTGCAGGCCTTTTTGCAACTGCTTCATCTTGAGCGGGTTCCTGATGCGCGCCTTCCTGAACAGTTCCGGCGCGAACGAGGGAATGCCGGTGAACTTGAGCGCTTCGCCTTCGCTGAAGCTGTCAGCCAATCGAATCGTGCCGTGGTTGGGGATGCCGATGATGTCGCCGGCATAGGCTTCCTCGGCGGTGTTGCGGTCCTGCGCCATGAAGGTGATGGCGTTGTTGACCGCCAGCGTCTTGCCGGTGGAAATCTGTTTGATCTTCATGCCGCGGTCGAAGCGGCCCGAGCACACGCGCACGAAGGCGATGCGGTCGCGGTGGCGCGGGTCCATGTTGGCCTGGATCTTGAACACGAAGCCGGAAAACCTGGGCTCGTCCGGCTGCACTTCGCGCGACTCCGCGGGGCGCGGGCCGGGCGCGGGAGAGAGGTCCACGATCGCATCCAGCAGCATCTGCACGCCGAAGTTGTTCACCGCCGAGCCGAAGAATACCGGCGTCTGGCGGCCTTCGAGATAGGCTTCCCTGTCAAAGGCGTGCGAGGCGCCACGCACCAGTTCCACTTCCAGCCTGAGTTCGTCGGCCTGCTCGCCGATGCGGGCGTCGAGCGCGGGATTGTCCAGACCGTCGATGATTTCGCCCGTGCCCTTTTCCGCCTGCGGGTCGAACACCAGCACCTTGTCCTCATACAGGTGGTACACGCCGCGGAAGCGGCGGCCCATGCCGATGGGCCAGGTCATGGGCGCGCACTGCATTTCCAGCACCGACTCGATTTCGTCCAGCAATTCAATCGGGGATTTGCCTTCGCGGTCGAGCTTGTTGATGAAGGTGAGGATGGGGGTGTCGCGCATGCGGCACACGTGCAGGAGCTTGATGGTCTGCGCTTCCACGCCGTTGACCGAGTCGATCACCATCACCGCCGAATCCACCGCGGTGAGGGTGCGGTAGGTGTCCTCCGAGAAGTCCTCGTGGCCGGGCGTGTCGAGCAGGTTGATGATATGGTCCCGATAAGGGAACTGCATCACCGACGAGGTCACCGAAATGCCGCGCTGCTTTTCCAGTTCCATCCAGTCCGAAGTGGCGTGGCGGGAAGCCTTCCTCGCGCGCACTTCGCCCGCGACCTGGATGGCGCCGCCGTACCACAGCAGCTTTTCGGTGAGCGTGGTCTTGCCCGCATCCGGGTGGGAGATGATGGCGAAGGTGCGCCGGCGGCGGATTTCTTCTTTGAGCGAGGACATGGGGGGTGTTGCAACTGTGCCAAACCCGCCATTTTACCCGAGCGCAGGCGTCAGATTGAGATGAATGGGCTAGGCTGCGAGTCTGTGCGCGGTGCAGACGCGGTTGCGGCCGCCGTTTTTCGCCTGGTACAGGGCCTCGTCCGCGCGCCGGATCAGGCTGCGCAGCGCTTCGTTTTCAACGACCTCGGCGATGCCGAAGGAGACGGTGATGTTCAAAGGCTCCTTCATGCCTTCGATGTTGAGCGGATAGCGCGAAATTTTCTCGCGCAGGCGGTCAAGGATGCTTTCTGCGCGCTCGAGGCTGACGCCGTTCATGAAGATCAGGAATTCCTCGCCGCCGTAGCGGTAGATGCGGTCGGTGTCGCGCATGCTGGTGATGAGCAGCTGGCTGAAGGCTTTCAGCACTTCGTCGCCGACCGCGTGGCCGTAGGTGTCATTGATGCGCTTGAAATGATCGAGGTCGGCCAGGGCCAGGCAGGCAGGATCGCCTTCCACGGCGGTGGCGGCATGAATGGCTTCTTCCAGTTGCTCGTCCATCTGCCGGCGGTTGGGCACGCCGGTCAGGGCATCGGTGGTCAGTTCGCTGGTCAGCAGCGCCTGGATCAGGTTGCGCAGATGCTGGGCCAGATCGTTCGCGGCTTTTGAAAACGCGTGATAGGCCTCGGCCTTCTGCAGTCCTGCCGGCGCCATCAACAGGCCGCGCGCGGCATCGTGCAGAGCGCGATGCCTTTCTTCCAGGCTCTTGAAGAGAGGCTGTTCGGTCAGCACCGTCGAGTGGGTCTGGCTGTAGTACCACTTGCCGAAATCGCACAGCATGTGCGCGCCGGGAACGAGATCGTCTTCGTGCGGAGGTTCATTGGAGAGTATGCCGGCGACAATGCGCTCCCCCCACTGCTGGTGGGATTCCAGAGTGTGTTCGAGTTGCGCGAGCGCGCTGTCTGCGGGATGTTCCGCCACTGTGTCGTCTCTGTTTGTCGGCTCGTTATTGTTTCGGTGCAAGCTTCGGGGCCTGCACGCGGTGGTCGGCGATGTGCGCCTGGAAACTTCCTGCCAGCATTTTACGCTGAAAAGCATAGAAGGCGTGTGACACCGCGGCCGCCTCGGCCATGCCGAGCGTCTGGGCAAAACGCCCGCTCAGCGAAGGGTGGACGAAGCGGATGCCGGGCGCGAGGTCGAGCGAGTAATGCCGGATGTGGTCGCTGGTCTTCATGAAAACCATGACAGACATGTAGATATCGTCCGGCAGCGGGTTGCCCTGGGCGTCGATCTGCAGCCGGATAGGCTGCCCCGAGAGCGGGCAGCGGGTTTCGATCACGCCTGCGCTGCCGAGCAGGCGGGGCAGTGCCAGGGCGTCCAGCGCGGACAGGGCGTACAGGGTCTCGTGCGGGAAATTGACTTTGATGTCGGTTTCGACCGGGCTGAAAGGCGTGGCGCCGATGGCCTGTTCATCCTCGGTGAGATAGAGCGCATCCAGCGCCAGCAGCTCGTCCAGCGCTTCGGCATCGAAGCCGGCGGGAGAGGGGGCGGAGGCCGTCTGCACCCAGCGGGTCAGCACGGCGAGATAGGTCTCGCGCGTGCTGTCGCAGGCCTGGGTCTTCAGGCGCTGTTCGATGGGAAAGGCGCGGTGCAGGCCTTTCAGTGCGGCCAATACCTTGTTGATGTCGGCCTGCCCTGATTCGGCCATGCTGCGTACCCGCCCCTCAGGCCTTGGCGGTGCGGCGCATGCGCGCCAGCAGGCGCCGCGCCAGTTCGCCGAACAGCTCGGTCTGGGTCGGATGCGGGAAGATGGCGCGGGCGACCTGGGTGAGCGTCATTTCGCCCGCCACCATCATCACGCCGGTGCCGATCAGGGTGTCGGTATGGTCGGCGAGGAAGTGCACGCCGATGATCTTCTGCGTGGCCTTGTCCGCCACCAGCTTGATCATGCCGTCGGTCTCGCCGGTGATCATGGCCTTGGCGTCTATGTTCATGGGCATCTTGGCCTCGATGGCATCGATGCCGCGGGCCTTGGCCTGGGCGACAGACAGGCCGACGAAACCGGCCTGCGGGCGCGAGAAGGTGACGGCGCAGTCCTTGTCCTGGTCATACGTTGCCGCATGGCCGAGCAGGTTGTCCGCGGCCACGCGGCCCTGCGTCGCCGCGGTATGCGCCAGCATGTAGCCGCCGATGACGTCGCCCACCGCATAGATGTGCGGCTGCGAAGTCTGGCAGCGGGCGTTGACCTTGATCGCCGCACCGTCGAGTTCCACGCCGACCTTGTCGAGGTTGAGCTTGGCCGTATCCGGGCGCTTGCCGGTGGCCATCAGCACCACGTCGCACTTGAACTCGGCCGCTTCGCCGGCGCCGTTTTTGTAGGCCACGCTCATGTTGCCGGGTTTGCCGGAAATGCCGATGATTTCGGCGCCGGTGACGACGCTGATTTCCTTTTCCAAAAGGCCGATCAGGGTCTTGGCGATTTCCTGCTCGACTTCGGCGAGGATGCGCGCGTGGCGCTCCAGCATGAGGACCTCGCAGCCGAAGTCGCGGAAGATCTGCGCCATTTCCACGCCGATCACGCCGCCGCCTATGATGGCCATTTTCTTCGGCGGTTCGGCCAGATTCCAGATGGTGTCGGAAGTGACCACGCCGCCGGTGGCGAGATTTTCGCGCGCGCCGGGAATCGGTGGCACGAAGGCGGGCGCGCCGGTGGCGATCACGGCGGCGCCGAAGGTGAGGGTGCTGACCGCGCCGTCGGGGGCGGTCACCTTCAGCGTGTGCGCATCGACGAATTCGCCGAAGCCCTCGATGACGTTGATCTTCATGCCCTTGTCGGCCTTGAGCGCCATCTCGCCGCGCGCCTGCTGCACCCAGCGGCGGTGCTTCTCGACCTGCGCCCAGTCCAGCCTGGGGCCTTCGGTGCCAAAAACACCCATTTCCGCATCGTGCGCGCGGTTGCGGATGACGTCGGCGGCGGCGCGCCAGGCCTTGGACGGGATGCAGCCGCGCCACAGGCATTCGCCGCCGGGGAAGGGCTCGTTGTGCACCATGGCGACCTTGATGCCGTGGTCGGCGAGATCGCGCGCGCAGTCCTCGCCGCCGGGGCCGCCGCCGATGACGACCACCGGATAGTCCCAATTTCCTTCTGGAATGGTGAATGCAGGAGCGGCAGCAATGGCCGCGACTGATCCCTGACCGATCCAGGACTCGGGATTCTCGATGGCGTTCTTCAGGTCGACCAGATAACCGGCGACGTCCGCACCGTTCAGTACGCGGTGGTCGGCGGTGATGGTGAAGGGCGTGCCCAGCGGGCCGCTCGCGGCAATGGCCAGGATGGCGGAGATGCCGGGCGTGGGGATGGCGGTGAAATGCGTGATCCCGAACATGCCCATGTTGGAGATGGTGAAGCTGGGGTTGGCGAACTCGGCCGGCGTGAGCTTGCGCGCGCGCGCGCGGGGCACGAGGTCGTTCCAGCTTTCCTGCAGGCTTTCCAGGCCCCTGGATTCGACGCCGTGCAGGATCGGCACGACGAGGCCGCCGTCGTCGGACTTCACCGCGACGCCGAAGTTGTGTTCCGCGCGTTCGACCAGCTTGTCCACCGGCTGGTAGGCCCAGTTCATACGCGGGTGGTTCCGCATCGCCACCGAGCAGGCCTTGGCGATGGCCACCGTCACAGACACGCCCCTGACCTTGGCGGCCGTGACCAGCTTGCCCATGTCGATGTTCATGGTGGCGTTGAAGGTCGGCAGCGTGAGCGAGGCCGTCATGGCGTGGCTCACCGCCTTTTCCATCGAGGTCATGGGGCGGCCTTCGCCCGGCACGTCCACCTGCGGCAGGCTGTGCGCGACTTCCTTCATCGACGGGCGCGCGCGCGCCACGTCGGCGGCGATGATCACGCCGGCAGGGCCGCTGCCCGCGAGCTTGGTCAGATCGACGCCGCTTTGTGCGGCGAGCTTGCGCGCATAGGGGCTGGCCTGGCGGCCGGCGGGGCGCGCGGCGGGCGCGACCTTGACCGAGGCGGCACTGGGTGCGGTCACCGGCACGTTGGACTTGGCCGGCGCGGCCTTGGGCGCGGCAGGCTTGGCCTCGCCGGCCTTCATGGAGTGGGTTTCCTTGACCTTGTGGTCGGCGCCCATGGTGACGCCGGTGGTGTTGACCTTGGATGCGTCGCTGACGATGAAACCCATGGGATGGCCGACTTCGATCACCGAGCCGACGTCGGCGATGGGGCCGGAGAGGAAGCCTTCCTGGAACACTTCCACGTCCATGATGGCCTTGTCGGTTTCCACCGTCGCCACGATGTCGCCGCGCTTGACCGCGTCGCCAGGCTGCTTCTCCCAGCTCACCATCACGCCTTCGGTCATGGTGTCGGAAAGCTGGGGCATGACGATGGGCGTGCCCGCGTGGTGCGGGATCATTTCGGTCTGGGCCTGCTCTTCCACCACTTCGCCTGCGGCAATCGCCATGTCCCCCGGCGTGTCGGTAATGTAGCCCAGCGCGCCGCCGACCGGGATGGTGCTGCCGACTTCGGCGAGCGGCCCGGCCAGATAGCCGGCCTTGAACACTTCCACATCCATGATGGCCTTGTCGGTTTCCACCGTGGCCACGATGTCGCCGCGCTCGACGCGGTCGCCCGGCTGCTTTTCCCAGGTGACCACCACGCCCTCGGTCATGGTGTCCGAGAGCTGGGGCATTGTTATTGCATAGTGTTGGGACATTCTTAATTCCTAGTGAAGGGGGAAGGGCGAAGGGGGAAGGGTAAAACCCTCCCGGCAGGGAGGGTCACGCCGCAGGCGTGGGGTGGGCATCTCCCTTCCCCCTTCTCCCTTCACAGCACTCAAGCTTTGCCGAACAGTTTCAGCACCGCCGCCACGACATCTTCCGCATTCGGAATCGCGGCCTTTTCCAGCGTGTGGTTGTAGGGCTGCGGAACGTGCGCGGAATTGACACGCACCGGGGCGGCGTCGAGTTCGAAGAAGCATTCCTCGTTGATGATGCTGATCACCTCGGAACACACGCCCACCGGGGCTTCTTCCTCGCCCACAACCACGGCGCGGTGGGTTTTGGATACGGATTTTCTGATGCCTTCGCGGTCCAGCGGCGACAGCGCATACAGGTCCACTACTTCGGCGGAGATGCCGTACTGCTTGTCGAGGATCTCCGCGGCCTTGAGGTTCCAGTGCACGGAGATGTTGTAGCCGAACAGGGTGACGTCGGTGCCGGAACGGGTGACTTCGGAGCCTTCCAGCGGATGGAAGTATTCGCCGTCGGGCACGTCGCCCTTCATGTTGTACATCAGCTCGTGTTCGTTGATGTAAACGGGATCGTCGCAGCGCACCGCGGACTTCAAGAGGCCGTAGGCCTGCTTGGGGTTGGACGGCGTCACCACGCGCAGGCCGGCGATGCCCATGAACACCTTTTCCATGCGCGCGGAATGCTGCGCGCCCAACTGGTGCGCGGCGCCGCCGGCGGCGCGGAACACTACCGGCGCGGTCAACTGGCCGCCCGACATGTAGCGCACCTTGGCCGCGGAGTTGAACATCTGGTCCATGGCCAGCCAGGCGAAGTTCACCGACATGATCTCGATGATGGGCCGCACGCCAAGGAAGGAGGCGCCGATGCCCAGCCCGGTGTAGCTGTTTTCGGAAATGGGGGTGTCGATCACGCGCAGTGGACCGTATTTTTCGTACAGGCCCTTGGTGGCCTTGTAGGTGCCGCCGGCCACGCCGATGTCTTCACCCATGCAGATCACCAGGGGATCGCGGGCCATTTCTTCATCGTGGGCGCGCCGGATGGCTTCCCAATACATCATTTCTGCCATTTCGATTCTCCTCAGGCGGCCTTGCCCGTGATCCAGGGCATCTGGCTTTCGCGCTCCGCAAGCACGTATTTTTCGAGTTCTTCCACCCTGGGCTCGGGCGATTCTTCCGCGAACCTGATGACTTCGTTCTCGATGTAGTGTTCGACTTCCTTTTCCATTGCTTCGTAGTCGGCCATGGTCATGGACTTCTCGGCGATGAGGCGGTCGCGCAGGATGAAGATGGGGTCGCGCTGTTTCCACATTTCCTCTTCCTCGCGCGAACGGTAGCCGCGCGAGTCGGACATGGAGTGGCCGCGGTAGCGGTAGGTCAAAAGTTCCAGGAAGTAGGGGCCCTTGCCGGAGCGCACGTGGTTGACGGCGACCTTGGCGGCCTCGTAGACCTTTTCGATGTCCTGGCCGTCGGCCTCGGCGGCTTCCATATCGTAGCCGCACACCCTTTTATGCTGGTGTACCACGGCGGTCGAACGCTCGATCGCGGTGCCGATGCCGTAGAGGTTGTTCTCGCACACGAACAGCACCGGCAGCTTGTACAGCGCGGCCATGTTCATGGTCTCGTGGAACGTTCCCTGATTATTGGCGGCATCTCCCAGGAAGCAGATGCAGATTTCGTCGCCGCCCTTCATCTGGATGCCCTTGGCGATGCCGGCAGCGAGCGGAAAGGGGCCGCCGACCAGCGCATAGCCGCCCATGAAGCGGTGCTTCACGTCGAAGATGTGCATGGAACCGCCGCGGCCCTTGGAAGAGCCGGTTTCCTTGCCGTACAGCTCGGCCATGACTTCCTTGGGATCGGCGCCGCACTTCATGGCATGCACGTGGTCGCGGTAGCCGGTGATGACGTAGTCGTAGCCGGGACGGGCGGCTTCCATCACGCCGTTGCAGCAGGCTTCCTGGCCAGGGTAGAGGTGCAGAAAGCCGCCGATCTTGCGCTCGATGTAGGCTTGGTAGCAGCGCTCCTCGAAACGGCGGTGAATCACCATCTCCCTGAGCACGCGCTTCTTGTCTTCCAGTTTCATTGATGACCCTTTATATATCTGTGGGAAGGGTGAGATAAGCGTGTGAAAAATCGCGCTATTATCCCGTAAAACCCTTGTCCATTCAATTTTGCGAATCCTCCCCGAAAGCCGCCATGCCTGTGCAGATCATTGAAAAGAAATCCGAAGCGAGTTTGAAAACCCTGGATGGCGCGAGCCATGCGCTGGTGCTCATGCCGAAAAGCAAAACCCTGGCCGACATTCCGGGCAAGGAATTGCTGGCTGCCGCGCTCAAGCGCAAGGACATGAAAGCGGAAGAACTGGCGAAGACGCCGCTTGCCATCGAAACCGGCGCCGGCCTGCGCGTGTATGCCATGTTGGATGCGAATGCCGACACCTTCTCGCGCCATGCCCAATTGCGCTTGGCGCTTGCGCCGCTGCTGGGCGAACATCCCGCCGAGCTGCAGCTTGCGCTGTACGGCGCCGAGGCCTTCAAGCAAACGGCGGCACGCGATGCGGTCTATTGCGCAGCGGTGAATGCACGCCCCTTGCCCACGCAAAAAAGCGGCAAGCTGCCCGGCGCCCTGCAAAAGCTCACGGTATATGGCGTTGCCGCCAAGGGCGGCTACGCGCGTGAACTGGCCGTGGCCGAAGGCAATTATCTGACGCGCTCGCTCACCAACCTGCCGCCCAACCAGCTCACCCCCGGCGCCTATCGCAAGCGCATCGCCAAACTGGCCAAGGACTACGGCTGGAAGCTCGAAGAGTTCGGCTTCGACAAGCTGAAGAAAATGGGCGCGGGCGCCTTCTGCGCCGTGGCCCAGGGTTCGCCGGCGAAGGATGCGGCCATCGTTCACATCAGCTACAAGGGGCAAGTTGCAAGGGGCAAGGGCAAGAAGATCGCGCTGGTGGGCAAGGGCATCTGCTTCGATACCGGCGGCCACAACCTCAAGCCGGCCAAGTACATGCACGGCATGCACGAGGACATGAACGGCTCCGCCGTGGTGCTGGGCATCCTGGCCGCGGCCTCGAAACTGAAGCTGCCGCTGCAGATCGACGCCTGGGTCGCGCTGGCGGAAAACCACATCAGCCCGCAGGCCTACCGGCAAAACGAAATCGTCCGCTCGCTCAACGGCACCACCATCGAGATCGTGCACACCGACGCCGAAGGCCGCATGGTGCTGGCCGACACGCTGACCCTGGCGGCGCGCGCCAAGCCCGACGTCATCGCCGACTTCGCCACGCTCACCGGCTCCATGCACTACGCCTTGGGCGACCGCTACAGCGGCATTTTCAGCAACCGCGAAAACGTTGCCGAGGCCGCATTGAAGGCCGCGCAGCAAAGCGGCGAGCGCGTCTGCCGCTTTCCCATGGATGCCGACTACGACCCGCAGCTCGATTCAAAAGTGGCCGACGTGCTGCAGTGCACCATGGAAGGCGCCGCCGACCACATCCTCGCCACGCGCTTCCTCTCCCGCTTCATCGACGACACCCCCTGGGTGCACATGGACCTCTCGGCCAGCACCTGCAAGGGCGGGTTGGGGGCGGTGATGACCGACCTTACTGGTTTTGGCGTGGGTTGGGGCTTGGCCTGGATAGAGGCGGTGGGTAAATAAATTACCGAAAACGATGCTGACCACCTTGGATACTGAAATGGAAAAGCGACGCATGGATTTCCACAAAGAAGCCGATCGCCGTTATGCCGAAATTGTTGCAAGCGGCAAGACCATTCCCTGGGAAGCTATGCGTACCTACCTCGAAGTGCGTGCAAGCGGGAAGAAGCCCGCCTGTCCCAAGGCCAGAAAAGTTGTCCGCTGAGCATGCCGCGCGAAATGACGCTGAAAAGCCGGCGCGAAGCGGGGTATGCTCGTGAATGAAGCAGACTCCTTTGTTGTTCGAGTAGCCGCCGAACGATTCGTGATGCCGGTTTTGATAGAATCGGCTGTCTGAATCGATTGGCCCAAACCCATGTCCGGCAGCACACTCGGCAAACTTTTTTGCGTCACCGTCTTCGGCGAATCCCACGGCCCGGCCATCGGCTGCGTGGTGGACGGCTGCCCGCCGGGGATGGAGCTGGCCGAGGCCGACATCCAGTTTGACCTCGACCGCCGCAAGCCGGGCACTTCGCGCCATGTCACCCAGCGCCAGGAATCGGACACCGCGGAAATCCTCTCCGGCGTGTTCGAAGGCAAAACCACCGGCACGCCGATCGCGCTTTTGATCCGCAACGAGGACCAGCGCAGCAAGGACTACGGCAACATCGCCGCGACTTTCCGCCCCGGCCATGCCGACTACACCTACACGCAGAAATACGGCTTCCGCGATTACCGCGGCGGCGGGCGTTCGTCGGCGCGCCTGACTGCGCCCATCGTCGGCGCCGGCGCCATCGCCAAGAAGTGGCTCAGGGAAAAATACGGCGTGGTGATCCGCGGCTACCTGAGCGCGCTCGGCTCCATCGACATTCCCTTCGAGTCCTGGGGCGAAGTGAACAACAACGCCTTCTTCTCGCCCAGCGCCGCCATCGTGCCGCAGCTGGAGTCCTACATGGACGCGCTGCGCAAGTCGGGCGATTCGGTGGGCGCGAAAATCACCCTCGTTGCCGAGAACGTGCCGGTGGGTTTGGGCGAGCCGCTGTACGACAAGCTCGATGCCGACCTCGCGCACGCCTTGATGGGGCTCAATGCCGTCAAGGGCGTGGAAATCGGCGACGGCATGGAAGCTGCGCGGCAGAAGGGCACCGAGCACCGCGACGAGCTCACGCCACAGGGTTTTCTATCAAACCACGCAGGCGGCGTGCTGGGCGGGATATCGACGGGACAGCCGGTGGTGGCGCACATCGCCATCAAGCCCACTTCCTCCATCCGACTGCCGGGCCGCTCCATCGACATCGACGGCAAACCCGTCGAGGTGGTGACCCACGGCCGCCACGATCCCTGCGTCGGCATCCGCGCCACCCCCATCGCCGAGGCGCTGATGGCCATCGTCATCATGGACCATGCGCTGCGCCATCGCGCGCAGTGCGGTGACGTGGCAAGCGGCACGCCGGTGATTCCCGGCAAGCCGAAATGATTTGCCGGCAGAAATAATTCCTTTTCGGCCCCGTTCGGGCCCGCCCGGTATCCGGGATAATTCACTCCATGAAAGATGTACCCTACTGGAGGCTTTCGGGCTTCTATTTCTTCTATTTCGCCTTCGTCGGGGCCATGGCGCCGTTCTGGGGGCTGTATCTCAAGTCGCTTGAATTCTCTGCCTTCCAGATCGGCATTCTGATGTCGCTCTTGCAGGTGATGCGCATTTTCGCGCCCAACATCTGGGGGCACATGGCCGACCGCAGCGGCAGGCGCGTGGCGATCGTGCAGCTTGCAGCCATCGGCAGCCTGCTGTGTTATGTGGGTGTGTTCTTCGGCACCTCGTTCTGGTGGCTGTTCGTGGTCATGGCGGGCATGAGCTTCTTCTGGAGCGCATCGCTGCCGCTGGTCGAGGCCATGACGCTGTCGCACCTGGGCGAGCGCATGGCCAACTACGGCTACATCCGCCTGTGGGGCTCGATCGGCTTCATCGCGGTGGTGATCGGCCTGGGCTACTGGTTCGACTATCGGCCGGTGACCGACCTGTTGTGGGCGGTGCTGGGCTTCATCCTCGGCATCGCGCTGTTTGCGCGCTTCATGCCCGAGGCCGAGGCGTCAAGACACGAACACGACCACGCGCCGATCATGGACATCGTGCGCCGGCCGGAGGTGTGGACGCTGCTGGCAGGCTGCTTTCTGATGGCGGCGGCGCACGGCCCTTACTACACCTTCTATTCGATCTACCTCGTCGACCACGGCTACAGCAAGTCGGCGGTGGGTTGGCTGTGGGCCATCGGTGTGATCGCGGAGATCGCCGTGTTCCTGTGGCTGCCGCGGTTCGCGCAGGTGAACTTCGAGCGCCTGCTGCTGCTGACCTTCGCGGTGGCGACGCTGCGCTTTCTCATGATCGCCTGGGGCGTAGGCAGCCCGGCGCTGGTCGTCGCTGCGCAGGTGTTGCACGCCTTTACCTTCGGCGCCTATCACGCCTCGGCGGTGACGCTCATCCACCAATACTTCAGGGGCCGCCATCAGGCGCGCGGGCAGGCGCTGTACAACAGCTTCGCCTTCGGCGCCGGCGGCACACTGGGCGGGTTGTATTCGGGATGGGCCTGGGAAGGGCTGGGCGCGCAGTGGACCTTCAGCCTGGCCGCCGTATGCGCGCTGCTGGCTTTTCTGGTGCGGCTGAGATATAAGGCACGGCGGCGCAGCGCTTTCCGGCGGCAGTCAGCTGACTTATAATATTTTGTTCTTTAAAAGGTTTTTTGTTTCATGCCCGGACGTACCCTTTACGACAAGCTATGGGATGCCCACGTGGTGCACGTGGAGCCCGACGGCACGACCTTGCTCTACATCGACCGCCATCTGGTGCACGAGGTCACCAGCCCGCAGGCTTTCGAGGGTCTCAAGCTGGCCGGGCGCAAGCCCTGGCGCGCCGGTTCCGCCGTGGCCGTGCCGGACCACAACGTGCCGACCACCGACCGCAGCAAGGGCATCGCCGACCCGGTGTCGCGCCTGCAGGTGGAAACGCTGGACGCCAACTGCGCCGAGTTCGGCATCACCGAATTCGGGATGAACGACATCCGCCAGGGCATCGTGCACGTCATCGGCCCGGAAGAGGGCCTCACCCTGCCGGGCATGACCGTGGTGTGCGGCGACTCGCACACTTCCACGCATGGGGCTTTCGGGGCATTGGCGCACGGTATCGGCACGTCCGAAGTCGAGCACGTGCTCGCCACGCAATGCCTGTGGCAGAAAAAATCCAAGGCCATGCTGATCCGCGTGGAAGGCGAACTCGGGCGCGGCGTGACCGCCAAGGACGTGGCGCTCGCCATCATCGGCGAGATCGGCACTGCCGGCGGCACCGGTTATGCCGTCGAGTTCGCCGGTTCGGCCATCCGTTCGCTGTCCATGGAAGGGCGCATGACCCTGTGCAACATGGCCATCGAGGCGGGCGCGCGCGCCGGCATGGTGGCGGTGGACGAGAAGACCATCGAATACTTCCGCGGCCGGCCTTTCGCGCCCAAGGGCGAGATGTTCGAGCTGGCTGCGGCCTACTGGAAGACGCTGGTGTCTGATGCCGATGCGAAGTTCGATGCCGAAGTCGTGCTCGACGCGGCGAAGATCAGGCCGCAGGTGACCTGGGGCACGTCGCCCGAGATGGTGGTGACGGTGGACGGCAAGGTGCCTGACCCTGCCGACGCCCCCAGCGAAGTGAAAAAACACGACTGGGAGCTCGCGCTCGCGTACATGGGCTTGCAGGCCGGCACGCCGATCGAAAAGATCATGGTCGACAAGGTGTTCATCGGCTCCTGCACCAATTCCCGGATCGAAGACCTGCGCGAGGCGGCCGCAGTGGTGAAGGGCAAGCGCAAGGCTGCCAATGTGAAACTGGCCATGGTGGTGCCGGGCTCGGGTCTGGTGAAGCAGCAGGCCGAGGAAGAGGGCCTGGACAAGATCTTCCTCGATGCCGGATTCGAGTGGCGCGAGCCGGGCTGCTCCATGTGTCTTGCCATGAATGCAGATCGGCTGCAGCCGGGCGAGCGCTGCGCTTCCACGTCCAACCGCAATTTCGAAGGGCGCCAGGGCGCGGGCGGGCGCACGCATCTGGTCAGTCCGGCGATGGCGGCTGCGGCCGGCGTGTTCGGCCATTTTGTCGATGTCAGCAAACTTCAGTGAGGTGATGCCATGATCCCCAGGAAATTCATCGTAATCGGCGCCGCAAAAATCGCGCTGCTCCTTGCGGCCACCGCCGTCGTGTTCAGCCTCTATGGCTGCAATACCGTGCGCGGCGTCGGCCAGGACATCGAGAAGGCCGGCGAAGCCATACAGAAGTCGAGTAAATGAAAGCCTTTACAAAGCATGAGGGCCTGGTGGTGCCGCTCGACCGCGCCAACGTCGATACCGACGCCATCATTCCCAAGCAGTTCCTGAAGTCGATCAAGCGCAGCGGCTTCGGCCCCAACCTGTTCGACGAATGGCGCTACCTCGACGTGGGCGAGCCGGGCAAGCCCAACCACGACCGCCCGCTCAATCCCGACTTCGTGCTGAACAGGCCGCGCTACCAGGGCGCCTCGGTGCTGCTGGCGCGCGAAAACTTCGGCTGCGGTTCTTCCCGCGAGCACGCGCCCTGGGCGCTCGAGGATTACGGCTTTCGCGTCATCATCGCGCCGAGTTTCGCCGACATCTTCTACAACAACTGCTTCAAGAACGGCCTCCTGCCCATCGTGCTGGACGCGGTCATCGTCGACCGGCTGTTCAAAGAGTGCGAAGCGAACGAGGGCTATGCCCTGACCGTGGATCTGGACAAGCAGACGGTGACCACGCCCACGGGTGAAGTGATCCCGTTTGAAGTAGATGCCGGCCGCAAGTATCGGCTCCTGAACGGCCTCGACGATATCGCCCTGACCCTGTTGCAAAGCGACAAGATCAAGGCCTACGAAGAGCGGCGCAAAGCGGAAGCGCCGTGGCTTTTTGCCTGATTTTTGAACAGGGAGGTATGGGAGGTAAGGGAGTAAAACAATTCTCGGCTTTTCCTCCCAATCCTCCTTTGCCTCTCTGTTAATGATTTTATTTGATTGTGATTATTTGACATGAAGATTGCAGTCTTGCCGGGTGACGGCATCGGTCCCGAAATCGTCGCCCAGGCGGTGAAGGTGATGAAGGCGCTGTCCGGCGACGGCCTCAAGCTGGAAATGGAAGAGGCGCCGATCGGCGGTGCCGGCTATGACGCGGCGGGCGATCCGCTGCCGGCATCCACGCTCGAATTGGCCAAGGCGTCGGACGCCGTGTTGCTGGGCGCCGTCGGCGGTCCGAAGTACGACGCCCTCGACCGTCCCCTGCGCCCGGAGCGCGGTCTTTTGCGCATCCGCAAGGAAATGAATCTGTTCGCCAACCTGCGCCCGGCTTTTTTGTATCCGGAACTGGCGAGCGCTTCCACCCTGCGCCCGGAAGTGGTGGCGGGGCTGGACATCATGATCGTGCGCGAACTCACGGGCGACGTGTATTTCGGCCAACCGCGCGGCATCGAGGTGAGGAATGGCGAGCGCGTCGGCTTCAACACCATGATCTATTCCGAGTCCGAAGTGCGGCGCGTGGCGCATGTGGCTTTCGGCATCGCCATGAAGCGGAACAGGAAACTGTGCTCGGTGGAAAAGGCCAACGTGCTGGAATGTTCCGAACTGTGGAAGGAAGTGGTGATCGAGGTCGCGAAAGACTATCCGGACGTGGAGCTGTCGCACATGTACGTGGATAACGCCGCCATGCAGCTGGTGCGCAATCCCAGGCAGTTCGACGTCATCGTCACCGGCAACATCTTCGGCGACATCCTCTCGGACGAAGCCTCCATGCTCACCGGCTCCATCGGCATGCTGCCCTCGGCTTCGCTCGATCAGAACAACAAGGGCATGTACGAGCCCATACACGGTTCCGCGCCCGACATCGCCGGCAAGAACATCGCCAATCCGCTGGCGACCATCCTCTCGGTGGCCATGATGCTGCGCTATACGCTCAACCAGGAAGCCGCCGCGCAGCGCATCGAAAACGCGGTGAAGAAGGTGCTGGCGCAGGGCCTGCGCACGGCGGACATCCATACCGAAGGCACGCAGAAGGTGTCGTGCAGCGAAATGGGCGACGCGGTGGTGAAGCAGCTTTGATTGACCGCGGAAAAAAAGATTTTGGGAGATTCTGAAAATGTTGAAAGTAGGACTGATCGGCTGGCGCGGCATGGTGGGTTCGGTGCTGATGCAGCGCATGCGCGAAGAGAAGGATTTCGAGGTCATCGATCCGGTGTTCTTCACCACTTCCAACCCCGGCGGCAAGGGCCCCGACATCGGCCGCGACGTGCCGCCGCTGAAGGACGCTTCCAGCATCGACGAGCTCAAGGCGATGGATGCCATCATCACCTGCCAGGGCGGTGACTACACCGGGGAGGTGTATCCCAGGCTGCGCGAGGCCGGCTGGAAAGGCTACTGGATCGACGCCGCCTCCACCCTGCGCATGGAAGATGAAGCCATCATCATCCTCGACCCGGTGAACAGGAACGTCATCGAGGATGGCCTCGCCAAGGGCGTGAAGACCTATGTCGGCGGCAACTGCACGGTGTCGCTCATGCTGATGGCCATCGGCGGCCTGTTCGACAAGGGGCTGGTGGAGTGGATCGCGCCGCAGACCTACCAGGCGGCCTCCGGCGCCGGGGCGCGCAACATGCGCGAGCTGATCCGGCAGATGGGCGCGGTGCATGCCAACGTCAAGGCGCTGCTCGACGACCCGGCCTCGGCCATCCTGGAAATCGACAGGAAGA
This sequence comes from Pseudomonadota bacterium, assembly GCA_040754425.1. Lineage (GTDB taxonomy): Bacteria > Pseudomonadota > Gammaproteobacteria > Burkholderiales > Thiobacillaceae > UBA6918. The sequence continues at coordinate 143,209 of JBFMCR010000014.1, read as the reverse complement.
CCGCCGAGTTCATCCGTTCCAAGGACTATCCGCTGGATGCCTGGCCGGTGCCGCTCGCCGGTTCGCTGATCCCGTGGATCGACGTGCAGCTCGAATCCGGCCAGAGCAAGGAAGAGTGGAAGGCCCAGGTGGAAGCCAACAAAATCCTCGGACGCAGCGGGAACCCCATCCCCATCGACGGACTGTGCGTACGCATCGGCGCCATGCGTTGCCACAGCCAGGCGCTGACCATCAAGCTGACGAAGGACGTGCCGCTGGACGAAATCCACGGCATCATCGCCGCCCACAACGACTGGGTGAAGGTGGTGCCCAACGAGCGCGAAATCACCATGAAGGAATTGACCCCGGCCGCCGTGACCGGCACGCTCACGGTTCCTGTCGGCCGCATGCGCAAGCTCAACATGGGCCCGCAGTACCTGTCGGCCTTCACCGTGGGGGATCAGCTGCTGTGGGGCGCAGCCGAACCACTGCGCCGCATGCTGCGGATTTTGCTTGAAAACTGAGGCTAAAACCCTGTTTCAGCGGTCGATTTGCTAAAGAATTGGCCGGTCACGCCGTCATAAGAGGGCGACAGGCGCTTTATGACGCCAAACAATAGAACCTCCTGGAGGAAGAAGGATGAAATTGCACCGCCTAACCGCCCAACTCGTTGTTGGCGCCATGTTGACGCTGCCGGTCTGGGTGCAGGCTGCGGGGCTGGGCAAGCTGACCGTGAAGTCCGCCTTGGGCCAGCCGCTTTCCGCCGAAATCGAGCTGCTGGTGGCGGACAAGTCCGAACTGGACAGTCTCAGCGCCAGCCTGGCTTCGGGCGACGCCTACAGGAATGCAAACATCGAATTCGCGCCAGTGTTGTCCGCCCTGCAGTTCAGCATTGAAAAGCGTGCAGATGGGCGCCCCGTCTTGAGGCTTACCTCCAGCAAGCCGGTCAACGACCCCTTCATGGACATGCTCATCGAACTCAACTGGGCTTCCGGGCGCCTGCTGCGCGAATACACCATACTGCTCGACCCGCCCGGCATTGCCGTGCCGCAGACGGTGGCGCCGGTTGCCGTGAGCGTGCCGACGGTTACGGTGGAGCAGCCGGGAGGGCCTGCCGTTGGCGCGACGCCTGCCCCGGCAGCCGTCGCCCCTGTAGCAGCCGCCAAGCCGGAGCCCGCCAAGCCGGCCGCCACGCAGCCTGCGGCGGTTGCGCCTGCGGCTGAAAGCCTGGTCGTGGTCAAGCGTGGCGACACCCTGAGCAAGATCGCGAATCGCGTGCGGCCGGCCAATGTCAGCTTGGAGCAGGCCCTGGTGAGCCTGTTCCGCGAAAACTCCGATGCCTTCGTCGGCAAGAACATGAACCGCCTCAAGGCCGGGCAGAAATTGCGCGTGCCGGATACCCAGGCAATGCTGGACGTCGATCACGATGATGCGCGCCGCGAAATCAGCCTGCAGGCGAAGGATTGGCAGGCCTACCGGGCCAGGCTGGCGGAAAGCGTAGCCGGGCAGCCGGCGCAGCAGGAAGCGCCCGCCAAGACGGTGGTGGGCAAGGTTGCACCCAAGGTCGAGGACAAGGCCCAGCCCGAGGCGAATGCCGCCAGGGACGTGCTGAAGCTCTCCAAGGCAGCACCGGTGCCGCCCCCCAGGGCTGAGCAGTCCGCGGCTGAGAAGGCGGCCCGGGAAAAAGCTCTGGCCGAGCAGAAAGCGCGGGCCGAGCAGGAAGACGCGGCGGCGCGCGAAAAGGCCCTGCAGGAGTCCAGGGAACGCGAAGCGGAATTGCAAAAGCAGATCGGGGACATGCAGAAGCTGGCTGAAATGAAGGCAAAAGAAGCTCCCGCCCAGACGCCTGCCGCTGCAGCACCCGAGCAGAAGCCGGCGCCTGCGCCGAAAGTCAGGAAGGCGGTGCCGCCGCCGCTGGAAGAGCCCGCGGCGAACTGGTACGACGAGCTCATCGAGAACCCGATTTACTGGACGGCCGGAGCGGGGGTGGTGGTGCTCGGCGGCCTGCTGTGGTGGATGCTTTCCGGCAGCCGGCTGCGCAGGAAAAAGAGTTCGGAACCGGCCGGCGAGAGCATCATTACCGGCGGCGAACTGCAGCCCACCGGCGTGGCCGGGGCGGCAGCCACCGGCGGCGTGGTGAATACCGGCGACACTTCCTTTCTCACCGACTTCAGCCAGGCGGGTCTGGCCGAGATCGACACGCAAGACGTCGATCCGATTGCCGAAGCCGACGTGTACATGGCCTATGGACGCGATGCCCAGGCCGAGGAAATCCTCAAGGAGGCGCTCAAAAAGACGCCGGACTCGCACGAGATCCGCCTCAAGTTGCTGGAAATCTACGCCGCGCGCAAGAACGTGACCGCGTTCGAAACCGTGGCGGGCGAACTTTATGCCGCGCTGGGCGGGCAAACGGGCCCAGTCTGGGACAGGGCGGTGGAAATGGGCCGCTCGATCGATCCGCACAACCCGCTGTATGGCGGCGGACAGTCTGGCTCGGCGGGCGCAGCGGAAGCTGCACCTGCCCCCGCGCCGGCAACATCCGCGGCCCCCGAATCCATTCCGGTCGTGTCCGAGCCCGAACCGCAGCCAGAGCCGGAAGCGCAGCCGATGGCCGACATCTCGCTCGACTTTACGACTGAACCCGAGCCGCAGCCCGAACCACAGGCTGCGCCTTTGCAGGACCTGGATCTGAGCTTCCCCGTGCCGGAGGAAGAAGTGAAGGCGCAGACGTCTGCGCCGGCCGAGGCGAGGGTGGAAGAACACTCGCTGGATTTCGATCTTTCCGGTTTCGACCTCGATATCCCCGAAGCGCCGGCTGCAGAGGCACCCGTTGCAGAAGCGCCGAAAGTGCCTGCCATGGACTTCTCCGGTCTGGACCTCGATCTGAGCGACATGGGGGGCGGTGGCGAGGACGACTTCGACGAAGTGGCCACCAAGCTCGATCTGGCCCGCGCTTACCTGGAAATGGGCGACAAGGAAGGCGCGCGCGAAATCCTTCAGGAAGTCATCAACGAAGGCAATGAGAAGCAGAAGAGCGATGCACAGGGCATCATGGCCGGTCTTTGAGTTGCCTTTTCCCCGCTGAAACGCCATAGTTTCGGCCATGGCGTCCGACATCGAGAACCGCCGGGAATACCACCCGGCGGTTTCCATTTTCAGCTGGCTGCTGGTCGCGGTTGCGGTCGAGTCGGCGGCACCTCGGCAATTGCCCTGGCTGGCAGCCGTGCTGGCGCTGCTGCTGGCGCATGCCGAAGCCGGGCAGCGCTTTCTGCGCCTGGTATGGAAGGCGCGCTGGCTGTGGCTGGCGCTCGCCTGCCTGCATGCCTGGACGATTCCCGGCACGCTGGCCTGGCCGTCGGAATTCAGCCCCACGCTCGAAGGACTGGAGGCGGGCCTGATCCGCATTGTCCGCCTGGTTCTTTTGCTGGCGGCGCTGGCGCGGCTCATGGCGGAGTTTTCGCCACGGCAGCTGGCGGCGGGCATCTATCTACTCGCGCGTCCACTGGGCTGGCTGGGGCTGGATCGCCGCGCCCTGGCGGTGCGGCTGGCGCTGACGCTGGAGCGCCTGGAGCAGCCGCGCAAGGCGCGCGACTGGCTGGCGCAACTGAGATCGCCGATCGATGTGCAGGCCGGGCCGGAGGAAATCCGTCTGCCGCTGGCCGGCGTCGGCCTGCGCGACGCGCTGGTGCTGGCCGGGGCCGCCGCGCTGCTGGGCGCGGTACTGGCCAGGCTGACGGCATGAGGATCGCCATCGGGCTCGAGTACGACGGCCGGGGTTTTTGCGGCTGGCAGTCGCAGCCCTCTGGCTGCGGCATCCAGGACCATGTGGAAAAGGCCGTGGCGGAAATCGCCGGCGAAAAGCTTGCCGTAACCGCTGCCGGCCGCACCGATACCGGCGTGCATGCGAGTTTCCAGGTCGCGCATTTCGACGTGGCGAGCGCACGGCCCCTGACCGCCTGGGTGCGCGGGGTCAATACCCATCTTCCTGGCGGGATTGCCGTGACCTGGGCCAAAGAAATGCCGGAGGACTTCCATGCGCGCTTTGCCGTGGAAGAGCGCGGCTACCGCTATGTGCTGCTCAACCATCCGGTGCGCCCCGCCCTGATGGCAGGCAAGGTGGGCTGGCATCACCGTCCGCTGGATGCACGAGCGATGCAGGCGGCGGCAGACAGGCTGCTGGGCCGGCATGACTTCTCGGCGTTTCGCGCCGCCGAATGCCAGGCGAAGTCGCCGGAAAAGGAAATGCGGCGGGCGGTCATCACGCGCCATGGCGATTTCCTGGCATGCGACTTTCGCGCCGACGGCTTCCTGCACCACATGGTGCGCAACATCATGGGCTGCCTGGTGCACATCGGCGCGGGAGAAGCCGCGCCTGCATGGATCGACGAACTGCTCGCGCACAAGGATCGCACCCGTGCCGCGCCGACCTTCATGCCCGACGGCCTGTATCTGACGTATATCCGGTATGCTTCGCATTTTGGCTTGCCGGAAAGTGGCAGAAATTCATGGCCGTGCGCGTAAAAATCTGCGGCATCACCCGAGCCGAAGACCTCACTGCCGCCTGCAATGCCGGCGCGGATGCGCTCGGCTTCGTGTTTCACGCCCAAAGCCCGCGCCACCTGGAGATTTCCCGGGCAGCCGCGCTGGTGAGGGAACTGCCGCCCTTCGTGCAGTCGGTCGGCCTGTTCGTCGATGCCGAGCCGGCCCTGGTAAAGGCGGTGCTCGAAGCGGTGCCGCTGGACCTCTTGCAATTCCATGGCGATGAATCGCCGTCCTACTGCCGCGGCTTTGCCAGGCCCTATCTCAAGGCCGTGCGCATGAGGGAAGGCACCGATTTGGTAAAATACTGCGCGGATTTTTGCGATGCGCGCGCCTTGCTGCTGGATGCCTACGTGCCCGGCGTGCCGGGCGGCACCGGCGAGCGTTTCGACTGGAATTTGATTCCGACAGGCCTGCCCAGGCCCATCGTGCTGTCAGGCGGGCTGAATCCGGACAATGTCGCATTGGCAGTGAAAACCGTGCGGCCCTGGGCGGTGGATGTCAGCAGCGGCGTGGAAAGCGCCCCCGGCATCAAGGATGCGGTCAGGGTGGCAGCGTTTGTCGAGAACGCGCACCGCGCCATGAATACATTCAAACCTTGAACAAGGAGGACAAGAGGACAGGAGGAAACCCGATACCAGGCTACTCCTGTCCTCCTGTCCTCCTTGTGCAGAAAATTTATATATCGAGTTCGATCCATGAACCTTGACGACCTTCCCGATGCCCGCGGCCATTTCGGACCCTACGGCGGCATTTTCGTGGCCGAGACGCTGATGGCGGCGCTGGAGGAATTGCGCGCGGAATACGACAAGGCGCGCAAGGATCCCGCATTCGTGGCCGAGTTCGAGTACGAGCTCAAGCACTACGTCGGCCGACCCAGCCCGGTGTACCACGCCAAAAGATTGAGCGAGCAGTACGGCGGCGCGCAGATCTATCTCAAGCGCGAAGACCTCAACCACACCGGCGCGCACAAGATCAACAACACCATCGGCCAGGCCTTGCTGGCAAGGCGCATGGGCAAGAAGCGCGTGATCGCCGAGACCGGTGCCGGCCAGCACGGCGTGGCCTCGGCCACCGTCGCCGCGCGCTACGGCATGGAATGCGTGGTGTACATGGGCGCCGAGGACGTGCAGCGCCAGGCCCCCAACGTGTTCCGCATGAAGCTTTTGGGCGCCACCGTGGTGCCGGTGTCTTCCGGCTCGAAGACGCTCAAGGACGCGTTGAACGAAGCCATGCGCGACTGGGTCACCAACGTCGAGACCACTTTCTACATCCTCGGCACCGCCGCCGGGCCTCATCCCTATCCCATGCTGGTGCGCGATTTCCAGTGCGTGATCGGCAGAGAGGCCATCAAGCAGATGAAGCAGCTTGCCGGCCGGCAGCCCGACGTCGTGGTGGCCTGCGTGGGCGGCGGCTCCAATGCCATCGGCATGTTCCATCCCTATCTCGCCCATCCCAAGGTCAAGCTCATCGGCGTGGAAGCGGGCGGCTCTGGCGTGGACAGCGGCCGCCACGCCGCGCCGCTCACTGCGGGCACGCCGGGCGTGCTGCACGGCTTCAGAAGCTATCTCATGCAGGATGAGAACGGCCAGATCATCGAAACCCATTCCGTCTCCGCAGGCCTCGACTATCCTGGCGTCGGCCCCGAGCATGCTTGGCTCAAGGACGCGCACAAGGCCGAGTACGTCGCCATCAACGACGACGAGGCCCTGCAAGCCTTCCACGACCTGTGCAGGTTCGAGGGCATCATTCCCGCGCTGGAATCCAGCCACGCGCTGGCGCAGGCCAAAAAGCTCGCCCCCACCATGAGGCAGGATCAGATCATCCTGGTCAACCTTTCCGGCCGCGGCGACAAGGACATCAATACCGTGGCCAGGATTTTCGGCATTCAACTTTGAAGAAAAACATGTCACGCATCAGCAGTACCTTCGACAGGCTCAAGCGCGAAGGCAGGAAAGCCTTGATTCCCTTTATTACCGCGGGCGACCCCGGCAAGGGCTTTACCGTGCCCCTCATGCACACGCTGGTGGAAGCCGGCGCCGACATCATCGAACTGGGCGTGCCGTTTTCCGATCCCATGGCCGACGGCCCCGTGATCCAGCGCGCTTCCGAGCGCGCGCTGGCCAACAAGGTGGGGCTCAAGGACGTGCTCGCCATGGTGGCGGAGTTCCGCAAGAGCAACGCAAAGACGCCGGTGGTGCTGATGGGCTATGCCAACCCGGTCGAACGCATGGGCTACGAGGCTTTTGCCAAGGCCGCGACAGATGCCGGCGTGGACGGCGCGCTGACGGTGGACATTCCGCCGGAGGAATCGCACGGCGTGGCGGACGTGTTCAAGTCGCACGGCCTCGATCCCATTTTCCTGCTTTCGCCCACCACGCCGGAATCGCGCGTGGAGGAAGTGGCGAAGGCGGCCGGCGGTTTCGTTTACTATGTTTCGCTCAAGGGCGTGACCGGCGCGGCCAACCTCGATACCGTGGAGGTGGCGGACAAGCTTGCCATGATCCGCAAACACTGCGCCCTGCCGGTGGGTGTCGGCTTCGGCATCCGTGACGCCCAGACTGCCGAGGCCATCGCGCGCATTGCCGATGCCGTGGTGGTGGGCAGCCGCATCGTGAGCGAGATCGAGACGGCGCCGGAAAACGAAATGGTAAAGCGCGTGAAATACCTGGTGGAAGCGCTGCGCCGCGGCGTCGATGCCGCGACCAGGTGAAATGAACGCCGGGGGTGTAGCCGCCCTCGTCCTGCCCTCTCCCCTCAAGGGAGAGGAGATTGATGGAAAGATGAATACGCGTGGGTGCGTTTCACCCTCACCCCGCCCTCTCCCCTTAAGGGAGAGGGGGATAGAGCTAGGATGTTTTTTATGAGCTGGTTCCAGAAACTTGTGCCGCCCAAGATCAAGGCGCGCCAGGAAGCCAAGAAGTCCGTGCCCGAAGGACTGTGGTCGAAATGCCCGGCCTGCAACGAAGTGCTGTACAAGGCCGATCTGCACAACAACCTCGAGGTTTGCCCCAAGTGCGGCCACCACCACCGCATCGGCGCGCGCGCACGTCTGGACATGCTGCTGGATGCGGAAGGCAGGCACGAGATCGGCAGCGAGATCAAGCCGATCGACCCGCTCAAGTTCAAGGACAGCAAGAAATACCAGGATCGCCTGACCGAGGCGCAGGCCGGAACCGGCGAAAGCGATGCGCTGGTGGTGATGGCGGGCGCGATCCAGACGCTGCCGGTGGTGGCGGCGGCTTTCGAATTCAGGTTCATGGGCGGCTCGATGGGCTCGGTGGTGGGCGAGCGCTTCGTGCGCGGCGTCCAAGCCGCGATCGAGGCCAAGTCCGCCTTCGTGTGCTTTTCCGCCAGCGGCGGCGCGCGCATGCAGGAAGGGCTGCTCTCGCTGATGCAGATGGCCAAGACCTCGGCCGCGCTCACCCGTCTGTCGGCCAACCGCCTGCCCTTCATTTCCGTGCTGACCGACCCCACCATGGGCGGCGTCTCGGCCAGCTTCGCCATGCTCGGCGACCTCATCATCGCCGAGCCGAACGCGCTGATCGGTTTTGCCGGCCCGCGCGTGATCGAGCAGACCGTGCGCGAAACCCTGCCGGAAGGCTTCCAGCGCGCCGAGTTCCTGCTGGAGAAGGGCGCCATCGACCGCATCGTCGACCGGCGCGAAATGCGCGCGGAACTGGCATCGACCATTTCCATGCTGATGCGGCGCCCGGCCCTGGCTGCGTGAGAATAAAGCGAATTGAGTAACAGGGAGGTTAAGGGAGCCAAGGGAGAAAAACTGCTCCCCCTCTCTTACCCTCCCACCCTCCCTGTTCATGTTTTCTGGTTTCATTCGGGCCACGCTCTTCAACGATGGGCTCTGAGCTTTCTGATTGGCTTGCCCGCCTGGAGCGGGCGCATCCGTCCGCCGTCGAGCTGGGGCTCGAGCGCGTGGCGCGGGTGCGCGATGCCATGGGCCTGCAGCCCGATTTTCCCGTCATCCTCGTGGGCGGTACCAACGGCAAGGGCTCCGCCTGCGCCTATCTCGAGGCCATCCTGCGGGCGCAGGGCTTCAAGACCGGGCTTTACACCTCGCCGCACCTGCTGCGCTACAACGAGCGCGTGCGCATCGACGGCGTTGAAGCATCCGATGCGGATATCGCGGCCGGCCTGCAGGCCGTGGAGGAGGCGCGCGGCGGGGTTTCCCTCACCTATTTCGAACACGGCACCCTCGGCGCGGTCTGGCAGTTCGTGCGGGCCGGCGTCGAGGTGGCGATCCTCGAGGTCGGCCTGGGCGGACGGCTGGACGCCGTCAACGTGTTCGAGCCGGCGGTTTCCGTCGTGACCACGGTCGACCTCGATCACCAGGGCTGGCTGGGCGACAGCCGCGAAGCCATCGGCTTCGAGAAGGCCGGCATCTTCCGTCCCGGCAAGCCTGCAGTCTGCGGCGATGCTGACCCGCCGCAAAGCCTGCTCGATCATGCCCGGGCGATCGGCGCGAAGCTGCTGAGGTCGGGCCGCGACTTCGTCTTTGCCGGGGACGACGGGACATGGCGCTTCCGCCTGGGCGAGTGCGAATTGACGGGTTTGCCCCTGCCCGCGTTGCCGGGCGGCTTCCAGCTGGGCAACGCGGCAGCTGCGCTGGCGGCCTTGTCCGCAGCGGCAGACATCCTGCCGGTCTCGCCGGCTGCGATTTCCAGGGGTCTTTCCGGGGCCCGTCTGCCGGGCCGTTTCCAGCGCCTGGCCGGGCCGGTCGAAGTGGTGCTGGATGTGGCGCACAACCCCCAATCCGCGCGGGCGCTGGCGGACAATCTGGGCAGCGACCCGGCCAAGGGCAAATCCTGGGCGGTTTTCGCCATGCTGGCAGACAAGGATGCGGACGGCGTCATCGCGGCGCTGGCAGGGTGTTTCGATGCCTGGTTCGTCGCCGGACTCGGTGGCGGGCGCGGCCGCAGCGGCGAGTCGCTGGCAGCGCGCGTGCGCGCGCAGTCGGACGCGCCGACGGAGGCGTTTGCCGACCCGCTTGCCGCCTTCCGTGCGGCGAAACTTCGCGCTGGCGAAAGTGATAGAATCACGGTCTTCGGGTCGTTTTACACCGTTGCGGAAATTTTGAACGCCTATTCCGATGTCAGCCCCTCTTCCTGACGATGGCCTTAAGCGCCGGGCACGTCGCCGGCTGATCGGCGCGGTCGCGCTGACCATCGTCGCAGTCGTCATTCTGCCGCTGGTGCTGGAAGACCGGCCGCCGCCGGCCGGGCCCCTGGAAGTGCGCATGCCGCCGGCGGCGAGGCAGGCGCTGCCGCAAAACGCGGTCGAATTCGCCCCCGCGGAAAATCCCGTGGCCGGGCCGGCCCCGGTATCCAGTGACAACCCCAAACCGGTAAAGGCGCCCAAGCCCGTCCCCGCCAGGCCGGCAACTGCGCAGTCGGCCCGCCCGTCCCCCGCGCCCGCACCAACCGCTGCCGTCTACGCGGTACAGGCCGGCGTCTTCGCGGACAAGGCGAATGCGGAAAGATTGCGCATGCGCATCGAGTCGCTCGGGTTCAAGCCTTACAGCGACAGCGTGGGCGCCAGCACGCGCATACGCGTGGGCGCCTTTGCGAGCCGCGCCGAGGCCGAATCGCTGCAGGCGAAACTGGCCGCAGCCGGCATCGCCGGCAAGGTCGTCGAGAAATGACCGCGCTCGACTGGATCATGGCTCTGGTTCTTGCCGCTTCCGTCGTGCTCGGGTTTTTGCGCGGGCTGGTCGCGGAGGTTTTTTCCCTGGCCTCGTGGGTACTTGCATTCGTCGCGGCGAAACTCGGGGCGGCAGCGGTGTCGCCCTTGTTGCCCATGGACGTGGAAAGCGAAGGCATGCGCAATATCGTTGCTTTTGTCGTGCTGTTCCTGGCGGTGATGATCGTCGTCATGTTGCTGGGGCGTCTGGTCAAGGGGATGCTGGGCGCGGTCGGACTGGGGGCGGCCGACAAGGCGGTGGGCGGGGCGTTTGGCCTGCTGCGCGGCGTGGTCATCCTCGTCGCCCTGACCCTGGTTGCCGGCCTCACGGCGCTGCCGCAGACCGGTTTCTGGAAAAATGCGCTATCTTCCGGAGTGCTGGAGAAACTGGCCGTGGAGGCGATGCCGCTGCTGCCCGCCAAAGTGGCCGAACATATTCATTTCGACAGGTGACGCATGTGTGGAGTCATCGGCATAGCCGCCAATACACCGGTTAATCAACTGCTCTACGACGGGCTGATGGTGCTGCAGCACCGCGGCCAGGATGCCGCCGGCATCGTCACCGCGGAAGGCGCGCGCTTCCACATGCACAAGGGGCAGGGCCTCGCGCGCGACGTGTTCCGCACCCGCGACATGAGGAACCTGCTGGGCAACATCGGCGTGGCGCATGTGCGCTACCCGACTGCCGGCTCGGCTTCCAGCCCCGCCGAGTCGCAGCCTTTTTACGTGAACTCGCCTTTCGGCATCGTGCTGGGGCACAACGGCAACCTGACCAATACCGACGAACTCAAGCGGGCCCTCTTCGCCGAGGACCTGCGCCACGTCAACACCAATTCCGATTCCGAGGTGCTGCTGAACGTACTGGCGCATGAGCTGCAGTCCAATGGCCGTGCCGGCCGCCTCGATCTGAACACCATTTTCAAGGCCGTTTCCGGCGTGCACGCGCGTTGCCGCGGCGCCTATGCGGTGGTGGCGCTGATCGCCGGCTACGGCCTCTTGGCCTTCCGCGACCCGCACGGCATCCGCCCGCTGGTCATCGGCGTGAACGAGAACGCAAACCCGCCGGAATACATCATCGCTTCCGAGAGCGTGGCAATCGACACCCTCGGCTTCAAGATCCTGCGCGACGTGCTGCCGGGCGAAGCGGTGTTCGTCGACGAGAACAGGCGCCTGCACAGCCGCCAGTGCGCTGCCGCGCCGGCGCTGAACCCCTGCATTTTCGAGTATGTCTATCTTGCGCGTCCGGATTCGGTCATGGACGGCATTTCGGTTTACAAGACGCGGCTGCGCATGGGCGTGTCGCTGGCGGAAAAGATCAAGCGCGAGTTCATCCACCTCAAAATCGACGTGGTGATCCCGATCCCGGACACCAGCCGGCCTTCCGCCCTGCAGCTTGCCAACCATCTGGGCGTGCCCTACCGCGAAGGCTTCATCAAGAATCGCTACATCGGCCGCACCTTCATCATGCCGGGCCAGGCCCTGCGCAAGAAATCGGTGCGCCAGAAGCTCAATGCCATCGCCGAGGAATTCAAGGGCAAGAACGTGCTGCTGGTGGACGATTCCATCGTGCGCGGCACCACCAGCCGCGAGATCGTGCAGATGGCGCGCGATTCCGGCGCAGCCCGTGTGTTTTTTGCGTCCGCGGCGCCGCCGGTGCGTTATCCCAACGTCTATGGCATCGACATGCCGACCCGTGCGGAGCTTCTGGCGTTCGGACGCAGCGACGAGGAAATCGCGCGCGAAATCGGCTGTGACGCACTGATCTATCAGGACCTCGACGCGCTGGTCGAGGATGTGCGCGCGGAAAATCCCGCCATACGCGATTTCGACACTTCCTGTTTCGACGGCCGCTACATCACCGGCGACGTGACGCCCGAATACCTGGATTACATCGAGGCCCTGCGCAACGGCGACACCCAGCATCAGGCCATAGAGACCCAACAGCTGGATCTGAACCTGGTGTCCGGCGCGCGGGCTTGACGGCACTGGACCGAAGGAATAGATTTACTCAGGCGCCGAGTTGAACACAGCTTGCAGGGCGCGTTAAACAAATACTGCTAAAGCGTGGCGAACCCGTTCCCGCGCGAACGGGTTTTTTTATTTGGGGAAGCACATGAGCGACGAAAACTACGATCTGGAAACCCTGGCAGTGCGGGCAGGCACCACGCGCAGCCAGTTCAACGAGCACAGCGAGGCCATGTTCCTCACCTCCAGCTTCGTGTTCGAGAGTGCGGCGCAAGCCGCCGCCCGCTTCAAGGGTGAGGAGCCCGGCAACATCTATGCGCGCTTCACCAATCCCACGGTGACCATGCTGGAAACGCGCCTTGCCGCCCTCGAAGGCGCCGAGCGCTGTGTGGCCTTCTCTTCCGGCATGGCGGCGATCTTGGCCACGGTGATGGGGCTGATGAAGTCGGGCGAACACATCGTCGCCTCGCGCTCGATCTTCGGCTCTACGGTGCAGCTGTTCTCCAACATCCTCGGCCGCTTCGGCATCGAGACCACCTACGTCTCGCCCACTGAACCGGAGGATTGGAAAAAGGCGGTGAAGGCGAACACGAAACTGTTTTTCGTCGAGTCGCCTTCCAACCCGCTGACCGAGGTAAGCGACATCGCCGCCCTGTCCGCGATCGCGAAACGCTTTGGCGCCCGGCTCGCGGTCGACAACTGTTTCTGCTCCCCGGCCTTGCAGCGCCCGCTCGATCTCGGCGCGGACATCGTCATCCATTCCGCCACCAAGTACCTCGACGGCCAGGGCAGAGTGCTGGGCGGGGCGGTGCTGGGTTCGAGGGAGCTGATGGAAGGGGTATACACCTTCCTGCGCACTGCCGGTCCGACCTTGTCTGCTTTCAATGCCTGGGTGATCCTGAAGGGCCTGGAGACGCTTTCCCTGCGGATGGATGCGCATTCGCGCAACGCGCTGGAACTCGCCACGTGGCTGGAGAGTCATCCCGGAGTCGAGCGCGTGTGGTATCCGGGCCTGCCTTCGCATCCGCAGCACGAACTGGCGATGAGGCAGCAGAAAACCGGCGGCGGCATCGTGGCTTTCGAGGTCAAGGGCGGCCAGAGCGCGGCCTGGCGCGTGGTCGATGCCTGCCGGATGCTGTCCATTACCGCCAACCTGGGAGATGCCAAGACCACCATCACCCACCCGGCCACCACCACCCACAGCCGCATGACTCCCGAGCAGCGCGCGTTTGCCGGCATCGGCGACGGACTGCTGCGGGTGGCGGTGGGGCTGGAATCGGTGCGCGACATCCGCAACGATCTTTCGCGGGGGTTGCAGGCGTGAAGTTTGCCGCTGTTCTGGTTTTGTTTGCTTTCGCGGCAGCGCATGCGGCGGACATGATCGATCTGCGCTATCAGGACAGCGAAGGCGGCGCTGCGCCCTACGAGACGCGCATCCTGGTGACCGATCGCTATCTGCGCATGGACGACGGACACGATGGTGGCGATTTCGTGCTGTTCGACCGCAAGACCGGCAAGGTCTTGAACGTGCTGCATGAGCGGAAAATGTTCATGGCCATGCACGACGAAAAGCTTCCCGGCGAGCCGGCCCATACCTATCGTGTGGAAAGGAAACTGACGCCGGTGCGCAGCGGGACGGTGCGGGTGCAGGTGCTGGCCGATGGCAGGCTGTGTTCGGAGACCGTGGCGGTGGCGAAATTGTTTCCCGACGCTGCGCGCGCCATGGCGGAATACAAGGCGGCTCTGGCCTATACCCAGTGGGCGACATATCGCAACACGCCGGTCGAACTGCGCCAGGACTGCGACCTCGTGCACCATGTGTGGCAAACGGGGATGTCATATTCCGCCGGGCTGCCCATCGAAGAGCGCGACTACGCCGGGCGCGTGCGGCAGTACGTCAGCGGGGAAAAGCGTCCGTTGCGGCCTGAGCTTTTCCGGCTGCCTGAGGGCTATGAATTGTTCGAGCTCCCCGAGGTGGATGAGGGCAAGGGCAGCAGTTCGCAGCCGCCGGCGGTGCAGGCAAGATAGCCGCCTTCGCCATACCAGTCGGGCAGCACCCAGCGCTCACCAGGCCGTCCGTCTATCGTGAGGGCATGTTGCGCAGGCCGGTGCGTATGTCCGTGGATCATGCGCGCCGCGCCGGACTGGCGGAACATTGCGGCGACTGCGTCCGCATTCACATCCATGATTTCGTAGGACTTTCCGGCTTTGGCGCGTTCGCTGCCGGAGCGCGCGGACCTGGCCATGGCGTGACGAAGACCCAGCGGCAGCGCGAGCAGGGTGTGGCGAACCAGCGGCTGCCGGACCAGCTTTCTGAAGCGCTGATAACTGCGGTCATCGGTGCAGAGCATGTCGCCGTGTGTCAGCAGCGTGCGGGTTCCATATAGGTCGACCGCGGCGGGATCGCTCAGCAGAACCATGCCGCATGAATCGGCATAGCGTTGCGCCAGCAGGAAATCGCGGTTGCCGTGCATGAAATGAACCGGCGTCCCTGATGCCGTCAGGGTCTTTATTTTCCGCGCGGACTGACGGGCGAGCGGTGCATCGGCATCGTCGTCGCCGGCCCAGTATTCGAACAGGTCGCCGAGGATGTACAGTGCATCGGCGCCCGGCGCGATGCTTTCCAGGAAATGAAAAAAGCGCCCGCTGGCTTGCGGGCGCTCTTCGGCCAGATGCAGGTCGGCGATGAAAAGCGTGAAGCCTGTCGCCTGGTTAGACAATTTCCGCCTTGGTGATGACGATGTCTTCCACCGGCACATCCTGGTGGCCGGCGCGGCTGCCGGTGCGGGCCTTCTTGATGAGGTCGACGACTTCCCTGCCCTCGACCACCTTGCCGAATACGGCATAGCCGTAGCCCTGGGGGGTGGGGGAGGTGAAATTGAGGAAACTGTTGTCGGCCACGTTGATGAAGAACTGGGCCGTGGCGGATTCCGGATTGGAAGTGCGCGCCATGGCGATGGTGTAGGCGTCGTTCCTGAGGCCGTTGGCGGCCTCGTTCTTGATCGGCGCGCGCGTGGGCTTTTGCGTCATGCCGGGCTCGAAGCCGCCGCCCTGGATCATGAAGCCGTCGATCACGCGGTGGAAGATGGTGCCGTCATAGAAGCCGTCGCGTACGTACTGCAGAAAGTTTTCTGTCGTGACGGGCGCCTTTTCGGCATCCAGTTCGAGCGTAATCACGCCTTTCGTGGTGTGCAGTTTGACCATGTCGTTCCCTTTTATAAGACGGTTTCCTGAATGATGCGCCAGCGGCCGTTCTTGCGCTGCCAGTACTGGCGTTTCCGCGTCAGGTCGCTGAGGTTGCTGCTCTTGTAATCCTGGTCGAAGGTGATCACGGCCATGTCCTTGTCGCCCGGCTGTCGGTAGATGCTCAGGCGCTTGATTTCCACCTTGATCCAGGTCTTCGCGGCATTCACCCGGCGCTTGGTTTCGGCAAATTCCGGCAGGCGCTGGCTGCCCGCCAGGAAGTCGGGAGAGTAGTGCGCGAGCAGGCGTTCGGTGTCGAGGCTTTCCCAGTCGTTGCGCCAGTCGTAGACGGCCTTTAGCAATTCCTCGCGCGCGGAGGCGAGCGAGCCCGCGTCCACCCAGGTCAGTTTGGGCGCAATGATGACGGGGGTCTTGCCGATGCGGATGTAGCGGCCGAGCGTCTTCAGATCGTCGTTGGACAGCACCACGCAGCCGTCACTGGCCTTGGGCGGACGCGAGTAGGTGTCGCGCGGCACGCCATGCAGCCAGATGCCATAGCCGTTGCGGCCATTGCGCACATCCCATTCGTTGGGGTAGCTCAGGGGATAGGCGCCGATGCCGTACAGCTCTTCGAGTTCGCTGTCGGGCTTGAAGCTGGTGATGGTATACAACCCGACCGGGGTGCGCTTGTCGCCTTCCTTGTTCTTGCCGATGCCGAATTTGCCGACGGTGACGTAATAGTCGGCGACGCGGCGGATGACATTGGAGTCGTTCCTGAATACATAGAGCCGCGAGCGGCTGGAATCGACCGCAATGATGTATTCGGTATCGGGTGCCGCTTGCAGCAACTCTTCCGGCACCAGATCGGAGCTGACCGGGGCGCTGATTGCCTGGACGCGCACCTTTGCCTCCTCGCGCAGGTCTGCCTGCTGGTCACGTGCGCCGGGCGCATTGCCCAGCGTGGAGATGGGCTGCGCACGCGCAAGCAGCAGATCGCCCTTGACCAGTTGCGCCAGACGAAAATTGGGATAGCGCTCGATCAGGCTGTCGATGGTTTGCAGTGCGCTGTCCAGCCGGTTTTGACGGATTTCCTGCACGCTGCTGTTGAATAGGTGCTCGGCTTCGCCCATGTCGGCCAGCGCCGGCAATGCCAGCAGGGCGACAAAAGGGAAAAAGCGCAGGCTGTGCGACATAAATCAACGTCCGGATTCGCGCACGATCAGCCACTGTCCGTCAGTCAGCGCCAGATCGAGGGTTTTGCCGGAATTCGAGCGGAGGGTGTCGGACTGGTAGTACTGCCTGAAGCGCACTTCCGCGCGGTCGGGGGAAATGCGCCTGACCTGGATATCGCGCAGGATGACACTGATGCGCTTGGGCTTGCTGATGCGCTCCCTGCGCTGTTCCATCCAGGCCGCGCGGCTCATGCCGGTAGGGGTGAAATCGGGCGAGTAGTGCGCCAGATAGGCTTTTACATCCTTGCTGGACCAGGCCTTGGCCCAGGCCTGGACGGTTTCCACCACATCCGGGGTCTTGGTGGCCGCAAGTTCGGCGGCGGCGGCCGTGGCGGGCGCGGGTTTGGCAGCCGGCGCCGCCGTCTGCGCGGATGCCACCGGCGCCGACGTTGTCGCGGCCGGTTTGCTGTTGGCGGCGGCCGTCCTGTTCTGTGCGGGCTTGCCGGCCATCATCTCCTTGATCAGGGCCAGTTTGGTTTGCGCCGTCTTGTTGCTGTTGTCGATCTGCAGCGCCTTGTCATAGGCCTGCGATGCCATGCGGGCATAAAGGTCGCCGAGATTCTCGTGTGCGGTAGCATAGCTCGGGTGGGTGCGGATGGCCATTTCCAGGGCGTTTTTCGCCGCGTCATATTTGCCTTCGGCCGCATAGAGGACGGCGAGGTTGTTGTAGGGCTCGGGCAATTCCGGATAGTCCTCGGTGATACCGGTAAACACCTCGATGGCCTCGGCGGATTTGCCGAGGTCCGCCAGGATCAGGCCCTTGAGAAAGCGCACTTGCGCGTCCCTGGGGTTTTTCGCCAGGAACTGGTTGGCGCGGGCAAGGGCCGTGTTCAAGTCGCCCTTGCGGAATAGCTGGTTGATGTCCTGGATCTCATCCGCCTGAATGCCTGCGGAAAACGACAGGCAGAGCACGACGGCGAGCATGCGGGCAAAACTTAGCAAACTGGGCATGTGATAAACTCGGATCAATGGTCAGCAACCCCGAATTCTAACAACTCCCCCGTGTCTGTGGGGGGCTTTGCTTCAGATAGCCGCCCGCCCGCCTCGTTCCCCATGCTCAAGCTGTACAACTCCCTAAGCCGCAGTCTCGAGACTTTCGTCCCCATCCAGCCCGGGCGGGTTCGCATGTACGTGTGCGGCATGACGGTGTACGACTTTTGCCACCTGGGCCATGCCCGCGTGTTCGTGGTGTTCGACATGGTGGCAAGGTGGCTGCGCGCGTCCGGCTACGAAGTCACTTACGTGCGCAACATTACGGACATCGACGACAAAATCATCAAGCGCGCCCAGGAAAACGGCGAGACCCCAAGGGGCCTGGCCGACCGCTTCATCGCCGCCATGCACGAGGACGAGGCCAGGCTGGGGGTGCTGCCGCCGGATGCGGAGCCGCGCGCCACCGAATATGTCGCCGAGATGCTGGCCATGATCCAGACCCTGGAGGCGCGCGGCCTCGCCTACCGGGCAGACAACGGCGACGTCTATTACAGCGTGCGGGGGTTCGCGCGCTACGGTCAGCTTTCCGGCAAGTCGCTCGACGACCTGCGCGCCGGCGTGCGCGTGGAAGTGGAGGCGAGCAAGCACGACCCGCTCGATTTCGTGCTGTGGAAAGCGGCCAAGCCGGGCGAGCCGGCCTGGGAAAGCCCGTGGGGGCCGGGCAGGCCGGGCTGGCACATAGAATGCTCGGCCATGAGCGGCAAGCTCCTGGGCAGGCATTTCGACATCCACGGCGGCGGCCAGGATTTGCAGTTCCCGCACCACGAGAACGAAATCGCCCAGTCCGAGGGGGCGCACGGGTGCAAGTTCGTCAACTACTGGCTGCACAACGGCTTCGTGCGCGTGGACAACGAGAAGATGTCCAAGAGCCTGGGCAATTTTTTCACCATCCGCGAGGTGCTGGGGAAATTCAACCCCGAGGTGGTGCGCTTCTTCATTCTGCGCGCGCATTACCGCAGCCCGCTCAACTATTCGGATGCGCACCTGGACGACGCCAAGGGCGCGCTGACCCGGCTGTACACGGCGCTGAAGAACGTGCCGCCGGCCGAAGTGGCGCTTGACTGGTCCGACCCCTGGGCGGCGCGCTTCAAGGCGGCCATGGACGAGGATTTCGGCACGCCGGAGGCGATGGCGGTGCTGTTCGAACTCGCCAATGAGGTGAACCGTACGCATGACGCCCGCCTTGCCGGTCTGCTCAAGAGCCTGGGCGGCGTGCTGGGTCTTCTGCAGGCCGACCCGGAAGATTTCCTCAAGCGCCCGGTGGGCGAGGCCGGCGGGCTGGAAGACGCCGCCATCGATGCCATGATTGCGGCCCGCGCAGCGGCCAAAAAAGCGCGCAATTTCAAGGAGGCCGACCGCATCCGCGACGAACTGAAGGCGGCCGGCGTCATCCTCGAAGACGGCCCGCAAGGCACGACCTGGCGCCGGGCCTGATTTTTTCAGACAGTCATGGCGCCATATCCGGGGACATGAGCGAATACATCGTCTATCTGGGGACCGTCGGCTGGGAACATGGGGCGTGGCAGGGGGATTTCTACCCTGAGGGTCTGCCCGCAGACTGGCAGTTGTCTTTTTACAACACCCAGTTCCGCTGTGTGTATCTGCCCTTCGAGCAGTGGAAAAACGCCACGGACGAAGAAGTGTCCGGCTGGCTTCATGATACCCGGGAAGGCTTTCGCTTCGTGCTCGGGACGGGGCAGACCCTGGACGAATCCGACAGGCGCAAGGCGGCGCGTTTCGGCGAACGAGGCGTGCTCGAGGGGGAGGCCGGTATCGCCTGGATCGAAGGGGAGGCGGATTTGCGCGATCTGGCAAGGCAAATGCAGACGGCTGCGCAGGGCGGCATTCCCCTGTACCTGATTGCGCGCGAAGCGACGCTGAAACCGCTGCAAAGAATCGGCGAATTGATGCAGGTGCTGGGAGTTTAAAGTCCCGAAGCAGGGGGCTTCCGATAGAATTGCGGTTTGAAAGAAATAACAAGGGCCAGAGCCTTGGACAATCTGGTAGAAATCAAGAACGTCACCTTCGGCTACAACGCCCGCCCCCTGCTCAAGGGGATCAACCTGACTGCGCGGCGCGGCCAGGTCGTCGCCATCATGGGCAGCAGCGGTTGCGGCAAGACCACCTTGCTGCGACTGATCGGCGGCCAGCTCCGGCCTGCCGGGGGCAAGGTCGTGGTGGCCGGGCAGAACGTCGGCGAACTGGATACGAACGGGCTTTTCCAGTTGCGGCGCAAGATGGGCATGCTGTTCCAGTTCGGCGCCCTGTTCACCGACATGAGCGTGTTCGACAACGTCGCTTTCCAACTGCGCGAGCGCACCCGGCTGCCGGAAGACATCATTCGCGATCTGGTGCTGATGAAGCTGCATGCCGTCGGCCTGCGCGGGGCGGCCGATCTCATGCCGGCCGAACTGTCCGGCGGCATGGCGCGGCGCGTGGCGCTGGCGCGCGCCATTGCGCTGGAGCCCTTGCTGCTCATGTATGACGAACCGTTTACCGGGCTCGATCCGATTTCGCTCGGGGTGATCGGCAACCTCATCCGCCGCCTCACCGATACCCTGGGGCTCACTTCCATCGTCGTCACGCACGACGTGCAGGAATCCCTGAAGATCGTCGACTACGTCTATTTCGTGTCGAACGGCACGATCGAGGCGGAAGGCACGCCCGACGAGATACGCGCTTCGACCACGCCTTTCGTGCACCAATTCGTGCATGGTGAACCGGACGGGCCGGTGCCCTTCCATTATCCGGCGCACCCTTATGCCGAAGACCTGAGGCTGCATTCGTGATCGCCCCCTTGCGCCTGATCGCGAAGCTCGGCCGACGCACCCTGGAGGCGGTGTCGCGCATGGGGCTTGCCGCGCGTTTTTTCCTGGCCACGCTGATGCGTTCGGGAGTGGCGTTCAGGCGTTTCAGCCTGACCATCCGCGAAATCTATTTTGCCGGGGTGCTGTCGCTCGTCATCATCCTGGTGTCGGGCCTGTTCGTCGGCATGGTGCTGGGCTTGCAGGGCTTCGAAACCTTGCAGACCTATGGTTCCGAATCTGCGCTGGGCGTGTTGGTGGCGCTGGCGCTGGTGCGCGAACTGGGGCCGGTGGTGGCGGCGCTGTTGTTCGCCAGCCGCGCCGGCTCGGCGATCACCGCCGAAATCGGCCTGATGAAGGCGACCGAGCAGCTGGCCGCGATGGAGATGATGGCGGTGGATCCGGTGGCGCGGGTGGTGGCGCCGCGCTTCTGGGGTGGGGTGATTTCCATGCCCCTCTTGGCGGCGCTGTTCTCGGCTGCGGGCATTTTCGGCGGCTATCTGGTGGGCGTGGTGCTGATCGGCGTAGACGAGGGCAGCTTCTGGTCGCAGATGCAGGACGCGGTGGATTTCGAGGAGGACATCCTCAACGGCGTGATCAAGAGCGTGGTGTTCGGCGTGGCCGTCACCGCCATTGCAGTATTCGAGGGCTATGATGCGTTGCCGACCGCGGAAGGTGTTTCGCGTGCGACCACCCGTACGGTGGTCACTTCCAGCCTGGTGATTCTGGCGCTGGATTTCGTGTTGACGTCATTCATGTTTCGGGGGGTGTGAATGGGCAAGGCTTGGCTGGACCTGTGGGTCGGGTTGTTCGTGGTGGCAGGCATCGGCGCGCTGCTGTTTCTGGCACTCAAAGTGGGGAACATGAGTTCGGTCAACATGGCCGACAGCTACCAGGTGTCGGCGCATTTCGGCAATATCGGCGGCCTCAAGGTGCGCGCGCCGGTGAAAAGCGCCGGCGTGGTGGTGGGGCGGGTGGCTGCGATCAGCTTCGACGACGAGACCTACGAGGCCGAGGTCGTGTTCAACCTGGACAGCCGCTACGAGTTTCCCAGGGATACCTCGGCAGCCATCCTGACTTCGGGTCTTCTGGGCGAGCAATATATCGGCTTGGAAGCCGGGGGCGATAGCGTAAAATTGAAAAATGGCGATCAGGTGAAACTGACACAGTCGGCCGTGGTGCTGGAAAACCTGATCGGACAGTTTCTGTTCAGCAAAGCTCAAGAGGGAGCGTCCAATGAAACCGCACAATAACAAGATCGCGCTGGCATTGCTCGCCGCCGGCATGCTGCTGTCCGGCGTATCCGGCGCGCAGACCATCAATCTGCAACAGGCCGTGGAAATGAGCTTGTCTGCCGATCCGCGCATCAAGGAGCGCGAGCAACTGGTCGAGGCCGCCCGCGGCCTGCTGGCCGAAGTCAAGGGCAATGAGGGCTGGCGGATCAGCGCGAATGCCTTCGTCGGCCTCACCAAGCAGGTGGAAGGCGGCTTTTACCAGGGCGGGCTGTTCAGCGATCCCACCGGCACGCCGCGCCGCGACAGCGATGACTGGAACGGCCTGTCGGACTGGACCCATCTTGAATTTGCCCTGATCAAGCCGCTTTACACCTTCGGCAAGATCGAGGCCTATGGCGAAGCCGCGCAGGGCAACATCGACATCAAGCGCGGCGACGTGCGCCAGTCCCAGGCCGAAACCGTGTTCGACACCAAGCGCGCCTACTTCGGCTATCTGACCGCGCGCGACATCCGCCTGTTCCTGGAAGACGTCCTGGCGCGCCTCGACGACTCCATCAGCCGCGCCGAGCGTGCGCTCAAGCAGGATACCGGCGAGGTCACCTATGCCGAGCTTTATTCCCTGCAGTCGACCAAGGGCGTGGTCGGCAAATACGTGCACCAGGCCAGGGCCGTGGAAAAAATCAGCCTCGATGGCCTGAAAGTGCTGACCGGAGTCGGCCTGAATGCGCCATTGTCGGTTGCGGATGACAGCTTGCAGCCCGTCCCCTTCCCCGTGTCGGAACTGGCCGACCTGCAGGCCAGGGCGCTGACCGAGCGCCCGGAAATGCAGCAGCTGGAAGCGGGCCTCAAGGCCAAGCGTGCCCTGCTCGCAGCGAAAAAGGCCGATCTCTGGCCCGATGTCTATGCCGGCGTGGTGGGGACCTACAACTATTCCTCGCGCCGAGAACAGCTCGACAATCCGCATGTGTACGATCCCTTCAACGGCGGCGGGCTGACCCCGGTCGTCGGCATCAAGTGGGATACGGCGTTCGAAACCGGTTCCGCGCGCGTGGATCAGGCCCAGGCGGAACTGGAGGCGCTCAACCAGAAGAAACAGTTCGCGCTGCTGGGGATTCCCTACGAAGTGAGCGAGGCCTATGCCAACGCCAGGGCCAATTTCGATGCGCAGAAGGACCTGTCCGAAAGCGCGGCCGCCGCGCGGCGCTGGGTGGTCGCGTCCCTGGCCAATTTTTCCGCCGGCCTGGAAAAGGGCGACAAGCTGGCCGAAGCGATGAAAAGCTATGTGCTGGCGCAGACCGAATACCTGCGCACGGTGAACGATTACAACGTGAACGTGGCGCAAATCAGCAAGCTGATCGGGGAACAGAAATAAGGTTGCCGTGGTCTGGACAGGAACAAGATTTTCTAGGAGAACCCATGTTGCGCATGATTATTGGCCTGCTCGTCGGTTTGTTGCCCGTGATGGCATGGGCGGCGGACACGCCGCCCGACCAGTTGGCAAAGAACACGACCCAGGAAGTCCTGGCCATTCTCAAGGCCGACAAGGAGATTCAGGGCGGCAATCTCAAGAAGGTGTACAACCTGGTCGAGGCCAAGGTATTGCCGCATTTCGATTTCAACCGCATGACCCAGCTGGCGGTCGGGCGCTACTGGAATGTTGCCAGCGCAACGCAGAAACAGTCCCTGGTGAAGGAGTTCCGTGCGCTGCTGGTGCGCACCTATGCCAGTTCGCTGACGGCCTTCAGCAACCAGACTGTCGAGTTCAAGCCTTTTTCCATGAAGCCTGAAGCGACCGAGGTCACCGTGCAGACCGAGGTGAAACAGCCGGGCGGCAAGCCCATTCCCATCAATTACGACATGCACAAGACGCCATTCGGCTGGAAGGTCTATGACGTGTCGATAGACGGCGTGAGCCTGGTGATCAATTACCGCTCCTCGTTTGCCAACACCATCCGCCAGTCCGGCATCGACGGCCTGATTTCGATGATGGAGGCCAAATCCAGAAGCCTGGAAAAGGCCCCGCCGCAGCCCGCGGGCGGAAACTCCGGCGCCGCGGCCGGCAAAACCAGCCGCTCCGAGGCTGCCGGCCCTGCGGAAGTGTTGCCCGGACGCGCATGATCGAACGGCAGGGCAATGTGTGCCGCTTGCAGGGCGATGTCACGATCGATACCGTCCCGGACCTGGCTGAAAACATCAGGCCGCTGGTGCGGGAAGGGGTCGACACTCTTGACTGCAGCGGTATTGGCAACGTCGATTCCGCCGTGCTTGGGCTTCTCATTGCCGCCAAACGCGAGGCGGCGGCAGGCAGGCGGAGCCTGAAAATCACCGGACTGTCGGAGCGCATCCACAATCTGGCATCGCTTTACGGCGTCGCCGACCTGTTATGACCGCTGCGCTCAAGGTTGCCGGGCTGGTCAAGCAGTACCGGCAGGCGCGCGCCTTGGACGGCGTCGATCTGGAAATTTCCCAGGGCGAGTTCTTCGGCCTGCTCGGTCCCAACGGTGCGGGCAAGACCACGCTCATCAACATCCTGGCCGGGCTTGCCCGGCCGACCCGTGGCACGGCCGAAGTCATGGGCTTGGACGTGACGCGGGATTACGCGCAGGCGCGCCGCGCGCTCGGCGTGGTCCCTCAGGAGCTGGTGTACGACCCCTTTTTCACCGCGCGCGAGGTACTGCGCATGCAGTCGGGCTATTTCGGCATCCGCAAGAACGACGACTGGATCGAGCACGTGCTGCACAACCTGGGCCTGACGCCGTACGCCGACAGGAACATGCGCGCGCTCTCCGGCGGCATGAAACGCCGCGTGCTGGTGGCCCAGGCGCTGATGCACAAGCCGCCGGTGATCGTGCTCGACGAGCCCACCGCCGGTGTCGACGTCGACTTGCGCCAGACCCTGTGGCAGTTCATCCGCAGCCTCAATCGCGAAGGCCATACCGTGGTGCTGACCACGCATTACCTGGAGGAGGCGGAGACGCTGTGCGAGCGCATCGCCATGCTGAAAGAGGGCAGGCTGGTGGCGCTGGACAGCACGCGCAACCTGCTGTCGCGCCGCCACGATCATCAGGCGCAGTTCAGGCTGGATGGCGAGCCGTCCGCCGTGCCGGGACTGCGTCGCGGCCAGGGCAGCTGCTGGCAGTTCGGATTCAAGGAATATCTGGAACTGGAAAACCTGATGGCGAGGCTGCGCGCCGACGGCATCAAGGTGCTCGAAATGCAGCTGCTCGAACCCGATCTCGAAGACGTGTTCACCGAAATCATCCAGAGCGCATGAGCGGGTCATGACCGGATTCACGACCCTGCTCTACAAGGAATTGCTGCGCTTCTGGAAAGTGGCGTTCCAGACCATCCTGGCGCCGATCGTCACGGCCATGCTCTACCTGCTGATCTTCTCCCATGTACTGGAAGAGCGCGTGCAGGTCTATCCCGGCATCAGCTACACCACCTTCCTGGTGCCCGGCCTCATCATGATGTCGATGCTGCAGAATGCCTTCGCCAACAGCTCGTCGAGCCTGATCCAGTCCAAGATCACCGGCAACATCGTGTTCGTGCTGGTGGCGCCGCTTTCCTACCTGGAGTTCTTCTCGGCCTATCTCCTGGCAGCGGTCATTCGCGGCCTGGTGGTGGGCGTGGGGGTGGGGCTGGTGACTGTGTGGTTCACCGATCTGCCCTTGATGCACCCGTTCTGGCTGCTTGCGCTCACCGTGCTGTCCACAGGCATTCTTGCCGCACTCGGCATCCTCGCCGGCATGTGGGCGGACAAATTCGACCAGTTGGCCGCCTTCCAGAACTTCCTCATCATGCCGCTCACCTTCCTCTCCGGGGTGTTCTATTCGATTCATTCACTGCCGACTTTCTGGCAGGCGGCCTCGCACTGGAACCCGGTGTTCTACATGATCGACGGTTTCCGCTGGGGCTTCTTCGGCCGCTCGGACGTGGCGCCGGGCTTGAGCCTGCTGGTCGTGGCCGTCTGCTTTGTGGCAATATCCGGTTTTACCCTGCTGCTCATCAGGCGCGGCTACAAATTGAGGTATTGAAATGGTCAGTCCACAGGATATCGAACGATGGATCGCGGCGGCGCTGCCCTGTGAAAAACTCGAAGTCAAGGGCGACGGCCAGCACTTCGAGGCAGTGATCGTGAGCGGAGAATTCCGCGGCAAGAACATGGTGCAACAGCATCAATTGGTTTACAAGGCGCTGGGCGACCGCATGCGCGAGGAAATCCACGCGCTGTCCATGAAAACCTTTACCCCGGAAGACTGGGCCAGCCGCTGAACGTCGCCTAGACTATGGACAAACTGTCGATACACGGCGGCGCCGTGCTCAACGGCGAGGTGCGCATTTCCGGCGCCAAGAACGCCGCCTTGCCGATCCTGACCGCGGCGCTGCTTTCCAGCCAGCCGCTGCGCCTTTCCAACGTGCCCAATCTCAAGGACATCGGCACGCTGCTCGCACTGCTCGCGCACATGGGCGTGCGTGTCACGCGCGACGAAGACAGGGTAGAACTCGACGCAAAAGACATTCCCGTGCTGGAAGCCCCCTACGACATGGTGAAGACCATGCGCGCCTCCATCCTGGTGCTGGGGCCGACGCTCGCACGCTTCGGCGAGGCGCGCGTCAGCTTGCCCGGCGGCTGCGCCATCGGCTCGCGTCCGGTCGACCTGCACATCAAGGGCCTGCAGGCCATGGGCGCGGAAATCCACATCGAACACGGCTACATCCACGCCACGGCGAAAAAGCTCAAGGGCGCGCGCTACGTCATGGATACCGTCACCGTGACCGGCACCGAGAACCTGATGATGGCGGCCTGCCTGGCCGAAGGCGCCACGGTGCTGGAAAACGCCGCGCGCGAGCCCGAAGTGGTCGATCTGGCGCGCTGCCTCGTTGCCATGGGCGCGAAAATCCAGGGTGCCGGCACCGACGTCATCACCATCGAAGGCGTGCCGGCATTGCACGGCGCAGAATACGGCGTCATGCCCGACCGCATCGAGACCGGCACCTTTCTGGTGGCCGGGGCCATGGCCGGCGGCTGCGTGAAGGCCACGCATACCCGGCCGGATGCGCTCGATGCCGTGATCGCCAAGCTGATCGAGGCCGGGGCGAGGGTCGAGGTCGGCTCCGACTGGATCGAGGTCTGCCGCGAGAAGAGGTTGAAGGCGGTCGACGTGCGCACCGCGCCGCACCCGGCTTTTCCCACTGACATGCAGGCCCAGTTCATGGCCATGAACTGCGTGGCCGAGGGTGCGTCCAGCGTGACCGAAACCATATTCGAAAACCGCTTCATGCACGTGCAGGAATTGCGCCGGCTGGGCGCCGACATCGAGGTTTCCGGCCATACTGCGCTGGTGCGCGGGGTGGAACGGCTGGACGGCGCCATCGTCATGGCCACCGACCTGCGCGCCTCGGCCTGCCTCGTGCTGGCAGGACTGGTGGCCCAGGGCGAGACCGTGATCGACCGCATCTATCATCTCGACCGCGGCTACGAGCACATCGAGGACAAGCTTTCCGCGCTGGGTGCCCGCATACGTCGGGTGCATTGAGGCCCATTGTGCGGCTTCAGCCGCGACCAGCGAGTTTTTTTCGCGGCTGAAGCCGCTCCCACAGGAACGGAAAATTTTGTGAACAGATACCCTCAGACATGATCACCATTGCCCTTTCCAAAGGCCGCATTTTCGAGGAAACCAGGCCGCTCTTGGCGGCCGCCGGCGTCACTCCGGACGAGGATCCCGAAGTCTCGCGCAAGCTCATCATCCCCACCAACCGCGCGGACGTGCGCCTTTTGATCGTGCGCGCGACCGACGTGCCAACCTATGTGCAGCACGGCGGCGCCGACCTGGGCATCGCCGGCCGCGACGTACTGATCGAGCACGGCGGCGAAGGGCTGTACCAGCCGCTGGATCTGAAAATCGCGCGCTGCAAAATGATGGTGGCGGTGCGCGAAGGCTTCGACTACGAAGGACGTGTGAAGGAGGGCGCACGCATCCGCGTTGCCACCAAGTACGTGAACACGGCACGCGAGCATTTTTCCTCCAAGGGCGTGCACGTCGACCTCATCAAGCTCTACGGCTCGATGGAACTGGCCCCGCTGGTGGGCCTGGCCGACGCCATCGTCGACTTGGTTTCCACCGGCGGCACCCTCAAGGCCAACGGCCTGGTGGCAGTCGAGCATATCACCGACATCAGCTCGCGCCTGGTGGTGAACCAGGCTTCGCTCAAGACCAAGCGCGCTGCGCTGCAGCCCCTGTTCGAGGCCTTTTCCGGCGCGATCAAGGCGTAGCCGTGAGGATCAGGGACATTTCCCCGCACTGGTCATGGCTGCCACTGGGCCTCCTTGTCTCCATTGTGGCGGCGCACTATTTCATGCCTGCCCAGGCTTATCGACAGTATGTGGAAGGAAGGGAGGAGGGCCTGGTCGAATGGCTCACGCCGGTGGTTTTGCTGCCCGGGATCGTGTTCGGGCTGCTGATCCTCAGGCAGCGGAGAGCCTTGCCCGGCTTCAAAAGCCGCTTGTGGCTGTTGATGGTGACGCTTGGCGCCATTTACATGGCCGGCGAGGAAATAAGCTGGGGGCAGTGGCTGTTCCATTGGGACACGCCGGAGGCCTATGCGGCAATCAACAAGCAGAGCGAAACCAACCTGCACAACTCCAGTACGCTGTTCAACCAGAAGCCGCGGCTGCTGCTCGAACTGTGGGTGCTGACGGGCGCGATCAGGGCCTGGTACCGATCATACAAGGGCAGGGAGGATGACACGGGCGCGACTGCCTACTGGTTCTGGCCGACGCTGCCGCTTGCCTGGAGCGGTTTGCTTTCTGCACTGGCCATGATGCCCGAGCGCGTGTTGGACTGGTGGTCCGTCCATCCTCCCTTCCCGTTCGACATCGACGGGCCCGAAGCGCAGGAACTGATTCTCGGTGTATACCTCAGCCTTTTCCTTGCCTCCGCCCATACCAGGCTCAAGGCCCTGAAAAACGATCTTCGCTGAAACGATGGCTGAATTCGCTTTTGCACGGGCCGGGCGCCAACGCCGCCAGGCTGCGCTCGAATGCGCGCAATACCGATAAAAACAGGCATCTCCTCTCGCACATGACGCCAAATTCGAACCAGCCCGGGAATACACCGGGTTTCAGGCAGGACATCAATGGCCTGCGCGCCTGGGCGGTGCTGCTGGTCATGCTCTACCACTTCGGCGTGCCGGGCGTATCCGGCGGCTTTGCCGGGGTCGACATCTTCTTCGTGATTTCCGGTTATCTGATGACCGGCATCATCCTGCGCGGACAGGCGGCGGGGCGCTTCTCCTTCAGCGGTTTTTATCTCGCACGCGCCCGCCGCATCGTACCGGCGCTGGCCGCAATGTGCGCGAGCGTCCTTCTTTTCGGCTGGTTCTGGCTGGGCGCTGCCGATTACAGGACGCTGGCACAACATGCGCAGTCTGCCGTGCTGTTCTACTCCAGCCAGGTTTTTGCCGGCGAGGCCGGCTATTTCGATGCGGCCGCGACCGAAAAATGGCTGCTGCACACCTGGTCGCTGTCGATCGAGTGGCAGTTCTATCTGGTCTATCCGCTGCTGCTGGTGTGGCTGACGCGATGGGTTTGCGCCGCTCGCCTCATATTTGTGCTGCTGTTGGCCTCGCTGACCTATTCACTGCTGCTTGCGGGCAAGGATGCAAGCCAGGCCTTCTATTCCTTTCCGGCGAGGATGTGGGAATTGCTGGCCGGCGGGATGGCCTATCTGTATGCCGAACGCGTGCAGGCATGGAAGTGGCCGCGCTGGCTGCTGGAGGCAGGTGGCTTTGTGCTGATTGCGCTTACTCTGTTCCTGGCTGATGCGGCCAGCTGGCCTGGCCCCATGGTGCTGCTGCCGGTGGCCGGGGCAGTGATGGTACTGCTCGCGGCCAGGCAGGATTCCTGGCTGACCGGGCATGCCGCCATGCAGACGCTGGGGCGCTGGTCCTATTCGATCTACCTGTGGCACTGGCCGCTGCTGGTGGCGGCGATTTATCTTGGCTTCGAGCAGAACGCCGCGCTTACTCTGCTGCTCTTCGCTGTTTCCATCGCCGCCGGCGCCTTGTCTTACCGCCATGTCGAGGAGCGTTTCTGGCATCGCCGGCCCCTGCGCTGGCGCGGCGTCCTGCTCATGCTAGCGGTCATTGCCGCGGCTGCGGCCCTGATTGCCTGGGGCAGGGGGGTGCCGGCCAGGCTGCCCGAGGCGCTGGCAAAGATCGAGGCGCAGATGCTGGTCAAGGAAACCGATGCGCTCAAACGCGCGACTGGCCAGATCGAATGCGGCTGGAACAGGAAAACGGCCACGGCCGAGCCCTGCCGCTACGGCGCGCAGGGCGTCCCCACCCGCGTGCTGGTCTGGGGCGACAGCCATGCCAACAAGGCCATGCTGTCCATTCACGAAGCCGCGAGCAGAAGCGGCCTGGGCGTGGATCTGTATTACCGCAACGGCTGCCGACCGGTGCGCGATTACGTTTTCGTCAACGGCAACTACCGCCTCGACTGCTCGGGCTTCAATGAGCAGGTCATGCAGAAGCTGGCGGCCTCGCCGCACATCGAAACCGTGATCCTGATTTCGGACTGGCCTGACATGACTTGGGTGAGCGGCCTGCTTCCCGGCGAGCCGTTGATCCATTTCGGCGAACTGAAACCGGCATCGAGACAGGCACAGTACGAGGAATTCAATCGCCGCCTGGTGGAGGGCGTCTGCCACATCAGAAAAATGAACAAGCGCGTGCTGGTCGCCGCGCCCCTGCCGGACTTCGGCGTGAATGTGCCGCGCCACATGGCGCGCTCGTTCATCGAGCGCGGCGAGGCCGAGGTGCCCATGCTGCCGCAGGCCACGCACCGCGCACGCAACGCAGGGCTGCTGGATGCGTTGGAGAAGGCGCGGCGCGATTGCGGCATCGAGATCCTCGACATGCTGCCGGTGTTCTGTGCCGACGGCAGATGTCGCGCCGCGCAGGGCGGCGTGCCGCTCTACAGCGATGACAACCACCTCAGCATGCACGCCAACGAACTGCTGCTGCCGCTGATGCAGTCCTACCTCGCGGCCGGCGCCGCCAAGCAATAAGCGCCTGACCGGCTAGCGGCGGCGCAGGGCGTGCGCGGCGCGGGCGCGGGCGCTGCCGATAAAATGACCGAGAGTGTTTTTCAGGCTGGTCTTCCTGATCAGATGGCGCGAGGCGATGGTGCCGGTCTCGGCCATGCCGCTGACGAGGCCGTGGCGTTTCTCGATCTCGCGTGATAGCACGGCGAAAAGGTTGTACTCGAACAGCACGCGCCGCCGCGCTTCGAGTATGGCTGGCAGGCGTTTCTCGTACTCGCTGTTTGCAATGGCCTCGCGAATGATACGTGCCGCACCGTCCGGGTCCTTCATGTCAATCGGAATGAAACTTTCGTCCGGAAAGTAATCGGCGGCATTGGGGCAGCCTGCGTAGAAGGGCAGGGTCACGCCGAGGAAGGCGTCGGACAGTTTTTCCGTCCAGTGGTGCGGGCCGATGTAATTCTCGATGGCCACGTGGTAACGGTAAGCGTCCAGCGCCTCGGCCTTGTCGTCGAGCGGGATGGCGCCGCGGCCGTAGACGTCCAGTTCCGGCATGGCCTGCATGAGTGACTGCATGAAGCTGAAGCGGCGGTGGTGCAGGGTGTGGCGCATGCGCTTGGGAGAAAACACCATGGAAACGTCCTTCGACTTTTGCATCGGCGGGTGGGACGCCATCTGGTCAAACGTCATGGCGTGATTCGTGCCTACACCGTACACCCAGATCAGACCGGCCTGGGAAAAAATACGGTCGCGGTGCGGCAGGGCCCAGGCTTCCTGGCTGGTCAGCACGCAGCCGAACTGGCGCGTGTAGGCATTGCCGTAATGCTTGATCGACGAAGGCTCGCTGGTCACCAGCAGGGTGTGCGCCTGCGGGCAGGCGAGGATTTCGCGCAGACCGCGCTTGCCGTCCTTGTTGGCGGTGCGCAGGTCCTCGTATACCACCAGCCAATCGTAATGGCGGTCCTGCGGGTCGAAGCTGAAGCGGCAATTGCCCCATTCGGGCCTGCCGTCCGGCAGCTGATGCAGGAAATAGCGCGCGGGGATGGGGGAGAGCAGCTTGACGCGGATTTTCTGCGCGGGCGCTGCCGGGGTGGAAGTCATGTGTCGTCAGGGTGGGGCGGGTTTCGCATTGCGTATAATACCCCGGCCGGCATGCCCCTATTCACGGTATGCGCGCCAATACCAGAACTAACACCAAAGCGAATGATAAAACTGCACTGGAGCCTGTTGAAACGCCTTTACCGGCTGCGCAGCCGCTTCGCTGTCTATTCTCGCCTCGACCGGCGCTGGCTGCTGGACAACCGCAACTGGGTCGATCAGCAACTGATCATTCGCAGACCTTACGAAGTCGAGCAGATCGCGCGTTGCCGGCAGATGGTGCGCGAACAACGCCTGCAGGCATTTTTCGATATTGGCGCGAACTTCGGCCTCTATTCGGTGCTGCTGTCGGACGAGGCGCCGCTGTCCGAGTTTCATGCTTTCGAGCCGCTGCCGCGCAATGCCGACCAGTTCGGCGCCAATCTCTATCTCAACGGTCTGGATGACAGGATAAAACTGCATCGCTGCGCGCTGAGCGACAAGAGCGGCGAGGTCGAGCTTTACGTCGATCCGCATTCCACAGGCGTTTCTACCCTGCTCGCCGCCGGCGAGCGCAGCCGCCGGACGGCTTACCAGGCCTCGATCCGAATCGAGGCGCGCGTGTTCGATGACATGTTCCCATTGAACGGTGTTCGCGCCTTTGTCAAGATGGATGTGGAAGGCGCGGAGCTGATGGTATTGGCCGGCATGCGCCGCTTTTTCGCCGACAACCAGGTCGTGTTGCAGGTGGAAACCACGGACGAGACGCGTGGCCAGGTCGACGATTTCATGACCCAGGCCGGCTACCGTGCGCTCGGGTGCCTGGGCGCCGACGCCTACTACAGCAACATCCAGGCATCATGAGCAGCCTGCCTGTTTCGGTGTTCATCATCGCCAAGAACGAAGCCGACCGCATCGGCCGTACTATCGCCAGCGTCAAGGATTGGGTGGATGAGGTCATCGTCATCGACAGCGGCAGCGATGACGACACCGTGGCGCTTAGTGAATCGCTGGGCGCGCGCGTGACGTTCAATGCCTGGCGTGGCTACGGTCCGCAAAAGGTGTTTGGCGAAGGCCTGTGCCGCAACGATTGGCTGCTGAACCTGGATGCCGACGAGGAGATCTCGCCCGAACTGGGGGCGGAAATCCGCGCGCTGTTCGCGCAGGGGCTGCCGGACAAAGCCGCCTACACCTTGCCCATCCTGCCGCTGTATCCGTTCCAGGACAGCGGCCATCGCTGGACCGCCTTCCACCACCCGGTGCGGCTGTATCGCAAGTCCAAGGCCGGCTTCAAGGATTCGCCGGTGCACGATTCGGTGGTGGTGCGCGAAGGCGGCGTTGGGCATCTGCAAGGCATGGTCATCCATCGCTCCTTCCGTTCGCTCAGCCATCACGTCGACAAGGCCAACGAGGTTTCTTCCCTGCGCGCGCGCGACCTGTTCGAGAAGGGCAGGAATCCGTCGGTCTTCGCCCTGCTGATGGTTCCGCTGCTCGCCTTCCTCAAGTCCTACTTCCTGCGCCGCGAATTCGCCAACGGCATCGACGGCATCGTCGTCAGCCACATGTACGCGTTCCAGCGCTTTATCCGCCTGGCCAAGGCGCGTGAACTGCACCGCCTGGCGCGGAAGGACAAATAGCTTGCCCACGGTGCTGTGGTGGGGGCGCTTCGATCCGGGCTACGCCCGCAATCGCATCCTGCGCCGGTTGCTGGCCGACATAGGCTGGCAGGTGCGCGATTTCCATCCGGCTTTGAGCGTCGCGGGCGACTGGGAGGCAAGCTTGTGCGGCGTGCGCAAACCCGATCTGGTCTGGGTACCGTGCTTCCGCCAGCGCGACCTCGCCGCGGCCGGCCGCTGGGCCAGGGCGCAGGGCGTGCCGTTGATGTTCGATCCCCTCATTTCCGCCTATGACAAGCAGGTCGACGAACGCGGCAAGCTCGCAGCCGAGAGCCCGCACGCAAGGCGCCTGCTGGCCTGGGAGCGCGGCCTGTTCGCAAGGGCCGACCGAGTGCTGGCCGACACGCCCGCGCATGCCGACTATTTCGCACAGACGCTGGGTGTTCCCAGGCACAAGCTCGCAGTGGTCTATGTCGGCGCGGAAGCATCTGTCTTCAACCCGCAGCCGCTGGCAGATCGAGCCGGGCCGCTGGAAGCGCTGTTCTACGGCAGCTTCATCCCGCTGCAGGGGCCGGGCGTCGTGGTCGAGGCTGCAAGGCTTTATCAGGGCCCGCCCGTCAAATGGACCCTGCTCGGCGACGGGCCCTTGCGCACAGATTGCGAGCGGCAGGCGGCCGGACTGGACAATGTCTGTTTCGAAGACTGGCTGCCCTATGAGGAACTGCCTGCGCGCATTGCTCGTGCCGACATCCTGCTGGGCGTGTTCGGCACCACACCCAAGGCGGGGCGGGTCATTCCCAACAAGGTGTACCAGTCGCTGGCCTGCGGCAGGGCGGTGGTGACGCGCGCGGCCAGCGCGTATCCGGCAGAACTTGCCGAGGCGGAAAACAGCGGACTGATTTGGGCTGCGGCGGGGGATGCGCACGCCCTGGCGGAGCAAGTGGCGACGCTCGCGGCGGATCGCGACAAGCTGCGGCAGCTGGGGCTGGCGGCAGCGGAAACCAGCCGGCAATATTTCTCCGAACAGGTCGTGCGGCAACAACTGGAAGCCTGTCTCGCCGGGATGACGGCGGCATAGGCATGGATTACAGAAGCGACCTGACCGGTCTGAGGGCGCTGGCCGTTGCCGCGGTGGTGCTGTTCCATTTCGGCGTGTCTGGCTTCTCTGGGGGGTTTGCCGGGGTCGATGTCTTTTTCGTGATCTCGGGCTACCTCATGACCGGCATCATTGCCGGCGGCCTCGCTGCAGGCAGGTTTTCCCTGAGCACCTTCTATCTGTCGCGGGCGAAGCGCATCATTCCCGCGCTGGCGGTGCTGTGCCTTCTCCTGCTGGTGCTGGGCCTGCTGTACCTGGGCAAGCGGGATTTCTATTCCTTGTCCAAGCACGTTGTTGCCTCGATCCTGTTCCTGTCCAATTTCACCTACAAGAACGAGGCGGGCTACTTCGATGCGGACTCGCACGAGAAGTGGCTGCTGCACACCTGGTCATTATCGGTCGAATGGCAGTTCTACCTCTTGTATCCGCTCCTGCTTGTTGCGCTGGCCAAGTATTACAGTCCGACCGGCCGCGCTTTCCGCAACGGGCTGTGGGCGCTGTCGCTGCTGTCCTTTATCGCTTGTGTTGCCGTCACCCGGCTGAACCCAAGCTCTGCATTTTTCCTGCTGCCCACGCGGGCGTGGGAACTGCTGGCGGGCGGGCTGGTGTACCTGTATTCATCCGCGCAGTTCAGGATTCCCGCTGCAAAAACGTTCGAGATCGCTGGCCTGGGCATGATCGCGGCCGCAATTTTCGCCCTCGACAGCGCTTCCGACTGGCCCGGCTACTGGGCGGCGCTGCCGGTGGTCGGCACCTGCCTGATCCTGCTGGCGGCACCGACCTCGTTCTGGAGCAGCAATCCACTCAGCCAGGCCATCGGCAAATGGTCCTATTCCATCTATCTCTGGCACTGGCCGATTTTCGTTGCCGGCAACTATTTCGACTGGGGCCAAAGTGCCGTGCACAAGGTTTTCATGATTGTTGCCGCAGTCGGCATGGGTTACCTGTCCTATCGCTTCGTGGAAGAGCCTTGCCGGCATTCGGCGTTTGCGCGCACGCTCAACTGGGAAAAAGCGGGCCTCATGGTATCGCCCGCCATCCTGCTCGGACTTGCCGGCATCGTAGGCAAGGGCCTGCCAGCCAGGCTGCCGCCCGAGGTTGCGGCCATCGAGACCGATCCCGCCTATCTGCGCGGCAATCCGCTCGAATTGTGCCATAGCGTGCAGAAGCGGGACGGCACGCTGGTCTGCAGCATCGGCCAGCTTCCCGCTGCGCCTGCGGTTGCGGTGCTGGGCGACAGCCATGCCGGGGCATTACTGCATGCGGTCAAACAGGCTGCAAAAAGTGGCGGGACCAATGTCCTCGCCCTGCCGGGTGCAGCCTGCCCGCCCATCGAGGGCGTCCAGGCCATTGCCGGCATACCCGGCGAGGCCTGCAGAAACTATGTGGCCACGGCGGCGAAGCTCCTCGATGAAACGCCTGCCATCAGCAGCGTGATCCTGATTGCGCGCTGGTCCGCATACGTCGAGGGCTATGTCGAGAAATCCGGTGGCCCTTACGCGCTTTTCGACCACAACGGCGTGCCCGAGGCGGATGCGAGGCGGGCCGAATACAGGCGGCGGCTCCTCTCATCACTGTGCAACGCCGCGGCGAAACGCACCGTCTACGTCGTCCTGCCCATTCCCGAACACACGAAAAACGTGCCGCGCGAACTGGCACGGCGCATGATGACTGGCAGCCATGGCGGTTATCCTGTGGTGTCCGTCGCGGAATACGGGCAAAGGCACGCTGCCGTCTTGCAGGCGTTCGGGGAAGCCCAGGCAAAATGCGGGGTGCAACTGCTCGATCCGCTGCCCTATCTGTGTGCCCGGGGCAGTTGCAGCAGCGTGCTTGACGGCCGCCCGCTCTATTACGACGACGACCATCTGAACGAGTTTGGAAACCGTCTGCTGGTGCGTATGATGCGTGGCGTGAAGGAATTTTCCGGCGAGGCCGGAACAGTTGTGGAAAACAGTAAACAGAAATGAACATGTCCAACCCGTGGGAATGGATTCTCAAGGCCAAGCACTATTTCAGGCGCATGAGTTATCGCAGGCGGTTCCGCGAACTGCCTGAAATAAAAGGCGGCTACGGCGCTTTCGGTCAGGATGTACTGGTCGCCGAGCTGCTCGGCAAAAAGCGCAACGGCGTGTTCGTCGACATCGGCGCCAACGACGGCGTGCGCGTGAACAACAGCTATTACTTCGAGAAGGAACTGGGCTGGACGGGGGTGGCGATCGAGCCCATTCCCGCCATCTACCAGAAACTGACGGCCAACCGGAAATGCGCGACGGTGAACGGCTGCATGACGACCAAGCCGGGCAAGGCTAAATTCCTGGAAATGGT
This sequence comes from Pseudomonadota bacterium, assembly GCA_040754425.1. Lineage (GTDB taxonomy): Bacteria > Pseudomonadota > Gammaproteobacteria > Burkholderiales > Thiobacillaceae > UBA6918. The sequence continues at coordinate 106,421 of JBFMCR010000014.1, read as the reverse complement.
GGGCGGGCCGCACATGCTCAGCACGCTGGCAATCCACAATGAGGGGCTGACGGCGCGCAGGCTGCGGACCAACGCCAAACGCCACAACACCGAGATCAGGGAGATCGAGGTCGAATGCCTGACTTTTGCCATGATGGCGGAAAAGTTCGGCATCCATGAAGTCGATTTTCTCAGCCTCGACATCGAAGGCGGCGAACTGGACATCCTCAAGAGCATCGATTTCGAGCGGACACCGGTGCGAGCGATCTCGGTGGAAAACAACTATTACACCCGCGACATCAGGGATTACCTGGAAAGCCAGGGCTTCATTTATCTCGGCACCTTCCGCGTCGACGAAATCTACCTCTTCGGCGGCAACGCTCTCAGGAGCGCCTGCCGGGAAAATCCCGCAGGCTAAGCGGCAGGCCGGCAAGATGAAAATCCTTCACGCATCCCACACCCATTTGAAGTCGCTGGGCGCGCGCAATTATTTTCTGCCGGTGCGGATCAACAACGGCTTCATCCGCAACAACCACGAGGTGTACTGGTTCAGCGATCGCGACATGGCGCGCTATTCCTCCATTTTCCATTCGCGCACCACCGGCGCACGGGCCTGCAACCGCAAGTTCATCGAGGTCTGCCGCAACTTCGAGCCGGACGTGATCGCGCTCAGTTCACAGGATGTGCTGACGGCGGAAACCCTGGCCGAGGCGCGCCGGCTGCTGCCCAATGTCGCCATTTTCCAGTACTACATCGATCCGCTGTTCGATGCCTCGAACTTCCGCAATGCCGGCAGCAAGGCGGAAGTGCTCGACTGGAGCTTCGCAACCACGGCCGGCCCGGTGCTGTCGCGAATTGCCGGTTCCCGGTCGAGGGTGGCTTTCATCCCCAATCCGGTTGATTCCAGTATCGATGTGCATCGCTGCCACGAACGCACCGATCAGCCGCATGATGTCTTTTTCGCCGGACACATCTCCAAATGGCTGCACCCGGACGACCTGCGCGGGCGTGCCTACGAGCTGATCCGCGAGCGCGTACCCAGTGCGCGCTGCGCCTTTTACGGCCACGGCGGCAATCCTTCGCTGTTTGGCGCCGCCTTCATGCGCGCACTGGGGCAGGCGAAGATCGGTCTCAACTTCAGCCAGCGCAATGCCGCTGCGCAATCGGGACCCGGAGGCGAGCTGTATCTGTATTCCTCCGATCGCATCGGGCTCTATCAGGGCAACGGTCTGTTGGTGTTCACCACCAAGTCTTTCAGCCTGTCGGAACTGTATGGCGAAGATGCCATTGTCGAAGTCGAGGGCGCCGACGATTTCATCGACAAGCTTCGTTATTACATCGGGAACGAAAGCGCGCGGCAGAAAATCGCGCGCGCCGGCTATGAGCTGGGGCACAGCGAATTCAACGAACGGCTGGTCTCGCAATACATGATCGAGGCCACGCTCGGTCTGCCTTTCTCGCACGCCTATCGCTGGCCTACCGAAAGCTTCGGCCGCTAGTTCTATTGCCAAATGGCGCCGAACATCGGCGCCAGCCGGTGCGCGCCGTGTTCGCTCAGGTGGTTGTCGTCCGAGTAGAGCGGACGGCCGTCGCTGACACCCTCGCAGGATCCGCCTGCGCACAGGTAAGGCAGCGGGTCGAGCAGGCGCACGCCGCAGCGCCGGCTGGCCGACTGCAGGGCCGCATTCATGGAAGCGTTGGCGGCGCGATGGGCGGAGAGCGACATGGCAGGCTGCGGCGCCTTGCCATGCACGATCAGTTCCTTCGCGACCACTGCCGGCACGTCGTAGGGCATTTCCGGCATGGGCTGCACGACATACAACGGATTGCGGGCGGCGATGCGGCAAAGCGAATCGACCAGGTGCCGCTCGTAAACGGCACGGCGTTCTTGCGGGGTGTCGGGCACACTGCCATCGAAATACATCAGCCTGTCTCCCGGCTCGATATAGGCGCCGGCGCGGTGGATGACGATGACGGGAAGACCGCGCTCCAGCGTCTGCAGTTGCTCGTAGACCATGTCGTTGAAACGGCTGCAGAACTCCGGTGCCTTGGCGCTGCTGCTGCGTGCGCCGAAAATGACCGGGCAGGCCTGCTGCCCGAAGAACAGGATGCTGCCGCCGGCCCGCTCGGCGGCTGCGGCGACGCCGCTCACCGCGGCGATCGCATGGCTGTCGCCCCACACCAGCGCCAGAGGCTTGCCGCGGCCCAGCACGCAGCGGCTTTGCGCCGTGTTGCATTTGGTCAGGCGTCCGCTGTTTTCCTTCTCGCGCGCGGCGACCAGCACGGACTCGGGCAGGCGCCAGGTTCTTGCTACGCCATGATCGAAATAGGCGACGGCAGCGAAGCCGAAGGCCAGCGCAAAGCCCGTTCCCGCCACCCGCCAGGCCTTGCGGCTGTCGAGGCCGCGCATCCAGCGTGCACTGGGCTGTTCGACCAGACGGTAGGACAGCGCACCCAGCACGATCGAGGCGACCATGGCGACCAGCAGCCAGCCGGTTTCGGCGCGCACGCCGAAATAGCCCAGACCCACCACCAGCGGCCAGTGCCAGAGATAAATCGAATACGACCAGCGTCCCAGGCCTTGCGCGATGCGGTTGCCCGTCCAGGGCGATGCCTGGCGTGCGGCCACCAGCACCAGGCAGGCGCCCAGCACCGGCAGTGCGGCGGAATGGCCCGGCCAGGGCGTGCTGCTGTCATAGATCGCGAAAGAACCAAGGATCAGCACGAGTCCGAGGGCTTCGAGTACACGGGTGGATTTGTCGGAAAGGGCGCCGCTATAAAGAAAAACCAAGCTGCCGGCGAGCAGCTCCCAGGCGCGTGCGGGCAGCATGAAAAAGGCGCTGGTGGGTTTGGCAGACGTCAGCCACACGGCATGGGCGAAAGAAGCGAGCAGGGCGGCGAGCAGGGTTGCGCGCACGAAACGCCGGTTGCTGCCGACAAGGCGAGCCAGCGCCAGCAGCAGCAGGGGATAGAGCAGATAGAACTGCCATTCGACCGACAGCGACCAGGTGTGCAGCAGCCAGTTGTCGTGTGCCGGCTCCGCAAAATAGCCGCCGGCGCGGTTGTAGACGAAGTTGGAAATGAACAGCAGCGAGGCGCCCGCGCTTTTGCCCAGGTTCTCGTACAGGTAAGGCGCCAGCCAGAACCAGCCGAACAGCAGCACCGCCGCGCACAGCACCGCTAGCGCTGGCAGGATGCGGCGTACGCGCGCAAGATAAAAACCAGACAGGCTGAAGCGGCCTTCTTCCACCCCGGGCTGGATGATCGCCGTCATGAGAAAGCCGGAGATGACGAAGAACACGTCCACGCCGGCGTAGCCGCCGCCCATACCGGCTATCCCGAAGTGGTACAGCAGCACGGCAATGACCGCATAGGCCCGCAGGCCGTTGATGTCCTTCCTGAATTCGAGCGCGCCCTGCCCGGCCATCGCAGACGGGACCGCGTTCAGGCGGGGATGTTGGTGAAGAAGTGGTCGCTGAGCGTGGCCACGTGGCGGTAGCCCAGCTGCGCGAGCAGCGCCTTGAGGCGGTCGAGGTGCCCGGCCGAGGATTCGACCTGCAGGAAGCAGCGGTTTGCGGCCAGAAAGCTGCGCGCGCCTTCCACTACTTCGCATTCGTGGCCCTCGACGTCGATCTTCACCGCCACGGTGCGGCCGCTGTCATGCAGCACGTCATCCAGGCGGCGGATCTCGATCGTGCTGTTGCCGGTGCTGGATATGCGACGGGTGCCGCGGCTGCTGGTTTCCTCCGAAGTGTCGAAGGCGATAGTGCCGGCATGGTCGGAAAGGCCGAATTCGTGCACCCGGATGTCGCGCGTGTATCCGTTGACGAAGAGGTTGGCGTAAAGCTGGCACAGATTGGTACGGTCAGGTTCGAAGGCATGCACTTCGAGGCCGGGATAGCGAGACTTCAGCACAAGCGAATACAGCGCCGCGTGCGAGCCGATGTCGACGAACAGCTCGGGCCTGAGCTTGTCCAGTTCGCCGAGGAAGTAGTTGATCTGATCGTGCTCGTACAGTTCGAGCGCAACCTTCTTGTCCAGAGAATGGCGCCAGTCAAACAGGAAGCGCGCGCCGTAGGCCTTGCCGACCGAATAGCCGCCGCTGGTCAGGATGTAGAATCTTTTCAGCAGGCTGGAGGCTGGCTTGAGGAAGAGTTTTCTGAGTTTGCTGGGCATGGGGCGGGCCGTTTGCTTTGATCCTGGCATCTGGAGTCAATTGACTGCCGGCAGGATATGGATACAGTCGTGCTTGATGAACATGTGCGCATCAGTCCGGCGGCCTCGAACATAGGTTTCCAGTTCGGCCAGGGTCGGATAGTCCTTCTCGCTGCCGAAACAGCGCGCGTCATCCACCAGCACCACATGCGGCAGGGGGCTGGAGAAGATAGCCTCCAGTTCCTCCATGATCGGAGTTTCCTTGGCGCCCTTGCCGGTATCGCCGCCGGAATAATGTCCGTCCAGCCAGAACAGGGCGGGTTCCTCGAGTTTGTGAACCAGGTCACGCAGGGCGATCGCACTGTCGTTCTCGATGATCGTCACATGGCGGTCATTGGCAAAGCGCTGCTGTGCGCGTCGTGCCAGCTCGGGGCTGATTTCGATGGAGTAGATGCGTTCGAAGCGGTGCTTCATGGCCTCGACCATGTCGCCGAGCAGGGTGCCGGTCTCGACCATGATTCTGGGCTGGTATTGTCGCAGGGCATCCCTGATCATTTTCTGCTTGATCAGATGCGGCGGCGGAAAGGGGCGGCCGCTCAGCGTCCAGCTCAAGACCTTGAAGTATTGTTCAAGCATGTTCATGTTTTGACGAGTTCGAAGATTCCGCAGCCGTAGCGACAGCCGAAATTGGCATCGATCATGTCTGCTGTCATGTCTGCATTCTCGTGCAGATCGCCGCGGTCATCGACATAGGAAAAGTTGCGCAGCTCGAATCTGCCTGCGAACAGCGACAGCAGGTATTTCACCGCGAATACGCGATGGGCATTGAACTCGATGCGCTGCGGGCCGATGGGGCAGGAAAGATAGAGGGTGCCGCCGGTCTTGAGGATGCTGTAGAGGCTGTCCAGGCCCTTGAGGTGGCCTTCGAAGTCGATGGGGTCGCCGTAGCGCCCGAGGCCGAAATGCTCGATGGCGTGCAGGCAGGAAAGCGAATCGGTATAGCCGATCATTTCCGGCGGCGGCGACATCAGGTCGGCCTGCATGAACCGGATATTGCGGACGTTCGAGTCCATCGGGCGGATGTCCAGCACCTCGATGTTGCGGAAGGCGGCCACATGGGCGACAAAGCCGTCCACGCGCGAGCCGACGTCGACGTGCTTTTCCGGATGGCTCTCGAAGATTCGCCGTGCCACCAGCAGATCCTGATGGAAGTAGTGCCCCTTGGCAGTGCCGCTTTGCTGCTTCTTCTCGTGCGGGTAGGGGTTGAGCTTGCCGAACGGGAAATCGTGTGCGGATTTGCGAGCCTGTGCCTTGAGCTCACGCAGTTCGCCCAGCATGGAGGGCGCGTGCCTGAGAAAACGGAAGAATTTTTTAGGGCTCATGGATCAGTGCCTGGCAGGGCAATCAGAAGGATCGTGCAATTTTACCGGTTCAATCCAGTTCGAAGGCGTTCTTGTAATCGAGCTTCAGCGCCGAATCCTGCTCCTGCTTCAGCAGCAGGCAGTTGCCGATCACCAGCGCGTCCATCTCGGTGCCCATCAGGCAGCGGAAGGCGTCTTCCGGGGTGCAGACGATGGGTTCGCCGCGCACGTTGAAGCTGGTGTTGATCAGTACCGGGCAGCCGGTCTTTTCGTGAAAGCGCGAAATCAGCGCGTGGTAGCGCGGATTGGTGTCGGCATGCACGGTCTGGATGCGTGCGGAATAGTCGACGTGGGTAACAGCCGGGATGGTGGAGCGCGGCACTTTCAGTTTTTCGATGCCGAACAATCCGACTTCCTGGCCTGCCGTGTCGATCCGCCTGGATTTGGCCACGTCCGCCACCATCAGCATGTAGGGGCTGTCGACGTCGAGTTCGAACCAATCGGCCACGTGCTCGCGCAATACCGAGGGTGCAAAGGGGCGGAAAGACTCGCGGTATTTGATCTTGAGATTGAGCACGGACTGCATTTGCGGCAAGCGCGGGTCGCCCAGGATGGAGCGGCCGCCCAGGGCGCGCGGGCCGAATTCCATGCGACCCTGAAACCAGCCGACGACGTTTTCGCCGGCGAGCAGGCCGGCGGTGCGTTCGATGATTTCTTCCTGCGTCAGCACGCTGAATTTTGCGCCAGCCGCGGCAAGGCGCGCTTCGATGTCGGCCTGGCTGTACTCGGGGCCGAGATAGGCGCCGCGCATGCTGTCGTGGCCGCTGCTTACCTGACGCGGCTGGTCGAGGGCGAGGTGGTGCGCCGCCAGCGCGGCGCCCAGCGCACCGCCGGCGTCACCCGCCGCGGGCTGCACCCAAATGTTCTTGAAGGCGCCGTCGCGCAGCACCTTGCCGTTGGCCACGCAATTGAGCGCCACGCCGCCTGCAAGGCATAGATTCTCGATGCCTGTTTCCTCGCGCAGGGCGCGGGTCATTTTCAGCACGGCTTCTTCGGTCACCGCCTGCACCGAGGCGGCGAGGTCCATTTCGCGCTGGGTCAGTGGATCGTCCGGCTTGCGCGGCGGCGCACCGAACAGTGCGTCGAACTTCACGTTCGTCATGGCCAGACCGGTGCAGTAGTCGAAGTAGGACTGGTCCAGGCGATAGGAGCCGTCGGGCTTGAGGTCGATGAGATGGTCGAGGATGGTCTGCGCGTATTTCGGCTCACCATAGGGGGCGAGGCCCATGACCTTGTATTCGCCGGAATTGACCTTGAAGCCGAGGTAATAGGTGAAGGCCGAATACAGCAGGCCGAGCGAATGCGGGAAGTGGATTTCCTTGAAGATTTCCAGGCTGTTGCCGCGGCCGATGGCGGCGGAGGTGGTGGCCCATTCGCCCACGCCGTCCATGGTCAGCACCAGCGCCTCCTCGAAAGGCGATGGGAAGAAGGCGCTCGCGGCGTGGCTGAGGTGATGTTCCGAGAACAGCAGGCGCCCGAGCCAGTCCACGCCGGGCTCGAGGCTTTTCAGCTCCTTCGCGAGCAGGTCCTTCTGGAACAGCTTTTCGCGCAGCCACAGCGGCATGGCCATGCGGAAAGACCTGAAGCCTTTCGGCGCGAAGGCGAGGTAGGTTTCCAGCAGGCGCTCGAACTTGAGGAAGGGTTTGTCGTAGAAGGCGACCCTGTCCACCTGCGCGAGCGGAATGCCCGCTTCGGCGAGACAATAGTTCAGCGCATTGATCGGAAAGCGCGCATCATGTTTCTTGCGCGAGAACCGCTCCTCCTGGGCCGCCGCGACGATCTGCCCGTCTTTCAGCAGCACTGCGGCGCTGTCATGGTAGTAGGCGGAAAGGCCCAGGAGGTACATCGGCAGGCGGCTCAGAACAGGGTGTAGATGAAAGGCGCGACGGCGGAGCCTTGGGCCAGGATCAGCAGGCCGCCGAGCAGCACCATGATGAGGATGATGGGCAGCAGCCAGAATTTCTTGCGTACGCGCATGAACTCCCAGAGTTCGCGGAAGATGGACATTATGTTCTCCTAGAATTGCCGGTTCAGGCTGTTTTTGTCTGGGCCGGGCGGCTCGCGCCGAATCCAGTAAGTTGGGGATTCGGGTTCAAATTCGAGGCGCAGCAGGTCTTTCCCTGTCAGGCGCATGACCAGGCCGATGGGCATGATGACCAGGTAAAACATGAATCCCAGAATGATGGGACTGGTGATCGAATGCAGCAGGGCGCCGAATTTCAGCCACAGCCTGTTGAGCGGCGCGAGCAGGGCAGGGCGGGCCAGGGCCGCGGCCAGGAATGCAAACGAGGTGCCGAGTGCGAGCGGACGCAATGGACGGTCCCCGAGCAGCGGCCACAGTGCAATGAGCAGAAACACGGCGAAGAAGGTCAGTCCGAAAAAGCGGTCGGAGCTGGTCTTTACGGTTTGCGACCTGCTGAGGTCTTCATGAGTTTGCATGGCGATGATCAGTCGGCGTCGGGAGCGTGCAGGTGGCTGTATAGATATTCGGCGACCTTGCGGTGGCCTTCCGGGGTCAGGTGGTCGTCAAGTTCGTGGTAGTCGGAGCGGGACATGCCGGGATCGACGAAATACACATTGGGCAGACGCGCGTCCTGCCCCTCGGGATAGTTGCGGAACTTCTGGCCGTAGGTATTGCTGTAGAACACGATGACGCGTTTTCCGTTCAGTTTGTCGCCATGCCTGGCGAGGATGCCGATCAACGCCTCGTAATGGCGGGTGAAATCCTTGCGGCGCAGGCGCTCGGACAGGGCGCGGAAGGGCGCCGCCAGCGCCAGGCCATAGCCTTTGGCAATGAACGCAAGCCGGCCTGTCTGCTGCTGGGTGGCCGGTGCCGCGTTCCGGCCGAATATTCTATCGCGCAGTTCCTGCTTTGAAGCCGTATCGAACTTGAGGTTCTCGCCCAAGTCGTTGTTGCAGTACTGCAGGATGATGGTGTCGACCCGGTTCAGCAGGCCGGACTTTTCCAGGCGCAGGAGTTCGCGCGCAGTGCCGTAGCTCGCCACGCCGAGGTTGAAGACTGGACGTTTGCTCAGGGTCTGCAAGTGCGCGGCGAAGGTTTCCTCGTCGTTCACGCCCCAGCCCATGGCATGCGAATCGCCGATCACTGCGATGCCGGCACCCGCCGGCCTGGGGCCGGTATGTCGCCCCGTCTCGTCAAAGTTGAGCGTGGTCTTGAACTCGATATCCTCGAATCTGCAACTGCCTATGGCCGGAACGTAAATGAGATCCGGGTCCGGCGCGATGCACTCGGGCTGGGCGATCCAGTTTTTCCGGCTGTAGCCGATGCCCTTGCGGTAGAGCGATTTTTGCGTGGCGGCAAACCAGGGCATGTCGATCAGCACGCCTTTTTGCAGCGCCAGCAGGCTGGCAAAATACACCACCGCACCGAGGGTGCAATAAATGATGAAAGCCAGCAGCGACCAGCCGAGTATTCTGGATTTGCTCATGGAATCAGCGCCCAGTCTGCCGGCAGCAGATCGGCATTCGGCCAGCCTTTGGCCGGCGCGATCACGGTCTTGTCGGCAAAACGGCCGAGCCAGGCCGCCCACCAGTGCAGCGAGCTGTTGGACAGGATGTAGTGCCGGCATAGCGTCATCAGATAGAGATCCTGGATTACGCCGGTGTGCAGGTCTTTTTCCGCGGCAAAGCTCACGGGGTGGACGCTGCGAATGTTCTGCCTCGCCCACTCCATGTCCTGCGCAAACACGAAGTAATGCGGGTTGTCGACGCTTTGTTCGATGTGCGCCATGGCCTGCCGGAAATAATCCGGCTGCAGGATGTGGTGCTTGGGTCTGGGTACTTCCTCGTAGCGGCGGATGGCGAGGCACACGGCGTTTGTGCCGCGTATTTTTTCGGCCTCGGCGCGCACCGGCACGGTGAGGTAGTCCGGGAAGCGGATGCGCTCGGCCATGCCCGGCGCAAGGTCGTCAAAATACTGCGGCGCCTGCCAGTAGCCGTTGAACACGGTGGGGCGGACGATTTTCAGTTGCCGGATCGCGGGATCAAAAGCCAGGGTCCTTTCCTGCACGTAGTAGCGCCTTTCCAGCGGCAGGCGTTCGTTGAGCTTGCGGTCCAGCTTGCGCAGGGTGTGGCCCAAGGGGAACAGGCGGCTTTCCCAGCGGCTGGCATGCGCTTCCGGCGGCAGGATGTGGTCGAGCAGGTGTCTGCGCCGGTAGGTGCGGTCGCGCTCGAAACCGCCGCGCACATCGAGCCTGAGCGGCACGCCGTTGCGCTCGGCCATCGCCTTGTTGAAGGCGTACATGAACAGCTGGTTGCCCAGGCCGCCGGCCAGGCGTGCGATGACGCAGGGTTCGCTCATGCTTGCATGCGCGTCTGCCTCAAAGCCGCCAGAGCCGATGCCCGGCGCTGCGGATGGCCGCGGCGTCGAAACTCGACTTGACGTCGATGAAGACGCCTTCGGCGGACAATCTGCCCAAAAGATCGCCCAGCGGCATGTCGCGATAATGGCGGTGCGCGACCGCAGCGACGATGGCGTCGGCCCCGGCGGGGAGATCGTGCCATGGCGTGAGTTCGATGCCGTATTCGTGCCGCGCCTCGGCCGGGTCGGCGACCGGGTCGTGCACCGCCACTTCGCAGCCGTATTCCTGCAACTCGCGCACCAGATCCGCCACCTTGGAATTGCGCAGGTCCGAGCAGTTTTCCTTGAAGGTGAGGCCGAGCACGATGACCCTGGCGCCTTTCACCGCGCTGCCTGCCTTGATGAGCTGCTTGACCGTCTGCTGCGCCACGAACTGCGCCATGCCGTCGTTGATGCGGCGGCCGGCCAGGATGACCTGCGGGTGGTAGCCCAGCATTTCGGCCTTGTGCGTGAGGTAGTAGGGATCAACGCCGATGCAGTGCCCGCCCACCAGGCCGGGACGGAAAGGCAGGAAGTTCCACTTGGTGCCGGCTGCTTCCAGCACTTCCAGGGTGTCGATGCCGATCCTGTCGAAAATGATGGCGAGCTCGTTCATCAGCGCGATGTTGAGATCGCGCTGCGTGTTCTCGATGACCTTGGAAGCCTCGGCGGTCTTGATGGAACTGGCGCGATGCACGCCGGCGGCGATGATGGAGCCGTACAGCCCGGCCACGCGATCAAGCGTTGCCGCATCGTCGCCGGACACGACCTTCACGATCCTGGTGATGGTGCGCTCGCGGTCGCCGGGGTTGACGCGCTCGGGCGAGTAGCCGACATGAAAATCCTGCTTCCATTTCATGCCGGATTCGCGCTCCAGCACGGGGATGCAGATTTCCTCGGTGGCGCCGGGATAGACGGTGGATTCATAAACGACTGTGGCGCCGCGCTTCATGTGCCTGCCGGCGGCGGCGGAAGCGCTCACCAGCGGCGCGAAATCGGGCTGGTGTGCGGCGTCCACCGGCGTAGGCACGGCGATGATGAGGTAGTCGGCCTTGCCGAGTTCGGCGGGGTCGGTGGTGTAGGCAAGTTGCGTCGCAGCCTCGAGTTCGGCGTCGGGTACCTCGCCGGAAGGATCGCAGTGCTTGCGGTAGCTGGCGATTTTGGCCTCCGAGAGGTCGTAGCCGATGGTGGGATAGCGCTTGCCGAATTCGACGGCGAGCGGCAGGCCGACATAGCCCAGGCCGATGATCGCGATGGTGGTCATGGTTCGCTTTTTCTTGCGTGGTGGGGACGTCAATCCCGTAGTTTACGGGATGCGGCGGCTTGTTCGTAGAGCGCGAGCGTGCGCTCGAGCATGTTTTTCAGGGTATAGGGGTTGTCGGCGCCGACCGCGACCGGCTTTTCCAGCAGGCGGGCGACGGTCTCGACCAGTTGCGCCACGTTGCCGGCCTCGACCGCGCCTGCAGGATAGAGCGTGCGCAGAATCTCGCTCACGCCGCCATGGCTGTAGCCTACGGCCGGGATGCCCAGGCTCAGTGCTTCGAGCACGCTGCGGCCGAAGGATTCGGGCTTGTTCGACAGCGAGAGCACGAGGTCGGAAACAGCGAAAATTTCGCGGATGTCGGCGCGATTGCCGGTGAAGCTGATGGCGTCATCGAGACCGCGCTCGTGCACGGCCTTGCGCACTTCGCCGGCGTAGGCCCGGCGGTTGGGATCTTCGCCGCCGACGATGAGGCCGTGGACATCGAAATGGCGTGCGCGCAGGGTAGCTACCAGCTCGATGAAGTCGTGGTGCCCTTTCAGGCGCGTGATGCGGCCTGGCAGGGTGAGAATCTTCTTCCCTGCCAGCGAAGGATATTCGCGCTGCCAGGCATTGAGCCATTCCTGTGACGGCTTGAAGCCGCAGGGAAATTCGTCCGGGTCGACGCCGCGCGGGATCGTCACGATGCGCCGCCGATCGGCGGCGGGATGGTTTTTCAAAATGTAGTCGCGCGCCGCCTCGGACACGGCAATGATGACTTCGCCCCGGGTCATCACCGCGCTGTAGGCATTGACCGAATAAAGCCCGTGCACGGTGGTGACGAAACGCGGCCGCGTTTGCGGGTCCATGCCGCGCCAGGCGAGATAACAGATCCAGGCCGGCATGCGCGAACGCGCGTGCAGGATGTCCGCCTTGTTCTCGCTCAGGAAGCGCCGCAGGCGCGGGATGAGGCGCAGGGACAAAAGGCTCTTGCGCCCGATGTCCCAGGCCACGTGTTCGCTGCCTTCGCGCACGAGCTGCTCCACCATGCGCCCGCCGGCGGAAATCACGATGGAGCGGTGGCCGTGCCCGACCAGGTGGCGGCCCACTTCCAGGGCGCCGCGCTCGACACCGCCGGATTGGAGCGCGGGCAGGACTTGCACGACGGTCAGCTTGCGATTCAATGGGGCTCTTTCATTCCTGGCCAGGCCCGATCAGCTTTTCCGCGGCCAGGCGCGCGCGCCAGTTTGCATAAAGCCTTGCCAGGGCGCGTGCGGCGTCGATGGCGGCCAGCAGCGCGGCGCCGAGTTTGTCTGCGGGGTTCATACCTGCGCCAGCAGTATGCCGGTTCTTCTTGCGTCGGCCACCACGGGCCTCGGGTCCGGCTGTTTTCGGGCGGTGATCACGATGTCGATGCGCTGCTCATCGAGTGCGCGATAAAGGCGGGACACGAAGCGGGTCCGCTGCTCGACCAGTTGGGCCGGGGTCAGGGGTTGGCGTGTTTCTATGAGGAGATCGATGTCGCCGCCGCGCCTGCTGTCGTCCGCGCGCGAACCGAACAGAAATACGGCCGTTCCGGGCGCGAACACATCGCGTGCGGCCCGGGTGATGGCGTCCAGCTCCTGCGGCTTCAGTCTCATGTGCTGTCGTCCCCCGCTGACATCATGGATTCGATGCGGATTATAAACCCGGCCGGCAGCCTGCTTTCGCTTCCATCGCTCAGTTCGCGCGGTTCAGGCATTGCAGCAGCAGCCGCGCGCAGCGCTCCGCCTCGTTCAATGGCTGTGAACCGGGTTCGAGCCGGCCGCGGCGTTCCCAATCCGCGAACATGGTCAGACGTCCTTCGCGCGCCAGTTTTTCCAGGCCGCGCGCCACGCGCCCCGGCCTGGCGTAGGGCAGTTCGAAACAGCCCACCGCCGCGCCGGAGGTGAGCGCCTCGTACACCATGGAGGCGCTGTCGGGCGTGACCCAGACCTGCTTAGCCCTCGCCAATTGGTGCGGCAGCCAGTCGCCTGCGACTTCGTCGTGGGCGAAGGCTTGCACATTGGCAAGGCCGAGCTTGCCAAGGTTGGCAAGGAAACCTCGCGGCGTGCGCCGCGAGGTGGTCAGCAGCCAGTCCGTTTCCGGCCGGTGCAGGGCGACGAGGTGGATTTGTTTCAGCAGCGCGGTCTCCGACCAGCCGTATTCGGACGACGGCCCGCCGATCAGCATCAGCCCGCGGCCTTCGTCTTTCGCGGCACTGGGCAGGATGCGGTTGAGCGGCCCCTCGGTCAAAATGATTTCTTCCCTCCCCCTCGGTGGGGGAGGGTTGGGGTGGGGGTGGTTTGGAAAATCATGCGCCGGCGCAATCACCCGGTCGAACCACGACAAGGGCAGCGAGGGCTTCATCAGCACCGCGATTTTTCCGCCATGCGCGCGGCGCGCGGCCAGCATGGGCCAGTGCGTGGCGTGGCCTGCGCCGAGGATGAGATCGGGCTTTTGCAGGTTGCGGCCGGCGGAAAAACGGCCGAGCAGCCAGGCAAACGCCTGCGGCCAGCCCCGCTTGACCGTGAAGGTCTGCACCCGGCAGGGCGCAAGCCGGCACAGCGCCTCGACAAGGCCCAGCGATTGGTTGTCGTGGCCGCGCTTGCCGTCGGTAAAGCGCCAGATGCTCAGCATGCGCCACCTTGCCAGTGCCGCTCCAGGGCCGCCTGCCAAGCATAGGGGGCAGGGTCGATATGCGGCGTCTTGCCCAGCATCAGTTCTGCCAGCAGCCGACTGCCCGCGGGCGCCATGGTCACGCCGTAGCGGAAGTGCCCGGTGCTGACCCAGACATTGTCGTAGTCGGGATGGCGGTCGATGACCGGGATGTTGTCCGGGCTGCCGGGGCGCAGCCCGGCCCAGGAGCGGATGGGGGCGTGGCCGCGCAAGTCGGGGAGCAGGCGGCAGGCGGCCTCGTGCAGCCTGTGCAGGGTTTCGGGCGCGGTGGAGGCGTCGAAGCCGGCATCTTCCAGCGTGCTGCCGGCCAGCAGATGGCCGTCGCGGCGCGGCACCAGGTACAGGCCGTCCCGATAAAGAACATGGTCCAGGCCGTGGCTGCCCGGCGCATACAGCAGCATTTGCCCGCGCACCGGACGGATGTTGGGCACGGCGGGGGTTTCGCCCAGCGACTGTCCGGCCCAGGCGCCGCCGGCCCACACGAAAACGTCCGCACCGTGCTCGCCTTGCGCCGAGGCGGCGGCGACGACGACCTTGCGGCCTTGCGCGCGCAGACCGGTGATTTTGCATTCCGCCAGTATCCTGCCGCCCAGGCTGCGCACCGCACCGGCCAGCGCCGCGATCAGGCGCGGATTGCGTATCTGCGCCACGGCCGGCAGCCAGACACGCCCGCTTCCCCTGCCAAACGCAGGAAAGTCATGGGTCCGGCACCAGTCGAGCGCGGCCTGCTGCCACTCGCCCGCCAGGACCTCCATGCCGCAGGCCCAGTATTCCGGATCCAGGCCGGAGTGGCGTGCGATTTCCGCCGCCCAGTCTGGCCAGGCCTGCATGCCCGAGAGCGCCAGGCGGTTGACGGCCTCGTCATAGTCCCACGGCAGCAGCGGGCACAGGATGCCCGCGCCCGCCCAGGAGGACTGGCCCGCATGCCCGAAGTCGGCGAGGGTAACGACTTGCCCCTGCCGCAAAAGCGCGTAGGCCGTGCTCAAGCCCGTGACGCCGCCGCCGATGACGAGAACATGCAGGCTCATGCCCGGCTGCCCGGAAGAAAAAATGGGGGCACTGTGAAACCCGTGTCTTGTGTCTTAAAGTTGCAAATATGGCGTTGCCGGCAGGTCTTGCGCATCCTGATCGCCGAAAACGCCGACCGGGGGGAGGAGGATGAATCAACGCGGCCTGACCTTGCCCGAACTGGCCATCACCCTGGCAATAGGCTCCATTTTATTGGGGATGGCCATTCCGGGCTACGCTTATCTGGTGAGAAGTGTGCGCTTCTCCGGCCTGTCGGGCGAGCTGGTCGGGGCTTTGGCGTACGCGCGCAGCGAGGCCATCAAGCGGGGAGTGCGCGTCACCGTGTGTAAAACCGGCAACGCGGCGTCATGCCAGAGCGCGGCGGGCTGGCATGAGGGCTGGCTGGTGTTCGTGGATGAAGGTGTGAGGGGCGTTGTCGACGGCACCGACACGGTGTTGCGTGCCCGGGCCGATGCGGTCGATGACGTCACCGTGACGGTGTCGAATTTCACTACCCATGTCAGCTATCTGCCCAGCGGCATCAGCCGGGCGCCCAACAACCTGTCCAATGGCAGCATCCACTTCTGCCTGGACGGTGTGAAACGCAGCGTCATCCTCAACACGACCGGGCGTGTGCGCACCTCGACCGGGTCTTGCTGAATGCCTCAAGATATCCGGAGAGGGAACCGATATCAATCGGGCCGGATCGAGGCGCCCCCCTACCAGGACATGTCCAAACGCGTTCGACTGCTGTTGCTCAACTATTTCTCCACCATGGCTTTCGCATGGCTGGCGATCGAGTTCTACACCCGGTGGAATCCTTATTACATCCGGCTGCTCGGCAACTGGGCGCACTGGGACTACGGCAGCGTCGAATTCACCATCGGTTTTCGCGACATTGTCTGGGGCCTGTTCTGGGTCTACGCCGTCGCGCTGATTCCCTATTACTACCTGCATCCGCGCATGAAGTCCAAGGCCGGCCTGATCGTCCGGGCGCTTGCCGGCGGCTTGCGGAAAAGGGAGTTGCCGCGCTCGTGGCCGGTGCGCCAGGCGGCGCTGGCGCTGGGCCTGAAATTCTTTTTCGCCCCCTTGATGATCAACTGGCTGTACGGCCACATCATCGGACTGCGCCATCAATGGGCCGGCGTGCTCGATTTCTGGGTGGGCTATTCCTTTCGCATCCTGTTCGACGCCCATCTGTTCTGGCTGCTGCTGCAGATCATCCTGCTGGCCGATGTGCTGGTTTTCACCATCGGCTATCTGGTCGAGGTGCCGGCCTTGCGCAACCGCATCCGCAGCGTTGAGCCCACCCTGTTCGGCTGGATGGTGTGCCTAGCCTGTTATCCGCCATTCAACGGCTGGGTCGGGCAGGTCATTCCGTGGAAGAGCACGGACTTTCCGCGCTTTGGCGAAGACTGGCTGCATTACACGCTGAATTTCTCCCTCTTGACCTTGATGGCCGTTTACGCCTGGGCCTCGCTTGCGCTCAATCTCAAGGCCAGCAACCTCACCAATCGCGGCATCGTTTCCGGCGGGCCTTACCGCTATATCCGGCACCCGGCCTATTTCTGCAAGAACATGGCCTGGTGGATAGGGGCCTTGCCCTTGTTGTATGCAGCCTACCGGCACGGCAACTGGACGAACGGCATCATGGTGCTGATCTCGGTAGGGATCTGGACGCTGATTTACTATTTGCGCGCCATTACCGAAGAACGCCATCTTTTGCGCGGACACAACGGCTATCGCGAATATGCGGCGCGCGTGCCTTACCGCTTCATTCCGGGGGTGATCTGAAACGGGTCTGGAAAAGCAGCCGTTTGTGCCTCTTTATGCGCCTTTGATCCTGCGGGCGTTGGACTTGAAACCGCAAAACGGTATCCTGAGCCCAGAAAATTGCGGGCAGAAAGCGAAAACAATGCATATGGCACGGGACGGTTCCCCGCAAACACGCAGGAGTGGATACAAACCCATGGCGGGCTCGGGCTTTACCCTGGTCGAACTGATGGTCACGCTCGCCGTGCTGACCATCATCCTGGCCATTGCCGTGCCCGGCGTGGGCGGTTTCGTTTCCAACCAGCGTGTCCGAAGCCAGGCCGACAGCATGCTGGCAAGCCTGGCGCTCGCGCGCAATGAAAGCATTACCCAGAACCTGCGCGTGACTTTGTGCCCCAGCGGCAACGGCACGTCCTGCACCGGCACCTGGAGCCAGGGCTGGATCGTGTTCAGGGACGGCGGCACGGCCGGCACCGTGGACGTCGGCGACACCGTCATGCGCGTCTTTCCCGGCAAGAAAAACGTCACTGTCAGCATGAGCGGCAACTTCGGCAGCTACCTTTCGTTCCGTCCTACCGGCCGCAGCATGGGCAGCGGCGGCGCCACCACGGGCGGGACCATCACCGTCAGCGGCGGCAGCCTGACCCGGACGATCAATGTCTGCTCCACCGGGCGCATCCAGGCGGGGGGCTCATGCTGAGAAGCCGCAATACCGTCCCGCAGCAACGGGGCTTCTCCCTGCTCGAAGTCCTCATCGCGCTCGTCATCCTGAGCCTGGGCATGCTGGGTCTGGCCGGCTTGCAGGCGGTCAGCCTGAAAACCAATGCCAATGCGCATTTGCGCAGCCAGGCTGTCATCCTCGCCTACGACATGATCGACCGCATGCGCTCCAATTCCGGCAATGTGGCCTCTTATGCGCTGGCCTTCGCAGACGATGCGCCGGCCACCCCCGCCACCGTTGCGGAAAACGACCTGTCGCAGTGGCTGGATAACATCAGTGCCACCCTGCCGGCAGGCGACGGCGAGGTCGAAATCGCCGGCGGCGCGGTGACGGTCAGGGTGAGATGGACCGAGCGCGCGGCGGCCGGCGAAACCGCCAATACCACCCATACCTACGAGCTATCGACCCGGATATGAAGAAGAAAACTTCTTTTCGGCAACAGGGCTTCAACTTGGTCGAGCTGCTGGTGGCCATGGCCATCGGCCTCCTCGTGCTGCTCGCGGTTTCCAGCGTCTTCGTCAGCACCCGCAGCACGGGGCGCGGTCAGGATGCGGTTTCGCGCCTGCAGGAAAACCTGCGCTTCAGTTTCGACGCCGTGGGCGGGGCCGTGCGGCGCGCGGGCTACCGCTATGATCCTTTTGCGGGGTACGCCCCCCCGGGTGGTTTTGCGGCTGACACGCTCGATGGCATCAGCTTTACTGCTGGTCAGTACATCGGCGGCACTGCATCCAAGCTCGTGGTGCGCTACTGGGGGGCGTCGGATGGACTCAGCCGCGACTGCACCGGTGCGGCGGTGCCGGCGGGTTCGGCCGGAATCGGCAACACGCCACATTGGGAAAGCTGGTATGTCTCGGGCGGCAACCTCGTGTGCAAGGTCAAAACGAATCCGAATGCAGCGACCATCATCGAGGGCGTGGAACAGATCCGTTTCGAATATGGCGAGAATACCGGCGGCGCGGGGGATAGTACCCGCGGCGTGGACGTTTATCACACCAACCCGGCCAGTGTGTCGGACTGGACAGACATTGCTGCGGTCAGGATGGAAATCCTGCTGGCCTCCGCCGACAATGCCGTCACTTCCGCACAGAAGTACACCTTCAACGGCATCGAGACGACGCCGACCGACCTCAGGCTGCGGCGCGTTTACACCGCCACTTTCAACGTCAGGAACTGAACATGGGCAAGCTCTCGATTCCTCGCCCGCTTCGCGCCCAGCGCGGCTCCACGCTGATCGTCGGACTCATGCTGCTGGCCGTGATGAGCATCATGGTGGCGGCTACCGTTGCCGTCACCATCCTGCAGGAGCGCATGGCCGGCAACATGCGCGACCAGGCCCTGGCCTTCCAGCGCGGGGAGGAGGCGCTGGTGCTTGCCGAAAACGCACTCACCACTTACCCGTTCGACCCGTTTAACGCAACGTCTTTCATGCAATCCTGCACCGATCCGGTCGACGGCCGGTGTAATGATGGAGCCTGGGTAAATTACAGCGAAAGTGATTGGGAAGAAAAAGGCGTCAGTGTGGGCAACGATGCGTATTACATCACCAGGTTCTGGAACTATGCGGGTGGCGGTCCTACGTCAAATCTCTGTGATGTCGTGTTTCAAATCGTCGTTCGCGCACCCGGTCAAGGAGACAATACCTATGCGCTGATGGAAGGCATGTTTCGCCAGCGGGTTACCTGCAACTGAATATCGGAGTATTCGGGGAGTCAATCATGAACACACAGCGAGCACATTACCGTCGGCATGCCTTGATCGGCCTGGTTGCGATGCTGGGGCTGTTTGGCCAGTTTGTCCAGGCGGCCGCGCCCTTTGTGCCCAACGAACAGCCGCGCGGCTGGGTGACGCGGCCGACGTTCAGCGATTACAACATCGGCGACGATGACAGCGTCCATTTTCGCACGGTTTATGATCCCGCCACCTGGTATGGCGATGTCATTGCCCACGACATCAGCAGCGACGCAATCGTGCTTCCCTCCAGCCCCTGGGGTTCCAACTCCTTCGCGCACGAGGTCGACCAGGTCAGTTATGACACCGGGCGCAGGATCGTCACCCTCAAGGACGACGGCACGGCGATTCCCTTCCGCTGGGCCAGCCTGTCGGCGGCGCAGCAGACCAGTATCGGCGATGCCACGGCGGGGCCTGCCATCGTCGATTTCGTGCGCGGCGACCGCAGCAATGAGGCGCCGAACGGACTCAATTTCCGCGCACGCGCCTCCGCCGTGGGCGACATCATCCAGTCCACCCTCATCCACTGGCGCTACAGCGACACGGAGAAACGGCTGTTCGTCGGCGCCAACGACGGCATGGTGCACGTCATCGATGCCGCGGACGGCACGGAGGATTTTGCCTACATTCCCTCCATGCTGATCCCCAATCTCAAGCACCTGGCGGCAAATCCCTACAACCATCATTACTTCGTCAACGGCGGCCTGGCCGTGAGTACGGTGAAGTTCGGTGCGACCATCAAGGCCCTGCTGGCCGGCGGCCTGGGCGCGGGCGGCAAAGGGCTGTTCTGCCTGGACGTCACGTCGGTGTCGCCCGCCGACGAGTCGGCGGCGGCGACCAAGATCAAGTGGGAGGTCACGCCCGACACCAGCGGCTTCGCCAACCTGGGCTACACTTACGGCAGCCCGCGTTTTACCACGCTCAACACGGGTGTTCCCGCGGTCGTCGTCGGCAACGGCTACATGAACGGCGGCAACGGCCAGGCCAGCCTCTACCTCATCAATGCGGATACCGGTGCCCTGATCCAGGAAATCAGTACCGGCTCCGGCTCCCTTGCCAGCCCCAATGGCCTGTCCACGCCTACGCTGGTTGATAGCACAGGTGATGGCAGGGTGGATTACGCCTATGCCGGCGATCTGGACGGCACCATGTGGAAATTCGACCTCACCGCAACGGACGCCGGTGCGTATACCGCAACGGAGCTTTTTGCCACCTCGCCTGCGCAGGCGATTACGACTGCGCCGGTGGTGGTCAACAGTCCCTACGGCGGGCGCATGGTCGTTTTCGGCACCGGCCGCATGTTGAGCGATGGCGACCTTGCCGATACCAGCGTGCATTACGTGTACGGCATCTGGGACTCGGACGATGTGCCCGCCACCAACGCCGGCCTGGTCGAGCACACCTTGACCGAGGTCTTGTATGACGACGCCATCCGGACGCGCTACCTGGATACGACACAGCCGGATTACACCAACCCCACACCGGAATCGCGCAACCTGGGCTGGAAAATCCCCCTGCCGGCGGGCGAACGCGTGGTGGGCGAGAATCCCTTCTACAACGACGGGCGCGTGGTGCTGACGAGCACCAATCCCACCGTGGTCAATGCGTCCCCGCCCAATGGAGAGAACTGGCTGAACCAGTTCGAATATCTCACCGGTGCGCAGAGCGCCGCTCCGATTTTCGACCTGAATGCGGACCATGCCTATAGTGACTACGACAAGGTGGGTTCGCCGCTGCAAGTGCCCAACAGCAGGTATCTCGCCGCTGGCGTGGCTTCGCAGCCGACCCTCGTTGACTCGGATACGGTCAGCTATATCCTGTTCAACGCCAGCAGCGAATCGGCCGACAGCACAGGCGGAAGCTCTTCGTCTTCCAGCAGCAGTTCCACCTCGAGCAGCAGTTCCAGTTCCTCGGGCAGCAGTTCCAGTTCCTCGGGCAGCAGTTCCAGTTCCTCGGGCAGCAGCTCCTCGTCGAGCGGGGGCGGGGAGGACCGTGGCGTGTCCGGCGGACACTTCGACGTCGATATCTATTACAGGGCGAAGAGGTTTCTTTTTGGGGGCTTCGCTGGCTTCGCGAGGCATGTGCACGTGCACGAGTACGATGACATCTATGACGTCACCGGCGTGAACATGCTCAACGCCAGCCTCACGACGCTGAACCTGTCCAATGCCAAGGAGATCGCGGCCGACACCGGTTTCAAGATCCTGGTGATGAACCAGTATCTCAACCCGGCGGCCAAGCTGAAAATCGGGCCGTCGGGAAGCTGGGCCGGCGTCAAGGACTACGGCAGCCAGACTACGTTGACGGATGCGGCCTCCCTGCTGGCTGCCCAGCCAACCTATACCAAGGCCGATATCGGCAACCTGGTGTTCAACCTGCCGCTCGATGCCTTCGAAAGCAAGGATTGGTGGGGAGATGGCGCTGCGCCGCGCGCCGGCCTGATGCCCGCGAGGTACAGTTGCGTATATACGATTACCTCGGAGGGTTGGCCTGGTAGCGGCTCCAGGGACGGGCCCCATGGCGAGCACCATGACGGCGCCCTGACCATCCAGCTCATCAAGGCCTCGACGCCCGCTTCCGCCATCGAGATGAACTACCCTGCCGGCGGCGCCAAATACGGCTGGCGAGTGAAGCGCGGCACGGATTTCAAGAACTACGTGCTGGCCGAATACACCTACTACTGGCACCATCCCAACGAGCTTTGCTATGGCGGCAGTGGCTGGGTGCAGGATCCGCCGCAGGATCCCATCTCCGACGCAGAGGAAGAAACGCCGGCTCCGGGATCGGATGACCCGAAGGATGGCATCTTTGCCGTCGATGACGATGCTCTTTCGACGAGCACCAGCAGCACGGGCAGCACGAGCAGCACGAGCAGCACGAGCAGCACCAGCAGCACCAGCAGCACCAGCAGCACCAGCAGCACCAGCAGCACGAGCACGGGCAGCACGAGCGCAGGCGGAGGCGATGTGGGCGGCACCAGCACGGGCGGGGGCGATGTGGGCGGCGCCACTTCCTCCGGCACCACTTCGAGTACGAGCAGCAACGGTGGCAATGGCGCCATTACGGACATGGTGCAGTGGTGCGAGGATCACCCCGGCGACCTGATTTGTTCGGGAATATCGAATCCAAACGCCAACCACGGCCGTGCTACCTGGCGCCAAATCATCCTGGAGTAATTCCATGCAAAACCGGACTGCAGTGACAACCAGGCCATCGTTCGCAGCTCTGTGCGGGGCAGGTGGTTTCAGCCTGATCGAGCTGATGGCCGTGATCGTGATCATCGGCATCCTGGCGGCGATCGCCTATCCCAATTACCAGGACTACGTGCGTGCGACGCGGCGTGCGGCCGCCGCCGCGGACCTGATGGAGAACGCCCAGTTCCTGGAGCGCTATTACACCGAGAACTATACGTACGTGGGGGCGACGCTGCCGATCACGGAATCGCCCAAGGACGGCTCAAACAAGTTTTACGACCTTTCCTTTGCCTCCGGCATGCCCACTGCCACGACCTATACCATTCGGGCCGTGCCCAAGAACGCCATGTCCGGCGACACCTGCGGCACGCTGACGCTGACCCACACCGGCGTCAAGGGAGTCGGCGGCAGCACGGTTGATTTCTGCTGGAAACAGTAACTGCATTGGCGGCGCGGCGGCCGACAGTCGCGCCGTTTTTCTCCGAAACCGATGCGGGCGCCGTCCGCAATGGCGATGGCGGCATTTGAAATGCGGTTGGCAAATCCTGTCTGGCGCAGGCTGGCCTTGGCATTGGCGGCCTCGGCGCTGTTGCATGTTGGCCTGGGGCGGCTGATAGGCGCGCCTTCCTTTCTGCCTTATCTTGCTTCTGCTGAAGGTGGCTATGCCTTCAAGGTCCGGATCGAATCGCGCCCGGCCGAGACCGGAGACGCGGAAAAGCCTGCGACCAGGGACGAGCGGGAGCTTCCTGCCCGACAAACGCACGCTGCCGACGGGAACAGGGAAGCTCAGGTTGGGGCTGCTGGCCAAAACCAACTGATCCCGCTACAGGCGCTCCACCTGGATTACCCCGTCAGCTATCGGGGCATGTCGATCTCAGCCTACGTGGTGCTTGATTTGCAGCTTGCGCCGGATGGCAGCGTAAGCGACCTGAAGGTGGTGGATGTTTTCCCCCCAGAGTATGGCGAATTCGGGCAGGCTGCCCTGGAAGGTTTTTCCGGTGCCCGGTTCGCCGTCCAGCCTGGCGCCGAGCGGCCGTCTTATCGAATCCGAGTGGAATTCACGCCGGAACCGCCTGTCGTGCCGGAATGATTACAGGCCCTTCGGCAACGGAAAACCGACCTTTTCCTGCAAGCCTTCGAGCGGGGCCACTTCGGTGGCCCCGAGTGTTTTCAGGCGCCCGATCACGCGGCTGACCAGGATTTCCGGGGCGGAGGCGCCGGCGGTGACGCCGATGCGGGCCTTGCCTGCCTGCCACTGGGGGCAATGGTGGCTCGGCTTGGAGGTTTCCCAGCCTCTTGCCGGTAATAACGTATGGCGTTAATATGTATCATGATTGCGACATTCAAGTGCCGGGATACGCAAGCCTTGTTCCACCGGCAGCAGGTGGCGCGTTTCGCCAATATTGAAAGGGTGGCGCGGCGCAAGTTGGAGCAACTTGAATGGTCGGCTACCTTGGACGATTTGCGTGTTCCGCCGAATAACCGCTTGGAATTGCTCAAGGGCAACCGGGCGGGTC
This sequence comes from Pseudomonadota bacterium, assembly GCA_040754425.1. Lineage (GTDB taxonomy): Bacteria > Pseudomonadota > Gammaproteobacteria > Burkholderiales > Thiobacillaceae > UBA6918. Next base: position 82,628 of record JBFMCR010000014.1, on the reverse strand, counting down.
AGTACAGTATCCGGATTAACGGGCAATGGCGGATTTGTTTTCGTTTCAAGGATGGACAGGCATTCGATGTCGAGATTGTCGATTATCACTGAGGAGGTATCACATGCATAAACTGCAAGCGATTCACCCTGGAGAGGTTTTGCTGGAGGACTTCTTGAAGCCGATGGGGGTCAGCCAGTATGCCTTGGCCAAGGCGGTGGGCGTGTCGCCACGCCGCATTAACGAGATTGTGCATGGCCAGCGCAAGGTTACCGCCGATACCGATTTGCGTCTGTGCCGTTTCTTTGGTTTGTCCGAGGGATACTGGCTGCGCGGCCAAGCCCGTTATGACATTGAAATCGCCAAGGATGCGCTGGGTGCGGAACTGGACAAGATTCAGCAATATCACGCCGAAGCGGCATGAGTAGCGCTACAAACCTTTCGGCAACGGAAAACCGACCTTTTCCTGCAAGCCTTCGAGCGGGGTCACTTCGCCAGCGCCGAGTGTTTTCAGGCGCCCGATCACGCGGCTGACCAGGATTTCCGGGGCGGAGGCGCCGGCGGTGACGCCGATGCGGGCCTTGCCTTCGAGCCAGGCGGGGTCGATGTGGGATTCGTCGTCCACCAGCCAGGCCGGCACGCCCAGGTTTTCGGCGACTTCGCGCAGGCGGTTGGAATTGGAGCTGTTGGGCGAGCCCACGACGATGACTGCATCGCATTCCGCGGCCAGCTTCTTCACCGCATCCTGGCGGTTTTGCGTGGCGTAGCAGATGTCGTCCTTCCTGGGGCCGACGATGTTTGGGAATCTCGCTCTTAGCGCTTCCACCACGCGCGCGGCGTCATCCACCGAGAGCGTGGTCTGGGTGACGTAGGCGAGCCTGTCGGGGTCGGCGACTTCGAGCGCGGCGACGTCCTGCGGCGTTTCCACCAGGTACATGCCCTTGTCGCTCTGGCCCATGGTGCCTTCGACTTCGGGGTGGCCCTTGTGCCCGATCATGATGATTTCCAGCCCCTTGTCGCGCATCCTGGCGACTTCGACGTGCACCTTGGTCACCAGCGGGCAGGTGGCGTCGAATACCTTGAGGCCGCGCTTTTGCGCCTCTTCGCGCACGGCCAGGGAAACGCCGTGCGCGCTGAAAACGACGGTGGCGCCGCCCGGCACTTCGTCCAGCTCCTCGACGAAAATCGCGCCTTTCTTTTTGAGGTCGTTGACGACATAGGCGTTGTGCACGACCTCGTGCCGCACATAGATGGGCGCGCCGAATTTTTCCAGCGCCCGCTCGACGATGGCGATGGCGCGGTCCACGCCGGCGCAGAAGCCGCGCGGGGTGGCAAGAAATATGGTGTGCAAGGCGGAAGGCATGTCGTCAGTGCGGCCAATGGGCGGATGCGAATGGGTGGTTTTACCCCAGCCTGTTTCTGTCTGCAAGTGGCGCGCCTGCCTCAGACAGGGCAGGACTGCCCCAGAGCGCTGCCGCTGGCCCAGAAATCATGGCCTTTGCTCAGGAATTCGTCCCACGGCAGATAGTGCGAACCGTCGCAGGAAAAGGTGAGGCCGACCACGCCGTTGAAGATGTTGAGCGTGCCGCTTCTGAGATAGAACATCTCATCCATGAAGCGAAGGTCGCGCAGGCCGTCGAGGATGGGACGGATCTTGTCCCTGGGCACCACGGCGTTGGCAGGGTAGGGCTGGTGCGGGTAGATCAGGCAGGTGTCCGGATCGGTGAGCGCATCGATGTCCAGGAGCCGGTAGCGGTAGGGGTCGTCGAACAGCCAGATCACGGCGCGGCTGCTGGAAAAATGCAGGATGGCATGGAACACGCCATGATCGACCATGAGTTCCTCCAGCACGCTCAGTACGGTGTCGATGCTGGTGTCCATCATGCTGGTGCTGCGGGTCTGGTGGAAGACGGTGCCGCGGATGGCGGGGTCGCCCTTGATCTGGCGCCAGTGGGTGGGCTCTTCGTAGAGCTTGCCGGTGAGCGGCAGGTCGCGCAGGTCGAAGTCCGCGCCCACGAAGCCGAGTACGCGGCCGGTGTCGTCGCGCACGATCTGGATCGCGGTCAGCGAAGGGCGGCGCTCCCGCAGGCTGATGTAGGCGCGCGACAGCAGGAAGCCTTCGCTCGGCACGCGTTCGTTCATGTAGGGACGGTCGGAGCGGTCGCGCCCGAAGTCCTTTTCGATCAGGCCCTCGCGGCTGATGTTGTCGCTGACCTGGACGGCGTCGGTGTCGAGGGCGTACATGTATTTGCACATGGGCAGCCCGGCCAGTGCCTGGGCCAGCGCCTCGTCCAGCGCCTTGCGGTCGTTCCACACCTTGCTGCATCGTTCGGCGGCCTGGGCGAGCGGCTCGCGCAGCAGATCCTTCAGCGCCTCGCGCTGGCGGGCGATGCATTGCTGCAGGGAGTTGATCGGTTCTTGCATGGTTGAAGTATAACAACGCCGGATGATGGGGTTGTTATTGCGAGCAGCCCGCGTCCGGTTCCCGCCTTCGCATGCCCGGCAGGCTGCCGGGCGCACCATGAAAAAACCCCGGCATGCCGGGGTTTTTTCGTTCGGTGCGATTCGGGCTTAGGCGGGCTGGATGTTGGCAGCCTGTTTGCCTTTGGGTCCGGTGGTCACTTCAAAAGACACGCGCTGGTTCTCTTTCAGGGATTTGAAACCATTGGTCTTGATTTCGGAGAAGTGCGCGAACAGGTCTTCGCCGCCGCCGTCGGGGGTGATGAAGCCGTAGCCTTTGGTGTCATTGAACCATTTAACGATGCCGGTTTGCATTTAAGTTTTCCTTAAAAAAATGAATTGAGAGCCTGTTTGCAGGCTCGTGGGCACATGCCCGGATCTATCGAAATCAAGGAAAACTCGTCAAACTCGTCAAACGGGTGCCGCATTTAGTACTTGAATCCTACAGATAAACCGCACAGTACACGTGTTTGGACAAATCTCCTAGCGTTTTTTTCAGCGGGTCACCGGCGGCACTGCCGGGCGATCCGGCAAAGCGGGGGTTTCCGGCCTGGCCATGCCGGTCAATCAAGACAGGCCGCCCCCTGCCGGGTTATAATAACAGGCTAATTTTTCAAGGCTTTTCCAGTCTTTTTTGAACCCAACCGGAGCAAACCATGGCGATTGAACGCACCCTTTCCATCATCAAGCCCGATGCCGTCGGCAAGAACGTCATCGGCAAGATCTATTCCCGCTTCGAGACCAACGGACTCAAAATCGTGGCTGCCAAGATGAAGCATCTGTCGCGCCGCGAAGCCGAGGGTTTCTATGCTGTGCACAAGGAGCGCCCCTTTTACAACGACCTGGTCGAATTCATGATTTCCGGCCCGGTGATGATACAAGTGCTGGAAGGCGAAAACGCCATCGCCAGGAACCGCGAACTGATGGGCGCTACCGACCCGAAGAAGGCCGAACCGGGAACCATCCGCGCCGATTTCGCCCAAAGCGTGGACGCCAATGCCGTGCACGGTTCCGACGCCCCCGAAACCGCCGCAGTCGAGATTGCCTATTTCTTCTCGACCACGGAACTCTGTCCCCGTTGAGCAATTGCAGAACCTGCTCGATTTCAACCTCCCGCAACTCACCGACTGGCTGACCGGCCAGGGCGAGAAGCCGTTTCGCGCCAGACAGGTGTTCCACTGGATACACCAGCGGGGGGAGGCTGATTTCGCGCAAATGACCGACCTGGCCAGGAGCCTGCGTGAGAAGCTCGTGAAAAACGCCGAAGTGCGCGCGCCGGGTGTGCTGGCCGACAGGATTTCGGCCGACGGCACGCGCAAGTGGCTGTTCGATGTTGGGCCCGGCAGTGGAGCTGCCGGCGATCCGGCCCGGCGCAATGGCATCGAAACCGTTTTCATTCCGGAAGGCACGCCCGGTTGTGGCGATAGCGATACGGACGAAGACGGCCCGCGCTATCGTGGAACACTGTGTGTCTCGTCCCAGGTCGGCTGCGCGCTGGAATGCACCTTCTGCTCCACCGGGCGCCAGGGCTTCAACCGCAATCTCACGGTGGCCGAGATCATCGGCCAGTTGTGGCACGCGGTGCGCGAATTGAAGAAGGCCGGCTGGGGCGAGCGACCGGTGACGAATGTGGTGATGATGGGCATGGGCGAGCCGCTGGCCAATTTCGAGAACGTGGTCACCGCGCTTGACATCATGCTGGACGACCATGCCTACGGGCTCTCGCGCCGGCGCGTGACGGTGTCCACTTCCGGCATCGTGCCGGCCATGGACCGGCTGGCCTCCCGCTGCCCGGTGGCGCTGGCCGTTTCCCTGCACGCGCCCAGCGACGAACTGCGCGACCGCATCGTGCCGATCAACAGGAAGTATCCGCTCGAGGAACTGCTGGCTGCATGCCGGCGCTATCTCGAACATGCGCCGCGCGACTTCATCACCTTCGAGTACGTGATGCTGGCCGGCGTGAACGACACGCCTGAGCACGCGCGGCAACTGGTTGAACTGGTGAAAGACACGCCATGCAAATTCAACCTGATACCCTTCAACCCGTTCCCGGATTCGGGTTATGCCCAAAGCCGCACGGATGCACAGAAGGCTTTTCGCGAAATCCTGCAGCGGGCAGGCCATGTCGTGACCACGCGCAAGACGCGCGGCGATGACATCGACGCCGCCTGCGGGCAGCTGGCGGGCCAGGTGGCGGACAAGACCGGACGGGTGATCAAACGCATGGAGAGGAATGCTGCATGAAAAAGGTGGTAGGGCTGTTGGTGCTGGCGCTGGTCGGTTGTGCGAATACGGGTGGCCCGGTGCCGGCCGACTCGTCGGTGGGCGGGCCGGCGGTGGAGACCGAGGCGCGCTCGCGAGCCAAAGTGTTTACCGAATTGGGGTTTGCCTATTTTGCCCGCGGCCAGATGAAAGTCGCGCTGGACGAGGCGCGCAAGGCCATCAGTGTGGACAACCGCTACGGCCCCGCCTACCACCTGCTGGGTCTCATTTACATGGAACTCGAAGAAGACAGGCTGGCCGAGGAGAACTTTCGCAGGGCCATAGACATCGACCGCAGGGATTCGGGTGCACATAACAGCTACGGCTGGTTTCTGTGCACGCGCGGGCGCCATGACGAGGGGATGAGCGAGTTCAACGAAGCGATGCGCAATCCGCTGTATGACAAGCCCGAGCAGGCCATGACCAATGCTGCACTGTGCAGCGAGAAGAAAGGCGATCTCAGGCAGGCGGAGTCCTATTACAAAAAGGCGCTCAAGCTTGCGCCGAATGCGCCGTTGCCGCTCATCAGGCTTGCAGAACTGCATTTCAGGGGCGGCGACCTCGACGAGGCGCAGCGGCTGCTTTCGCGTTATCAGCAGATTTCCCCGCCCACCTCCGAATCACTCTGGCTGGGCCTGAGGATCGAGCGCAAGCTGGGCGACCGCGCCCAGGAGGCGGTTTACAACCAGCAGCTGCGGCGCAATTTCCCGGATGCGCCGGAAACGCAATTGCTGCTGAGAGGGCAATACGAATGAGCGAAGAAGGGCTCGGAATCGGCGCGACGCTGCGCGCTGCACGGGAAGAGAAGGGCTGGACTATCCAGGATGTGGGCATCCGCCTGCGCCTGATGGCCCGCCAGATCGAGGCGATCGAGGCCGAAGATTTTTCCAGGCTGGGGCAGCCGGTATTCGCGCGCGGTTTCGTGCGCAACTATGCCAAATTGCTGGGGCTGGACCCCAATGAACTGCTGGAGCAGATGACGCGCGTCAAACTGCCGACGGTGCGTGAAACCGAAAGCGTGCCGTTCACGCCCAGCCAGGAATTCTGGAAATCGCCCTGGGTGCTGGGTGGCATCGCGGCAGTGGTACTGGCCGTTGCCATCCCGCTGGGGCTGTACTGGTGGCTGACCAGCGACGCGGCTGTGCCGGCGCCGGCGGCGGTCGAGCAGTCGGTACCGCCGCCAGCACCGCCGCCGGCGCCGGTATTGGCGGGGCAGACGGCATTGCCTGCGCCGGAACAGTCAGTGGCGGCTGCTGCCCAGGCAGGCGAGCCGCAGGCGCAGGCCGCCGAAACGCAAGGCGCCGCGGCACAGCCTGTCGCAGCGCAGCCCCAAGCCAATGCGGCATCGGTTCCGACAACCGATCTGCGCCTGCAGTTCGATGATATTTCCTGGGTGCAGGTGCGCGACAGCAGCGGGCGCATCGTGCACACCGGCCTGAACCCGGCTGGTACGGCCGTGGACATAGAGGGCGAAGCGCCTTTCTACCTGGTGGTGGGGAATGCGGCGAAAGTGCAAGTGCTGTACAAGGGCCGCGCCATCGACCTCAAGCCGTATACCTCTGTCGACGTTGCACGGTTGACCCTGAATCCATGAGCGCGCTTCCCATGACGGTTTACAAGCCCGCAACACGCCGCCAGGCACGCATCGGCCACGTACTGGTGGGGGGCGGCGCGCCCATCGTCGTGCAGTCGATGACCAACACCGACACCACGGACATCGCCGGCACGGTGGCGCAGGTCGCGGACCTGCATCGCGCCGGCTCGGAACTGGTGCGCATCACCGTCAATACCCTTGAAGCGGCGCAGGCGGTGCCGGCGATCCGCGAAAAGCTCGACGCCATGGGCGTCGATGTGCCTCTCATCGGCGATTTTCATTTCAACGGCCACAAGCTGCTGACCCAGGTACCGGAGTGTGCGCAGGCGCTGGCCAAGCTCAGGATCAATCCCGGCAACGTCGGGCGCGGCGAAAAGCGCGACGAGCAGTTCGCTACCCTGATCGAGATCGCCTGCAGGCACGACAAGCCGGTGCGCATCGGCGTGAACTGGGGCAGCCTCGACCAGGAACTGGTCGCGCGCATGATGGACGAGAACGCGAAGCTTGCCGAGCCCGCGGACGCCAGGGACGTGATGTTCCAGGCCATGATCGCCTCCGCCCTGCAGTCGGCGAAGCGCGCCGAAGAGCTGGGCCTTTCCGGCGACAAGATCATTCTGTCCTGCAAGATGAGCGCGGTGCAGGATTTGATTACCGTATATCGCGATTTGGCCTCGCAGTGCGACTATCCGCTGCACCTGGGGCTGACCGAGGCCGGCATGGGCAGCAAGGGCATCGTCGCCTCCACTGCGGCGCTGGCGGTGCTCTTGCAGGAAGGCATCGGCGACACTATTCGCGTGTCTCTTACGCCGGAGCCGGGCGAGTCGCGCACCAGGGAAGTCCAGGTGGCGCAGGAGATCCTGCAGACCATGGGGCTCAGGGCGTTCACACCGCTGGTGACGGCCTGTCCGGGCTGCGGCCGCACGACCTCCACGGTGTTCCAGGAACTCGCGCTCAAGATCCAGACCTGGCTCAGAGGCCAGATGCCGGCCTGGCGCGGGATATACCCCGGCGTGGAGGAAATGAAAGTCGCGGTCATGGGCTGTGTGGTCAACGGCCCGGGCGAATCCAAGCATGCCAACATCGGCATTTCCTTGCCGGGTACCGGCGAAGTGCCGGTGGCGCCTGTTTACGTGGACGGCAGGAAGACCGTGACGCTCAAGGGCGACAACATCGCCGAGGATTTCCAGGCGATCGTGGAAGACTACGTGCGCAGCCATTACGGTAGTGCACAAAATTGAAATAACGGGGAGGTAGGGGAGGCGCGGGAGGAATGGTTTTTCTCCATTGCCTCCCTTAACCTCCCTGTTCAAAGGATCTTTTTTGACTTTGTTATGAGCAATAACCTGCAAAGCGTCCGCGGCATGAACGACGTGCTGCCGCAGGACGCCGATACCTGGCGGTTTTTCGAGGACACGGTGCGTACATGGCTGGCAAGCTACGGCTACCGAGAGATTCGCACGCCCATTCTCGAACACACGGCGCTGTTCAAGCGTGCAATCGGCGAAGTCACCGACATCGTGGAAAAGGAGATGTACACCTTCGTCGACGAGCTAAACGGCGAGTCACTCACCCTGCGTCCCGAAGGCACGGCCTCGTGCGTGCGAGCGGTGGTGCAGAACAACCTCCTGTACGACGGCGGCAAGCGCCTGTGGTACATGGGCCCGATGTTCCGCCACGAGCGGCCGCAGAAGGGCCGCTACCGCCAGTTCCACCAGGTCGGGGTCGAGGCCATGGGTTTTCCCGGTCCCGACGTCGACGCCGAGCACATTCTCATGAGCCATGATCTGTGGAAGCGGCTGGGCGTGGCGCCGGTGCTGGAACTCAATACCCTGGGCGACAGCGATGCGCGCCGCCGCCATCGCGAGCGCCTCATCAAGTATTTCGAGGCCAATCTCGACGTGCTCGACGAGGATGCGAAGCGCCGCCTCTACAGCAATCCGCTGCGCATCCTCGATACCAAGAACCCGGACATGCAGGCCCTGGTGGAAGCCGCGCCCAGGCTGATGGACGATCTGGACGAGGAATCGCTCGCCCACTTCGAGGCGCTGCAGAAGCTTTTGCGCGATCTCGACATCGAATACCGCATCAACACACGGCTCGTGCGCGGTCTGGACTACTACAATCGCACCGTGTTCGAATGGGTGACCGACAAGCTCGGCGCCCAGGGTACGGTCTGCGCCGGCGGCCGCTTCGACGGCCTGATCGAACAGCTGGGCGGCAAACCCGCCCCGGCCTGCGGTTTTGCCATGGGCATCGAGCGCCTGCTGGCGCTGCTGGAAATCGAAGGCATCGAGCCCGCGACCTACGCGCCCGACGTCTATCTGGTGCATGCCGGCGAAGCCGGCACCGCCTGGGCCTGGCAGGTCGCGCGCCGTCTGCGCCAACAGGGCATCGCGGTGGCCATGCACGCAGGCGGCGGCAGCTTCAAGTCACAGATGAAAAAGGCCGACGCCAGCGGTGCACGCCATGCGGTGGTGATCGGCGACAACGAGGCGGCGGAGGCCACGCTGGTGCTGAAGCCCTTGCGCGATGCGCGCGAACAGGCAACTTTGAGTATCGACGAAGCCGCAGACATTCTGCGGAATGAATAAGGAAAAGAGATGGCGGCATTCGACCTGGAAGAGCAGGAACAGCTGGAGACCCTGAAGGCGTGGTGGAAGCGCTGGGGAAATTACGTGATCTACGGGGTGTCGGCGCTGCTGATTGCGGTGGCCGGCTACCAGTACTGGCAGAACCATGCCGCCAGGCAGGCGGCGGAAGCGGCCGCGCATTACGACAGCATGAACAAGGCGCTTGACGCCGGCGACATGAAAACCGCCCGCGAACAGGGCGCGTTGCTCATCGACAATTACGGCAGAACGCCTTATGCCACCCGTGCGGCCATGCTGCTCGCCGGCATCAACATGCAGAACAAGGATGTCAAAAGCGCGAAGGCCCAACTGGAATGGGTGGTCGAGAATGCCAGGGAAGCGGCCTTGCGCGATGTGGCGCGCCTGCGCCTGGCGGGCCTGCTGCTGGACGAAAAGGATTACGAGGGCGCGCTCAGGCAGTTGAATGCCGCGCATACCGATGCCTACGGCCCGCGCTTCGACGATCTCAAGGGCGACGTCTACCTTGCCCAGGGCAAGAGCGGACAGGCGCGCGCAGCCTATTCCGCAGCCTATGCCAGGCTGGAGGAAACCAACCCGCTGCGCGGCGTGGTGGAGTTGAAACTGGATTCGCTCGGAGGTCCCGCCAAATGAACAGCAAGCCGTTGCGCGCCTTGTTCGTGCTGCTGATGTCCGCCGGGCTGTTGGGCGGCTGCAGCGCCATTGGCAAAACCACCGATACGGTGGGCGGCTGGTTCGGTTTCGGCAAGAAACGTGCAGCCCAGCCCGCTCCCCTGACCGAATTCGTGCAGAAAGCCGGGCTTTCACGCGCATGGACGGCGTCGGCCGGCGAGGCCGGGCGCGGCTTGTTCATGCCGGCAGTGGACGGGAACGCGGTGTACGCCGCAGGCGAGTCCGGCCGCGTGGTCCGGCTCGGCCTGCAAAACGGCAACGAAGCCTGGCGTGTCGACACGGGCAGGAAACTGGCTGCCGGCGTGGGTGCGGGAGCCGGACTGGTGCTGGTGGGCGGGCTCAAGGGTGAACTGATCGCGCTCGATGCGGCCAATGGCGCCAAACGCTGGGAGGTCAATCTGGCCAGCGTGGTGGTGGCGCCGCCCGTGGTTGCCGGCGACCTTGTGCTGGTGCGCACCGGCAATGGCCACGTGCATGGACTGAATGCGGCTGACGGCAGCCGCAAGTGGCTGTATACGCGCCAGTTGCCGGCACTGTCGCTGCAAGGGGTTTCCGCGCTCGCCATCAGAGATGGGGTGGCTTATGCGGGCTTCCCGGGCGGCAAGATGGCGGCGATCCGGCTGGACAACGGTTTGCAGGTCTGGGAGGTCTCCGTCAGCACGCCGCGCGGCGCCACCGAGCTCGAGCGCGTGAATGACGTGGTGGGCATGCCGGCGCTGGATGATCGGCGCGTGTGTGCTGTGACCTACCAGGGGCGTGTCGCCTGCTTCGACCGCATCAAGGGCAATCAGCTGTGGTCGCGTGATACTTCCAGCGATGCCGGCCTGTCGATGGATGATCTGTATGTCTATGTGTCCGACGACAAGGATGCCGTGACTGCGTATGACAAGGACAGCGGTCGCGCGGCCTGGCGTCAGGACAAGCTCGCCAACCGCCAGATCACGGCGCCGCTGGTTTTCGGCAAGTACGTGGTGGTGGCGGATGTGGAAGGCTACGTGCACCTCATTTCCACCGAGGACGGCAGCTTCGCCGCGCGCGCGCAGGCCGACGGCCAGGTCCGCGTCACCCCCATCGACATCGGCCCCGGCTTCGCGGTGCAAAGCGTGAAGGGCGGCGTCATTGCATTCAAGGTGAATTGAAAATTCCACAAATGAGGACATGAGGACAAGAGGAAGGTAATGAGAATTTCCTCCTGTCCCCTTGTCCTCCTTGTTAAGAACTTTATTACTGTTTCTCAGGATTGCCCGTGCTTCCCACCCTCGTGCTTGTCGGCCGTCCCAATGTCGGCAAGTCCACCCTCTTCAACCGGCTGACCAAGAGCCGCGACGCGCTGGTGCACGACCAACCGGGGCTCACGCGCGACCGTCACTACGGCCGCGGGCGGGTGGGCGACAAGCCCTATGTGGTGGTGGACACCGGCGGCCTGGAGCCGGTGGCGAAGGACGGCATCCTGCACGAAATGGCACGCCAGACCCTGCAGGCCATCGACGAAGCCGACGTGGTGGTGTTCCTGGTCGACGGCCGCCAGGGACTGACGCCGCAGGACAAGGCCATCGCGCAAAAGCTGCGCCGCGCGCGCTGCCCGGTGCATGTGGCGGTAAACAAGAGCGAGGGCATGAATCAGGCCGTGGTCACGGCCGAATTCCACGAACTGGGCCTGGGCGAGCCGCTGGCCATATCCGGCGCGCACGGCGAAGGCGTACGCGAGTTGGTCGACATCGCGCTGGCCCCGTTCGCGCACGAGGCCGAGGAAGAGGCGCAGGACACGGGCCCGCGCATCGCCATCGTCGGCCGCCCCAATGCCGGCAAGTCCACGCTGGTCAATGCGCTGGTGGGCGAAGAGCGCGTGATCGCCTTCGACCAGCCGGGCACCACGCGCGACTCGATCTACATCGACTTCGAGCGCGAGGGCAGGCACTACACCCTGATCGACACCGCCGGCGTGAGAAAGCGGGGCAAGGTGTTCGAGGCGGTGGAGAAGTTTTCCGTCATCAAGACCCTGCAAGCCATCGAGGACGCCAACGTCGTCGTGCTGGTGCTGGACGCGCAGGCGGAAATCTCCGAGCAGGACGCCCACATCGCCGGCTACATTCTCGAAGCGGGGCGCGCGCTGGTGGTGGCGGTGAACAAGTGGGACGGCCTGGACGAATACACGCGCAGCAACATCAAGCGCGACCTGGAAAGAAAACTGGCCTTCCTGTCGTTCGCGCGCTTCCATTACATCTCCGCGCTGAAAGGACAGGGACTGGGGGCGCTGCTGAAGGACGTCGATGCCGCCTATGCCGCGGCCATGGCCAAGCTGCCGACGCCCAGGCTCACGCGCGTGCTGCTCGCCGCCACCGCCCAGCATGCGCCGCCCAAATCCGGCCTGTTCCGGCCCAAGCTCAAGTTCGCGCACCAGGGCGGCAGCAACCCGCCCATCATCGTCATCCACGGCAATGCCGTAGGCAACGTGCAGCGCGATTACCGGCGCTATCTCGAGAACACTTTCCGCGAGGCCTTCAAGCTGCAGGGCACGCCGCTCAGGATAGAGTTCAGGGACGGCTCCAACCCCTTCGAGGGCCGCAAGGCCAAGCCGCTCACCGAACGCGAGATGAACAAGGCCCGGCGCGAAAAGCGCTTCCGCCGCCGGAAATTCGGCTCGGATACCAAGGGCACGCCCAGCTAGCCTGGCGGTGAATACGCCGGGGAGTTCGCGGAGGACGCCAGGGAAAATCAATTACGCAGAGGAGAGGGGCAGAGGAAACAGAGATAACCCATGAGTTCCTTGTTTCCGAAGCTTCTTTGCTACCGCCGTTACCTCTGTGCTCCAGGCTTTTCAAAAACTCCGCGTCCTGCGCGAGCTCTGCGGTCAATCATCTTGCCAATCATCCTTTCATGGCCTCGCCTGATAAACCCGCTTAAGCCGCGCATAAACATATTCAAGCCCCTGAGCCCCGCGGGGTCGCTATGCTCACTGCTCTCGATTGGAGGTAAATAGCCATGAGCGAAAAGGAAATCCGCGAAATTCGTTTGAACCCCATCGTGCCGAGCGAGTCGGTGCTGGTCGCCACCGCGCGATCCATGCGCCCGAAGAAGGCCGAGGAGCTCGCGCCGCGCGATACGCGCAAGCACGTGGAAACCTGCCCGTTCTGCCGCGGCAACGAGGACAAGACCCCGCCGGAAATCTTCCGCGTCGAGGGCGAGGACGGCAACTGGGAACTGCGCCTGGTACCCAACCTCTATCCCGTGCTGGGCGACGACCGCGAGCATGCCAACTTCACCTTCGGCCTGCAGCAGACCATCGACGGCTACGGCCGTCACGAGGTATTCGTCGACCATCCCGACCACGGCGCCGCCATCCACGAAATGAGCGAGGCGCACATCGAGAAGATGTTCCGCGCGTTCCAAAGGCGCATGGGCGAGCTGTATGAATCCGACCCGCGCCTGAAATACGTGCTGGTGTTCAAGAACTTCGGCCCTGCTGCCGGCGCTTCCATCCCGCACACCCACAGCCAGATCATCGCCATGCCGGTGGTGCCAGAAAACGTGGAAGCCGAGGTGCGCAACAGCGCCGACTACCACCGCAAGCACCACCGCTGTATCTTCTGCGCCCTGGTGGACGAGGCGCTGACTTTCGAAGCCACCATTTACGACCGCGTCTCCGGCGAAATCCGCCGTAAGGTCGATGTCGGCCAGTACGTGATCGAGCGCGGCGAGCATTTCATCGCCATCAAGCCCTTCGCCAGCCGTTTCGAGTGGGAAGTGCACATCCTGCCGCTGGTGCACTCTGCGGAGTTTCTCGATACCCCCGACGACTGGCTGCCCGACCTTGCGCGCGTCATGCGCCGCACCATGGCCCGTCTCGACGCCGTCATCGGCGGGGCACAGTACAACTTCTTCCTGCACTCTGTGCCGCATGGCGGCACAGCATCAAGCCTCGGCGTGCCGCATGGCGACGATCCGGGAACGTACGGCGCCAGCTACCACTGGCATCTGGAAATCTGCCCGCGTACATCGATCCCCACCGGCTTCGAACTCGGCTCGGGCCTGTTCGTGAACACCATCAGTCCGGAGGCCGCGGCGCAGCGCCTGCGCGAGGTGGAACTGGAGGATTGAATCGAAGGCTGGTTTTTTCGCATGGCTGTGTTATCTAGAAAGTATCGAGCACGAAGCTTGGCGGACAAAATGCCAAAAGGCCTGGATGCGCCAGATTCAGCCAAAGCGGGGGAATACGGCGTCAACCCGGAAAAGCTCCATACGCTATGGAGTCTGGTCACTCGGCAATACCCGAGCGAGGAGGCGCGCATGCAGGCCATCCTGGAGAAGACCTGCGCACTGCTGGGTGTGGATGTTTCCCTGGTCGGCGAAATCGTCGACGGGCAGTACCTTGTCCGGCACGCCTGCGATCCCCAAGGCCGCTTTCCTGTGGGCATGGCGATGCCGCTGGAGGCGACGCCCTGTCAGGTCGTATTCAACAGCCGGTCTACCGTATTCCACCCGGAAATGGCCAGGCAGCCGGCCATGGCGGATCTGCCCATGGTTGCCGAACTGAACATGCAAGCTTACGTCGGCACGCCGATCTGGATCGACGGCAGGCTGTGGGGTGTGCTGGCTTTTGCCGGCATGTCGGCACAGACGACGACCCGGCTTCGGCAGGAGGACATCGCCTTTATCGAACTGGTCGCCAGCTGGGTGGGCATGCTGCAATCCCAGGCCATGCAAAAGGCCAGGCTGGAAAGTCTTGCACTGACCGACGAAATGACCGGCCTGCCCAATCGGCGGGCAGCCGAAGCCAGGTTGCGCGAGGAGATTGCCCATGCCAGGCGCCAACGGCAGACTTTCGTACTGGGTCTGGTCGATCTCGATCACTTCAAGCTCATCAACGACCGCTACGGCCATCGCATAGGCGACGAGGCGCTGGCGTGCTTTGCCAAGGCCTGCTCCGGGCACTTGCGCGCCGACGACTGGGTGGCGCGCTGGGGTGGCGAAGAGTTTCTCGTGTGCCTGCATACCGGCGATATCAAGCAGGCCGAGACGGTCTTCGATCGGTTGCGCGAAGCCCTCAAGCATCAAGCTTTCGAGACTTCAGTCGGTGCGATCCATCTGACCCTGAGCGTGGGGCTTAGCCGGTTCGACCTTGAAAAAGGCACCCAGGATTCGCTTCTGGCCAATCTCGACAGCAACCTCTACGAAGCCAAGTCGCGCGGACGCGACCGCATTGTCGGCGACCGGCATGGCCTGGGCGTGCTGCAGATAGCCTCACAGCTCAAGGAGGCGGCAAGCGAAGACCGTATCCTGGCGGCTTATCAACCGATCGTGAACCTCGCCACTCGCGAGATCGTGGCCGACGAAGCCCTGGCCAGGCTGCAGACCCCGGGCGGCGACATCCTGAATGCGGAAAGTTTCATTGATGCCGCCGAAGGGCTGAACCTGATGGCCGACATCGACTGCATCGTCGCCACTCAGGCCATGGGGCGCTGTGCATACGATCTGGCAACGGGTGCGCTGAGGCCGCATTTCGCACATTTCATCAATCTTTCGCCGCAGTTCCTGGCCCGGCGCGATCTGGTCCGGAAGCTTCTTGAGCGGGCGCGGGTCTACTGCATGACCTGCGGGGTGGAAATGGGGCCGATCAAGCCTATCGTGTTCGAGATTACCGAACGCCAGGCCATCATGAACCTGGATACGCTGGAGGAAGACCTCAAGTACCTGCTGGATTTCGGTTTTCGCCTGGCACTGGACGATTTCGGCAGCGGTTATTCGTCTTTTCTGTACCTCTCGCGGTTGCCGGTCAGCTTTCTCAAGATCGAAGGCTGGATGATCCAGAACATGCAAAGCAATGCCAAGGCCAAGAATCTGATCAAGTCACTGGTGGATTTTGCCCGCAACCAGGGCATTACCACCATCGCCGAGGGTGTGGAAGACGAGGAGACGGCGCGCCGCCTGCATGAGGTGGGCGTGGACTGGGCGCAGGGGTTTCATTTCGGCTACCCGGAACTGGCCGTGCCGCCTGTTTCCGCGCGGCCTTGAGCGTTTTTTTGCGGAAAAAGCCAAAGTGTCACGCTTTTCCGGCTTTGGACTAGAATTGGCATAGTTGGCTGGAAAAGCCCTTGAAAAAACGCTGGCCAGCCCAATAACACAACAGACAACAACAGGAGAGCCACAATGGCCGGCAAACCGCAGCTTCTTCAAGATCCTTTTTTGAATGCCTTGCGCAAGGAGCATGTTCCCGTATCCATTTATCTGGTGAACGGCATCAAGCTGCAGGGACAGGTCGATGCCTTCGACCAGTACGTGGTCCTGCTCAAGAACTCCGTCACCCAGATGGTCTACAAGCACGCCATTTCCACCGTTGTGCCGTCGCGCGCCATCAGCTGGCAGGCCGGCGAGGACGGCGACAGCTGACGGACATGGCGACTGCGCCCACCCGGATCATGAACGCAGCCGTGTCCGTTCTCTCTCCCAGCGGGAGAGGGGGACGAGGAAACGCTACGCGTCGTTTCATGTCAAGCATTTCGGTAAATCACTCTGTTTGAACGTCCCACGGGCGGCGAACGCGCGCTGCTCGTCTCCCTCGATTTCGATACCCCGGATTACGCAGAAAGCACCGAGGAGTTCCGGCGCCTGGCGGAGTCCGCCGGGCTGGACGTCGTCGGGCTGATCAAGGGGCGCCGCGGACGGCCCGACCCTCGCTTTTTTGCCGGCAGCGGGAAGGCCGAAGAGATCGCTGCCGCTGCGCGCGACAACGGCGCCGAAGTGGTGCTGTTCAATCACGAACTGTCCCCGGCCCAGGAGCGCAATCTCGAACGACACCTGCAATGCCGGGTGGTGGATAGGGTCACCCTCATCCTGGACATTTTCGCCGGCCGCGCCCAGAGCGCGGAAGGCAAGCTGCAGGTCGAACTGGCGCAGTTGCAGCATCTTTCCACCCGCCTGGTGCGGGGCTGGACCCACCTGGAACGGCAAAAAGGCGGCATCGGCCTGCGCGGGCCTGGCGAAACCCAGCTGGAAACCGACCGCCGTCTGCTGGGCGACCGCGTCAAGGTGCTGAAATCGCGCCTGGAAAAGCTTTCCCGTCAGCGCCAGACCCAGCGCCGCGCGCGCAGCCGCAACCGCGTCAGGACCCTGGCCCTGGTGGGCTACACCAACGCCGGCAAGTCCACGCTGTTCAATGCGCTGACGCGGGCCGGGGCCTATGCCGCCGATCAGCTCTTTGCCACCCTGGACACCACCAGCCGCAGGCTCCATCTGCCGGGCGCGGGCGAGGTGATCGTTTCCGACACGGTCGGTTTCATCAGCGACCTGCCGCACGGCCTCATCGCCGCTTTCCGCGCCACGCTGGAGGCGACGGCAGAGGCGGATTTGCTGTTGCACGTGGTGGACGGCGCGAGCTCCGGCCGCGAGCGCCAGATGCACGAAGTGGACAAGGTGCTGAAGGAGATCGGCGCGGGCGAAGTGCCGCAACTTCTGGTCTACAACAAGATCGACATGACTGCGGCCGCGCCCGGGGCCGAAAAGGGCGAATATGGTAAAATTCGGGCCGTTCGTGTTTCCGCCAGAACCGGCGCAGGTCTCGAGGACTTGCGGTATGCGCTGGCGGAATTTTTGTTGACGGGGCGCTCCGATGGCGACGCGGTTTTTGGCGGCGCCGAAAAAAATCGGCCGGACTTTCTGAAATACATCGCATAGACATCATGGCTTGGAACGATCCCCAGTGGGGCAGGAAAGACAACGCAGGCCCGCCGGACCTGGACGAACTGTGGCGGCGCTTCAACCAGCGCCTTGCCGGCATGTTCGGCGGCAACAAGGGCGGCGGGCCCGGCAAGGCGGACCAGGGCAGGCCGCGCGGCCTTGCCGGACTGCTGGTCGGCCTGGCCATTCTGGTCTGGCTGGCGAGCGGTTTCTACATCGTCGACAGCCCCAGCAGGGGCGTGGAACTGCGCTTCGGCAAGTACTCGACGACCACCGGTCCCGGCGCGCACTGGCGCATGCCGTGGCCGATCGAAAGCAGCCGCGTCGTGAACGTCGAGGGCGTGCGCACCATCGAGGTGGGTTATCGCGGCAAGTCCAAGAATCTGCAGGAATCGCTGATGCTGACCGACGACGAAAACATCGTCGATCTGCAGTTTGCCGTACAGTACAACATCAAGAGCGCCGAGGAATTCGTTTTCGTCAACCGCTACGAGAACCCGGAGGACGGCGACGACGTCGTGCGCCAGGCCGCGGAGACCGCCATGCGCGAGGTGGTGGGCAAAAGCAAGATGGATTTCGTGCTGAACGTCGGGCGCAGCGAAGTGGCGGCCCAGGCGCAGGCGCTGATGCAGCAGATTCTCGACCGTTACAAGACCGGCATCAATATCAGCCAGGTGACGCTGCAGAACGTGCAGGCGCCCGAGCAGGTGCTGGCGGCCTTCGAGGATGTGCAGAAGGCCAACCAGGATCGCGACCGCCTGAAAAACGAGGCCCAGGCCTATGCCAACGACGTGGTGCCGCGCGCCCGCGGTGAAGCCGCACGCCTGCTGCAGGAGGCCGAGGGCTACAAGCAGCAGGTGATCGCCAATGCCCAGGGCGATGCCGCGCGTTTTGACCAGGTACTCGCCGAGTACGTGAAAGCGCCGGTGGTGACCCGCCAGCGCCTGTACCTCGATACCATGCAGCAGGTCATGAACAACAGCGCCAAGGTCGTGGTCGACCAGAAAGGCAATGGCAGCCTGCTTTACCTGCCGTTGGACAAGCTGCAGCAGATCGCGACCCAACCCTATGCCGGCGTGCCGGAAAGCCTGCGCCAGCCGCCGGGCTCGGGTTCATCGGCAGGCCCGGCGACCCTGGGCGGCGGGCGCGAACTGCTTGGACGTGAACGGGGAGACCGGCCATGAACCGCATCGCAACAGCCGTGATCGCCGCCCTCGCCGGGCTGATCATTCTCAATTCCGTCATCTTCACGGTGGACCAGCGTCAGACCGCGCTGGTGCGCCAGTTCGGCGAAGTGGTCAAGGTGCACAGGGAGCCGGGCCTTAAGTTCAAGCTGCCGTTCATCCAGAACGTGCTGTATTTCGACACGCGCATTCTGACTGCCGACGCCAAGCAGGCCGAAAGCTTCCTGACCGTGGAAAAGAAGAACGTGCTGGTGGACTCCTTCATCAAGTGGCGCGTCATCGATGCCAACCAGTTTTACGTCGCGGTGGGCGGAGACGAAGACCGCGCCGCCACCCGCCTGCGCCAGACCGTGAACGACGGCCTGCGTGCGGAGTTCGGCAAGCGCACCGTGCATGACGTGGTGTCGGGCGAGCGCGACACGATCATGAAGCTGATCCAGCAGAAGGCCGACCAGGATGCGCGCAAGATCGGCATCGAGGTGGTGGACGTGCGCCTCAAGCGCGTCGACCTGTCCGACGACGTCAGCCAGTCGGTGTACGGGCGCATGGAAGCCGAGCGCAAGCGCGATGCCAACGACGCGCGCGCCACCGGTGCGGCCGAGGCCGAGAAGATCCGTGCCGACGCCGACAGGCAGAAGGCCATCATCGTGGCCGAGGCCTATCGCGACGCCCAGCGCATCAAGGGCGAGGGCGACGCCAAGGCCGCCGCCATTTACGCCGCCGCCTATGGCAAGAATCCGGAGTTCTATGCCTTCTATCGCTCCATGCAGGCTTATCGCGAGAGCTTCAAGAGCAAGAGCGACCTGATGGTGCTCGATCCCAGTTCGGACTTCTTCAAGTACATGAAGAACCCGCGCGCGGCGACAGGCAAGTAATTCATGGGCGTGGGCGAACTCGTCATGGCCTTTGGCCTCATGCTGTTGTTCGAAGGCCTGTTGCCGTTCGCTGCGCCGGCGGCCTGGCGCGAGGCGTTTCGCCGCGCCATCGAATTGCGCGACGGCCAGTTGCGCTTCATCGGCGCGGTTTCCATGCTGGCCGGGCTGGCGCTCATTCTGCTCGCGAAATAGCCCATGCGCGCCTGGCTGCTTCCCGAAAACATCGAAGACCTGCTTCCGCCCAAGGCCTGGAGGCTGGAAGGCGTGCGCCGTGCCATGCTCGACCTGTTCCGCGGCCGCGGCTACGAACTGGTGGTGCCGCCGCTCATCGAATACGTCGATTCGCTGCTCACCGGCACCGGCTCCGACCTCGATCTGAAGACTTTCAAGCTGGTCGATCAGCTTACCGGACGCATGATGGGCGTGCGCGCCGACATGACGCCGCAGGTGGCGCGCATCGACGCCCACCTGCTGGGCCACAACCCGGTCAACCGCCTGTGTTATGCCGGCAGCGTGCTGCACACCTTGCCGGACGGCGTCTATCACTCGCGCGAGCCCATGCAGCTCGGCGCGGAGCTATACGGCGTGGCCGGGGTCGAGGGCGACCTGGAAATCCTCGGCCTGATGCTGGATGCCCTGCAGTCTGCGGGACTGAAAAACATCCAGCTCGACATCGGACATGTCGGCATCTATCGTGCGCTGGTCGAAGAAATGGCTCTGCCGCCCGAAGTGGAGTCCTCGCTGTTCAAGGCCCTGCAGTCCAAGGCGGCGGACGAGGTCGCGGAAATCTGCGCAGGACTGGATGCGGCGCGGGCCCGGGCGCTGGAGGCGCTGACCCGCTTGTATGGCGGGACGGAGACCCTGCAGGCGGCGCGCGCGGATCTGCCCGACGATGCCCGAATCCGCGCCGCGCTCGACAGGCTGGAACACCTGACGAGTTCACTGCAGGGGCGGGGCATCGAGTTAGCGCTCGATCTGGCCGAGCTGCGCGGCTACGGCTATCACAGCGGCGTGGTGTTCGCCGCCTATACCGGCGGCCACAGCCGCGCCATCGCCCTGGGCGGACGCTACGACGAGGCCGGACGCGCCTTCGGCCGCGCGCGTCCTGCGACCGGATTCAGTCTCGACCTGCGCGAGCTGGTGGAAGCCGCGCCGGGCGAATAATCAAACCTCTAGGAGAAACACAGCATGGCCAAGAATGTCGTCGTCATCGGCACGCAATGGGGCGATGAGGGCAAGGGGAAAATCGTCGACTGGCTGACCGACCGTGCCCAGGGTGTGGTGCGCTTCCAGGGCGGCCACAACGCCGGCCACACCCTGGTGGTCAACGGCAGGAAGACCGTGCTGCACCTCATTCCGTCCGGCATCCTGCGCGACAATGTGACCTGCTATATCGGCAATGGCGTGGTGCTGTCGCCGGAAGCGCTGCTGGAAGAAATCGACATGCTTGCCGCCGCTGGCGTCAGCGTCAATGGCCGCCTTAAGATTTCCGAAGCCACGCCGCTCATCCTGCCGCACCATGTGGCACTGGACAAGGCGCGCGAGATCGCCAAGGGCGCTAGCAAGATCGGCACCACCGGCCGCGGCATCGGCCCGGCCTACGAGGACAAGGTCGCGCGCCGCGCCATCCGCGTGCAGGACCTGTTCCATCGCGAGCGCTTCGCCGCCAAGCTGGGCGAGGTGCTCGACCATCACAACTTCATGCTGAAGAACTACTTCAAGGCCGAGCCGGTCGATTTCAGCAAGACCCTGGACGACGCCATGCGCATGGCCGAGCGCATCAAGCCGCTGGTGGCCGACGTGCCACGTGCGCTGTACGAAGCCAACAAGAACGGCGACAACCTGTTGTTCGAGGGTGCACAGGGCACGCTGTTGGATATTGATCACGGCACCTATCCGTTCGTTACCTCCAGCAACTGCACCGCTGGCGGCGCATCCACCGGTACTGGCATGGGCCCGTCCTCCATGCACTATGTGCTGGGCATCACCAAGGCCTACACTACGCGCGTCGGCTCCGGCCCGTTCCCGACCGAATTGTTCGATGACGTGGGCAAGTACCTGGGCGAGAAGGGCCACGAGTTCGGCGCCACCACCGGCCGCGCGCGCCGCTGCGGCTGGTTCGATGCCGCGGCACTCAAGCGCGCCATCCAGATCAACGGCATTTCCGGCCTGTGCGTGACCAAGCTCGACGTGCTTGACGGCCTCGAGACCCTGCGCATCTGCGTGGGTTACAAGATCGACGGCCAGGTGAGCGACATCCTGCCGGTGGGGGCGGAGACGCTCGCCAACTGCGAGCCCATCTACGAGGAACTGCCGGGCTGGAAGGACTCCACCGTCGGTGTGAAGACCGTGGACGGCCTGCCCGCCAATGCGCGCGCCTACCTGGATCGCATGCAACAGCTTTGCGAAGTACCGATCGACATCATTTCCACCGGCCCCGACCGCGAGGAAACCATCGTCAAGCGCCATCCCTTCGAGTAAGACGAGGCTGATGCATCAAAAAAGCCGGGGAATCCCCGGCTTTTTTGTTGCCGTCGCGCCAAAATTGCGTCCGGTCGCCGCAGCGGCTCACTCCCTGTAGGGCGCACACTTGGGGCTGTCGCCGCCCATGAAAGGCAGCTGGCCTTCGCATTCGATCAACTCCTGCGGGGGCTTGTAAATCCACATCTGGTACATGGAAGTGAACCACTGGATGGCGAAGGAAATCCCCATCAGCGCGCCGCTGCCGATCACCATCCAGGCAAAGGCCGGCCACATCTTGGTCAGGTACCAGGAGCCGATGTCCATGAGGATGGTGAGGAAGGGGATGATGATCACTATGCACTTGATCCATACCGGGCGCAGATAGCTGTGCGCGAAGATCATGCTCACGATGAAGAAGATGAAGGTGATGCCGAACAGGTGGATGTGGGACACGCGCACCAGGGTGGCGATGCTCACGCCCGTATCGACTGCGGTCACCTTGGAGACTCCATCGAAGTTGGTCAGGTCCGGCAGGTGCGGGTTGGCGGCCGGGCTGTGGCACATGACGCAGCGCGTGTCCATGATGGATTTCACTTTGGCCTCGTAGCCTTCCCGAGATGCGCCGTCGTGCACCCACTGGATCACTACCTGACGTTCTTCGGCCGGCAGCATGCTCTGCATGGGGCCGTTGAGCGCGGCCTCGAGACGGCTGCCGTTGGGGTTGCCGCTGTATGCGATGCGCAGGTCGTTGGCGGAGAGCATGGGGTCGCCGTCGCGTCCGGCGTGCACCTCGAACACCTGGATCATGGCGAAGAGATAGCCGACGCCCAGCACCAGCAGGGTCATGGTGTAGGTCATGCGCAGCGACATCGGCAGGAACTTGAAATGGATAAACCGGTTTCCGTTCATCGGGTTGCCCTTGGGGTTGATGTTTTTGGTCAATGTTCAGAAAGGGGTCACTGCTCTTTTGCGCCCTGGTCGATCCAGTCCTTGATCTTGTTGATGTTCTCGTCGGACAGCGGCGCCTGGTTGTGCGGCATGCGCAGCGAGGGGTCGGCCTTGCCGGAGACTAAGCGATACAGGGTGCTGTTGATGGACTGGCCGGCGATCACCACGGGGCCGAATTTCGTGCCGCGCATGGTGGCGGCATAGGTGTCGAGTTGCAGGCCGGATTTTTCGGTGCCCTGGCCGCCCGCTTTGTGGCATTCCACGCAATACTGGTCGAGGATGGGTTTGATGTCAGTCTGATAAGTCAGCGGTTTGGTTTCCTGTTGTCCGCAACCTGCCAGCAGCGCGGTGGCGATAGCAGCCGTGGCAAGAATCAGAATGGATTTGCTCGACATAACATCTCCCTCTCGATGATAAGTAATTGCTAATTTATTGAATAAATAAAAGACTGGCAAGTCTTTTTTGTTTATTGGTTTGATTCAACCGATTAATGGGCAGGCTTGATTGGCGTGTCCATCAATGCAGTTTGCTTTCTAGCGCATTGTCCGCCATTTTGGAAGAACTGCGCTTGCTGGCGTGGCATAATTCGGCTTGCAGAACGAAAAAAAGGCAGCCCAAGCTGCCTTTTTTCTACATCGGTGGTGCCCAGGAGAGGACTCGAACCTCCACGGTTTTACCCGCTAGTACCTGAAACTAGTGCGTCTACCAATTCCGCCACCTGGGCGCGGAAGCCGCGTATTTTAAGGAAAGCGTATAAATTGTCAACGAAGAAATCCGGCCGCGGTCGCGGCAAGTCATCCATATTCAAGGGTCTGCGGGCCCAGGACCCTTTTCTGGAGCGGGAAATGGCCAAATACGGCCAGCCTTTGCCGTCGCGAGAATTCATCATTCAGGTTCTCGAGCAGGAGGGGCGGCCCATGTCTTTCGGGGCCATTGCTGAACTCCTGAACATACGCGAAGACGAATTGCCGCTGTTCCAGCGCCGCCTTGGCGCCATGGCGCGCGACGGCCAGTTGATGCAGAACCGGCGAGACGAATGGTGCCTGCCGACGAAACTGGATTTGATCCGCGGCAGGGTCGAAGGCCATCCCGACGGCTTCGGCTTCGTGGTGCCTGACGAGGGCGGCGAAGACCTGTTTCTGTCGCCCAAGGAAATGCACCAGGTGCTGCACGGCGACAAGGTGCTGGCGCGCATTTCCGGGGTGGACCGCCGTGGCCGCCCGGAAGGCAAGATCGTCGAAGTGCTCGAGCATACGCTGACAAAAGTGGTGGGGCGCTATTACGAAGAGCACGGCGTCGGCTTCCTGGTCGCGGAGAACCGCCGCATCAACCAGGACATCCTGATTCCGCGCGAATATGCCGCCGGGGCGAAATCAGGCCAGGTGGTGACGGTCGAGATCGTATCCTGGCCTACCCGACATTCCGAGGCGATCGGGCGCGTGATCGAGGTGCTGGGCGAATTTACCGGCCCGGGCATGGAAATCGAAATTGCGCTGAGAAAGCACGATCTGCCGCATGTATTTCCGCCCGAAGTCGAGGCGCAGGCGAAGAAGCTGCCCAAGAAGGTGCTGAAAAAGGATTGGGAAGGGCGCGAGGACATCACGCGGATTCCGCTCGTCACCATCGACAGCGAAACCGCGCGCGATTTCGACGACGCGGTTTATTGCGAGAAGTCCGGTCGCGGCTGGCGCCTGGTCGTGGCGATCGCCGATGTCTCGCACTACGTGAAGCCGGGCGATGCGCTCGACAGCGAGGCCTATGACCGAGGCAATTCTGTGTATTTTCCGCGCCGCGTCATTCCCATGCTGCCGGAGGCGCTGTCCAACGGTCTGTGTTCGCTGAATCCGCAGGTCGAACGCCTGTGCATGGTGTGTGACATGAAGATCAGCGCGAGCGGCGATCTGGGCGACTACCGCTTCTACCCGGCGGTGATGTTCTCGCACGCGCGTCTTACCTACACCCAGGTGTGGAACTGGCTGTCGGGCGAGGAAAAGCCGGGCAAAGAGCACAAGGCGCTGCTGCCGCATTTGCTGAATCTGCAAAAGCTCTTCCATCTGCTGCTGAAAAACCGCCAGAAGCGCGGCGCCATCGATTTCGAGAGCGTGGAAACGCGCATGCTGTTCGACGACCAGGGCAAGATCACCCGCATCGAGCCGGTACACCGCAACGATGCACACAAGCTGATCGAGGAGTGCATGCTGGCGGCCAACACCTGCGCTGCCGATTTCCTCATCCGGAACAAGCGCCCGGGGCTGTATCGCGTGCACGAGGGTCCGACGCCGGAAAAACTGCAGGCGCTGCGCGCTTTCCTTGCCGAGTTCGGCCTGCAGCTGGGCGGCGGCGACGAGCCGCAGGCCAGGGACTATGCCGCGTTGCTGGAGAAGATCAAGCAGCGGCCAGACGCGCAGCTTTTGCAGACCGTGATGCTGCGCTCGCTCAAGCAGGCCATGTACAGCCCCGACAACGCCGGGCACTTCGGCCTCGCCTACGACCATTACACCCATTTCACCTCGCCCATCCGGCGCTATCCGGATCTCCTGGTGCACCGCGCCATCAAGGCTGAGCTCAACAAGGAGAAGCCGGCCAGGCTGCCGCTGGCCGAGATCGGCATGCACTGCTCCATGACCGAACGCCGCGCCGACGAGGCCACGCGAGACGTCGAGGCCTGGCTGAAGACGTATTACATGCGCGACCACATCGGCAACGTCTACACCGGCACGGTGTCCGCCGCCACCAGCTTCGGCATCTTCGTCGCGCTCGACGAGGTGTTCGTCGAAGGACTGGTGCACGTCACCGAACTGGGCCAGGATTATTTCCATTATGACCAGGGCAAGCACTGGCTGATCGGCGAGCGTACGGGAAAAAGATTCCGCCTGGGTGACCGCGTCACCGTGAAAGTGGTGCGCGCCGACATCGAAACCAGCAGGATCGACTTCACCCTGGCGGAGGAGCCATCGCGCATCGAGCCTGCACAGACCGAAAAGCCGGCCAAAAAAAGAACGAGCAGCAAAAAGAAAGCACCATGAAAGAACGCTTGATCTACGGTTTCCATGCCATTCGTGCGCGGCTGCGCGCAGCGCCTGGTTCGATCAAAGAAGTCTGGGTCGACGAGGGTCGCAGTGACGCGCGCATGCGCGATCTGCTGGCGCTGATGAGCGGTGCCGGGCTTGCCGTGCGCACCGCGGACGGCAGCCGCCTGGACAGGATGGTGGGTGGGGCGCGACACCAGGGCGTGGTGGCGAAAGTCGAACCGGTGGCCATGGCGCGCACGCTCGACGAAGTGATGCAAGGCATCGAAGGCGCACCGCTCGTCGTGGTGCTCGACGGCGTCACCGACCCGCATAATCTGGGCGCGGTCCTGCGCTCTGCCGACGCCTTCGGGGCGCATGCCGTGATCGCGCCCAAGGACAAGGCGGTGGGGCTCAACGCAACGGTGGAGAAAGTCGCCTGCGGCGCGGCAGAGACCGTGCCCTATCTCATGGTGACCAATCTCGCACGCTGCCTCGATGAACTGAAAGAACGCCGCGTGTGGACGGTGGCCGCGGACGCGGGGGCGGACAAGACCATCGCCCAAATCGACGCCAAGGGCGGCATCGCCTGGGTGCTGGGCGCGGAAGGCGCAGGCCTGCGCCAGCTGACGCGCAAGACTTGTGACGAGGCGGCACGCATTCCCATCGGCGGCACGGTGGAAAGCCTGAACGTTTCCGTATCCGCCGCGATCTGTTTGTACGAGAGCGCCCGACAAAGGGGGGGGATTCCATGAACGAGTACGATGCGCGCGACATCCTGCTGGCCTCGGAGGAGATTGCCGATGCCAAGGCCGTGCAGGCCAGCCTGGATCGGCTGGGGCGGGAGATCAGCGATATGCTGCACGACCGCTTTCCGCTGGTGCTTCCGGTGATGGGCGGCGCCATCGTGTTCGCGGGACAGCTGCTGCCGCGGCTCGATTTCCCGCTGGAGTTCGATTACCTGCACGTCACGCGCTATCGCGGCAAGACCCAGGGCGGAACCGTCGAGTGGCGCGTGCTTCCCGGCCAGTCGGTGACGGGGCGCACGGTACTGGTCATAGATGACATTCTCGATGAAGGCGAGACGCTTTACGCGGTGAAGCAGAAGCTGATCGAAATGGGCGCGGCCAGGGTGCACACTGCCGTCCTGGCTGACAAGGAAATCCGGAACACGAAACCGATCCAGGCCGATTTCGTCGGACTGAAAGTGCCCAACCGATTCGTGTTCGGCTGCGGCATGGATGCCTACGGGCTGTGGCGCAACCTGCCGGAAATACGGGCTTTGAAGGAAGAATGACAAAGCAAGGGTGAAGGGTGAAGGGTGAAGGGTGAAGGGTGAAGGGTGAAGGGTGAAGGGTGAAGGGTGAAGGGTGAAGGGTGAAGGGTGAAGGGTGAAAAAAACCTTCCCCCTCGATCGCCCAAGGCGCGTTCACTTCCCCCTTCACTCCTGCGAATCGATAATTGATTTTTTTGGAAACGAACATGCTGGGAATCATCGGCGGCACCGGCCTGACCAGGCTGGCTAATCTGGAAATCACGCGACGTCAGGTGGCGCGCACGCCTTACGGGGAGCCTTCGGGCGCGCTGACTTTCGGGCGCCTGTGCGGTGCGGAAGTCATTTTCCTGGCCAGGCACGGCTATGGCCATACCATCCCGCCGCACGAGGTGAACTATCGTGCCAACATCTGGGCGCTGAAGGAGTTCGGCGTCGATCGCATCGTATCGGTGGCGTCCGTGGGTGGCATCAATCCGGAACTCTCGCCCGGCAGCCTGGTGGTGCCTCACCAGCTTGTCGACTACACCTGGGGGCGGGCCCATACCTTTACGGTTTCGGGCGGAAAGCCCGTGACTCATCTCGACTTCACCGAACCCTATTGCGCCGGCATGCGCCGCGACATTCTGCGCGCGGCAGTGCTCAGGCAGATCGATATACGCGACGGGGGCGTCTATGCGGTCGCCCAGGGCCCGCGCCTGGAAACCGCGGCGGAAATCAACCGCTACGAACGTGACGGCTGCGACATGGTCGGCATGACCGGCATGCCGGAAGCCTATCTCGCGCGCGAACTCGACATCTGCTATGCCGCGATCGGCGTCGTCGTCAACGATGCGGCAGGCCGCGGCGCTTCCAGGAACGGCATACGCGTCGAAGATATCGAGCGCGTGCTGGACGATCTCATGAATCGCGTGCGTGTGCTGCTCGAGGAACTGGTGGTCCTGCAACATCCGGATGCCTGCGCCGTCTGATTTCTCATGGCTGTCCGCGAAGTCCTGAAAATGGGCGACCCGCGCCTGCTGCGGGTTTCGCGCCCGGTTGAGAGCTTTTCCACGGCCGAATTGCGCGAGCTGGTGCAGGACATGACCGATACCATGTACCACCTGAATGGTGCAGGCCTTGCCGCACCGCAGATCGGGGTGGACCTTCAGGTCGTGATTTTCGAACTGACCGACAATCCGCGTTATCCCGATGCCGGCAAGGTGCCTTTCACCGTGCTGGTCAACCCGGTTCTGACAGCGCTGTCGGAGGGGATGGAAGAGGGCTGGGAGGGCTGTCTGTCCGTGCCCGGCATGCGCGGCCTTGTGCCGCGCCACACCAGTCTGCGCTATCAGGGCTTCGATGTCGAAGGGCGGGCCATAGACCGAACGGTCGAGGGTTTTCATGCACGAGTGGTACAGCACGAGGTTGACCATCTGCTGGGTATCCTCTATCCCATGCGCATGCGCGATTTCAGCAATTTCGGCTATACCGAGGTGCTGTTTCCGGGACAAGGCCCCGGAGACGACTAAGAAGTATCTGATTCCAATAAAAACTATGCCGATGAACGGTCTAAAGCTGGTCTGGTTTTGGCCGCTAACACGCTAACTGGGCAGTTTTGCCTCCAATCCCTACAAGAACCTAGAGCAAGCGTGAAGTTGGAAGAGAACAGCCCTGCGACCCTGGATATCAAGCGTCTCGTTCATGCCGCAGCCATGCTGATGGCGGTGAACCGGCGCTGGAGTTCGCCCGGGCGGGAGAAGCTGCTGGCGGAGGCGCTCGATGCCAGCAGGGAAATCTGGAAAGACATCCAGCTGGCTCTGTCCGACGACAGTTCCGACGTGCCGCTGGAGATTCGCAACAACCTGCTGATCTTGAGCGTATATGCCGAAAGCAAGCTGGAAGAGCTTGCGCAATCGCCGGACCAGGAAAAACTCGCTTCGCTGGTCGAGTTGACCCGCAGCCTTGCCATGAGCCTGCGGGAATGGCGTTCGGTTGCATAAGCAATAAAAAAACAGAGCGGAGAAAATGGATCACATCGAAATAAGCTATTTTGCTGCCGAAGACCCGGTTGAAGGCGTTAGCCGCGGTGCGCCCGTCAAGCCGAAACGCACCGGCACCAAGCCGGTGCCGCAGGACAAGCCCAAGACCGACAGCCGCAAACCCGGCAGCAAGAAAACCGTCGTGCCTCGCCGCACCCCCTCGCGCGGCAAATACATCGACGAGTACGCGCGCGCGCCCTTCTGATGATCATGGCGATCGCCGCCTTGCAGGATGAAGCGCGCTGCGCCCTGTACCTTTCGCGGGTAATGACAGCGTGACCGGCAAGGGGTGGCAGGGCCGGCGGAGCGGCTCCGCCGCTGTGGTTTTGTCACTTCGGCACTTGTCGCTCGTCACAGTTTCAGGCTAACGGACATGGCGACTGCGCCAATTCGGATCATGAACGCAGCGCAGTGCCGTGTCCGTTCCCGCTCCCCCGCCCCCTCCCCGCGGGAGAGGAGGGCGAGGAAACGCTACGCGTTGTTTCGCGTTAATCCAAATCAGGCCTGCTCCAGCACCCCGAGCAGCTCCCGCTCCAGTTCCAGCAGGGATTTCTGGTTTTCCAGCACCGCGCCCCGCATCAGGAAGCGGTCCTCCGCGCGTTCGCCCAGCGTGTGGATTTTGGCGCTGTACAGGCTGACATTGTGCTTTTGAAACACTTCGGCGATGCGATACAGCAGGCCAGTGCGGTCGCCGCAGATCAGCGACAGCACATGGTAGCGGCCACGCTCGTCGGCGCGAATCTCGATTTCGGGTGGAATCGGGAAATGCTTGAGGCGCCGTGAAAGGCGCCCGGCCGGTACCGGCTCAGGAGGTCTGGACGGATCCAGTGCCAGCCCCAACTCGTGTTCGATGAATTGCAGAAAGTCGCGGTAATGGACTTCGCGCCGGCCGTCGTCCAGTACATGGAAACTGTCGAGCGCGAGGCCATGGCGAGTGGTGTGGATTTTGGCTTCCGCCACGCTGAACTGGTTGCGCGCGAAAAAACCGCAGATGCGAGCGAACAGGTCGGGCATGTCGGGGCTGTAGACCATGACCTGGATGCCATCTCCCGCTGGCGACAGCCGCGCGCGCACGATGGCGTGTCGCGGATGCGGGTTTTGCCATAGCATGCGCGCATGCCAGGCGATGTCCTGGGCGTCGAAACGCAGGAAGTAGCTGTCATCCAGCTGGTTCCACAATTCGTTGGCAGCATTCGGCGCGATGCCGTATAGGGCCAGCTTGGCCTGCGCCTCGGCGCGCTTGTCCGACAGCCCCTCGCTTGCGGCAGCCTTGCCGCTGAGGCGTGCTTGCGCAGCGAAATACAGATTTTCCAGCAGCTTCCCCTTCCAGGTGTTCCAGACCTTGGGGCTGGTGCCGCGAATATCGGCCACGGTCAGGACATAAAGAGCATCGAGGTGACGTGCGTCCCCCATTTTGCGGGCAAAGCCGTCGATCACCGCCGCATCGCCCAGGTCCTCCTTCTGGGCGGTGCGCGACATGGACAGGTGCTCCCTGACCAGCCAGGCCACCAGCTCGACGTCGGCCTGCGGCAGGCCGTGTGCCTTGCAGAATCTGTGCGCGTCCTTCGCGCCCAGTTCGGAGTGATCGCCGCCGCGTCCCTTGGCGATGTCGTGAAACAGCGCGGCAAGGTACAGAAGCTCGGGCTTGTCGAATGCCTGCATGAGGCGGGAGGCAAGCGGGTACTCGTGCGAGAACTCGGCGATGGCGAAGCGGCGAACATTGCGCAGCACGGCCAGTGTGTGTTCGTCCACGGTGTAGATGTGGAAACCATCGTGTTGCATTTGGCCCGCGATGCGCCCGAAGGCCGGCAGATAGCGTCCGAGGATGCCATAGCGCGACATGGCCGCAAGCGCCCAGGTGACGCCGGCCGGCGCGCGCAGGATCTCGAGGAAGGCCGCGCGGTTTGCCGGATTGTTGCGAAATTGCCGGTCGACTGCCGTGCGCGCACGCCACAGCGCGCGCAGCGTGGCGGGCTCGAAGGCGGTCACCGAATGCCGCATCGCCGTGAGAAAGGCGCGCAACATGGCTGTCGGGTCGCTTGCGAAAAGATCTGTGCGGCGCATGGACAGCAGATTGCCGTGCAGTTCGAACTCCGCGTCCAGCGGGACGGCGATGACCGGCTCCTGCTTGAGCTGTGCGTGCAGTGCGGGCAGCAGCATTTCGTTGGCAAGCCGTACCTGTTTGGCGGCGCGGTAATAACGCTGCATGAGCAGTTCGCCGGCGCGCCGGGCGGCGGTGGCATTGATGCCGAGCCTGTCCGCAAGCTGGCTTTGGTAGTCGAAGGCAAGGCGGTCTTCGCGCCTGCGCGCAATAAAGTGCAGGTGTATGCGCAGCAGATTGAGCGTCTGCTGGATGCGTGCCAGCCGCTGCGCCTCCTGGCGCGAAAGCAGGCCGGACTTTGCCAGTTCGCTCCAGCTGCTGCCTGCGCCTGCGGCCTGGGCGAGCCAGTGGATCATGTGCAGGTCGCGCAGGCCACCGGGGCTGTCCTTCAAATTGGGTTCCAGGTTGTATGCGCTGTCCTGGAAACGGTTGTGGCGGTTTTTCTGTTCCACCAGCTTGCTTTCCGCAAAACGGCGGCCATCAAAGCGCGCATGAAACAAATGCCCGAAAGAGTGGTAGAGGATTTTGCTTCCCCACAGCATGCGGGATTCGAGCAGCGCGGTTTCAATGGTGATGTCCTGGTCCGCCTCGCTTGCGCATTCCCTGGGGGTGCGGATGCTGTGGCCGATTTCCAGGCCGGCATCCCAGCAGCTTTGCACCCAGGCCTCGATGCTTGCGCGCAATTGCGCATCCGGTTCGTGCGGGATCAGCAGGAGTACATCGACGTCGGATGCCGGGAACAGTTCGCCGCGGCCATAGCCGCCGACGGCAACGAGGCAGGCGTCTTTCGGCAGCAGTGTGTCACACAGTCCGCACAGCACCTCGTCCACGAGGCGGGCATGATGCCGCAGGTAGTGCCGGCTCCGGGGATGAGAGAAAAACTCGGCGGCCAGGGCGTCGCGCCCTTGTTTCAGCCGCTGGCGCAGCGAGGGCAGGGTGGAAGCCGCCCCGGCCAGCATTTCAGACTGCCTGGGAAATGAACGCCGGCGGCGGCGGGCTGGCGGCGGAAAGCGTCAGCACTTCATAGCCGGTGTCGGTCACCAGCACGGTGTGCTCCCACTGCGCCGACAGGCTGTGGTCCTTCGTCACGACGGTCCAGCCGTCGCCCAGCTGGCGGATGTCCTTCTTGCCGGCATTGATCATGGGCTCGATGGTGAAGATCATGCCGGCCTGCAGTTTCAGCCCGGTACCGGGCTTGCCGTAGTGCAGCACCTGCGGCTCTTCATGGAATTTGGCGCCGATGCCGTGGCCGCAGAATTCGCGCACCACGCTGAAGCCGTGGCCCTCGGCGTATTTCTGGATGGCGTGCCCGATATCGCCTAAAAACGCGCCCGCCCTGACCTTGGCGATGCCGTGCCACATGGCTTCGAAGGTCACCTGCACCAGGCGCCTGGCCTGGATAGAGACCTCGCCCACCATGAACATGCGGCTAGTGTCGCCGTGCCAGCCGTCCTTGATGACGGTGATGTCGAGGTTGACGATGTCGCCGTTCTTCAGCACGCGGTCGCCAGGCACGCCGTGACAGACCTGGTGATTGACCGAAGTACAGATGGATTTTGGGTAGGGCGTGTGCCCGGATGGGGCATAGTTGAGCGGCGCCGGGATAGTGCCCTGCACGTTTACCATGTAGTCGTGGCACAGGCGGTCCAACTCGCCGGTAGTGACGCCGGGTTTGACGAAGGGCGTGATGTAGTCCAGCACTTCAGACCCGAGGCGACCGGCAATGCGCATTTTTTCGATTTCTTCGGGGGTCTTGATGATGGCGGACATTGTCGGATGGTTTTCTTCAAAACCGCATTTTCCCTTGAAAACAAGCGCCGGATCAAATGCAGCCGTCGGCATCTTCCTCGCTCGCCGGAAGTCAAAGCCCCGAAACAAAAGTGGTTTTCCCCTGTCGTGGCCGCCGCCGGACAGCCTTCCGGGGCTGTTATCTTTCCAGTATTTTCCAATCCACACATGAGCCTGAACGAGGGGGGTAAGCGGGGCTGATTCAGGCGGCGCGTTGTCGGGATTTGTTGATGAGTTGAAAGAGTTTTGCCCTGGCCTCGTTGAGGCGTTGGGCGGCTACATTATCGCTGCATTCTCTGGCGATTTCATCCAGCCTGTCGAACGTGATGCCTGGCTTGAGGAAACTTTCTGCGTTTGGCAGCGATTTCAGCTTCTCATACGGCGTCATCATGTCAACAAAGCGGTAACGCTTGGCTGTCTTGCCCTTTTCGTCCACATATTCCGCCGGGAAATGGCAGGGGCGGTGGAAATTCAGATACGGCGACAGCACCCCGGCGGTGAACGCATTCACCTCACAGGCCAAATGCTGCGGGATGTGGCTGTAACCCAGATATTTCCTGACCGTTGACGCATTCTTGCTCTCGGCCAGCGCATTGTCGTTGCTGTGCCGCGAGCGCGACTTGGTCTGCTCGATCCTGAGCTTCTCCAGGAGCTGCGCCACCTGGCGGTTGATGTACTCCGAACCGTTGTCGCTGTGGAACCCGCGGATGACGAAGGGGAAGGCCGACATCATGGCATCGAGCACCGGCAAGAGATACGCCTCGCTGATCTTCTCCACCGCGCAGACGCACTGGCACTGCGTCACCTCATCCACCGCATTGATGAGATACACCCCCTTCATCCCGTCCCGGTCGCCCTGGTGCACGCTGTCCACCCGCAGATACCCCGGTCGGCGATCCGGAAAGGGGCGCCGGCGCTCACCGATGTTGAGCTTGACCGGCCGGGTCTTGTCGATTGAGCCGCGCACGGCGCGATAGCGCTTGTGGGCGCGCAGGTTGTACAGATGGCCGTTGGAGATCGAAGCCAGCCGCTTAAAGCGGGCGTCGCCAAACACCTCGAAGGCGCGCTCACACAGCTTGCGGGTGATGGTTCCGGACAGGGTGCCATGCAGCGCGTCCGTCTCGGCCAAGAGCCGGATGTCGGCGTCAAGATAGCGCCGGGCAAACGGCGCAGCGGGGGCACTCCGCCTGTCCTTGATCTGCCCGGAATCGAGGAATTGGGCAATGCGGCGGGCCACCTGTGCGCGCGACAGCCCCGTGACCTTGGCCAGATAGCGGCGCAACAGTCCCCGGTCGGCCCTGGATGCGCGGGCATAGCCAAAGCGTTTGAGAGCATCGGCCATCCAGGCATGGGCCGAATCCCGGTCGGCAAGGGTGAAGGATACGGGTTCGGTACCCGCCATGAAGGCGCGGACTTGTTCCAGGGTTTGCAAGGCATGGGTTTGAAGGGTCACGATCATGTCTCCATGATCCCGACTCCCCCGCCTTCAGGCTCAACTCACGCTGGATTTACAGCACCCCCTTCAGGCTCATGTGTCGTTGGACAAGGCTTTTCCTTGCCAAATTCCTGCCGAATCAATAAAATAGCGTTCTTCCTGCGGCCTGGGGCTGTCCCAAGCCGGGAAAATTCGCACACCCGCTTCGATAAAGGTGTGCCGGTTTTGATGCCGGCGCTTGGCGGGTGGAGGCTCAACCTTTAGATAAGGAAGGAATTGGTATGTCCGTGACCATGCGTCAAATGCTGGAAGCCGGGGTGCACTTCGGCCACCAGACCCGTTACTGGAACCCCAAGATGGCCCCCTTCATTTTCGGCCATCGCAACAAGATTCACATCGTCAACCTGGAAAAGACCCTGCCGATGTTCGAGGAGGCGACCAGGTTCGTGCGTCAGCTGGCCGCCAACAAGGGCACCATTCTGTTCGTGGGCACCAAGCGCCAGGCGCGCGAGATCGTCGCCGAGGAAGCGACCCGTGCCGGCATGCCTTTCGTCAACCACCGCTGGCTGGGCGGCATGCTGACCAACTTCAAGACCGTGAAGCAGTCGGTCAAGCGCCTGAACGAGATGGAAGCCGCGCTGGCCGATGCCGGCAAGCTGTCCAAGAAGGAAGCCCTGCTGCTGCAGCGCGAGGTCGACAAGCTCAACCGCAGCCTCGGCGGCATCCGCGAAATGAACAACCTGCCCGACGCCATCTTCATCATCGACGTCGGCTATCAGAAAGGCGCCATCACCGAAGCCAGGAAGCTGGGCATTCCCGTGATCGGCGTGGTCGACACCAACAACAGCCCTGACGGCGTGGATTACGTCATCCCCGGCAACGACGACTCCAGCCGTGCCATTCGCCTGTATGCCCGCGGCATCGCCGACGCCGTGCTGGAAGGCCGCGCCCAGGTGATCCAGGAACTGGTCGGCGAGAGCGACGAGGAATTCGTCGAGGAAAGCGCCGACGAGACGCCGGCGGCCTGATCGCCCTCGTGGACATGGAGAGGGGCGGCAAGCCCCTCTTTTCACATCTGAAATAGTTTTAGTTAGGAGCAAGAAATGGCGGAAATCACCGCAAGCATGGTGAAAGATCTGCGCGACAAGACCGACGCGCCCATGATGGACTGCAAGAAGGCGCTGACCGAAGCCGGCGGCGACATGGACAAGGCCGAGGAAATCCTGCGCGTGAAGTTCGGCAGCAAGGCCACCAAGGCCGCAGGCCGCATCGCCGCCGAGGGCGTGGTCGGCATCTACATCAGCCCCGATGCCAAGCTCGGCGCCATGATCGAGGTCAACTGCGAGACCGACTTCGTCGCCAAGAACGACGACTTCCTCGCCTTCACCAAGTCGCTGGCCGAAATGGTCGCCAAGAACAATCCCGCCGACGTGGCGGCGTTGTCCGCCATGGACATGGGCGGCAAGAGCGTCGAGGAAGTGCGCACGGGGCTGGTCGGCAAGATCGGCGAGAACATGAGCCTGCGCCGCTTCGTGCGGGTTGACGCCCAAGGCCGCCTGGCGAGCTACGTGCACGGCGGCTCCAAGATCGGCGTCATGGTGGACGTGGTCGGCGGCGACGAGCAGCTGGCTCGCGACATCGCCATGCACATCGCCGCGTCCAAGCCGGTGTCGCTGTCGCGCGAACAGGTGCCCGCCGAGTTGATCGAGAAGGAGCGTGCCGTCGCCCGGCAGAAGGCCGCCGAATCCGGCAAGCCCGCCGATATCGTGGCCAAGATGGTGGAAGGTGCGGTCGCCAAGTACCTGAAGGAAGTGACCCTGCTGGGCCAGCCCTTTGTCAAGGACGACAAGCAGACCATCGAGCAACTACTGAAATCCAAGGGGGCTTCGGTCGCCGGCTTCACCCTCTACATCGTGGGCGAAGGCATCGAGAAGAAGAAGGACGACTTCGTCGCCGAGGTCATGGCGCAGGCCGGCAAGGCTTGAGAGGCATGTGAATAAATCTATTGCGCGTCCCGATGGCTGCGTTGGCCGGTGGTGTCCTGGAGCGTTGCCCGATGGGCCCCTCTGGGGATCGGGCAGCGGAGGGGATGCATGGCGACGGCGCGTAGCGCCGACGCATCTGCTTCGGGGTCGCATCCCCGCTTGCGCTGGGACTCTGCTCAGCTCTTTGCACTTGCCCCGCTCCTCGCCTATCGATTTGATATGTCTCGTCGCCGCGCTCCGTCCGCCTTGCTCTCGGACCGCTCGCTACGATTTCTTCGCAAGCTCTAACCGCCAGTCTTTATGATGCTGCAACCGCTCTGCAAGCGCATTCTGCTGAAGCTCTCCGGCGAGGCCCTCATGGGCCCGGAGAGTTTCGGCTATCACGCCGAGACCATGACGGGCATCGTCGCCCAGATCAAGGAAGTGCACGAACTGGGTGTGCAGGTCGGCATCGTGGTCGGCGGAGGCAATCTGTTCCGCGGCGCCACCGGTGCGCTGGATGGCATGAATCGCGCCACCGCCGATTCCATGGGCATGCTTGCGACGGTGATGAACGCGCTGGCGCTGAAGGATGCGCTGGAAGCGGCCGGCCTGAATGCCAGGGTGCAGACCGCGGTCGGCATCGGCCACGTGGGCGAACCGTTCGAAAGGGATGCCGCGGTGCGGCACCTCGAGGCCGGGTGTGTGGTGATCTTCGGCGGCGGCACCGGCAATCCGTTTTTTACCACCGATACCGCTTCGGCTTTGCGCGGCGCGGAAATTGGCGCCGACCTCATGCTGAAGGCGACCAAGGTGGATGGCGTATACAACGCCGATCCCAAAAAGGACCCCAAGGCCGCACGCTACGAGACCCTGAGTTTCGACGAGGCGATCGCGAAGAATCTCGGCGTGCTCGATACCGCCGCCTTCGCCCTGTGCCGCGAGCAGAAACTGCCGCTGGCCGTATTCAGCATTTTCAAGCCGGGCGCCTTGAAGCGGGTGGTGATGGGCGAAAATGAAGGTACGCGAGTAACCCTCTGAGCAGTCAATCAAAGGAGACAGACATGGCCGACCAGACCATCACGGACGTGAAGAAATCCGCCGAAAGCAAAATGCAGAAATCCGTCGAGGCGCTGAAGACTGACCTCGGCAAGGTGCGCACCGGTCGTGCGCACACCGGCATCCTCGACCATGTCATGGTCGATTACTACGGCAGCATGGTGCCGGTTCCCCAGGTTGCCAACGTCACCCTGATCGATGCGCGCACCATCGGCGTGCAGCCGTGGGAAAAGAACATGGTGGGCAAGGTGGAAAAGGCCATTCGCGACTCCGACCTGGGCCTCAATCCCGCGAGCCAGGGCGATGTGATTCGCGTGCCCATGCCGCCGCTGACCGAGGAGCGCCGCCGCGATCTCATCAAGGTGATCAAGGGCGAGGGCGAGAACGCGCGCGTGGCGGTGCGCAACGTGCGGCGTGATGCCAACAATGCGCTCAAGGACATGGTCAAGAACAAGACCGCCAGCGAGGACGAGGAGCGCCGCGCGCAGGACGAAATTCAGAAGCTCACGGACAAGTACATTGCCGAAATCGACAAGCTGTTGCAGGCCAAAGAAGCCGATCTGATGGCGATTTAATGTGCTGAAAGGGATATGGCGCAAGGCCATGGTATTCAACAGCACAACCACGGCGATACCTGAAGCCCGAGGCACACCGCGCCATATCGCCATCATCATGGATGGCAATGGCCGCTGGGCCAGAAAGCGCATGCTGCCGCGTGTTGCCGGTCATAAGCGCGGCGTCGAATCGGTGCGCGAAATCGTGCGTGCCTGCATCGAGCGCGGCGTCGAACACCTGACCCTGTTCGCTTTCAGTTCCGAGAATTGGCGCCGCCCTGCGGCCGAGGTGGACATGCTGATGGAGTTGTTCGTGATTGCGCTGGAGCGCGAGGTAGGCAAGCTGCACGAGAATGGCGTGCGCCTGCGCATCGTCGGCGACATTGAACGCTTCGGGCCGCGCCTGAACAAGCTGATTGCGGACGGCGAAAAACTGACGCACGGCAACAGCCGGCTTACACTCAACATTGCCGCCAATTACGGCGGGCGCTGGGACATCCTGCAGGCGGTGAACAAGCTGCTCGCCGAGCGTGGCGCCGGCCAGCCCGTGACCGAGGCCGACCTGGCCAGCCATCTGTCGCTGGCCGATACCCCCGAGCCGGATCTTTTCATCCGCACCGGCGGCGAGCAGCGCATCAGCAACTTCCTGCTCTGGCAACTGGCCTATACCGAGCTTTATTTCACCGACACGTTGTGGCCGGATTTCGATGCTGCGGCACTGGATGTCGCAATCGATTCCTATCGCAAGCGCGAAAGGCGCTTTGGCCGCACCAGCGAACAGGTGGCGGCGGCGCAGGAGAAACCTCCGCAAAAGAAGAGTGTGGCGAAAACATGAAGCGAGTTCTTACTGCCATCGTTTTGCTGGCGATATTCATTCCCGCGCTGTTTATTGCGCCTGCGCTGCCGTGGGCATTGCTGATTGCGCTCGTCGGCGGCATTGCGGCCTACGAGTGGGCGCGGATTTCGGCTTTTCCTGCCTGGTTGCCGCTGCTGTACGGGACGGGCATGTCGGTGACGGCGATGGTCATTTACCTGATGCCGGAACAGGCCGCCGCCATGCTCGTACTCTATGCCCTGGCGGCGGCGTTCTGGGTGCTCGTCGCCCCCTTGTGGCTGGCGGGTCGCTGGCACGGCGAAGGGGTTTTCGTGCGCGCGCTGGTAGGCTCGCTCATCGTCTTGCCGACCTGGGCCGCGACCGTGGCCCTGCGCGAACACAGCCCCTGGCTGCTGCTGGGCGTGATGCTGCTTGTCTGGATCGCGGACAGCGCAGCCTACTTCGCGGGGCGCCGCTTCGGCCGCCACAAGCTCGCGCCCGAGATCAGCCCGGGCAAGTCCTGGGAGGGCGTCATCGGCGCCGGCGTGGCGCTGGTGTTGTACGCTTCCGCCGTCAGCGCCGCCATTCACGGCCTGCGCATTCCCGGCGCGCTCATTCTGGCCGCGGCCCTGTTGTATTTCTCCATCCTCGGCGACCTGTTCGAATCCTGGATGAAGCGCATAGCCGGGGTGAAGGACAGCGGCACCCTGCTGCCCGGCCATGGCGGGGTGCTGGATCGTATCGATGCCCTGACGGCCGCCTTGCCGATCGCGGCAGGCATCCTGCATTTCGCCGCCTGGATATGAAAAAGCAAATCCTCACCATCCTTGGCGCGACCGGCACCATCGGGATCAACACGCTGGACGTGCTGGCGCGCCATCCCGAGCGCTTTGAAATTTTCGCGTTGACCGGGGCGACCCAGATCGACAAACTGTTCCAGCAGTGCGTGCAGTTCAAGCCGCGCTATGCGGTCATGACCGAGCAGCCTGCAGCCGCCGAACTGCGCGAGAGGCTGCAGGCCGCAGGCTGCGCGACCGAGGTGCTGGCCGGCAGCCAGGCCTTGATCGAAGTGTCGACCGCACCCGAAGTCAGTACGCTGATGGCCGCCATCGTCGGCGCGGCCGGCCTGCCTGCGACGATTGCCGCCGCGCGCGCAGGCAAGCGCATCCTGCTCGCCAACAAGGAGACGCTGGTGGTGTCCGGCCAGCTGTTCATGGATGCCGTGCACGAAAATGGCGCCGAACTGTTTCCCATCGACTCCGAACACAGCGCCATTCATCAATCGCTGCCCGCAGGTTTCAAAGGCGATCTCGATGCGGCCGGCGTGAAAACCATCTGGCTCACGGCTTCGGGCGGCCCTTTCCGTACCTGGAGCAGGGAACGGATGGCGAACGTCACGCCTGAGCAGGCGGTGGCGCATCCCAACTGGGTGATGGGTCGCAAGATCTCGGTCGATTCTGCCAGCATGATGAACAAAGGTTTGGAGGTGATCGAAGCCCGCTGGCTGTTCAACGCGCAAGCCGAGCAAATCCGCGTGCTGGTCCACCCGCAGAGCATCATCCATTCCATGGTCGAATACCGCGACGGTTCGGTCATGGCACAGTTGGGCACGCCCGATATGCGCACGCCGATCGCCTATGCCCTGGGCTTTCCCGAGCGCATCGATGCCGGCGTTCCGGGGCTGGAGCTCATGGGCAGCCAGTTGCAGTTCGAGGCGCCCGACCTGCAGCGTTTTCCCTGCCTGCAGCTCGCCTTCGATGCGCTGAAAGCCGGCGGCTATGCGCCGGCGGTGCTGAATGCGGCCAATGAAGTCGCGGTCGATGCTTTCCTCAACCGCCGCTGCGGCTTTGCCGATATCCCCCGCGTCATTGCCCATGCCCTCGAGCATTCGCCGGCAGCCACGCCTTCCGATCTGGAGGACTTGCTCGGTGCGGACCGGCAGGCCAGAGAGAGGGCGGAGGAATTTCTGGCCGTAAAAGCGGCGAGCTGACATGACGACCATTCTGGCCTTCCTGCTGGTGATTTTCGTGCTGGTCATCGTGCACGAATACGGCCATTACCTCGCTGCCAGGCTGGCGGGAGTCAAGGTGCTGAGGTTTTCCGTGGGTTTCGGCAAGCCGCTGCTGGTAAAACGCCTGGGGCGCGACAACACGGAATGGACGCTGTGTGCGCTGCCGCTGGGCGGCTACGTGAAAATGCTGGACGAGCGCGAAGGCGACGTCGATGGCAGCGAACTCCACCGCGCCTTCAACCGTGCCTCGGTATGGCGCCGCATCGCCATCGTCGCCGCCGGACCCCTGGCCAACTTCGTGCTGGCCGTCGTCGTGTTCTGGGCTTTGCTGATCCATGGCATTCCCGCCATC
Source organism: Pseudomonadota bacterium (assembly GCA_040754425.1). Taxonomy (GTDB): domain Bacteria; phylum Pseudomonadota; class Gammaproteobacteria; order Burkholderiales; family Thiobacillaceae; genus UBA6918. The sequence continues at coordinate 41,528 of JBFMCR010000014.1, read as the reverse complement.
AAACCCATCATCGGCGCACCCGCAGAGGGCACGCCCGCGGCCATGGCGGGTTTGCGCAATGGCGATGAAGTGGTGCGCATGGATGGAAGCCGCGTGCGCACCTTCGCCGAATTGCGCATGCGCCTCATGGAAGCGGCTGCCGGCAAGGCGCAGCCGGTGCTGGAACTGGCCAATGGCGAGCGGCGGCAGATCGATTTCAGCGGCCTGTCGCAAGACTATCTCGATGAAAACGGCCGGTCGCTTGGGATCGAACCCTATATGCCGCCCCTGGCGCCGGTGATTGGCAGTCTGATCCCGGGCAGCGTGGCCGAGCAGGCCGGGCTCAAGCCCGGCGACCGCATCCTGGCCGTGGACGGGCAGGACGTTGCCGATTGGGAAACATTCGCGCAGTACGTGCGCGGGCGTGCCGGCGTGCGGATCGATTTGCTCATCGAAACGGGCGGACAGCGGCGGACATTGTCCCTGACGCCGGCCAGCGTGAGCGAGAACGGCGGGCAGATCGGCCGCGTGGGCGTGAGCCCGCAAGTTGCCCCGTCCCTGTTTGCAGGCCTGCGTACGGAGGAGCGCTATGCCCCGCCGGAGGCTTTGTGGCAGGCAGCGGTGAAGACCTGGGATACCGCGGCTTTCAGCCTGAAAATGCTGGGGCGCATGGTGCTGGGCGAGGTTTCCTGGCGCAATCTTTCCGGCCCGGTGTCGATCGCCGACTATGCCGGGCAAAGCGCAGGGCAGGGCTGGCTGAGCTTTGCCGGCTTTCTCGCCATCATCAGCATCGGCCTGGGCGTGATCAACCTGCTGCCCATTCCACTGTTGGATGGCGGGCATCTAATGTATTATTTCGTCGAGATTTTTCAGGGGAGACCCGTCTCGGAACGCATCATGGAACTGGGCGCGCGCATCGGCATGGCCGTCATCGGCGCGCTGATGTTCCTGGCCCTCTACAACGATGTGCTCCGCCTGTTGAATGGGTGAATCAATAATGAACAACCGCATCACCTCGGCAATCGTCCTGGCCTGGTTGTCAGGGTCGGCGCTGGCCGTCGAGCCGTTTACCGTCCGCGATATCCGCGTCGAGGGACTGCAGCGCACCGAAGCGGGCTCGGTGTTCAGCTATCTGCCGGTCAAGGTCGGCGACACCTTTACCGACGACACTGCGGTAAACGCGATCAAGGCCTTGTATGCCACCGGCTTTTTCAAGGATGTGAAGCTGGAAGCCCAGGATGGCGTGCTGATCGTGGCGGTGGAGGAGCGCCCGTCGATCGCCAAGCTCACCCTTTCCGGCGTCAAGGAGTTTTCCGAGGAAGACCTCAAGACCGGGCTCAAGCAAAGCGGCCTTGCCGAAGGCAGGGTATTCGACAAGAGCATGCTCGATCGCGCCGAACAGGAACTGAAGCGGCAATATTTCAACCGCGGCCTGTATTCGGTGGAAGTCCAGACCACGGTAACCCCGCTGGAGCGCAATCGCGTGGCGCTGCAGTTCGATGTGGTGGAAGGCGACGCCGCCAAGATCCGCCAGATCAACATCGTCGGCAATCAGGCGTTCAGCGAGAAGAAGCTGCTCGCCCAGCTCAATTCCTCTACGCCGGGCTGGCTGTCCTGGTATACCAAGGACGACCAGTACTCCAAAACCAAGCTGGCCGGCGACCTGGAAGCACTGCGTTCCTTCTACCTGAACCAGGGCTACCTGGAATTCAATATCGAATCCACCCAGGTGTCTATCAGCCCCGACAAGAAGGACATTTTCATCACCATCAATGTCAGCGAAGGGCCGATCTACAAGGTTTCGGATGTGACGCTGGCCGGACAGATGCTAGTGCCGGAAGAGGAACTGAGGAAGCTGATCACCATCAAGCCGGGCGACGTGTTCTCGCGCGAGAAGCTTACCGAGTCCACGCGCAAGATCGGCGACCGGCTCGGCAATGAGGGCTACGCCTTCGCCAACGTCAACGCCGTGCCCGAACTGGACAAGGAAAAACATATGGTGGCCTTTACCCTGTTCGTGGATCCGGGCCGCCGCGTCTATGTCAACCGCGTGAACGTCGCCGGCAACACCAAGACGCGCGACGAGGTCATCCGCCGCGAAGTGCGCCAGATGGAAGGCGGCTGGTACAACGCCGAGAAAATCAACACCTCCCGCGACCGCCTCAATCGCCTGGGCTATTTCAACGAAGTCAATATCGAAACCCCGGCCGTGCCCGGCACCACCGACCAGGTGGACGTGAATATCGGCGTTTCCGAGAAAGCCACCGGCAACATCCTGCTGGGCGCGGGCTTTTCCTCTTCCGAAGGCGTCATCCTGTCCGGCGCCGTCAACCAGGCCAACGCCTTCGGCAGCGGCAATCGCCTCGGTGTGCAAATCAACAGCGGCAGCGTGAATACCACCTATTCGCTGTCGTTCACCAATCCCTATTACACGATCGACGGCGTCAGCCTGGGCTATGACGCCTATCGTCGCGATATCGACGCGACCGAACTCGACGGGGTAGGCGAATACGAGTCCTCCACCCTCGGCCTGGGGATTCGTTTCGGTTTTCCCATCAACGAAAAGGATACGATCTTTTTGGGGGCGGCGGCCGAAACGCTGGAGATCAACACCACGGTCAACAGCCCGGTTCAATACAAGAACTTCGTCACCCAGTACGGCAACAGCAACAAGACCTTGCGGCTGGATTCTTCCATTGCGCGCGATACCCGCAACGATTACCTGTTCCCGACCAGCGGCATGCTGCAGCGTGCCGCGCTCGAGTTTGGCGCGCCTCCGGGCGACATCCAGTATTACAAGCTGTCCTTGCAGCACCAGCAGTATTTTCCGCTGAGCAATACCTTTACCCTGTTCGTCAACGGCGAGGCAGGTTACGCCGGCGGTTTCGGAAACAAGGGCCTGCCGTTCTATCGCAACTTTTTCGTTGGCGGGGTGAGTTCGGTGCGCGGTTTCCAGTCGGGCTCGATCGGCCCCAAGGATATCGATCCGATCACCAAACAGGCCGTCAGCCTTGGCGGCGATACCAAGGTTGTCGGAAATGTCGAGCTGATCTTCCCCATGCCTGGCATCAAGGACAACTCTGTGCGGCTGTCGACGTTTTTTGACGCGGGTGCGGCCTTCGGCCCCGGGAACTCGAACTTCGGATCCAATACCTTCGGGGTGAATGACTTGCGTTTCTCGACGGGCGTAGGAGTACACTGGAACTCGCCGCTGGGGCCGCTGAAATTCAACCTTGCATATCCCATCAATGCCAAGAGCCACGATGAGACCGAAACATTCCAATTCAGCATGGGCAGCGCGTTCTGATTGGACATGAGTGGAGCACCAATGAAGAAACCGTTTCTTTTCCTGATGGCAATGCTGCTGCCGGCACTGATGCCGGGCGCCGCGCTGGCAGAAAAAATTGGCTTTGTGAATACCGAACGCCTGCTGCGCGAAGCGCCGCTGTCGATAAAGGCGCAAAAGAACCTGGAGCGGGAGTTCTCGCCGCGCGAACAGGAAATCCAGAAAATCGCCAAGCAGGCCAGGGATCTGCAGGCGCAGCTCGACAAGGATGGCCTGACCATGCCGGAGGCCGAACGCAAAAACAAGGAACGCGAACTGGCCAACCTGAATCGGGAATTCCAGAGGCAAAGCCGCGAGTTTCGCGAGGACCTCAATTTGCGCCGCAACCAGGAACTGGCCGTCATTCAGGAAAGGGCGCGCAAGGCCATCCTGGATATCGCCAAGACCGACAAGTTCGACCTGATCGTGGAGCAGGCGGTTTATTTCAACCCCAAAATCGACATCACCGATCGCGTGATGAAGGCCTTGGGCGACAAGTAATTCCGGCACGGGATGTCTTATTCGCTGTCGGAGATAGTCGCGCAATTCGGCGGCGAGTTGCTGGATGACAGCGGCGTGCGGATTACCGGCGTGGCGCCCGTCGAACGGGCCGGGGACGGCGAAATCGCCTTCGTCTCACAGGCAAAATATCTGCGCGGGATCGCATCCTCACGGGCGGCTGCGCTGATCCTGCCCCCGGAAGGCCGTGATGCCTGCACGCGGCCGCGCATCATTGCCGGCAACCCCTATCTGTATTTCGCCCGCGTTTCCGCTTTGCTGAATCCCGCGCCGCGTCCGGCGCCGGGTGTACATTTCACCGCATTCATCCACCCGCAGGCGAAAGTGGCGGCGACGGCAACCGTCGGCGCGGGCGCAGTGGTCTGCGAAGGGGCGGTAGTCGGGGAACGCAGCATCGTGGGGCCGAACAGCGTAGTCGGCGAGTACGTCACGCTGGGCGACGATTGCCTGCTGCATGCGAACGTGACCATTTACCGTCATTGCGTGGTAGGCAACCGCGTGATTCTGCATAGCGGCTGTGTCATCGGCTCCGACGGCTTCGGCTTCGCCGACGACCGGGGACGCTGGGTAAAAATCCCTCAGGTGGGGCGCGTGGTACTCGGCGACGATGTCGAGGTGGGCGCCGGCACCACCATAGACCGGGGTACGCTGGACGATACGGTGATCGAGGAGGGGGTGAAGCTCGACAATCTGATCCAGGTCGCGCACAACGTGAGGATAGGCGCGCATACCGCGATCGCCGCCTGCACCGGCATCGCCGGCAGCGCGAAAATCGGCAGGCACTGCATGATCGGCGGCGCGGCCATGATTTTCGGCCACATCGAGATCGCCGACGGCGTGCGCATCTCCACCAACACGCTGATCACGAAATCATTGACCAAAGCCGGCACCTACACCTCGGCGCTGCCCTTTTCGGAGCATGGCGAATGGCTCAGGAACGCCGCACACCTGCGCAGCCTTGATAAACTCGTCGGCCGCATCAAGGACTTGGAAAAACGAATCTCGGAACTGGAAGGAAAGAAATAATCATGGCATTCATGGACATACTGGAAGTCATGCGGCACCTGCCGCACCGCTATCCGTTTCTGCTAGTGGACCGTGTGCTCGAATGCGAGGCCGGCAAGCGCATCGTCGCGCTCAAGAACGTGACCATGAACGAGCCGTACTTTCCCGGCCATTTCCCGCATCATCCGGTGATGCCCGGCGTACTGATACTGGAGGCGCTGGCGCAGGCCGCGGCGGTGCTTTCCTATGTCACCGAGAACAAGGTGCCGGACGAGAATTCCGTGGTGTATTTCGCCGGCATCGACGGCGCGCGTTTCAAGAAACCGGTCATGCCCGGCGATCAACTGATACTCAAGGCCGAAGTCCTGCGCAACATGCGCGGTATCTGGAAATACTCCACCCGTGCAGAGGTCGACGGCGAAGTGGTGGCCGAGGCGGAAATGATGGCCGCACTCAGGAACATGTGATGCCGCAGGTACACTCCACCGCCATCATCGAGGAAGGTGCCAAACTCGCCAGGGGCGTAAAGGTCGGCCCCTACGCCGTCATCGGTTCGCACGTCGAAATCGGAGAGGGCTCGACCGTCGGCGCACATGCCGTCATCACCGGCCATACCCGCATCGGCAAGCACAATCGCATTTTCCAGTTCGTCTCGCTGGGTGAAATTCCGCAGGACAAGAAATACGCCGGCGAGCCGACGCGCCTGGAAATCGGCGACCATAACACCATCCGCGAATTCTGCACCTTCAACATCGGCACCGCGCAGGATGCGGGCGTGACCCGCGTCGGCAGCCACAACTGGGTCATGGCCTACGTGCACGTCGCGCACGACTGCATCGTCGGCGACCACACGGTCATGGCCAACAACACCACGCTCGCCGGACATGTGGAAATCGGCGACCATGCCATCCTCGGCGGGCTTACCGCGGTGCACCAGTTCTGCAAGATCGGCGCCCACGTCATCACCGGCGGCGGCACCATCGTCTACAAGGACATCCCGCCCTATGTCACGGCGGCCGGACAGCCGGCCAAGCCGCATGGCATCAACAGCGAAGGCCTGAAGCGCCGCGGCTTCACGCCCGAACAGATCGCCACCTTGAAGCGCGCCTACAAGACGCTTTATCGCGACGGCCTGACCCTGCAGGAAGCGCTGGAGCAGCTCGATGCCATGGGCAAAACCGAAGTCGATCTGCTGACCAATTTCCTGCGCAGGGCCGAACGCGGCATCATCAGATGACCGACACTGTCGGACTCATCGCTGGCGAGGCTTCCGGCGACCTGCTCGGCGCGGAACTGATCCGGGCGCTCAAGTCACGCCATCCGTCGCTGCAATTCGAAGGCATCGCCGGGCCGCACATGGTCGAAGCAGGCGCGCAGGCGCTGGCACCCTGTGAGCGCCTGTCGGTCAACGGCTATGTCGAGGTGCTCAAGCACCTGCCGGACCTCTTGAGATTGCGGCGCGAAATCGTCGCGCATTTCCTAGTCAGCCGTCCGCGCGTCTTCGTCGGCATCGATGCGCCCGATTTCAATTTCGGCGTCGAAGCCAGGCTCAAGGCGGCCGGCATTCCCACCGTGCATTTCGTCAGCCCCTCGATCTGGGCCTGGAGGGCAGAGCGCATCCGCAAGATCAGGCAATCCGTTTCGCACATGCTGGTGGTGTTCCCTTTCGAGGAGGAAATCTACCGACAGGCCGGCATTCCGGTGAGCTATGTCGGCCACCCCATGGCCGACCGCCTGCCGCCGGAACCCGACACGTCGGCGGCCAGGCAGGAGTTGGGTATCGAGGCTTCTGGCCCGGTGATCGCGCTTTTGCCAGGCTCGCGCCGCGGCGAGGTCGAGCGCCTGGCGCCGCTCATGCTCGAAGCGGCAAAGCGCATTCTGGCTAGCAGGCCATCAGCGCAGTTCCTGATCCCGGCCGCGACCGATGCGTTGGAATCGCGGTTGCGCGAACGGGCCGCAGTTTCCGGTTTGCCGGTCACGGTGCTCTCCGGCCGGTCGCATGCAGTCATGACTGCGGCGGACGTGGTGGTGCTGGCTTCCGGCACGGCCAGCCTGGAGGCGGCGCTCCTGAAAAAACCCATGGTCATCACCTACAAGGTGCCCGCCGTCACCGCCTGGATCGCGCGGCGCAAGCTCTATCTGCCCTATGTCGGCCTGCCCAACATCCTGCTCGGGCGCTTTGCCGTGCCCGAACTGCTGCAGGAAAACGCCACCCCGGACAAGCTCGCACAGGCCGTGCTGGACTGGCTGGACTCGCCGGAAAAGTGCGCCGCCCTGGCGGCAGAATTCCGCACCCTGCACGAAACCCTGCGCTGCAATGCCGGCGAGCGCATCGCCCAGGCGCTGGAGCCCTACCTGCTGTAAAAAACCGACACCCCATAAAAAGCTTTTACAGGGAGGGACGAGAGGATAAGGGAGGAAACATTCTTCCTCCTTTACCTCCCCTATCCTCCCTGTTATCAAAATCAATCCGCTTCGCGCTCGACCGAGCAGCAGTGCGAAGCCGCTTCCGGCTCTTGCACCAGCACCTGGCCGGTGACGGGATTGGGGCGGTAGGTGGTGCAGCCCTTTAGCCCATGCTCGTGGGCGTACTGGTAGATCGACTGGAATTCCTCGAAGGCATAGTCCGCCGGGATGTTGATGGTCTTGGAAATGGCGTTGTCCACCCAGGGCTGCAGCGCCGCCTGCATGTCGAGGTGGCGGAAGGGCGAGATTTCCCCGGCGGTGACGAAAGCCGGCGTCAAGGGGGCATCGGCGCCGCGCAGCCTGCGATACAGCGCATAGGCATAGTCGCTGACCGCATACTCGTGCAACTGCCCGTCCATTTCATGGATGCGCCGGCGGTAGTCGTACTGGAACACGGGTTCGAGTCCGCTCGACACGTTGTTGGCGAGCAGGCTGATGGTGCCGGTCGGCGCGATCGCGGTGAGGTGGGAGTTGCGGATGCCGTGCTGCGCGATGCCGCTGCGGATGTCTTGCGGGAGGTTGCGGATGAATTCGCCCTGCAGATGTTTCTCGCGATTGAGCAGCGGGAAGCTGCCCTTTTCGCGCGCCAGTTCGATGGAGGTGCGGTAGGCGGTTTCGCAAATGCGCTGCATGATGCCGGACGCCATCTGCCTGGCCTCGGCGCTGTCGTAGCGCAGGCCCAACATGATGAGGGCATTGCCCAGGCCGGTGAAACCGAGGCCGATGCGGCGCGTGGCGCGCACCGCCTGCGCCTGCCGTTCCAGGGGAAAGCGCGAGAGGTCGCAGACGTTGTCGAGCATGCGCACGGCGAACGCCGTGGTTTCTTCCAGCGCGGCGAAATCGAGTGCAGCTCCCGATTCGAAGGGGGCGCGCACGAAGCGCGTGAGGTTGAGCGAACCCAGGTCGCAGGCGCCGTAGGGCGGCAGCGGGATTTCGCCGCATGGGTTGGTGGCGGCAAGCCGTTCGGCGTACCAGAGGTTGTTCAGCGCGTTGATGCGGTCGATGAACAGCACGCCCGGTTCGGCGTAGTCGTAGGTCGCCGCCATGATCTCGTTCCACAGTTCGCGCGCGCGCACGATGCGGTACACGCGGGAGCCGGGCTCGCCTGCGGCGGGGAATGCCAGCGGCCAGTCGGCATCTTGCCTTATCGCCTGCATGAAGGCGTCGCTGACCAGCACCGACAAATTGAAATGCCTGAGCTTCGCGGGGTCGCGCTTGGCGCGCACGAATTCGAAGATGTCGGGGTGGTCGCAGCGGAGCGTTGCCATCATGGCGCCGCGGCGTGCGCCGGTGGAGAGGATGGTGGCGCACATCGCGTCCCAGATATGCATGAAGGACACCGGGCCCGAGGCGGTGACGCCCACCCCCGCAGCCGGTGTGCCGGCAGGACGCAGGGTGGAAAAGTCGTAGCCCACGCCGCCGCCCTGCTGCATGGTGAGCGCGCCTTCCTTCAGCGCATCGAAGATGCCGTCAAGGGAATCCTCGATGCGGCCCATGACGAAACAGTTGAACAGGGTGACGCGATGGCCGGTGCCGGCGCCGGCGAGGATGCGGCCGCCGGGCAGGAAGCGGAAATCCTCCAGCGCCGTGTAGAAGCGCCGTTCCCATCGAGTCCGGCCGTCGGCCTCGACGCCGGCCAGTGCGCGCGCCACGCGGCGCCAGGTGTCCTCCACCGTGGCGTCCTTCACCTTGCCGGCATCGCGGTAGCGGTATTTCGCATCCCAGATATGGCGCGAGATGTCACAGGAAAAAGGGTCGTTATTCATGTCTTCAGATTAGCCGTTTACCGTTAAGATGACAGCATTCCGAAGGGAGAACAATGTTGCCGGACATGGAAATGCCCCCCGGTCTCGCCGGGGTGGATGAAGCGGGGCGCGGCCCGCTGGCCGGAGCGGTGTATGCCGCCGCCGTCATGCTCGATCCTGCCAAACCCATTGCCGGGCTCGACGATTCCAAGAAGCTTGCCGAAAAAACACGCGAGCGCCTGGCCTTCGTCATCAAGGCGGAAAGCCTGGCGTGGTCCGTTGCCTATTCGACGGTCGAGGAAATCGACCGCCTCAACATCCTGCAGGCGACCATGCTGGCCATGCAGCGGGCCGTGGCCGGCCTCGGGGTGCGGCCGCAGGCGGTGTGGGTGGACGGCAACCGCTGCCCGGACTGGGACTATCCCTCGCGCGCCATCGTCGAGGGCGATGCCAGGGTGCAGGCGATCTGCGCCGCCTCCATCCTGGCCAAGACCGCGCGCGATGCCGCCATGCGTGAATTGCACCTGCGCTACCCGCAGTACGGCTTTGCCGGCCACAAGGGCTACGGCACCGCGGCCCACCTCAAGGCGCTCAAACGGCATGGCCCCTGTCCCGAGCACCGGCGGAGCTTTTCGCCGGTGAGACAGATACTGGCGCAGGGCGTTCTTTTCTAGGCTGCCTGCCGCAGTGATTTTTCTTCCGTCTGCCTAAATTGTCTGGTTAGAATGTACTACCCATAAACAGACAAGGAGATATGGATGAAGAAGATCAATCTCGCTGCGGCCATGTTGCCCATGTTTTTTGCATCCGGTTGCGCCAGCGATCCCAGCGCCGAGCAGCAGGCCGCCATGGCCGACGATGCGCGCAAGACCGCGGGCTCGCTGATCAAGCAACTGGGCGGTGAACTGAAGAAGTCGCTGGAAGCCAATGGCCCGGCGGAGAGCATTGCCGTGTGCAAGGAAAAGGCGCCCGCCATCGCCGCCTCGCTGTCCAGGTCTTCCGGCTTCGAGGTGAAGCGTGTCAGTCCCAAAAACCGCAATCCCAATGGCGTGCCCGATGCCTGGGAAGCCGAGGCCCAGGCCGCGCTGGAAAAGCGCCTGGCTGCTGGCGAGAAACCCGAAACCTTAGACACCTGGCAGGTCGTGAAAACCTCCGGCGGCAAGGAATTCCGCTATGCCAAGGCCTTGGTGACCCAGCAAGTGTGCCTGACCTGCCACGGCGCGAATATTGCCGACGGCATCAAGGCCAAGCTCGCGGCAGAATATCCGCACGACAAGGCCACGGGCTATGGTCCCGGCATGGTGCGCGGCATCGTTTCCATCAGGCGCCCGCTGTAATGCGCCCCGCGCCCCGCTGAATCGGCGGGGCGCGCTCTCGGTCGGCTACAGGCCAGAGTGTGCCTCGAACTCCCCCACCAGTTGCCTGACCGATGAGGCCTCTCGTTGCGGCGTCATCAGCGCACGGCGGCTTCTGCACGCCCTGAGCAGTTCGGCATAAAACCCGGAATCGTTTTCCGCGTGCGAAATCATTTGCGCGAGACGGCGCTCGTCCTCGAGCGGGTAGTAGCCGGGATAATCGTCGCCCAGCATGCCGATGTTGCCGGGAATGTCCGAGGCGATCACCGGCACGCCGGCAGCCAGCGCCTCGCAGATGACGTTGGCGCCGCCTTCCATGAGCGAACTCACCACCAGCAGGTCGGCGCGGGCAAACTGCCCCATGACGGCTTCATGCGTCTGTTCTCCCAGCCAGCGGTAGCGCGGCAGTTTGCTTTCGACGAAACGCGCAGTCCGTGCCATCTCCCCGGACAGCGCCCGTCCCAGATGCACGACCTGGGCGCGCGACTGTTCCGGCAGGTAGGCGCTCGCCAGGGCGGCGCGGAACGGGTCCTTTTCCTCGCGCAGGTGGCCCACCACCAGCACGCGGAAGGTGTCATCGGATCGCTGTCGGCGGGAAATTTCGGGCGCGGACTGGTAGACGACGCGGGTCTTGGCCGCGTGCTCGGGTTCGAGCTCGTTCACCCCGCGTCCCTGCAGGACTACCAGCCGGTGCGCGAGATCGAGCGAGGTCCGGGCATCGGCATCGCCGCGGATGTCGCGATAAAGATCGGTGCCGGTCAGCACCACGATCAGCGGGCGGCTGGGATGGCGTTTTGCGAAGGCCAGGATGGACTTGAAGCTGCGCCGCGCGTGCAGCGCGATCATGAGGTCGGCCGGGGCGCCGTCCCATTCGGTGGCGACTTCGACCTCGTAGCCGGCGTCGCGCAGAAAACCCGTCCAGCGCGCGGCGGTGTGCCAGTTGCCGCCGCGCTGCTCGGCGCCATAAGGGGTAATCAAAACGATGCGCATTTGGGAATGGTGACACAAAGCAGCAAAATGGCGACATGCAAGATTTGATCACTTCCCGCGACAACCCGCTGTTCAAGCGCTTGAAGAAACTCGCCGAGTCCGCACGCGTGCGGCGCGAGACGCGCACCGCGCTGCTCGACGGCGAGCATCTGCTCGAAGCCTGTCTCGATGCCGGTGGTCGCCCGCTGACGCTGCTGCACGGCGAGTCGTGCGCACCGGCGGTTCTGCAAAAGCTCGCCGCCCGTTGCGAGGGCGCGAAAATCGCGGCCTTGTCCGACAGCCTGCTCGCAGAGCTGTCGCCGGTGGACAGCCCGACCGGCATCCTCGCCGAAGTCGCCTGGCTGAACCCGGCGCCGCGCGACGGAACCCCGCTGGTGCTGCTGCTGGAAGACATCCGGGACCCGGGCAATCTCGGCAGCCTGCTGAGAAGCGCGGCTGCCGCCGGCGCCACGCTGGCGGTGCTGTCCAAGGGCTGCCATGACGCCTGGTCGCCCAAGGCCTTGCGTGGCGGGCAGGGCGCACAGTTCGTGCTGCCCATGCTGTTGCGCACGGACCTGACTCACTGGATGCAGTCGGAAAAACTGCCGGTGTGGGCATTGGCGCTTGGCGGCGAGCAGACCTTGTTCGACGTCGATCTCACCGGGCCGGCGGCGATCCTGGTCGGCAACGAAGGCGCGGGGCTGTCCGAAGAAGTACTGCAACTGGCTACGGCACGCGTGCACATCCCCATGCCCGGCAGGATCGAATCGCTCAATGCCGCTGCAGCCGCTGCGGTCGCGCTCTTCGAGGCGGTGCGGCAGAGGGCAGGGGCCAGGAATTAGGGATTAGGGCGTATGCGGCTGTAGGCCGAGCCGTTTACAAGATAAGCGCGAAGCACAATCCCTGACCCCTAGCCCCTCTCGTGCACGATCAGCGCGGCGATTTCCTCCACCGAGCGGCGCGTGGTATCGATCACCGGTATGTTGCTTGCGGCCATCATCGCTTCGGCTGCCTGGATTTCGCTGCGGCAGTTTTCCGGGCTGGCATAACGGCTTCCCGGCAGGCGCTCGTTGCGGATCTGCGAAAGCCTTTCCGCGCTCAGCGTGAGGCCGCGCAGTTTTTCGCGATGTTTGAGCAGCACCGGGGGCAGGGTATGCGCGCCCAGGTCGTCGGGGGTCAGCGGGTAGTTGGCGGCCTTTTTGCCATATTGCAGGGCGAGGTAGAGCGAGACCGGCGTCTTGCCGGCGCGTGAGACGCCGACCAGGATGAGGTCGGCTTCGCCCAGGCGCTCGGGGTTGAGGCCGTCGTCCACCGACAACGCGAAATTCACCGCGTCGATGCGCGCATGGTAGCTGTTGCTCATGCCGTGCAGCCGCCCGGACGAGGCAGTCGGAGTCATGCCCAAGGTGGCGGCCAGCGGCGCACTGAAGGCGTCGAAAATGTCGAAGACCGGGGCTTCACAATTACGCAAGCCGGCCCTGATATTCTCGTCTGTCAGGGTGGAAACGACCACGGCAGGCCTGGCCGCGCGCACGCGCTCGGCCAGCGCCACGGCCTTCGCCGGCGTATCGATGAAGGGCACAGTCTGCGCCTGGTATTCCAGCTCCCTGAATTGAGAGAGTAGACTGTGACCCACAGCCTCGGCGGTGACGCCGGTGTGATCCGACACGAAAAATACCGACAGTTTTTGCACAGGATGAGTACATGAGCCAACATCAAGACGACTATATCGCACCGCTGGAAACCTTGTCGATGCAGGACGTGCCGCGGGTGGGCGGCAAGAACGCCTCGCTGGGCGAGATGATCCGCGCCCTGTCCGGCCTGGGCGTGGCGGTGCCGGGCGGCTTCGCCACCACGGCCAAGGCATTCTGGGATACGCTGGAACAGAACGGCCTGCGCGAAAAGATCAACGCGCGTCTCGATGGCCTTGACGTCAACGATGTCACCGTCTTGCAGAACGCGGGGCGCGACATCCGCGCCATGGTCGAAGCGGCCGTCCTGCCGCCGGCACTGGAAGAAGGCATTCGCAAGGCCTATGCCGCCATGGGCAACAATGTCGCCGTCGCCGTGCGTTCCTCCGCCACGGCGGAAGACCTGCCCGACGCTTCCTTCGCCGGGCAGCAGGAAACCTATCTCAACATCCACGGCGCCGACTCGGTGGTGGCGCACGTGAAGAAAGTATTCGCCTCGCTCTACAACGATCGTGCCATTGCCTACCGCGTGCACCACGGCTTCGCGCACAGCGAAGTCGCCTTGTCTGCCGGCATCCAGCGCATGGTGCGCTCCGACCTTGCCGCATCCGGCGTGATTTTTACCCTCGATACCGAATCGGGTTTTCGCGACGTGGTGTTCGTCACCGCGAGTTATGGCCTGGGCGAGACCGTGGTGCAGGGTTCGGTCAACCCCGACGAGTTCTACGTGCACAAGCCCACCGGCGCACTGGTGAGCAAGGCGCTGGGCGGCAAGGCCATCAAGATGATCTACGGTGCGCACGGCACCAGCGTGATCGATACCACGGCCGATGAGCGCCGGCGGTTTTCCATCAGCGACGAGGAAGTGCGCAGGCTCGCGCAAATGGCGATCACCATCGAGAAGCATTACGGCCGTCCCATGGACATCGAATGGGCCAAGGACGGCGAGACCGGCGAGCTCTTCATCGTGCAGGCGCGCCCCGAGACGGTGAAGGCGCGCGCCGGCGGCGTCAGCGAAGTTTATGAACTCAAGGGCAGCGGCAAGGTGCGCGTGAGCGGCCGCGCCATCGGCCAGAAAATCGGCGCCGGTCGCGTGTGCGTGGTCGCAAGCCCGCAGGAAATGGACAAGGTGCAGCCCGGCGACGTGCTGGTGGCCGACATGACCGACCCCGACTGGGAACCGGTGATGAAGCGGGCGTCGGCCATCGTCACCAACCGCGGCGGCCGCACCTGCCATGCCGCCATCGTCGCGCGCGAACTGGGCATTCCCGCCGTGGTCGGCACCAATGACGCGACCACGGTGCTGAAGGACGGCGACGAAGTCACCGTGTCCTGCGCCGAAGGCGATACCGGCATGGTCTACGAAGGTCTGCTGGAATTCGAGGTGCGGGAGGAGAGCCAGGAGAAGCTGCACGAGCCGCCGGTGAAGATCATGATGAATGTCGCCAATCCCGAGCGCGCCTTCACCTTCGCGCAGATTCCCAACCACGGCGTGGGACTGGCGCGCATCGAATTCGTCATCAACAACCAGATCGGCATCCACCCGCTGGCGGCGATGGCCTACCCGAACGTGCCTGCCGATGTCGCGGCGGTGATCAAGGACAAGACCGCCGGCTACGCCGACCCGGTGGCTTTCTACGTGGACAAGCTGGCCGAAGGCATCGCCACGCTGGCGGCGGCCTTCTGGCCCAGGCGCGTGATCGTGCGCATGTCGGACTTCAAGTCCAACGAGTACGCCCACCTCGTCGGCGGCAAGGAGTACGAGCCGGTGGAGGAGAACCCCATGCTCGGCTTCCGCGGCGCCGCGCGTTATATATCGAGTTCCTTCCGCCCCGCCTTCGAGCTCGAATGCCGCGCGCTCAAAAAAGTGCGCAACGACATGGGCCTTAGCAATGTAGAAATCATGATTCCCTTCGTGCGCACCCTGGAGGAAGCGAGCGGCGTGGTGGACCTGCTCGCCGAGAACGGACTCAAGCGCGGCGAGAACGGCCTGCGCCTCATCATGATGTGCGAGATACCGTCCAACGTGCTGCTGGCCGAGGAGTTCCTCGATCTTTTCGACGGCTTCTCCATCGGCAGCAACGACCTCACCCAGCTCACCCTGGGGGTGGACCGCGATTCCGCCCTGGTCGCTGCAAGCTTCGACGAGCGCAACCCGGCGGTGAAGAAATTGCTGGGCGAAGTCATCGCCATCTGCAAGCGCCGCGGGAAATACGTCGGCATCTGCGGACAGGGGCCGTCGGACCATCCCGATCTTGCCGACTGGCTGGTGGAGCGTTCGATCGATTCGCTGTCGCTGAATCCGGATACGGTGTTGGCGACGTGGAAGCGGTTGGCAGTTTAGGCGTTGGCTTTTAGAAAGATTTGGGCAGGCCTACAAAAACCGCCGGGGGTTGCCCGGCGGCAAGTTACTTTCTTTGTTTGCCCAAAGAAAGTAACCAAAGAAAGGGCACCCGGCTATGCCGGCCTTCGGCTTCCCTTAGCCTGGAGCTTGCGGGCGGGCGGCGCAGAACTCGCCCCGCTTTTGTTTGATTCCGGAAGTGAGCGGGGCTCAGACAGGCTGCGCCGCATTGTTCCGCCCGCAAGCTCCAGGCTGCGGCGGCAAAGACGGGGAATTTCAAACCCAAAACCCAATCCCCCCAACCCCCATTTATCAAGGGGGGCTCAACCTACCCCCTTGGCAAAGGGGGTGGCGCGCAGCGCCGGGGGATTTGGGGTTTGAATTTTCCCCTCTACGCCACCGAGGAGGCGCGGGCCAAACGGGATGAAGGCGAACCCTGTCCTAGCTCCGCAGCAGGGCGCGATGTGTGCGCCCTGCCAGGGCGGGTTGGTGAGCCGCCCGTTTGGGCAAGTCGACGAGGGAACCCGCAGTGTGGCGTAGCGGGGCCGCTTTTTTTGGTTACTTTTCTTGGCGGAGCAAGAAAAGTAACTGGCTGCCGGGCCACCCCCGGGGGCTTTTGTCGGCCTGCCTAGGCATTTCCAAAGTTCTCCTGCGGGTTTTGCCGGACTGCCCGGCATTCGGGGCTTCCCCGATCCCCGTATTGGGCCCGTAACCCGTTTGAGGGTAGAATTCAGCATTACCTGCTCCGCAAACGGAACATGACCAAGTTTGTATTTGTTACCGGCGGCGTGGTGTCTTCCCTGGGGAAAGGCATCGCCTCCGCCTCCCTGGCTGCGATTCTCGAATCGCGCGGCCTCAAGGTCACCCTTCTCAAGCTGGACCCCTACATCAACGTCGATCCCGGCACGATGAGTCCGTTCCAGCACGGTGAGGTGTTCGTCACCGAGGACGGTGCCGAAACTGACCTCGACCTTGGCCATTACGAGCGCTTCTCCAGCGCCAAGATGAGCAAGCGCAACAACTTCACCACCGGGCAGATCTACAAGACCGTGATCGACCGCGAGCGCCGCGGCGACTACCTGGGCGGCACGGTGCAGGTGATTCCGCACATCACCGACGAGATCAAGCTGCACATCCGCGCCGGCGCGGGCGATGCAGACGTGGCCATCGTCGAGATCGGCGGCACGGTGGGCGACATCGAGTCGCTGCCTTTCCTGGAGGCCATCCGCCAGATGGGCATCGAGGACGGGCGCGACAGGACCTGCTTCATCCACCTGACCCTGTTGCCCTATATCCCGACCGCGGGCGAGTTGAAGACCAAGCCCACCCAGCACAGCGTGAAGGAGTTGCGCGAAATCGGTATCCAGCCCGACGTGCTGCTATGCCGCGCCGACCGCGAGATTCCGAGGGACGAGCGCCGCAAGATCGCGCTTTTTACCAACGTGCAGCCGGAAGCGGTGATCCAGGTGCTGGATGCCGATTCGATCTACAAGATTCCGGCCATGCTGCACGAGCAGATGCTGGACGAGATCGTCTGCCACAAGCTGGCCATCCTGGCGCGCGCGGCCGACCTGTCGGTGTGGAAGAACCTGGTGCATGCGTTGGAGCATCCAGAGCGCGAGGTCAACATCGCTTTCGTCGGCAAATACGTGGACCTGACGGAATCCTACAAGTCGCTGTCGGAAGCCATGGTCCATGCCGGCATGCACACGCTGAGCAAGGTCAACATCGAATACATTGATTCCGAATCCATCGAGAAGGACGGCACCGACTGCCTCGAGGGCAAGGACGCCATCCTGGTACCGGGCGGCTTCGGCAAGCGCGGCGTGGAAGGCAAGATCGCTGCCATCCGCTACGCGCGCGAGAACAAGGTGCCGTATCTTGGCATCTGTCTTGGCATGCAGCTCGCGGTGGTCGAATATGCGCGCGACGTGGCCGGCATGAGCGATGCGCATTCCACCGAATTCGAGCCCAACACGACGCATCCGGTCATCGGCCTCATCACCGAATGGCTGGACCGCGAAGGCCACATCGAAAAGCGCACTGAACTGTCCGACCTGGGCGGCACCATGCGCCTGGGCGGGCAAATCTGCAAGCTCAAGGAAGGCACGCTCGCACGCCAGGTCTACGGCCAGGCGGAAATCATGGAGCGCCACCGCCACCGCTACGAAGTCGACAACGGCCTTCTGGCGAAGCTGGAAGAAAAGGGCCTGGTCGTGGCGGGTCGCGCGCCAGGCACCGACCTGTGCGAAATGGTCGAACTGCCGCAGGACGTGCATCCCTGGTTCATCGGCTGCCAGTTCCATCCGGAGTTCACCAGCAATCCGCGTACGGGGCATCCGCTGTTCAAGGCCTTCGTGCTGGCCGCCCTCGACAATCAGGCGGCCAGAAAGAAGGAAGCGGCATGAAGCTCTGTCATTTCGAAGCGGGGTTGGATAAACCACTGTTCCTCATCGCCGGCCCCTGCGTCATCGAGTCCGAGCAGCTGGCCATGGATACCGCCGGCGCCTTGAAGGAAATGTGCGCGGCGCTCGACGTGCCCTTCATCTACAAGTCTTCCTTCGACAAGGCCAACCGCTCTTCGGCCAAGTCTTTCCGCGGGCCGGGCATGGAAGAGGGCCTGCGTATCCTGTCGGAAGTGAAGAAAAAAATCGGCGTGCCGGTGCTGACCGACGTGCACGAAGACACGCCCCTTGCCGAAGTGGCGAGCGTGGTGGACGTGCTGCAAACCCCAGCCTTTCTGTGCCGCCAGACCAACTTCATCCAGAACGTGGCGAAGCAGGGCAGGCCGGTCAACATCAAGAAAGGCCAGTTCCTTGCCCCCTGGGACATGAAGAACGTGGTGGAAAAGGCCCGCGCCACCGGCAACGAGCAGATCATGGTGTGCGAGCGAGGGGTATCCTTCGGCTACAACACCCTGATTTCCGACATGCGCGGGCTCGCCATCATGCGCGAGACCGGCTGCCCGGTGGTGTTCGACGCCACCCACTCGGTGCAGCAGCCAGGCGGCATGGGCGAGAAGAGCGGCGGCCAGCGCGAGTTCGTGCCGGTGCTGGCGCGCGCGGCGGTCGCGGTCGGCATTTCCGGGCTTTTCGCCGAAACCCATCCCAATCCGGAGCAGGCATTGTCCGACGGCCCCAATGCCTGGCCGCTGCCTCTGATGAAGGAATTGCTGGAGACGTTGAAAGAAATCGATGCACTGGTGAAACGGCGCGGGTTTGCCGAAGACAAACTGATGAAAAGCTGAAAAACAATGGACAGGGAGGTGAAGGGAGGAAAGAGAGTAAAGCCTTTACCTACCTGAACCTCCCTTTCCTCCCTGTTAATGATTTAAGGAATGAAAATTGAGCGCGATTGTTGATGTGATTGGACGTGAAATTCTCGACTCCCGGGGCAACCCCACGGTGGAGGCGGACGTGTTGCTGGAATCCGGCGTGATGGGCCGTGCAGCGGTGCCTTCCGGCGCATCCACCGGCAGCCGCGAGGCGATCGAATTGAGGGACGGCGACAAGAGCCGCTACATGGGCAAGGGCGTTTTGCGCGCCGTTGAGCACGTCAACACCGAAATCTGCGAGGCCATCATTGGTCTGGACGTCGAGGACCAGGCTTTCCTCGACCGCACCATGATCGAACTGGACGGCACCGAAAACAAGTCGCGCCTCGGCGCCAACGCCATCCTCGCCGTGAGCATGGCGATCGCGCGTGCAGCCGCCGAGGAATCCGGCCTGCCGCTCTATCGCTACCTGGGCGGCGCCGGCCCCATGGCGCTGCCTGTGCCGATGATGAACATCATCAACGGCGGCGCGCATGCCAACAACAGCATCGACATGCAGGAATTCATGATCATTCCCGTGGGCGCCAAGAGCTTCCGCGAGGCACTGCGCTACGGCGCCGAAGTGTTCCACACCCTGAAGAAGCTGCTCGACGGCAAGGGCATGACCACCACCGTCGGCGACGAGGGCGGTTTCGCGCCCAACCTGGAATCGAATGAAGTCGCGCTCAAGCTCATCGTCGAAGCCATCGAAAAGGCCGGCTTCATGCCCGGTGCGGACATCGCCATCGGCGTGGACTGCGCCTCCAGCGAGTTCTACAAGGACGGCCTCTACCACATCGAGGCCGAAGGACTGAAGCTCTCCTCCGTACAATTTACCGATTACCTGGCTGCGTGGTGCGACAAGTACCCCATCATCAGCATCGAAGACGGCATGGGCGAGAACGACTGGGACGGCTGGGCCACGCTGACGCAAAAACTGTCCAAGAACATCCAGCTGGTGGGAGACGACCTCTTCGTGACCAACGCCAGGATCCTGCGCGAAGGCATCCAGAAGAGCATCGCCAACTCCATCCTCATCAAGGTCAACCAGATCGGCACCCTGACCGAGACCTTCGAAGCCATCGAGACCGCCAAGCGCGCGGGCTACACCTCGGTGATTTCGCACCGCTCGGGCGAGACCGAGGACAGCACCATCGCTGACCTCGCCGTGGCGACCAATGCGCTGCAGATCAAGACCGGCTCGCTGTCGCGTTCCGACCGCATGGCCAAGTACAACCAGCTGTTGCGCATCGAAGAAGAACTCGGCGGCATGGCGTCCTATCCCGGACGCGATGCGTTTTACCAGATCGGCTAAGTACTGAGCGATGCGCTGGCTCACGCCGCTGCTCATCGCGCTGATCGTGCTGTTGCAGTATCCGCTCTGGTTCGGCGAGGGGGGCTGGTTCAAGTTGTGGGGCCTGGGTGGCGAAGTTGTCAGGCAGCAGGAGCTGAACGGGAAGTTGCGCGTGCGAAATGAAACCATTTCGGCCGAGGTGCGCGACCTCAGGGAGGCGCGCGATGCCATCGAGGAGCGTGCGCGCGGCGAACTCGGCATGATCCGTTCCGACGAGGTGTTCGTGCGCGTAGTCCCGGCGCAGGCTCCACCCCAACCGGCAGGCAACTGAGTTAGAGGTGTCCATGAACGAACTGCAGATCGCGCTTGCACTGATTGGTGTCCTCGCTGTAACCGGCGTGCTGATATACAACCGCCTGCAGGAGCGAAAAATCCGCCGTCAGACCGAAGCCGGATTCACCAGGCCCGGACGCGATGTGCTGCTTGATGATGCCACGGAACCCGATCCGTCGCTGCGGCAGGAGGGCGGAGTTTTCGACACGCTCATGCGAAAAGACCCGGGTGCGGCACCGTTCCGTGAGTGCAAGCCGCAAGAACCTTATCTGGGTGATGTCGGCATGGAGCCGGAAGCTGCGGCCAGCTCCTTGCCGCAAGCGGGCGAAAACGTGCAGGCAGCGCAGCCATTCGCGGATGCCGTGTCACCGCCCATTGCGGCAGATGGCCGCGAAGAGGCCATCGAGTTTCGGGTCGCGCTGAAGAATGTCGATGGCATGGCGGCCGATGCTTTCGCGTCCGTGGTCGCGCAAACCGCGGCATTGGCGAGGGCCGTGCGCTGGCTGGCCTTGCCGCTGGGCAGCCCGACATGGGAGGAATTGTCCCCGCAAAGCGGCAGGCGCTACCTTGAGGCGCAGGCAGCGATGCAACTGGCCGACCGCAATGGCCCGGCCGCCAGGCAAGACATGGCGGCGCTCTGCGGCCTGCTCCGGGAGCTTGCCCGGTCTCGCGGCTGGATGGTGCGCTGTGATGATGTCGTCGAGGCGGCACAGCGCGCAGCCTCGCTCGACAAGTTCTGCGCCGACGTCGACGTCCAGATCGGCCTGAACATCGTCGCTCGCGGCAGCGGCGTACTGCCTATTGCCCGGATGCGGAATCTTGCGGAAGCGGCGGGCATGCAGCTGTCGGACGACGGGGTTTACCTGCTGCTCGACAATCGCGGCGAAGTGCTGTTCATGCTGGGCAATCGCGAGCCGCGGCCTTTTGTCCACGGCAATCCGGAGGAACCGCAAACGAGGGGCGTGACCCTGCTGTTCGACGTTCCGCGCGTGCCGGACGGATTGAAGAATTTCGACCGCATGCTGGCGCTGGGGCGCCAGTTCGCGTTTGAAACGGGTGCCCAGCTGGTGGATGACAACCTGCGCCCGCTGACCGATGCCGGCATCGAAAAAATCCGCGCCCAGCTCGAGCAGATCTATGCCAGGATGGAGGCGCGCGGCGTCGCTGCCGGCAGCCGCCTCGCGCTCAGGCTGTTTTCCTGATGGCACAAGACATTGCCGAACGCGCACGCACGTTGCGCGAGCAGATCAACTACCACAGCTACCGCTACTACGTGCTCGACAGCCCGGAGATTCCGGATGCCGAGTACGACCGCCTGTACCGCGAACTGGAGGCGCTGGAGGCGGCTCATCCCGAACTGATCACACCCGATTCGCCCACCCGGCGCGTGGGCGGCAGGCCGCTGGAAGGCTTCGCGCCTGTCAAGCACCGCGTGCCCATGCTGTCGATCCGCACCGAGACCGACATCGGGCCGGCGGGGGCACTGAATTTCGATGCGCGCATTCGCCGCGAACTCAAGCTCAGGGAGAGCGATCCGCCCGTCGAATACGCCTGCGAACTCAAGTTCGACGGCCTTGCCGTCAATTTGCGCTATGAACATGGCGTGCTGGCGCAGGCTGCCACGCGCGGCGACGGCGAAACCGGCGAGGACGTGACCCAGAACGTGCGCACCATCCACTGCATTCCGCTGCGTCTTTATAGCGACCATCCGCCGCCGGTGCTGGAAGTGCGCGGCGAGGTATACATGAGTCGCCCCGATTTCGAGCGCTACAACCAGAAGCAGCGCGAAAGCGGCGGCACGCCGCTGGTCAATCCGCGCAACGGCGCAGCCGGCAGCATCCGCCAGCTCGATCCTGCCATCGCCGCGCAGCGTCCGCTGTCCTTTTATGCCTACGGTGTGGGAGAGACGATCGGCTGGAAGATGCCGGCGACCCACAGCGAACTGCTGGATGCGATACGCGACCTGGGACTGCCGGTCAGCAACGAACGCGCGGTGGTACAGGGGCCGCAAGGGCTTGTGCAGTTCCACGACGACATCGGTCGCCGCCGCGACAGCCTGCCTTTCGACATCGACGGCGTGGTGTACAAGGTCAACAGCCTGGAACTGCAGGTGCGTCTCGGCTTCGTGTCGCGCGAGCCGCGCTGGGCCTGCGCGCACAAGTTTCCGCCCGAGGAGGAGCTGACCGTGGTCGAGGCCATCGAGGTGCAGGTCGGCCGCACCGGGACGCTCACGCCGGTGGCGCGTCTGAAGCCGGTGTTCGTCGGCGGTGTCACCGTCTCCAACGCCACCTTGCACAACCAGGACGAGATTGACCGCCTCGATGTGCGCGAAGGCGACAGTGTCATCGTGCGGCGCGCCGGCGATGTCATTCCCGAGGTGGTGGCCGTGGTCAAGCAGCGGCGCCCCCATCCCGAGCCGCCCCGATTCGACATTCTGCAACGCTACCCTGTCTGTCCGGTGTGCGGCTCGCACGTGGTGCGCCAGCCCGGCGAAGCCGCCATACGCTGTACCGGCGGTTTGTATTGCCCGGCACAGCGCAAGCAGGCGCTGCTGCATTTCGCCTCGCGCCGCGCCATGGACATCGAGGGCCTGGGCGAGAAGCTGGTCGACCAGCTCGTCGATTTGGGCTTGGTACAGACGCCGGCCGAACTTTACAAACTGGACATGGCCAAGGTTGCCAATCTCGATCGCATGGCGGAAAAGTCCGCCGCCAATCTGCTTGCCGCCATTGAAAAAAGCAAGCATACGACGTTGGCGCGCTTCATTTTCGCGCTCGGCATCCGCAATGTCGGGGAAGCCACGGCCAAGGACCTGGCGCGCCATTTCGGCCGTCTCGATGCGCTGATGGCGGCGGACGAGGAAGCCCTCATGCAAGTGCCCGATGTGGGGCCGGTGGTGGCGCAGAGCATTGCGCAGTTCTTTGCCGAGCCGCACAACCGCGAGGTCGTCGAGCAGTTGCGTGCCGGTGGCGTCACCTGGCCGGAAACCGCACCGCAAAGAAAGCAGCAGGGCGCGCTGGCGGGCAAAACCTTCGTGCTCACAGGCGCTCTGCCGCACATGACGCGCGACGAGGCCAAGGACAGGATCGAGGCGGCGGGCGGCAAGGTGGCCGGCTCGGTGTCGAAGAAGACCGATTATGTGGTGGCCGGCGCCGAGCCCGGCAGCAAATTCACCAAGGCACAGGAATTAGGCATTACCATTCTGGACGAGGATGGACTGCTCGATCTGCTAAAGCCGTGAGCCGAATTTCCAAATGCGAGGAAAATGACAGCTTGAACAAGGAGGACAAGAGGACAGGAGCAATTCCTTCGCCTTCCCTCTTGTCCTCATGTCCTCTTCGTGAAAACCGAGAATACAGAAATGCGAAAAGTCACCAAAGCCGTGTTTCCGGTCGCCGGCCTCGGCACCCGTTTCCTGCCCGCCACCAAGGCCAGTCCCAAGGAAATGCTGCCCATCGTCGACAAGCCCTTGATCCAGTATGCGGTGGAGGAGGCCATCGATGCCGGCATGACCGACATCATTTTCATCAGCAGCCGCACAAAGCGCACGGTCGAGGACCACTTCGACAAGGCCTACGAACTGGAAACCGAACTGGAATCGCGCGGCAAGAACAGGGTGCTGGACCTGGTGCAGTCGATCCGGCCGGCCGGCGTCAATTTCATCTACATCCGCCAGGCCGAGGCATTGGGGCTGGGTCATGCCGTACTGTGCGCCAAGCCGGTGATCGGCAACGAGCCTTTTGCCGTGATCCTGGCCGACGACCTCATCGACGCCACTCCGCCGGTGATGAAGCAGATGGCGGACAAGTACGATTACTATCAATGTTCGGTGCTGGGGGTGCAGGAGGTTGCACGCGAGGAGACGGCGTCCTATGGGATTGTGGATGCCGTGCCGCTGGGTGAGGGCGTCTCGCGCGTAAACGCCATCGTGGAAAAACCCAAGCCCGAGGTTGCGCCTTCCAATCTGGGAGTGGTCGGGCGCTACATCCTCACGCCGCGCATTTTCCATTACATCGAAAACCTCAAGCCCGGCGCGGGCGGCGAGTTGCAGTTGACCGATGCCATCGCCGCCCTGCTGCAAGAGCAGCAAGTGCTGGCCTATGCTTTCGACGGCGTGCGCTACGACTGCGGCAGCAAGCTGGGTTATCTGCAGGCCACGGTGGAATACGCCATGAAGCACCCGGAAGTGGGCAGCGAGTTCGAGGCTTACCTCAAGAGCCGATTTTGTTAGGGGGCGGGATTCAGGGATCAGGGATTGTGCTTCGCGCTTTTAATTCAGCGCGCCCTTCGGCCGCACCACCCCTGAATCCTGCCCCCTAATCACAGGCATTCAGCCGCCGGCGCGCATGGCCGATCAGCTCGGAGGCCGTGAGGCCCTCGACGCCGCAGCCCGCTGCGAGCGCATCATCGGCTGCCTGGCCGTGCAGCCAGACGGCCAGGCGTAGCGCATCCCATGGTGGCATGCGCGCGGCGAATGCGGCCAGCATGCCGGTCAGCACGTCGCCCATGCCGGGCGCGGATAGCGCCGGGTTGCCGGTCTGGTTGAATGCGAATTTGCCGTCCGGGTGCGCCAGCACCGTGCCCGCCCCCTTCAATGCAGCCAGTGCATTGAAACGAGCCGCCAGCTCGCGTGCCGCCAGCTCGCGGTTGGCCTGGATTTCGCGTGTTTTTACCTGCAGGAGGCGTGCCGCCTCGCCGGGATGGGGCGTGATCAGGGTGGGCGCACTGCGGTGCGCGCAGACATAGGCAAGATCGGCACGCCGCGATACCACATTCAGGCCGTCGGCATCGATCACCAGCAGGGAAGGGTGCAGGAGCGCCGTCTGCATGAGGTCGAAGGCGAGCCGCGACTGCCCGAGCCCGGGCCCGATCGCCAGCACGTCGAGGTCGAAATCGGAAACCAGGCTTTCCGGCGGCGCGAACATCAATTCGGGGCTGGCGTAGTCCACGCGCACGTTCTCGTCCAGCATGCCCAGCGTGACCAGGCCGGCGCCGCAATGCAGGGCGGCGCGTCCCGCCAGCAAGAGCGCGCCGACCGTGCCGGGCGCGCCGCCGATGAGTCCGATGCGGCCGAACATGGCCTTGTGGCTGTCGGCAGGTCGCGGGGGAAGCCGGGGCGGGTGCATGGCGATTTGGCTGAAATCTTGTCTAAAGTGACAGCATAGACCGAATTTCGGGCAAAGGCCCGGAAGAGGAGGCAAATATGGATGAGACGCCCAAGCTTGGCCCGGCCGGTGCGCCGCTGCTGGCCTGCGAGCATGACCACGAGTGCACCGTGCTCACTTGCGATTATTGTCTGAAGGAACTGCCCGCCAAGGATTCGATCCGCGAGGAAGGCGAGGACTACGTCGCGCATTTCTGCGGTCTGGCCTGTTTCGAGGCCTGGCAAAAACGTCATGAGCATGGAGAGCGCACGGAAAAGCCATAGATATCTGCGCGACAAACGGCCTTGATGCAAACTCATCGAAGGACGGAAGACGGCACGCTGTCGGGTAAAATGACGTTTTTCCGCGTTATCCCGCCCCTATGTCCAGCGCACCTTCCATTCTTTCACTGCCCGGCGGCGCCGCTCTGTCCGCTTTCCGCATCGAGAAAATCCACGAGCAGTTGCAGGCGGCGGAGTCGCCGTCTTGCAGGATCGCCACGCAATACTGGCACTTTCTGGAACTCGAAGAGGCACTGACTTCCGAAGAACAGGCGGTTCTGGCCGCGGCACTGGACTATGCCGATGCGTCCGTGGATATTCCTTATGCCCAGTTCCTTCTGGTCACGCCGCGTTTCGGCACGGTGTCGCCGTGGTCGTCCAAGGCCACCGATATCCTGCACAACTGTGGCCTTTCCAAGGTGCGCCGCGTCGAGCGCGGCGTGGCCTGGCACTTCGAGCATGCCATCGACGAGTCCATCCTGCTGCCGCTGATCCATGACCGCATGACCGAGACGGTGCTGCGTGCCGTGGACGAGGCGGCCGGACTGTTCATCCATGTGCCGCCGCGCCAGCTGGAGACGGTCGATGTGCTCGGCGGCGGCCGCCATGCGCTGGCGAAAGCCAATGTCCGCCTGGGGCTGGCGCTTTCCGGGGACGAGATCGATTACCTCGCCGACAACTTCACGCGCATGGGCCGCAACCCCACCGACGTGGAACTGATGATGTTCGCCCAGGCCAACTCCGAGCACTGCCGGCACAAGATTTTCAACGCCGCCTGGGTGATCGACGGCGTCGAGCAGGAAAAGAGCCTGTTTGCCATGATCCGCGACACCCACGCCAGAACCCCGCAGGGCACGTTGTCGGCCTACGAGGACAACGCCGCGGTGATGCAGGGCGCCGAGATCGAGCGCTTCTATCCCGGCAGGGGCGGCAAGTACGACTTCAATACCGAACCCACCCACATCCTGATGAAGGTGGAGACCCACAACCATCCCACCGCGATTTCGCCTTTTCCGGGTGCGGCCACCGGCAGCGGCGGCGAGATTCGCGACGAGGGCGCCACCGGGCGCGGCTCCAGGCCCAAGGCGGGCCTGTGCGGGTTTTCCGTATCGAACCTGCGCATCCCCGATGCCGTTCAGCCCTGGGAAGAAGAAGACTACGGCCGCCCCGAGCGCATCGCATCGCCGCTTGCCATCATGCTCGAAGGCCCCATCGGTGCCGCGGCCTTCAACAACGAATTCGGCCGTCCCAACCTGGCGGGCTATTTCCGCACCCTGGAAACCTGGGCCAACAACGAGCGTCGCGGCTACCACAAGCCCATCATGCTGGCAGGCGGCGTGGGCAACATCCGCGAGGACCACGTGCACAAGCAGCCGCTGCCGGAAGGCGCGCTGCTCATTCAACTCGGCGGCCCCGGCATGCTGATCGGTCTTGGTGGCGGGGCGGCATCTTCCATGGCGACCGGCGCCAATGCGGCCAACCTGGACTTCGATTCGGTGCAGCGCGGCAATCCGGAAATGCAGCGCCGCGCGCAGGAAGTCATCGACCGCTGCTGGCAGATGGGCGCGAACAATCCCATCGTCTCCATCCATGACGTCGGCGCCGGCGGCCTGTCCAACGCGCTGCCGGAGCTGGTGCACGGCGGCGGCAGGGGCGGCGTGTTCCAGCTGCGCGCCGTGCCCTCGGAAGAGTCCGGCATGAGCCCCAGGGAAATCTGGTGCAACGAGGCGCAGGAGCGCTACGTGCTGGCGATTCCGCCCGAACGCATCGATGAGTTCCGCGCCATCTGCGAGCGTGAACGCTGCCCTTTTGCAGTGGTGGGGCAGGCCACTGCCGATCACCAGTTGAAGGTACTGGACGAGCACTTCCGGAATGCGCCGGTGGACATGCCGCTCGAAGTTCTCCTCGGCAAGCCGCCGAGGATGACCCGGAACGTGCAGCATGCCGAACCAGTGCTGCCGACCTTCAGCGCTGCCGGCATTCAAGTGCAGGAAGCCGCCTACCGGGTTTTGAGATTGCCCGGCGTGGCCTCCAAGATGTTCCTCGTTTCCATCGGCGATCGCACGGTGGGCGGCATGACCGCGCGCGACCAGTGCGTGGGTCCGTGGCAGATGCCGGTGGCCGATTGCGCCATCACCCTGATGGGCTACACCACACACCGCGGCGAGGTCATGGCCATGGGCGAAAAGGGTCCGCTCGCGCTGATCGATGCGCCGGCCTCCGGCCGCATGGCGGTGACCGAGGCGCTGATGAATTTGTTCGCCGCGCGCATCGAAAAAATCGAGGACGTGAAGCTTTCCGCCAACTGGATGGCGCCGGCCGGTCACCCCGGCGAGGACGCGCGCCTGTTCGATACCGTGCAGGCGGTGTCGGCCTATTGCCAGGAACTCGGCCTTGCCATTCCCGTGGGCAAGGATTCGATGTCGATGAAGACGGTGTGGGAGGAGGGGGGGCAGAAAAAAGCCGTGATCGCGCCGCTTTCCCTGGTCATCTCTGCCTTCGCGCCCACGCCCGATGCGCGCCGCCATCTCACCCCGCAACTGCGCAGCGACTGCGGCGACACGCGTCTGATCCTGGTCGATCTGGGGTTTGGCAGGAGCCGCCTGGGCGGCTCCGCCCTGGCGCAAGTCTATGAACAGGTCGGCAACGAGGTGCCCGACGCGCCCGGCGCCGTGGAACTCAAGGCCTTCTTCAAAGTGCTGCAGAACCTGCTCGAAGACGGCCGCGTGCTGGCCTACCACGACCGTTCCGACGGCGGCCTCTTCGCCGCTATCGCGGAAATGGCATTCGCCGGCAGGACCGGTGTCGATGTCATGCTGCCGGAAGGCGATGTGCTGGCACAGCTCTTCAGCGAAGAGGCCGGCGCGGTGCTCCAGGTACCTTTGGAACATGCCGGTCGGGTCATTGCACAGTTCGCGCTGGCCGGACTGCCGGTCATCGACATCGGCACGCTCGCGAGCGACGATCGCGTTCGCTTCATGAGCGGCGAAAACATCGTGCTGGACGAGGCGCGCGCCGATCTCTTGTCTGCGTGGTGGGATACATCGCATCATATCGCGCGTCTCAGGGACAACCCGCTCTGCGCCGATGAGGAATTCGCGCGCTGCAAGGATGCGGCCGACCCCGGCCTGCATTATGCGCTGAGCTACGATGCCGATGACGACATTGCCGCGCCTTTTATTGCCAGCGGCGTGCGTCCGCGCATGGCGGTGCTGCGCGAGCAGGGCGTGAACGGCCAGGTCGAGATGGCGGCGGCCTTCCATCGGGCCGGTTTCGAACCGGTGGATGTGCACATGAGCGACATCATCGATGGGCGCGTCAGCCTCAGGGACTTCAAGGGCCTGGTCGCCTGCGGCGGTTTCTCCTACGGCGACGTGCTCGGCGCCGGCGGCGGCTGGGCCAAGTCCATCCTGTTCAATCCGCGCGCGCGCGACGAGTTCGAGGCCTTCTTCCATCGTGCCGACAGCTTTGCCTTGGGCGTATGCAACGGCTGCCAGATGATGAGCCATTTGCACGACATCATCCCCGGCGCGCAAGCCTGGCCACAGTTCCGCCGCAACCTTTCGGAGCAGTTCGAGGCGCGCTTCGTGATGGTCGAGGTGCAGGACTCGCCCTCGCTGTTCTTCGACGGCATGGCCGGCTCGCGCATGCCCATTGCAGTGGCGCACGGCGAGGGCCGCATCGCATTCCGCGAGGCCGGGCATGCCGGCGCCGCGAGGCTGGCGTTGCGCTATGTGGACCACCGCGGACTGCCAACGGAAACCTATCCGCTCAATCCGAATGGATCAAAGGGCGGCGCCACCGGCTTTACCACCGCGGATGGGCGCTTTACCATCATGATGCCGCATCCCGAGCGCGTGTTCCGCGCCGCACAGCTGTCGTGGAAGCCCGCAGACTATGCGGGCGAGGATGGTCCCTGGATGCGCATGTTCCGCAACGCCCGCAAGTGGGTGGGGTGAGCCGCAAGGCTTTTTTTACAGGGAGGACGAGAGGACAGGAGTAAAACGATTTTCCCTTCTTTTGTCCTCCCGTCCTCATTGTTCGAGTTTTTGCCTTCTACTGTTGCGTCTGCGTGTCGTTTGGCCTTGGCGGGTTCAAATACGGCCCGAAAAATGCGAAAATGGCAAGCTTTTGCTGTCCGCTTTCCGAGTTTTCGCATCCAATGAATGCACCTTTGACCCTGCTTACCGATGATCACCTGCGCGCGCAGGTGAAGCTGCTCGGCACCCTGCTCGGCCGCGTGCTGCAAGAGACAGCGGGCGAGGGCGTATTCGATGCGGTGGAAGCCCTGCGCCAGGGTTTTGTCGATCTGCACCAGCAGGAGGACGCTGACAAGCGCGCCGGACTCATGTCGCTGATCGAATCCATGCCGCCGGAAAAGCTCGAGCAGGTGATCCGCGGCTTCTCCACCTACTTCAGCCTGGTCAACATAGCCGAAGAGTCGCATGCTCATCGCAATCGCCGCCGTCAACTGGCGATGGGCGAAAACCTCTGGGTAGGATCCTTCCACCGCACCATGGCGGAACTGAAAGAGCAGGGCGTCACCGCGGAAACCCTGCAGGGCCTGGTCGACCGCATGCTGTTCACGCCGGTGTTCACGGCACACCCCACCGAAGCGCGCCGCCGTACGGTGATGGAAGGCCTGCGCCGCGTGTTCCTGCTGTGCGACCGCCTTTACGACCCGCTGCTGGGCGAGGACGAGCGCCAGGAACTGGAAGCCGAGCTCGACGTCGAGATTCGCATCATGTGGCGCACCGACGAGTTGCGCGAGCACAAGCCGGAAGTGCAGGACGAAGTGCGTACCGGCCTTTACTACATGCGCAACAGCCTGTTCGAAGCCGTGCCGCGCGCCTATCGCTATTTCGAAAAAGCCGTGCGCAAGTATTACGGCACGGACGACAAGGGCGCCCTCGCCATCAAGGTGCCGAGTTTCATCCGCTTCGGTTCCTGGATCGGCGGCGACCGTGACGGCAATCCCTTCGTCACCCCGGAAGTGACGGAATGGACCGTGCATACCCAGACCGAACTGGTATTGCAGGAGTATCTCAAGCGTCTGGAAACCCTGCGCCAGACGCTTACCCATAGCCTCAGATGGTGCAAGCTGCCGCCGCTGTTCGCCGCCAAGCTGGCGCTGGACGAAACCCGTTTCGGCGGCAAGGTGTTCAACGGCACTGCGGCGCAACAGTTTCTGCGCGAGCCCTATCGTCGCCGCGTGGCGCTGATGATGGCGCGCCTGCAGGCAAACCTCGACCACGTGCGTGCCCGACTCAAGGGCGAAAAAGGCGATCTGCCGCCGCTGGCCTATGCGGATGCGCGCGGTTTCCTGGAAGACCTCTATCTCATCCGCGACGCGCTCGTCAGCCATGGCGACCGCGCCATCAGTGAGGGCCGCCTGCAGGACCTGATCCGTCTGGTGGAGAGTTTCGGTTTTCACCTTCTGCAGCTCGACATCCGTCAGGAATCGACCGTGCACACCATGACGGTGGCGGAAATCCTGCGCCAGCTCGATCCCGACTTCGATTACCTGAAAGCCGACGAGGAAGCCCGCATGCAGGAACTCTGCAAGTGGATCTCGCGGCAGGGCGATCTTTATGTCAGTGACCTGGTGCTGACCGACGAGGCGCGCAAAACACTTGACGTGTTCCGTCGCGTGGCTCGCCTGAGAGGGGAAGTCGGCCCCGAGTCCTTCGGCGCCTACGTGATTTCCATGACCCATTCCGCCTCGCACGTGATGGAAGTCATGTTCCTCGGCCGTATCGCCGGCCTTGCCGGCTTCGACGGCCGCGGCTGGAACTGCCGGCTGCTGGTGGCGCCGCTGTTCGAAACGGTGGAAGACCTCAGGCACAGCGAAGCCGTGCTGGAGACGCTGTTCTCCAATCCGGTTTACCGCGCCCTGCTAAAGGCCTCGGGCGACACCCAGGAAGTCATGCTGGGCTATTCCGATTCCTGCAAGGACGGCGGCATTCTCGCCTCGCAGTGGAACCTGTATCGCGCCCAGCTATCCATCATCGGCATCGCCAGGAGCCACGGCATCGAATGCCGCCTGTTCCACGGCCGCGGCGGCACGGTGGGGCGCGGCGGCGGCCCGACCCACGAAGCCATTCTTTCCCAGCCTCCCGGCACCGTTCACGGACAGATCAAGTTTACCGAGCAGGGCGAAATGCTGTATTACCGCTACAGCAATCCGGAAACCGCAGCCTACGAAATCGGCATGGGCGCTACCGGCCTCATCAAGGCGAGCTGCGGGCTCTTGGGCACGCCGCGCATGACTGACATTCGTTATCCGGAAATGATGGCGAAACTGGCAGAAGCGGGCGAGGCGGCCTATCGCAAGCTCACCGAGGCTACGCCTGGCTTCCTGGATTACTTCTACGAAGCCACCCCGGTGCGGGAGATCGGCCTGATGAACATCGGTTCGCGCCCGTCGCACCGCAAGAAGTCCGATCGCTCCATGAGCTCGGTGCGCGCGATTCCCTGGGTGTTCGGCTGGGCACAATCGCGCCACACCCTGCCGGCCTGGTATGGTATCGGTTCGGCCATCGACGCCTTGTGCAAGGACAATCCCGGGAATCTCGAACTCCTGCGGGAAATGTACCGGGAATGGCCGTTCTTTCGTGCGCTGTTCTCCAATGTGCAGATGTCGCTGACGAAGGCGGACATGCAGATCGCGGCCGAATACGCCGAGCTGGCCGAAAGCGAAGTCGCCAAATCCGTGTACCATGTCATTGCAGCCGAGTTCGCCGCCACCTACGACGGCGTGTTGCGGGTGGCCGGGCTGCACAACCCGCTCGAGGAAAGCCCGGCGCTGGCCCTGTCGCTGTCGCGCCGCAAGCCCTATCTCGACCCGCTCAACCACATCCAGGTGCGCCTGCTCCGCCGCACCCGCAGCGAAGCGGACGAGAAGGAGCAGGAAAAATGGCTCATGTCCATGATGCGCTCGATCAACGCCATCGCGGCGGGCATGCGCAATACCGGCTGATGTCACCTGGTTTGTGTGAGCCGGATTGATTGTTTGCGAGGCGGATGCTCATGCAGGATGCGCGGAAACCGCAGCAGGTTGCGAAAAAATGGCTCTGGCTTTCGCTGATGGCCAATGCGCTGCTGTTTTTGCTGGCGGCCGGCGCCATCCTGATGGCTTTCATGCTGAGCTATGGGCAGCAGAAACTGAAAATCGAACTGGGCAAGGCGAAAGAGGACAGGCAGCGGGTCGAGGCCTACCTGGCCGAGAGCCGCGCCCGCGTGATGGAGGTGGAGCGCGAAATCCGCCGTCTGAGCCAGGCGCTCAATGCCCCGGATCCGGCCCAGGTCCAGGCCGGCAAAGCCGCACTGCCCGTCAAGGTCAGCTTTCGCAAGTCTTATCTCGGCATCGGGCTGGTGGCCGAGATAACCAACACTTCCAGCCATTACCTTTCGCTGGTGATGACCACGCGCAACCCCACGCTGTCCTCCGCCAGGCGCTTCCGGATCGAACTCGATCCGGGCGAAACCCTGGCTTTCGGCCATGACGACGGCTGGAAATTTGCATCCGGCGACGAACTCGGTCTGTATAACGACAACTACAGGTCGCTGCGGCTGAGCGTGCCTTGAGCGGGACGCTCGGGTAATATGGGCTATTCACGGACTTCAATGGGAGCAAGGACATGAGCGACGAATATGGATTTGAAACCAGCCTCGACGGCCCGTTCGTTGAGGCCGTGGAAAAAGTCATCGCGGCCCTCAAGAATGAAGGTTTCGGCGTGCTGACCGACATCGATGTGCAGGCCACCATGAAGGCCAAGCTCAATGTCGACGGCCGTCCTTACCGCATTCTCGGCGCCTGCAACCCGCCGCTGGCGCACCGGGCCATCAGCGCCGAGCCGGATGTCGGCATGCTGCTGCCCTGCAACGTCGTGGTGCGCGAGGAGGCCGACGGCAAGGTGACGGTGTCCTTCCTCGACCCGGGCATCATGGTCAAGCTGGTCGGCAATACTGCCGTGCACGGCATCGCCGCCGAGGCGCGAGCGCGGCTAATGCGGGTGAGGGACAGCCTGTCTGCCTGAATGATCTCGACGCCATGAAAAAAGCCCGCGAATGCGGGCTTTTTTCATGCGGCGTCGCAACGCAAAGCCATTCAATCCGGTGCCTGCTTCGGGTGCATGAAGCGCCTGCCCATGGCCTTGTACAAGGGCTCAGGACAGACAATGCGCGACATCCCATGCGCAATAAGCGCGGTTGCCATCAGCGGCAGGACGAGGTCGTGGTTGTCGGTCATTTCCATGACGATGATGAAGGTGGTGAGCGGCGCCTGGGTGACGCCCGAGAAATAGGCAACCATACCCAGCACGATCACGGTTGCTGCCGGCACGAAGGTGATCAGCTGCGACAGGTTGACGCCAAAGCCGGCACCCACAGCCAAAGACGGTGCAAAGATGCCGCCGGGCGTGCCGCTCAGATAGGAAACCACGGTTGCCAGCAGTTTCAGCAGGCCATAGCTTTCATAGCCGCTGGCACCGTTTGCGAGTATGTCTCGCACTTCGTCATAGCCCGTGCCGTAGCTGTGATGTCCGGACATGATCCCCAGGAAGGCGAGCGCCAGCCCGCAGGCCGCCGCGAATGCGATCGGGCGATTGCGCATGAAACGGCCGACGCCGCCGCTCCAGCCGCCGCCTGCGCTGATCAGTACGCGCGAGAACAGACCTCCGCTGAGGCCGCCGACGATGCCGCAGGCGAGCACTGCCACCCAGGCCGAAACCGAGCCCAGCGATGTCGAAACGGTGCCGAAATAAGTGTAATCGCCCAGGATGGCGTTGGAGGCAAGACCGGCGAAGATGATGCCGGTAAGCACCAGACCGTTGGTGCGCTGCTCGAAAGAGCGCGACAGTTCCTCTATGGCGAAGGCGATGCCGGCAAGCGGTGTGTTGAAGGCGGCGGCAACACCGGCGGCTCCGCCGGCGATGATCAGCCCGCGCAACTGATTCGGCTGCGAAAAATGCGTGAAACGGCGCAGAGAGTACATGATCGAGGCGCCGATCTGTACGGTGGGGCCTTCGCGACCGACCGAGGCACCGCTGCACAGAGCCAGGAAGGTGATCAATATCTTGCCGAGGGCGATGCGCAGTGACAGCAGCTTGCTCAACTGTTTCTCGTCTTCGATCTGCAGTGCGGCGATGGTCTGAGGGATGCCGCTGCCCTGAGAGCCATGGAAGAATTTTCCGGCGAGCCAGACGCACAGCGCCAGGCCGGAAGGCATGACGATGAATGGCAGCCAGGGTGAAACGGAAACCAGCCAGTGGAAGAATTCGTAGCCGACCTGCGCGGCCAGCGCAAACACTACGGCCACCACGCCGACCGCGATGGCGCCGCCCCAGAACACGAAACGCAGCAGCCATTCCTGAGGCGATAACAGCTTCTTCAGGTAGGGGCGATCGATCATGCGGCGGGGTTAAGGCGACGGGTACGGCTTTCGGCAATGTTCCGGTACATGCGCCCATTATATCCGGCATGGACAAGGACACCGCAGCCCGTCCGCCCGGCTGCCGTCTTTGGGCGAAAAGCTGCGGAAGGAATGCGCAGGCAGCAAAAAGCCCGCAATTGCGGGCTTGGAGGCGAGGTTGAAGGGGGGTCAGCAGTCGGCGCAGCCCTCGCGCTTCGGGCAGTCGGCCGGACGCTCGGAGGGAAGCAGGGGGCAGCGGTTGATTTCGTCGGCGCTGCGCTGGAAGTAGCAGGTAAGCGCCGATGAGCCGATGCCCATGAGCCAGAACAGGAAGAATCCGACGGTATAGGCAGCCATGCGGCTGGCGAATATCGGTTCCTCCTGGTACAGGAATTGAGACGGGTCGAACAGCACGAAAAACAGCACGTCGGCCACGCCTGCTATGAGAAACGACGGCCAGAGTATGGTGATCAGGCGCTTCAGCATTTCCCCCTCCTCCTTATGTAGTTGATTTTGTCGGCGCTTGTTATTCGTTGTTGTTCATCTTGCGCCGGAACCAGACTATCAGCCAGACCGCCATCGCGATGATGAAGCCGATGGTGAAGAGGCTGAGGAGGCCGATGTCGCTGCCGAACAGTTCTTTCATGACGATATCCATGGTGTGCTCCTTGGTTGATAAAACGCTGGGTTCTTGTTCACGGATGCGGTTGCAGGGTAACGGCGGTGCCGGGTGGCCAGATGCCGGTCAGTCGCCAGTCGCCATGTTCCGGAGTCAGTTGTATCCTGTAATGCGCACTCGTCAGCACGGGCAGCTGGCCCGAGTAGGCGGAACCGTCCCAATCGAGCTTGATGTCGTGATCGTCGCCGCTGCGGGTCGGGTGCATGATTTTCAGCGTGAGTTGGCCGGGCGGCGCCGGCATCCTGCCATCGAGTTGCATGCGCAGCGTGTTGCCCTGTGGCTGGAGCTGCGCGCGGATGCCAAGCAGCAGCGCGCGGTGATCGCGCTCCTTGGTACGGTTGATGGCCTTGCCCTGCTTGTAGTAGTCGTCGACTACCAGGCCATCGTCAGAGGTGACTGCGAACCAGGCGGTAAAGCTGCCGGCAATGACCGCAGTGGCCGGCATGATGGCCAGAAGCCAGGGCCAGGGTTCCTTGAACCAGGGTTTGGAATGATGCGCCTGGGTGCTCATGTCGCTTATCTCCTGAGGAAACTGGTTTTCGCCTCGCGTACCAGCTCGGGGTTTTCCTCCGACTGCACGCGGATCATGATCGGAGTCGATGGGCTCTTGAGGTTGACGGGGTCGATCCGCAGGCGGATCGGCACCTCCACGGCCTGCTGGGCGTCGGCCCGCAGGCGGGCCGGGTCGGCAACCACGGTAATGTCGTCCGCGCCGCTGGCAGTGATCTTGTAGCGTTGGCTGCGATTTTCCATGTTGAGGATCTGCACGGTATAGATGTTTTCCAGCCGGCCGTCCTCTGTAGTGCGTGACAGGGTGGCGCGGTCACGGATGACTTCCACGCGCAGGGGCACGCGGTTGGCAAGGGTGATGAGGAAGGCGCTGATGATGGCGAGCAGGATGGCGCTGTATACCAGCACGCGCGGCCGCAGGACGTGCGAAAGAATGTTGCTGTCGTCGTACTTGCCCTTGAGCGCGTTTTCCGTGGTGTAGCGGATGAGTCCCTTGGGATAGCCCATCTTCTCCATGACCTGGTCGCAGCCGTCGATGCAGGCGGCGCAGCCGATGCATTCGTACTGCAGACCGTTGCGGATGTCGATGCCGGTGGGGCAGACCTGCACGCAGATGCCGCAGTCTACGCAGTCTCCCAGCCCCATGGCCTTGTAATCGGCCTTCTTGCTGCGCGGACCGCGCGGCTCGCCGCGGCTGGGGTCGTAGCTGATGATCAATGTGTCGGGGTCGAACATCACGCTCTGGAAGCGGGCGTAGGGGCACATGTACTTGCAGACCTGCTCGCGCATGAAGCCGGCGAAGCCCCAGGTGGCGAAGGCGTAGAACACGATCCAGAAGGTTTCCCAGGGCCCGGTGTCGAACGAGATCAGCTCGTTCCAAAGCGTGGTGATGGGGGTGAAGTAGCCGACGAAGGTAAATCCGGTCCAGAACGCGAGTAGGAACCACAGGACATGCTTGAGCCCGCGCTTGCGCAGCTTTTCGGTGTTCCATGGCAGGGTGTCGAGCTTCTTGCGGGCGAGGTGGTTGCCTTCCGCCCATTCCTCGATCCACATGAAGATTTCCGTGTACACCGTCTGCGGACAGGCGAAGCCGCACCACAGACGGCCGGCCACGGCGGTGAACAGGAACAGCGACAGGGCGGAAATGACCAGCAGGCCGGTGAGCCAGATGAAGTCCTGCGGCCACAGCGTGAGGCCGAAAATGTAGAACTTGCGTGCGGCCAGGTCGAACAGCACGGCCTGGTGGCCGTCCCATTTCAGCCAGGGCAGTCCGTAGTAGACCAGTTGGGTGAGCAGCACCAGTGCCACGCGCCAGTTGGCGAACCAGCCATGCACTGCGCGCGGCTGGATTTTCTGGCGTACCGCGTAGAGCGATTCTTCCAGTTCGTTGTCGGCCTGGGCCGGATTGGGATTGCTTGATTCCATGAGACTCGTTGGGGATGGAGACTTTCGTATCGTACCGTAAACGATACGAAAATCCCCGGGGCCCGCCGCGAACGGCGGGCCAGGGGAGTCGGTTTACTGCGCGGCCGGTGCTGCTTCGGTCGCAGACGCGGCTTCCGCGGCAGCGGCTTCTTCGGCGGGAGCAGCCGCTTCAGGCGCGGGTGCGGGTGCAGCCATGCCGCCGCCCAGTCCCCAGACATAGGCGGCCAGGAGATGCACCTTGGCCTCGCCCAGGGCCTGAAGCTGTGCGGGCATGTTGCCGGCACGGCCCTTGTTGATGGACTCCATGATGGCGCCTTCCGAGCCCCCGTACAGCCAGACCTTGTCGGTCAGGTTGGGGGCGCCGAGGGCGGCCATGCCAGTACCGTCGGGCATGTGGCAGGCGGCGCAGTTGGCTTCGAACAGCGGCTTGCCCGCTGCGGCGAGGCCGGCGTCATGGCTGCTGCCGGAAAGCGAGAGCACGTAGTTCGCGACCTGCTTGGCACCGTCATCGCCCAGTGCTGCGCCCAGCGCCGGCATCACACCTGCGCGGCCATTGGCGATGCTGGACTTGATGGTCTCGGCATCCCCGCCGTACAGCCAGTCCTTGTCGGTCAGGTCGGGAAAGCCAGTGGCGCCGGCAGCATCCGAGCCGTGGCACTGCGCGCAGTAGGTCAGGAACAGGCGCTGACCCATTTCGCGTGCTTCCGCGCTGGCGGCCACCTGCTCGACCGGCTGGCCCAGGAACTGGTTGAAGATGGGGTCGTACTTTTCCTTGGCCTTTGCCATCTCGCCGTCGTACTGACCGAACGAGGTCCAGCCCAGCACGCCCTTGAAGCTGCCGAGGCCGGGGTAGAGCACGAGGTACACCGCGCTGAAGATCAGGGTGATCCAGAACAGCTTCACCCACCAGCTGGGCAGCGGGTTGTTCAGTTCGACGAGGTCCCCATCCCACCTGTGCTCCATTTGCTCCGCCTTCTCGCCGGGGGCGAGGCGGCGGGTACGCTGCGACACCAGGAACAGCGCCACGCCGATCAGGCTGCTGATGGTGAGGACGATGATGTACCAACTCCAGAAAGGTGCGTCGAATTCTTGCATCATTTTTTGTCTCCAATTGGGAGGTCATCGGCTTCCTCGAAGGGAATCCGTGCGTCTTCTTCAAACCGTGCCTTGCGGCTGCTGCCGTAGGCCCACCATACGATGCCGAGGAAGGTGATGAAGAACACCACCGTCACTGCGCTGCCGATGAAATTGCTAGCGTCCATCGGTGTCACCTCACTTCATCGCACGGCCGAGGCTTTGCAGGTAGGCAATCATGGCGTCCATTTCGGTCTTGCCTTCAAGCTCGGCGGGGGCGTTGGCGATTTCCTCGTCGCTGTAGGGGTGGCCGAGAGCCCTGAGTGCGCGCATCTTGGCCTGGATGTCGGAGGCGTCGAGGGGGGTTTCCTGCAGCCAGGGATAGGCCGGCATGTTGGACTCGGGTACCACGTCGCGCGGATTCAGCAGGTGCACGCGATGCCATTCGTCGGAGTAGCGGCCGGCCAGTCGGATGAGATCCGGGCCGGTACGCTTGGAGCCCCACAGGAAAGGACGGTCGTACACGTATTCGCCGGCGACCGAGTAGTGGCCGTAGCGCTCGGTTTCGGCGCGGAACGGACGCACCATCTGCGAGTGGCAGCCGACGCAGCCTTCGCGGATGTAGAGGTCGCGGCCGGACAGTTCGAGCGCCGAGTAGGGCTTGAGGCCTTGCACCGGCTCGGTGACGTAGCGCTGGAAGTACAGCGGTACGATCTGCACCAGGCCGCCGATGCTTACCACCAGGATGGTGAGGATGATGAGCCAGCCGGTGTTTTTCTCGATGGTTTGATGTGAGAAAGCCATTTCTTGTTCTCCTTTCACTCAAGCGTGGGCCGGGGCAGGGATGGGCGCGTCGTTGACGGCCTTGCCTACGCTGATGGTTTTCCACACGTTCCAGGCCATGAGCAGCATGCCGCCGAAGAACAGCAGGCCGCCTACCAGTCGAATGGT
Organism: Pseudomonadota bacterium; assembly: GCA_040754425.1. Classification (GTDB taxonomy): domain Bacteria; phylum Pseudomonadota; class Gammaproteobacteria; order Burkholderiales; family Thiobacillaceae; genus UBA6918. The sequence continues at coordinate 1,717 of JBFMCR010000014.1, read as the reverse complement.
GTAGAACGGATACATCTGGTTCAGCACCTGGGCGAAGCCGTAGGTGAGGGTGCCGTCCGGGTTGGACGCGCGCCACATCAGGCCCTGCGCCACGCCGGCGATCCACATCGAGGCGATGTACAGCACCACGCCGATGGTGGCAACCCAGAAGTGGGTGGCGACCAGCTTCATCGAGTACATTTCCTCGCGGCCGAACAGACGCGGTACCAGGTAATACAGCGAACCGATCGAGATCATCGCTACCCAGCCCAAAGCGCCGGAGTGCACGTGGCCGATGGTCCACTCGGTGTAGTGCGACAGCGCGTTCACCGTTTTCACCGACATCATCGGGCCTTCGAAGGTGGACATGCCGTAGAAGGACAGCGCGGTGACCAGGAACTTCAGGATCGGGTCGGTGCGCAGTTTGTGCCAGGCGCCGGACAGGGTCATGATGCCGTTCATCATGCCGCCCCAGGACGGCGCCAGCAGGATCAGCGAGAAGATCATGCCCAGCGACTGCGCCCAGTCAGGCAGCGCGGAATACTGCAGATGATGCGGACCCGCCCACATGTAGGTGAAATTCAGCGCCCAGAAGTGGACGATGGACAGGCGGTAGGAGTAGATCGGACGGCCTGCCTGCTTGGGAATGAAGTAGTACATCATGCCCAGGAAGGCGGTGGTGAGGAAAAAGCCCACGGCGTTGTGGCCGTACCACCACTGCACCATGGCATCGTGCACGCCGGCGTAGGCGGAATAGGATTTCCACCAGGAGCCGCCGAAGAAGGCGATCGGCAGTTCCGCGCTGTTGACGATGTGCAGGATGGCGATGGTGAGGATGTAGGCGCCGAAGAACCAGTTCGCCACGTAGATGTGCGGGGTCCTGCGCTTGATCACCGTGCCGAAGAAGACGATGGCGAAGGATACCCAGACCACGGCGATGAGCAGGTCGATCGGCCACTCCAGCTCGGCGTACTCCTTGGAGGTGCTGATGCCGAGGATGAAGGTCACGGCCGCGAGCACGATGATCGCCTGCCAGCCCCAGAAGGTGAAGCTTGCCAGTTTTTCGGCGAACAGCCTGACGTGGCAGGTTCGCTGCACGACATAGTAGATCACGGTGAACATCGCGGTGCCGCCGAAGCCGAAGATGACGGCGTTGGTGTGCAGGGGCCTAAGTCGCCCGTAACTCAGCCAGGGTATGCCGAAGTTGAGCTCCGGCCAGATGAGTTGTGCGGCGATGATCACGCCCACCAGCATGCCCACGATCCCCCAGATCACGGTCATGATGGCGAACTGCCGCACGATCCTGTAGTTGTATGTCGTCGCTTCCATAGTGACTCCCTTCCGATTGAAACAAAGGTCTTACTGCGTTCTAACTGCTTAATTTGAGATAAATGTATCTTGTTTGATTTTATGGCGCAAATTTTTTGTGGTTTTTTTCGAGGCCCGACGCCCAGGCACACTTAGCAATCAGGATAGTTCAAATTTTTCAGAAAGATAGCGTGTCTTATTTCCGCACATCCATAGCCGAATCGGCTTTGACGGGGCTGTCGTCGTCCATCAGGATTTCGTGCGCCGGGCCTTCCATGTCCTCGAACTGGCGATGGTTGACCGACCAGATGAAGAACCAGGCGATGAGGCCGACGAGAACGAGGCCGAGGGGGATGAGCAGGAAAAGGATGTCCATCAAGTGAGTGAAGGGGGAAGGGGGAAGGGGGAAGGGTGGGGTTGCGCGGCGCTC
>JBFMCR010000013.1:0-2490 GCA_040754425.1 Pseudomonadota bacterium | reverse complement strand
TGGTGCTGAGTTTTTTGGTATGGCTCGGAAAAGGCGGCGCCGATGAAGGAAAGGCCGGGGACGTGAAAGGCGATGCGGCGCGTCTGCAAAAGCTCGCCGCGCCGTTCGATCCCGAGCCGTTCATCCGGAAAGCCCCGGCTGGCAAGGTTTTTATGGGGTTGGACGGCGGACGGAAACCGATTTACCTGCCACGCCACATCCTCGACAAGAACCATCTTGAGATATTGGGCGAATCCGGCACGGGCAAATCCTCGGTGGCCGGAGTCATGCTGGCGCAGCTCGCCGCAGGTGAAGCGGTCGTGATCTTTGATCCCAAAAACGACCGTAACCTGCCCGGCGCCCTGGCGCGGGCGGGGGAGGTGCATGGATACCCCTTCCACATCCTCGACCTCCGCCCGCAGGCGGATTTCCCGCAGATCAATCCGTTCTCCGGTTGCCGCGCCGACCAGGTGGAAGAGCTGCTCCAGGTTGCTCTAGAACTCGGCAAAACGGGCGAGGCCGCAGTGGACTTCTACCGTGGGAAAGACCGCGAAGCCACGTCTTTCATCGCCTCCGCGCTGGCCGACGGCAAGACCGATATGCTCGAAATTATCAACAAGGCTGGCGCCGACGAGCGGGTCGTTGAGCAAGAAAATTTGTGGAGAGAGTTGCGCCAGCTCGGCCGAGTGCGGGCGCTGCACACTACGGACGGGCTGAATCTTGAAGAAGCCCTGTCAAAGCCGGGGGTCTTGTACGTGATCGGCAGCACGACCAGGCTGGAAGTGGTCGCGGCCCAAAAACTGATTTTGCAAAGGATTCTGCAAATCCTAGACGAGCGCAGCGACCAGGACATGCCGGTGGCGCTGTTCCTGGACGAACTCAAGTATCTGCTCTCGCCTGCCAGCTTGCGCGCGGCCGGAACAGTCCGCGACCGCAACTGCCACTTGATCTTCGCGCATCAATCGCTCGGCGATTTGGAGGACTGTCCTGGCCTCTCACCGAAGGCCGTGCGCGGGGCGATTTGGGGGAATTGTGGCATCAAAATCGCCTACCGCATGATGGATGCAGTGACAGCCGCCGAGCTGTCCAGGATTGCCGGGCAGAGCATTGTCGAGTCAGAAAGCCGCTCTGAAAGCGACAACGGCGAGAGCCTTGCCAGGCGCGATGAGCGGCGCGAATACATGCCGCCGCACGTGTTTACGCACTTGCCGAAGCCTGCCCAGGGTGAGGCATCCGTGGGTGTGGTCTTCGGACTCGGCGCGGCGTTTTACTTGAGCACGCGCTACATCCAATCCGGGCCTTGCCCTGAGCCTGAGCGCGCGCCGGAGGCGGGGCAGGGCGGGGCTGTGCCGGCAGAAGAAAATAAGGTTTCTGAGAACGGTGAGAGCATGAACACATCTCAATTCGCGGATGAGGTATGACATGGCTTTGCTACACGATCCGGCAGAACGCGCGGCACGCGCAGAGCAGAAACGGAGACTCATCCTGCGCTTCCTCCGCACAGAAATCTGGACGACCTACGGCGTGCTTGCTGAACTATTGCAGATCACACACGCGACAACGCTCCGTGAAACCGTGAAGAAGCTGGAACAGGACGGCGCGGTGGTGGTGGACGACGTGCAGATCGGCATGATCCGGCACCGCATCATCGGCATCACCGCGCACGGCCAGGCGCTTGCGTGGAGGCCGGATTCCGGCGAGCAATTGATCGACAAACATTATGAGCGCGGGCGGCTGGGTGTCACCACGGCGCTGCACACCCTGGACTTGCAGCGGCTCAGAATCCGGCTTGCGCGTGTCGGTTGGAAAGATTGGACGAATGCAGACCGGATCACGCCGGAAGCGCGGGCGAATTCCACGGTCAAGGCGAAAAACTACAAGCGCCCGGATGCGCTGGCGCGGCATCCGGCGCGGGGTGTCGTTGCGGTCGAGTGCGAGCGCAACGTGAAAACCCGCAAGCGTTACCAAACGATTATCGAAAGCCACATGGCCGGCATAAAACAGGGGAAGTTCTCGGCAGTCGTTTGGGCGTGTCCGACGCCCCTGATTGCGGCGACGGTGCGGCGGATTTTGGACAGTATCGAGTACGTGAAAGTGCTCGGCCAGAGCGTGAAGCTGGGGCCGGACGACCGCGAAAAATTGATCGTCGCGGACTATGAATCTATCGTTTCACTGTAACGGAAAGGAGCACACGCATGAGCATCAAAACGGTATCAGCAGAACAACTAAAGCGCATTGAAAATGCAATGAAAAACGCGCCGAAGATCGACGGCCCGCTGTCAGTCGGTGACGCCATCCGCAAGCTGTCCGGCGGCATTAAGAGCATGCGCGCGAAGGGCCATAGCTGGCAGCAGATTGCGGACGTGCTGCGCATGGAAGGCATCACGATTTCCGCCGAGACCTTACGCCGGTATGTGACACCAAAGTCCACGGCAAAGCGCACGGCGGGCGGTGGCGGCAGTGCATGAAAACCGGATGCTTCCGTGCATGAAGTCGGGATGCGTCCCGGCT
>JBFMCR010000012.1:0-131495 GCA_040754425.1 Pseudomonadota bacterium | reverse complement strand
GGGGCTGCTCCTAGTACGAGAGGACCGGAGTGGACGTGCCTCTGGTGTACCGGTTATGACGCCAGTCGTATCGCCGGGTAGCTAAGCACGGAAGAGATAAACGCTGAAAGCATCTAAGCGTGAAACTCGCCTCAAGATGAGATATCCCTTGTGATTCGATCACAGTGAAGGGTCGTTCGAGACCAGGACGTTGATAGGCGGGGTGTGGAAGCGCAGCAATGCGTTAAGCTGACCCGTACTAATTGCCCGTCAGGCTTGACCCTATAATTTTGAGTCAACAGGTATCAAAGGTCAGGAATCAGGGATCAGAAAGCCCTGCAAACCGGCAACTGAAGCCTTAAGACACGTTCGGTTAAATAAATTGATACAGCACCAACCCAACCTTCTTCCCAATAGTTTAAGACGCCCGCCAGATACTGGGGCGGCTCGATGATGCGGAGTCTGTAGCCTGCATCCCGTAGCCCGTACCCCGAAAGTTACGTCTGACGACCATAGCAAGGTGGCCCCACGCCTTCCCATCCCGAACAGGACCGTGAAACGCCTTCGCGCCAATGATAGTGAGCTCACCGCTTGCGAAAGTAGGTCATCGTCAGACACCTTCACCAAAAAAAGCCCTCCATTCGGAGGGCTTTTTTGCCTTCAGCGCCGGAGCAATACAGCAAAGTGGTGCGTCCATCCTTGACCTGGGGCCTGAGGATATTGCCGTGGCGCAAGGGTTACGCGAATGAGGCCGGCTTCGGCGTGTAGTAGGCCGTCGAGCGCGCCAGGCCGAGGGCCTGGCATTCCGTGATCTGGTTCGGATGGATGTCGTGCTGCTGGGGCAGTTCGGCCAGCGTCTTGTCCCCTTTGAGGGCCGCCAGCGCGACTTGCGCCTTGAACGCCGGTGAGTGGTTCCGCCGTTTCCTTCTTGCCATGCTCTTGCTTCAGATCAGGGCCGCTCGCGCGGCCGCTTGAATCCGCCCCTATCACGATGCCTCCAAGATGCTTGCTGGCTTACCCTTGCGGCAGATGAAATGCGGCTTTCGGGAATCTTGACGGCTGCTATCGGGAAAGGTTAATTTATGCATGTGGGAAAGCCCACACAAGCATGAATTTATTCGTTCAATTTTCATGGAGCGAACAAAAAGATGAAATCGATCATGAAGTTGTTTGGCCTGATGTTTTTCCTGGTGGGTACAAGCTGGGCTGCGGTAAATATAAACACCGCGACGCAATCCGAACTTGAAAGCGTGAAGGGCCTGGGACCCTCCAAGGCGAAGGCGATCATCGAATACCGTGAAAAGAACGGCCCTTTCAAGTCTGTTGATGAACTGGACAAAGTGAAGGGATTCGGCAAGGCCAGTGTTGAGAAATTGAAGGCTGAACTGGTAGTTGAGACTGACAATTCCGCAGTCGGCAAGCCGGGGGCGAAGAGTTCGACGAAAGCGCCCCAGTAGTCCTTCTAGCCGCTCCGTCTTGCCGGAACAGGCAAAAGAAAAAGGCTTGCAGCAATGCAAGCCTTTTTGTTTGAATGGCGCGCCCGAAGAGATTCGAACTCCTGACCCCCTGGTTCGTAGCCAGGTACTCTATCCAGCTGAGCTACGGGCGCGCTGAGAAGGCGAAATTATACACAAAATCAATTAATGAAAGTATAGGTAGGTGTTGTCGGTTTTTCTTACTCGATAATGGATGAGCCCTGCACAAGGCAATCATCGTCCGGTTCGGCCGCTATCCGCACCGAAACGCGATTCTGGGACGCATCCGGACTCCTGAGGAAATCGAGTTTTTGAAGCAGCCGGGCTTGAGTTTCCGATAGGCGCGCATAAAAAAAGCGGGGCATGTGCCCCGCTAACATGGTCACTCACACACGGAATCAGCTCAGAACTTCTGACCAGATGTTCTGCGCCCAGGACTCGGCATAGGCGTGGTTGAGTTCGTCACCCTTCGGGGTGGCACCGCCGCCGCCGGCGTCGATGTAGGCCTTCTTCTCCGCGTTGTAACGATACACGTTGGCGACATGGCCGCCGGTGGTGTCGGAAGTGTCGGAGTAGCAGGTGTTGGCGATCACCGGCGCGGCTTCGGGCTGGCGGCCGGCCAGCAGTTCGACGATGGCGGCGGCGCAGATCTTGGCGTGGTTGGTCGCCATGTGCCCCGATTTCGGCAGTGACGCCGAAACCGAGTCGCCGATGATGTGCACATTGGGCACGGCGGTGGACTCAAAGGTGGTGAAGTTGACCGCGCACCAGTTGCCGCCGGCGTCATTGCGCACGCCGGCCAGGGCGCAGAGTTCGCCGGCGCGCTGGCGCGGCACCACGTTCATGACGTCCGCCTTGATGTCATCAAACTCGGTGGATGCCACCATGCGGTTGCCGTCGACGCCGGTGACGGCATTGGCACCACGGTATTCGACTATGCCGGCATAGAAGCTGTTCCAGGCCCAGGTGAACAGCGGCTTCTTCGACACGATGTCGGGGTTGCTGTCCAGCACGATGATCTTGGACTTGGGCTTGTGCTTCTTCAGGTAGTTGGCCACCAGGGAGATGCGCTCGTAGGGTCCGGGCGGGCAGCGGTAGGGGGTGCCGGGGATGCCCATGACGAACACGCCGCCGTCGGGCATGGACTCGATCTGTTTTCTCAGCAGGGCGGTCTGCGGGCCGGCCTTCCAGGCATGCACCACCTTGCTGGCGGCCTCGGCTTCCCGGTAGCCCTTGATGGTGTCGGTGCGAACGTCGATGCCGGGGGCCAGCACCAGGCGGTCGTAGCCGAAGGTGTGGCCGCCCTTGGTGGTGACGGTGCGCTTGGCCGGGTCGATGGCGACGACCATGTCTTTCACCATCTTGATGCCGTGCCTGGGCAGGTTGTCGTAGCCGTGGGTGAGGTAGTCCATGTTGCGCAGGCCGCCGATCACCAGGTTGGAGCGGGGGCAGGACACGAACTTGTCGTTGGGCTCGATCAGGGTGACGTCGATGTTGGGGCCCCATTTGCGCAGGTACTTGGCGCAGGTGGCGCCGCCGTAGCCGGCGCCGACCACGACGACCCTGGGTTTGCCGCCGGATGCGGTGGTGGCGCAACCTGCGAGCAGGGCGGCTGCCGCACCCGCACCGGACACTTTCAGAAAATCGCGACGATTGATGCTCATGTTTCAGTTCTCCTTGTTGTGCGTCCGGGTCATTTGAGTTTGGAGAGATAGTCGGCCATCAGGGCGAACTCTTCGTCGGTATAGCCCTTGGAATGGCGTTGCATCACAGAGGCGGAGCGCGCACCCGATTTGAAATCCTGCAGGGATTTGACGATGTAGGCTTTGTCCAGGCCGGCAATCGTGGGGATGGCGCCCTTGCTTTTGCCGCCTGCGCCGTGGCAGGACATGCAGGTGGAGGCCAGCAGTTCGCCGCGGTCCACGGCATAGGCGTTTGCGCCAAACAGTGTGGCGCTTGCGGCAAGCAGGATCAGTATCTTGTGCATAAGACTTCTCCGAATTGAGTGTTCTCTTGTTGGTTGATCGGAATTTGCCCTTTTGCCAGGGCTGAAAATCAAAACAGGACTAATCTGTCAGATTAGTCCTTAAAGACTATTTTTAACTAGTATTTTCAGAAAGTCCAACAGCAAACACTTATATGCTTTGGTTATTCGGGACGTTGAAGTCCGCTTGGACTTCCTTGTGCGTCAAGCCTTCGCGCCCATTTGCAGGGCGCGTCGGGCGGTGGCATCGAGCGCGGATTTCTGCGCGGAAGAATCGGCGCCCGTCACGAGCCAGCCGCCGAGATTGGCAAGCGCGATCTCGCCCAGAGCGTCGATCCAGCGCGGGGATTCGTTGAGGGCAGGGATGTAGGCATAAGTCCTGCCGCCGGCGTTGAGGAAGGTTTCCTTGCCTTCCATGGCGATTTCTTCCAGGGTTTCCAGGCAGTCGGCGGGAAAGCCCGGGCACACGGTCTGCACGTGCCGAACACCCCGGCGCGCGAGTTCCGCGAGGGTCTTGTCGGTATAGGGCTTGAGCCATTCGGCGCGGCCGAAGCGCGACTGGAAGGTGATGCGGTACTGCTCGTCGGAAAGTCCCAGCGCCTCCGCCAGCAGGCGGCCGGTCTTTTGGCATTCGCAGTGGTAGGGATCGCCCTTGTCCAGGGTGTAGCGCGGCAAGCCGTGAAAGCTCATCACCAACACGTCGGGGCGTTCGTTCTGCCGCCAGTATTCGCGCACGCTCGCGGCCAGCGCGCCGATGTAGCCGGGGTCGTCATGATAGTGGCGGATGGTACGCAGCGCCGGCGCATTGCGGGTCTTTTGCAGATGCGCGAAGGCGGCGTCATTGGCGCTGGCAGTGGTGGAGGCCGCGTACTGCGGATACATGGGCAAAAGCAGGATGCGGTCGCAGCCGGCGGCCTTGAGCGTATCGAGCCCCGCGGCGATCGAGGGCGAGCCGTAGCGCATGGCGTATTCGACCGCGATGTCCTGGCCGGTTCTCTCCCCGATCCAGCCTTTGAGCAGCGCCGCCTGCCTTTCCGTGTGCACTTTCAGCGGAGAGCCTTCCTTCATCCACACCGAGGCGTACTTGGCGGCGGATTTTTTCGGGCGCACGTTGAGGATGATGCCGTTCAGGATCGGCCACCAGATCGGGCGCGGAATCTCGACCACGCGCGGATCGGACAGGAATTGCCTGAGGTAGCGCCTGAGCGCCGGCGCAGTAGGCGCGTCCGGCGTGCCCAGGTTGATCATCAGCACGCCGGGGCGGGTGGCCGTGCCGTGACGGAATTCTGGTTCTTGCAGATAGCGCATTGATCCTTAAGTCTCGCTTCTGGCCACAGGGGATGCAGAGAAAAAAACAGGGCTTTCGCAATCAACCATGCTCATGCGGGGTGAGCCTCCGGGGTGCAGCTCCTCTGTGTTCTCTGTGCCCTCTGTGGCTGATTTTTTCAAGTCAATGGTAGGAGAGCGCGTTCGACAGCAGTCGTGCGGTGACATCGACGATCGGGATCACGCGCTCGTAGGCCATGCGGGTGGGGCCGACCACGCCGAGCGTGCCGACCACCTGGCCGTCGACTTCGTAGGGTGCGGTGACCAGGCTGCATTCGTCCAGCGGCAGGGTGTCGGATTCGCCGCCGATGAAAATCTGCACGCCCTGGGCTGCGCGCGACTGTTCCAGCAATTGCAGCAGCGTGGTCTTCTGCTCGAAGGCATCGAACAGGCGGCGCAGGTTCTGCATGTTGGCGGAGAGGTCCTGCACGTCCAGCAGCTTGCGGCTGCCGGATACCACCACCGCCTCGCGCTGGCCTTCCAGTGCTTCGGAGCCGGCATTGACCGCGGCGGTCATCAGGGTCTGCATGTCGTCGCGCATGCGGCCGAGTTCGGCCTTGAGGCCCGCGCGCATCTCGTCGAAGGTGTGGCCGGCGAAATGGTGGTTGAAGTAGTTGGCCGCCTCGGTGAGCTGGGCCTGGGTGTAAGGCTGTTCGGTGAGGATGACGCGGTTTTCCACTTCGCCCTCATGGGTCACGATGATCAGCAACACGCGCTTTTCCGACAGGCTGAGGAACTCGATCTGGCGGCAGGCGGGGTTGCGGCGCGGCGTCATCACCAGGCCGGCGAAATGGGTCAGTTCGGACAGCAGGTTGGAGGCGGTGGACAGCAGCTTTTGCGGATCGTCGGGTGCGAGCTGGCGCTGCATTTCGCCCAGCGCGCCCTGTTCGAGGGGGCGCACGGTCAGCAGCGTGTCGACGAAGAAGCGATAGCCGCGCGGCGTGGGCACGCGCCCGGCCGAGGTGTGGGGGCTGGTGACGAAGCCCATGTCTTCGAGGTCGGCCATGATGTTGCGGATGCTGGCCGGCGACAGGTCCAGTCCGGCGTGGCGCGCCAGGGTACGCGAACCCACCGGCTCGCCCTCGACGATGTGGCGTTCGATCAGGGTTTTCAGCAGGATGCGCGCGCGCTCGGTCAGCATGTCGGCATAAGGTCTTGGCGGTGTTCAAGGACAGGTTCCAAACGATTTTACAACCGTATAATGGGGGCATGCCGCAATCTTTCAAAAAAGTCGCCCTGGTGGGCAAATACGACAACCTCGCGCTGGCGGAATCGGTCGAGCGCCTGGCCGATTTTCTTTCCGGACACGGCTACGAGGTCATCCTCGCGCGCCAGATCGCCAAGGTACTGGACCATCCGCGCTACCGGCAGGCCAACCTGACCGAACTGCCGGGCCTGGCCGAAGTGGTGATCGTGCTGGGCGGCGACGGCACCATGCTTTCCATCGCCCGCGCCCTGGCGCCTTATCCGGTGCCGCTGATCGGCGTCAACCAGGGCCGCCTGGGTTTTCTCACCGACATCACCGTGGGCAACATGGAAGCCGAACTGGCGCGCATGCTGGCCGGCGAGTATGACGCCGAGGAGCGCGTGCTGCTGACCGCTGCGCTCAAGCGCGGGGACGGCACGCACAATGAAGGCTCGGCCTTCAACGACGTGGTGGTAAGCAAAGCCGGCACCGGACGCCTGATCGAGTTCGAGGTCATCATCGACAACGAATACGTCTATACCCAGCGTTCCGACGGCCTGGTGGTGGCCACGCCGACCGGCTCCACCGCCTACGCCATGTCCGCCGGCGGCCCCATCCTCTATCCCACGCTGGAAGCCATCGCCCTGGTGCCGATTTGCCCCCACACCCTGTCGGCGCGTCCGATCGTGGTGAGCAGCCAGTCGCGCGTGGACATCATCATTCACCATGCCGACGATGCGCGCGTGCACTTCGACGGCCAGAATTATTTCGATCTGCAAAAAGGCGACAAAGTGAGCATCTGCCGCGTGCCCTACAACGTCACCCTGCTGCACCCCAAGCATTACAGCTACTACGACACCCTGCGCCAGAAGCTGCACTGGGGCAGGCAAATCTGATGCTGCGCGCGCTGTCCATCCGCGATTTCGTGCTGGTCGAATCGCTGGACCTGGATTTTGCGCCCGGCATGACCGTGCTCACCGGCGAGACCGGCGCCGGCAAATCCATCCTGGTCGACGCACTCTCCCTGGTGCTGGGCGACCGCGCCGAATCCGGCGTGGTGCGCAATGGCGCCAAGCGCGCGGAGATCACGGCCGAATTCGACACCGCGAATCTTCCCAATGTCCAAGCATGGCTGTCCGGAAACGGCCTCGACGCGGAAGAAGGCTGCCTTTTGCGCCGCACCGTGGAGGCGGAAAGCCGCAGCCGCGCCTTCATCAACGGCACGCAGGTGACGCTGGCGCAGTTGCGCGAACTGGGCGAGCAACTGGTCGACATCCACGGCCAGCATGCCCACCATGCCTTGCTGAAACCTGCCGTGCAGCGCGAACTTCTGGACGAATTCGCCGGCGCCCAGGACGAAGCCGCGGCGACGCGGCAGGCCTGGCAGGACTGGCAGGAAGCGGACAGACGGCTGGCATCGGCACGCGCGGAAGCCGGCGCCAGGCTGCTGGAAAGGGAAGGGCTGGAAGCCGCGCTGGCCGAGGTCGGCCCGCTGCTCGACGACCTGCGCGCCTGGGACGAGATACAGGCCGAGCATGGACGCCAGGCCCACATGTCCAGCCTGATCGATGCCAGCGCGCAACTGCTGGCCGGGCTGGAAGACGAAGAGGACGGCGTGCTGCGCCGCCTTCGCCGCCTGCAGGGGCTGTTGCAGGACATGGCGGAAAAGGATGCCAGCCTCGCCGAAGAAAAGGCTCTCTTCGACGCGGCGCTGAGCGATTTGGAGGAAGCCCGCCACGGTATTCTTCGCTACGCCGACCGGCTGAGCCTCGATCCCGAACGGCTCGCGGAACTCGACCGCCGCATGGCCGAAGTGCATCGCGTGTCGCGCAAGCACCGGCTGGGCACGGTGGAGCTGCTGGAGCGCCATGCCGAATGGCTCGCGCGGCTGGAGCAACTGGCGGCTGAAGAAGACATCGAGGCCCTGGAGGCCGAGGTCGGGCGCGCCGAAAAAAATTACCTGGACAGCGCGAAAAAACTTTCCGCCAGGCGCCGGCAGGCCGGGAAGGAACTGGGCCTTGCCGTGAGCCGGGCGATGGCGGAACTGTCGCTCGCCGATGGGCGCTTCGAGGTCAGGCTTGCGCCGGGCGAGCCGCATGCGCACGGCCTGGAGGAAATCGCTTTCCTGGTGGCAGGCCACGCTACCCTGGCGCCAGGCCCGCTCGACAAGGTGGCCTCCGGCGGCGAGCTGTCGCGCATCAGCCTGGCCATCCAGACGGCGCTGTCAGGCCGGGCCGGGGTGCCCACGCTGATATTCGACGAAGTCGACGTCGGCATCGGCGGTGCGGTGGCCGAGGCCGTGGGGCGGCGGCTTGCAGAGCTTGGCCGGAGCCGGCAGGTGCTGGTCGTCACCCATCTGCCCCAGGTCGCGGCCTGCGGCCGTCAGCACTTGCGCGTCAGCAAGCTCGCCGGCAGCGACAAGGTCGTCAGCCAGGTGAGGCCGCTGGGCGGCGAAGAGCGGGTAAGCGAAATCGCCCGCATGCTGGGCGGCCAGGAAATCACCGAGACCACCCTCAGGCATGCGCGGGAAATGCTGGAGGGGAGTGACGGATGACGGGTGACAGGTGACGGGTGACAGGTGACAGGTGACAGGTGACGGGTGACAGGTGACAGGTGAAGAGCGTGCCGCCGCGATGGTTTTTATCACTTGCCACCATTCCACCCTGACTCCATGACTATTTCTTTGGACGGTAAGGGCAGGGGTCCTTGATGCAGTCCACGTAAATCTGCAGCGAGTGATCGTGAATCCTGAAGCCTCGGGATTCGGCGATTTTTTTCTGGCGCTTTTCGATTTCCTCGTCGTAGAACTCTTCCACCCGGCCGCACTGCATGCAGACCAGATGGTCGTGGTGCTCGCCCTGGTTGAGCTCGAAGACCGCCTTGTCGCTGTCGAAATGATGGCGCATCAAAAGGCCGGCCTGCTCGAACTGGGTCAGCACGCGGTAGACCGTGGCAAGCCCGATGTCCTGGCCTTCTTCCTTGAGCAGCGAATAGACTTCTTCCGCCGTCATGTGGCGTTTGCTGCTGTGCTCGAAGAGGTCGAGAATCTTCAGCCGCGGCAAGGTGGCTTTGAGCCCGATGCTCTTGAGATCGTCGGGATGGCTCATGCGTGGCTCCGGGTCATGATTGAAACTCAGTTATGATAACGCTTTTGCGACTTCCGCTCGGAGTGGTCAGTTGAAAGTCCTGCGACTTGTCCCGTTAGCCCTCGTGCTGGCGGCGTGTTCTTCGGTGAATGTGCCGATATCGCCTTATCGCATCGATGTTCAGCAGGGCAATGCCCTGGAACAGGAGGCGGTCGAAAAACTCAAGCTCGGCATGAGCCGCTCGCAGGTTCGCTTTCTGCTGGGCACGCCGCTGCTGGTCGACCCTTTCCACGGCAATCGCTGGGACTATGTCTATAACTATCGCAAGGCCGGCAAACTGACCGAGCAAAGACGCCTGGTGCTGTTTTTCGAAGGCGACGTGCTGAGCCGCGTCGAAGCGGAAGGGCTAAAGGTCAACCCCGAGCCGCTGGCGGCCAAGTCGTCGGAACCGCCCAAGCCGGTTGCGGAAGAGGGGCCGACAAGAGCATTGGCGGCCGAGCCGCCGCTGGTCGCCGAGCCGCTGCCGGCCGATGCGTCCAAGGCTGCATCGCCTGCGCCGGCCGAGCCTTCTCCCGCGCGCGAACCCGTGCCGCCTGCAGCATCGCCAGCACCTGCAGCCGAGCCGCAAGCTCCGCCCCCGGCGCCCGCGAGCCTGGCGGCGGACGAGGCAGCGCCGATTCGGAACGAGGCCGCCCCGGAAGTCGCCTCGCCTGTTGCGGCAAAACCTGAGGCGGCTACCGAGCCGGTCGCCGGTCCGACACCGCCGCCTGCGCCGGTCGTGGCGCCTGTCGCGCCTGAGCCGGCAAACCGGACAGCACCTCAGCCGGCGCCGCAAGCCCAATCGGCTGCAGTGGAAACCGTTGCCGCAGAAGCGGCGCCGGCCGTTTCCGCGGACAAGCGCAGCATGGATGAAACTTCCATCGTGCGGCCCTTGCGCGCGAAGGCAGGGGAGCCGGCGCCTGCGCGCAAGCCTGCCGCCGTGGCCGAAACCAGTCCGGAGCCTGTGGCCTTGCAGCCGGAGGCCGATGTCGAGGCCATCAAGCCGGACGTCATGCCCGAGTTTCCGGACGCGTTACCGGACACGGTCTCGGCGGAGAGCGAGCTCACGGCGGCGCTCGATGCCTGGGCCGAGGCATGGCGCAGCCGCAACGAAGATGCCTATCTGGCCGCCTATGCGCCGACGTTCCGTCCTGCCGGCGGTCTGTCGCGCAGCGAGTGGGAAGCGCGTCGCCGCATGCTGCTGAGAATCTCGCGCAACATCGACCTCAGAATCGAGGGCGTGACGATGGAGAGCATCTCGGAAGACCGTGCACAGATCAGCTTCCGCCAGTTCTATCGCTCCGACACTTACCGGGATGCGGTGCGCAAACAGCTCAAGTTCGTGCGCATCGGCGGCAAGTGGCTGATCGAGGAGGAAAACGTTCTCGGATCGATCGGAGCGGGCAGATGAACGCACTCAAGACTGTCATCACCGGCGTATCCGGACGCATGGGCCGCGCCTTGCTGGAGGCCGTGGCGGGAGACCCGGCCTGCGTGCTGCACGGTGCGCTGGATCGTGCCGGCAGCCCGGCGGTGGGCCGGGATGCCGGCATTTACGGCGGCAGCCACGCCGGCGTCGCCATCACCGACCAGGCGGCAAGCGCGCTGGCCGGCGCGGACGTGCTGGTGGATTTCACCCGGCCCGAAGCCACGCTTACCTATCTCGATGCCTGCCGCAAGGCCGGGGTCGACATCATCATCGGCACCACCGGTTTCGACGCTGCGGGCAAGGCTGCGATCGAAGCGGCCGCGAAAAAGATCGGCATCGTGTTTGCGCCCAACTTCAGCGTGGGCGTGAACCTGCTCATGCAACTGGCCGAAACCGCTGCACGGGTGTTGAACGAAGGCTATGACATCGAAATCATCGAGGCGCATCACCGCCACAAGGTCGATGCGCCTTCCGGCACGGCGCTGGGGCTGGGCCAGGCAGTGGCCGGTGCGCTGGGGCGCGACCTCAAGGCCTGTGCGGTGTATGGGCGTGAAGGCGTGACCGGCGAGCGCAAGCCTGAAACCATCGGCTTTGCCACCGTGCGCGGCGGCGATATCGTCGGCGACCACACCCTGCTGTTCGCCGGTGTCGGCGAACGCATCGAACTTGCCCACAAGGCCAGCAGCCGCGCCACTTTCGCGCAGGGCGCGCTGCGTGCGGCCAAGTGGCTTCAGGGCAGGGGCCCCGGACTCTATGACATGCGCGATGTACTGGGTTTGAAATAAGTTTTCGCAACAAGGTTTTGCAATGAACAAAGTCAAGGTATACAGCACCGGCACCTGCCCCATCTGCGTCAAGGCCAAGGCCTTTCTCGACAAGCGCGGCATCGGCTACGACGAGGTGCGCATCGACCTCGATCGCGAAGCCCTCAGGGAATTCTCCGTGGTGACCAACGGCGCGCGCACCGTGCCGCAGATCGTGGTCGACGGCAAATGCATCGGCGGCTTTACCGAACTCACCGAAATGCACATGGATGGCGGACTCGACCATCTAATTCCCTGATTTTTGCGAAGAAAACCGCGTGGTCACGTTGCCGTAACACGGCGCGCACGCTATAATTCGCACTCAATTCGGGCAGGCCGCTTGAAACCGCTCCCGCCCCGCCTCACACCCCTGCAAAATTTGGAGTTCCCTGTGCCCAAGGCCCAGCCCGCCCTTCTTGCGCTTGCCGACGGCTCGGTGTTCCGCGGACTTTCCATCGGCGCCGACGGCATCACGACCGGCGAGGTGGTGTTCAATACCGCGCTCACCGGGTACCAGGAAATACTGACAGACCCGTCCTATACCCGCCAGATCGTTACCCTGACTTACCCGCACATCGGCAACTACGGCGTGAACCCCGAGGATGTCGAAGCCGACCGACCCTATGCCGCCGGCCTGGTGGTGCGCGACGTGCCGCGTCTGCATTCCAATTTCCGCGCCAACCGGTCGCTGGGCGAATACCTGGTCAGCCACGACATCGTCGCCATCGCCGACATCGACACCCGCCGGCTTACCCGCATCCTGCGCGAAAAGGGCGCGCAGAACGGCTGCATCATGGCCGGCCGCGTCGACGAGGCGGAAGCGCTGGTCAGTGCCCGCGCCTTCCCGGGTCTTGCCGGCATGGATCTCGCGCAGGTGGTGACCACGCCGGAAAAATACGAGTGGTCCGAAGGCGAGTGGAAGCTCGGCGAAGGTTACGTGGCGCCCGAGCAGGGCAAATTCCACGTCGTCGCCTACGACTATGGTGTCAAGCGTAACATCCTGCGCATGCTGGCTTCGCGTGGTTGTCGCCTGACCGTGGTGCCGGCAAAGACTCCGGCTGCGGACGTGCTGGCGATGAATCCCGACGGCGTGTTCCTGTCCAATGGCCCCGGCGACCCCGAGCCTTGCGACTATGCCATCGAAGCCATTCGCGAAATCGTCGACAGCAAGGTGCCGACTTTTGGCATTTGCCTCGGCCACCAGCTGTTGGCGCTTGCCTCAGGCGCGAAAACCGTGAAGATGAAATTCGGCCACCACGGCGCCAACCACCCGGTGAAGGACCTCGAATCCGGGCGGGTGGCGATCACCAGCCAGAACCACGGCTTCGCGGTGGACGCCGCGAGCCTGCCGGCCAATATCAAGACCACCCACGTCTCGCTGTTCGACAACAGCCTGCAGGGCATCGTCCGCACCGATGCCCCGGCGTTCTCTTTCCAGGGCCACCCGGAGGCGAGCCCGGGGCCCCACGACGTGGCGTACTTGTTCGACCGTTTCGTGAAGTTGATGGAAGAAGCAAAACCTTGAGCCGCGGAGGACGCAGAGGACGCAGAGGACGGCTCTGTTTTACTCCGCGCCCTCTGCGTCCTCTGCGGTGAAAAAGATTTATGCCAAAACGTACAGACATTCATTCCATCCTCATCATCGGCGCCGGCCCCATCATCATCGGCCAGGCGTGCGAGTTCGACTATTCCGGCGCGCAGGCCTGCAAGGCGCTGAAGGAGGAGGGCTACAAGGTCATCCTGGTCAACTCCAACCCGGCGACCATCATGACCGACCCCGACATGGCGGACGTGACCTACATCGAGCCGATCACCTGGCAGGTGGTGGCGAAAATCATCGAGAAGGAGCGCCCCGACGCCCTGCTGCCGACCATGGGCGGGCAGACCGCATTGAACTGCGCGCTCGATCTGGCCAGGCACGGCGTGCTCGACCAGTTCAACGTCGAGATGATCGGCGCCAGGAAGGAAGCCATCGACAAGGCCGAGGACCGCGAGAAGTTCAAGCAGGCCATGACCAGGATCGGCCTGGCTTCCGCGCGCTCCGGCATCGCCCATAGCATGGAAGAGGCCAAGCAGGTGCAGGCCGGCATCGGCTTTCCGGTCATCATCCGTCCGTCCTTCACCATGGGCGGCACCGGCGGCGGCATCGCCTACCACATGGACGAGTTCGTCGAGATCTGCACCCGCGGCCTGGAAGCCTCACCCACGCACGAACTTTTGATCGAGGAATCGCTCATCGGCTGGAAAGAGTACGAGATGGAGGTGGTGCGCGACCGCAAGGACAACTGCATCATCGTCTGCTCGATCGAGAACTTCGACCCCATGGGCGTGCACACCGGCGACTCCATCACCGTGGCGCCGGCGCAGACCTTGACCGACAAGGAATACCAGATCATGCGCGACGCGAGCCTCGCGGTGCTGCGCGAGATCGGTGTGGACACCGGCGGTTCCAACGTGCAGTTCTCCATCAACCCGGCCGACGGGCGCATGGTGGTGATCGAGATGAACCCGCGCGTGTCGCGTTCCTCGGCGCTGGCCTCCAAGGCCACCGGCTTCCCCATCGCCAAGGTGGCGGCCAAGCTGGCGGTGGGTTACACCCTGGACGAACTGGCCAACGACATTACCGGCGGCGCGACCCCGGCCTCGTTCGAACCTTCGATAGATTACGTGGTCACCAAGATTCCGCGCTTCGCCTTCGAGAAATTTCCCTTGGCCAACAGTCGTCTCACCACGCAGATGAAGTCCGTGGGCGAGGTCATGGCCATCGGGCGCACTTTCCAGGAGTCGTTGCAGAAGGCCCTGCGCGGCCTGGAAGTCGGCGCCGACGGGCTGGACGAGAAGACTGCGGACGAGGACACCATCGAAGCCGAGCTGGGCGACCCCGGCCCCGAGCGTATCTGGTACGTGGCCGACGCCTTCCGCATCGGCATGAGCCTGGAAGATATTCATTCGCTTACGCACATCGACCCCTGGTTCCTGCACATGATCCGGGAGATCGTCGAGACCGAGAACGAACTCAAGGCGAAGAAGCTTGCCGAACTGGACAAGGGCGCTCTGTGGCGCCTGAAGCGCATGGGCTTTTCCGACATGCGCCTGGCAAGGCTTCTGAATACCGACCAGCACGCGGTGCGCGCGCGCCGTTACGAGCTTGGCGTGCATCCGGTGTACAAGCGTGTCGATACCTGCGCGGCCGAGTTCGCCACGCCCACGGCCTACATGTATTCGACCTACGAGGAAGAGTGCGAGGCCAACCCCACCGAACGCAGGAAGATCATGGTGCTGGGCGGCGGGCCCAACCGCATCGGCCAGGGCATCGAATTCGACTACTGCTGCGTGCACGCCGCCTTCGCCATGAAGGAAGACGGCTATGAAACCATCATGGTCAACTGCAACCCGGAGACCGTGTCCACCGACTACGACACTTCCGACCGCCTCTACTTCGAGCCGCTGACCCTGGAAGACGTGCTGGAAGTGGTGCGCATCGAAAAACCCGTCGGCGTGATCGTGCAGTACGGCGGCCAGACGCCGTTGAAACTCGCGCGCGACCTGGAAAAGAACGGCGTGCCCATCATCGGCACCAGCCCGGACATGATCGATGCCGCCGAGGATCGCGAGCGCTTCCAGCAGATGCTGCACAGGCTGGAACTGAAACAGCCGCCCAACCGCACCGCGCGCACCGAGGAAGACGCGATCCGGCTCGCCGAGGAGATCGGCTATCCGCTGGTGGTGCGGCCGTCCTACGTGCTGGGCGGTCGCGCCATGGAAATCGTGCGTGAAGAGGCCGACCTCAGGCGCTACATGGCCGAGGCGGTCAAAGTATCCAATGATTCTCCCGTGCTGCTGGACCGCTTCCTCGACGACGCCATCGAGGTCGACGTCGACGCCCTGTCCGACGGCAAGGACGTCCTGATCGGCGGCATCATGCAGCACATCGAACAGGCCGGCGTGCACTCGGGCGACTCCGCCTGCTCGCTGCCGCCCTACAGCCTGAGCAGGGAAATCCAGGACGAACTGCGTCACCAGACCGTGGCCATGGCCCGCGCGCTCAACGTGGTGGGCCTGATGAACGTGCAGTTCGCCATCCAGGGCGACACCATCTACGTGCTGGAAGTAAACCCGCGCGCCTCGCGCACCGTGCCTTTCGTCTCGAAAGCCATCGGCGTGCCGCTGGCCAAGGTGGCGGCGCGCTGCATGGCGGGGCAGTCGCTCGCCAGCCAGGGCATGACGCGTGAACGCATCCCGCCGTATTATTCGGTGAAGGAGGCGGTATTCCCGTTCCGCAAGTTCCCCGGCGTCGATCCCATGCTGGGCCCGGAAATGAAGTCCACCGGCGAGGTCATGGGCGTGGGCGCGAGCTTCGCCGAGGCCTTCGTCAAGTCGCAGATCGCCACCGGCGAGACGCTGCCGTCCAGGGGCAAGGTCTTTATCAGCGTGCGTGCGGAAGACCGCCCGCAGGCAGCGGAACTGGCCAGGGGCTTTCATGAACTGGGCTTTGCCGTACTGGCCACGCGCGGCACCGGCCAGGCCATACTCGAAGCGGGCACGCCGGTCACCATCGTCAACAAGGTGACCGAAGGCCGTCCCAACATCGTGGACATGATCAAGAACAACGAGGTCAGCCTGATTATCAACGTGGTGGACGACAAGCGCGCGGTGAAGGATTCCTATGCCATCCGCGCCGAGGCGCTGGCGCGGCGCGTGGCCTACTTCACCACCCTGGCCGGCGCGCGTGCCGCCTGCGTCGGCATGGGGCATTCGCAGGAACTGCAGGTCTATCCCCTGCAGGCGCTCCACCAGAACTTGCAGCAAGGAGCAGACCAGTGAGCAAGACACCTTTGACCGTGACCGGCGCGGAAATGCTGAAAGCCGAGTTGCACAACCTCAAGACCGTGCAGCGCCCTGCGGTGATCCAGGCGATTGCCGAGGCGCGCTCGCACGGCGACCTGTCCGAGAATGCGGAATATGACGCCGCCAAGGAGCGCCAGGGCTTCATCGAAGGCCGCATCAGGGAAATCGAGAGCAAGCTCTCGCATGCGCAGATCATCGATCCCAAAACCGTCGATGCTGACGGCCGCATCGTGTTCGGCGCCACCGTCGAACTCGAAGACCTCGATTCCGGCGACGTGGTGACCTACCAGATCGTGGGCGAGGACGAAGCCGATATCAAGGTCAACAAGATTTCGATTTCCTCGCCCATGGCGCGCGCGCTGATCGGCAAGCAGGCCGGCGACACGGCCAGGGTGCAGACGCCCGGCGGCGTGCGCCAGTACGAAATCCTCGACGTCGAATACCGATGAAAAACTTTTCCGACAGCCTGGCCGCGGTGTTGCTGGTTGCCTGGGTGGGAGGCTTGTGGGCGATCGGCTACATCGCCGCGCCCACCCTGTTTGCCGAACTGTCCGACCGCCAGCTGGCCGGCGACCTTGCCGGCGAGTTGTTCAAATGGATTGCCTGGGTCGGCATCGTGGCCGGCGGCTACCTGCTGGTGCACCGTCTTGGCCGCGAGGGTTTTCAGGCCTTGAAGCAGAGCCGTTTCTGGATCGTGCTGGTCATGCTGCTCCTGGTGCTGGGCCAGCATTTCGGCATTCAACCGGTGATGCAGGCCATGAAGGATCAGGCCATGCCGCAGGCGGTGATGGAAAGCGCCTTTCGCGACCGTTTCGCCGCCTGGCACGGCATTTCCAGCGTGGTCTACCTGATCGAGAGCCTGCTCGGTCTGGTTTTGGTCTGGCGTTACCGCGGCAATTGAATAGCGGGTTTTTCCGCGGCGCGATAGATCACCAGTATCTTGCCGATCTGCTGCACGGGCGCAGCGTCGAGCGCCTGGCAAATCCGTTCCATCCACTGGCTGCGGGTTGCCTTTTCGTCCGAGCCGGCCTTGATCTTGATCAGCTCATGCGCGGCAAGCGCCCGCCCCACTTCCTTGAGCACGGCCTCGGTCAGGCCTTTTTCGCCGATGATGATGACGGGTGACAGCGGGTGCGCCAGGCCTTTGAGATATTGCCGATGGGCGGGGCTAAGCTTGATCATGTTGCAATCTTCGATGAGTGAAGCCGGATTTTACGCCGATTGATCCCTGACAGCCGATGAAAAGACCCAAAACCAGCCGCGCCTGGTGGCTGGACCGCCATGTGCACGATCCTTACGTCAAACTGGCCCAGAAGGAGGGCTACCGCTCGCGCGCGGCCTACAAGCTCATCTGGCTAAACGAGAAAGACCATTTGCTGAAGCCGGGCATGACCGTGGTCGACCTGGGCGCAGCCCCGGGCGGGTGGTGCCAGGTCGCAGCCAGGGAGGTGGGCGAGAAGGGGCGGGTGATCGGCATCGACCTGCTGCCGGTCGAGCCCATCTCCGGTGTTACGCTGTTCCAGGCCGATTTCGCCAGCGACGAGGGGCTGGCTCTGGTCGAAAAAGTGCTCGAAGGCCGCAAGGTCGACCTTGTTTTATCGGACATGGCCCCCAACTTGTCTGGGGTAAAGGACGCCGACCAGGCCAAACATTATGCCCTGGCCGAACTGTCGCTCGATTTCGCCGTCCAATGGCTGAAACCGGACGGCGCTTTCGTCGTCAAGGTATTCCAGGGCGCGGGTTTCGAGGAATTCGTGCGCCTGGCCAGACAGAACTTCCGTCAGGTTCACGTGCGCAAGCCGGATGCTTCGCGCGGCGAAAGCCGGGAGAATTTTCTGGTAGGCAGGGGCTTGAAGGTCTAGCCAGCGGGCCGGGAGCGGCCTAGAATGAGTCCAAATGCGCACGGAATGCGCACAGGAGCAGTAGTCAAGTGAACAATCTCGCAAAGAACATCGCCATCTGGGTCGTCATCGCGGTGATCCTGATGACCGTTTTCCAGCAGTTTGGCGCGCGCCAGACCAGCCAGACCACGATCGCCTATTCGGATTTCATCCAGCAGGTGAAGGAAGGCCAGATCAAGCAGGCCGTGATCGAGGGCAACGTGATCCGCGGCATGAGCGAGGGCGGCCGCCCCTATGTGACCTATGCGCCGCCCGGCGACATCTGGCTGACCTCCGATCTTCTGAAGAACAACGTCAAGATCGAGGTCAAGCCGGAACAGCAGCAATCCGTGCTGATGAGCATCTTCATTTCCTGGTTCCCCATGCTGCTTTTGATCGGCGTGTGGATCTTCTTCATGCGCCAGATGCAGGGCGGCGGCCGCGGCGGCGCCTTCTCCTTCGGCAAGAGCCGCGCGCGCATGCTGGACGAGAGCAACAACCAGGTCACCTTCGCCGATGTGGCCGGCTGTGACGAAGCCAAGGAAGAAGTGTCCGAACTGGTCGATTTCCTCAAGGATCCCTCCAAGTTCCAGAAGCTGGGCGGGCGCATCCCGCGCGGCGTGCTCATGGTGGGCAGCCCCGGCACCGGCAAGACCCTGCTCGCCAAGGCCATCGCCGGCGAGGCCAAGGTGCCGTTCTTCAGCATTTCCGGCTCCGACTTCGTGGAAATGTTCGTCGGCGTGGGAGCTGCGCGCGTGCGCGACATGTTCGAGCAGGCCAAGAAGTCCGCCCCCTGCATCATCTTCATCGATGAAATCGACGCGGTCGGCCGCCAGCGCGGCGCGGGCCTGGGCGGCGGCAACGACGAACGCGAGCAGACCCTGAACCAGCTCCTGGTGGAAATGGACGGCTTCGAAGGCTCGGCCGGCGTGATCGTGATCGCCGCCACCAACCGTCCCGACGTGCTCGACCCCGCGCTCATGCGCCCGGGCCGCTTCGACCGCCAGGTGGTGGTGCCGCTGCCCGACATCCGCGGTCGCGAGCAGATCCTCCTGGTGCACATGCGCAAGGTGCCGATCGCGCCCGACGTCAAGGCCGACATCCTGGCGCGCGGCACGCCCGGTTTTTCCGGCGCCGACCTCGCCAACCTGGTGAACGAGGCCGCACTGTTCGCCGCGCGTGCCAACAAGCGCCTGGTCGACATGGAAGACTTCGAGCGCGCCAAGGACAAGATCATCATGGGCGCCGAGCGCCGCTCCATCGTCATGCCCGAGGAAGAGCGCAGGAACACCGCCTACCACGAGTCCGGCCATGCGGTGGTGGCGAAGCTTTTGCCCAAGACCGACCCGGTGCACAAGGTCACCATCATCCCGCGCGGGCGCGCGCTGGGCGTGACCATGCAGCTGCCGACCGAGGACCGCTACAGCATGGACAAGGAGCGCATCCTGTCCACCATCGCCGTGCTGTTCGGCGGCCGCATCGCCGAAGAGGTGTTCATGCACCAGATGACCACCGGCGCCTCCAACGATTTCCAGCGCGCCACCGAACTGGCGCGCCGCATGGTCACGCAGTGGGGCATGTCCGACAGTCTGGGCACCATGGTGTACGGCGAGGAGGAGGGCGAAATCTTCCTGGGTCGCTCCATCACCACGCACAAGAACGTGTCCGAGGCCACCATGCAGAAGGTGGACCAGGAAATCCGCCGCATCATCGACGAGCAGTACGCCCGTGCGCGCAAGATCATCGAGGACAACCGCGACAAGATCGAAGCCATGACCCGCGCCCTGCTGGAATGGGAAACCATCGATGCCGAGCAGATCGACGACATCATGGCCGGCCGCGAGCCGCGTCCGCCGCATCCTTCCAGCCCGCCTCCGGCAAAGCCGTCCGGCGGCAGCAAGCCCAGCGCGCCTGCGCCCACCACCGAGCCCGCGCAGGAGGCTTGAAGGCGGTGACGGGTTACTAGTGACAGGTGACAGGTGACAGATGGCTTCCGTCACCCGTCACCCGTCACCCGTCACCCGTCACCCGTCACCCTTCACCCTTCACCCGTCACCCGTCACCCTTCACCCGTCACCTGTCTCTGATGCTCCGCTGCGGCCGCTTCACCTTTGCCCTCGACCGCCCGCTGATCATGGGCGTGGTCAACGTCACGCCGGATTCGTTTTCCGATGGCGGGCGCCTGCAAGATTCCCAACGAGCGATTTCTCACGCGCTCATGCTGGCCGAGCAGGGCGCCGATATCCTGGACGTGGGCGGCGAATCCACGCGCCCGGGTGCCGCGCCGGTTTCCGTCGAAGAGGAACTGCGGCGCGTGCTGCCGGTCATCGAAGCGCTGGCCGCACGCGGTGTTGCGGTATCCGCCGATACGCGCAAGCCGCATGTGATGCAGGCGGCAATCCGGGCGGGCGCGGCCATGGTCAATGACGTCATGGCCCTGCGCGAACCCGGCGCCATCGAAGCGGTGGCCGGAGCCGACGTCGCGGTCTGCCTCATGCACATGCAGAACGACCCGCAGACCATGCAGGCGGCGCCGCACTATGACGACGTCATCGCCGAGGTGCGCGACTTTCTCGCCCGGCGCATCGCTGCCTGCGAGGCCGCAGGCATCGAGCGTTGCCGCCTTGTGGTCGATCCCGGATTTGGCTTTGGCAAGACCCTGGCGCACAATCTCGTTTTGTTGAAAAACCTGCATAAGCTGACCGATCTTGGCGTGCCCGTGTTGGCCGGCATGTCGCGCAAGTCCATGCTGGGCGCGCTGACAGGCAAACCCGTCGATCAGCGCGAATACGCGGGCGTGGCCGCGCATCTGGCGGCGGTGGCGCGAGGTGCAGCCATCGTGCGGGTGCACGACGTGGCCGCGATGAAGGATGCGCTGAAGGTCTGGGAGGCTGTTGAGGGAGCAGAACAAGAATGAGCCGCAAATATTTCGGCACCGACGGGGTGCGCGGGCGCGTGGGCAAGTCGCCCATCACCCCCGATTTCGTCATGCGCCTGGGCTATGCCGCCGGCAAGGTGCTGGCATCCGACCGCAGCGTGCTGCCGGCCGGCCGGCACCCGACCGTGCTGATCGGCAAGGACACGCGCATTTCCGGCTACATGCTGGAATCCGCGCTCACCGCAGGCTTCACGGCAGCCGGCGTGCACGTCAACCTCACCGGCCCGCTGCCCACGCCCGGCATCGCTTATCTCACCCGCGCACTGCGGCTGCAGGCCGGGGTGGTGATCTCGGCTTCGCACAACCCCTTCGAGGACAACGGCATCAAGTTCTTTTCCGGCGCCGGCCAGAAACTGCCCGACGCCATCGAGCACCGGATCGAAGCCGCACTCGACCACGACATCGTGACTGCGCCCTCCGCCGAACTGGGCCGGGCGCGCCGCATAGACGACGCGGCGGCGCGCTACATCGAGTTCTGCAAGAGCAGCTTCCCCAACGACCTTGACCTGCGCGGCCTGCGCATCGTGGTGGATTGCGCCCATGGCGCCACTTACCATGTCGCCCCGCACGTGTTCCACGAACTGGGCGCGGAAGTCATCAGTATCGGCGCCGAGCCCAACGGTTTCAACATCAATGCCGAATGCGGTGCCACCCATCCTGCCAGCCTATCCGCCGCGGTCAAACGGCACCGGGCCGATTTCGGCATTGCGCTCGACGGCGACGGCGACCGCCTGGTGATGGCCGACCGCGGCGGACGCATTTTCGACGGCGACCAGCTGGTCTACATCATCGCCCGCCACCGCGTTGCCACCGGAAAAATGAAGGGCGGCGTGGTGGGCACATTGATGACCAACCTGGGCATGGAGCATGCGCTGACCCGGCTCAAGCTGCCGTTCGCGCGCGCCAGGGTGGGCGATCGCTACGTGCTGGAAATGTTGCAGGACAAGGGCTGGCTGCTGGGCGGCGAGACTTCCGGCCACATTCTGTGCCTGGACAAACACACCACCGGCGACGGCATCATTTCCGCGCTGCAGGTGCTGCACGCCCTGAAGGACAGCGGCGCCAGCCTGTCCGAATATTCGGCCGATCTCAGGCTTTATCCGCAGGTGCTGATCAACGTGCCCATCGCCAGGCGCATCGATCTGGCCAGTGCGCAAGGCGTGCTCGATGCCGAAGCCGAGGCCCGGGCCGACATGGGCAGTGAAGGCCGCATCGTGCTGCGCCCTTCGGGTACCGAGCCCTTGATTCGCGTCATGGTCGAGTCGTCTTCGGAAGACCTGGCTCGCAAATGGGCGGAACACGTCGCAACGGCGGTAAAGAATGCAAGTGCCAATGCCAATGCCTGAATCGTTGCTTGAACAACATACACGGACAAAATTCCTGCCCTTCCCGGACGGAGTGTAATGTAACTGTAATATTACAAAGCTAGGATGTGCCTGCGTGAACCCGGCCTGGCCGTAGTTCTAGCTGCAATTTCAACCACCTTCAGGAGTCATCCAGCATGGAATTCAAGAAAATCTTTTCGGCGCTCGGCCTCGTTGCGGGCACGGTACTGGGTGCGCAAAGCATGGTCGCACATGCACAAGTCGACCCGGCATTGCCTACCTATACCAAAGCCAGCGGCGTTTCCGGCAACTTCACCAGCGTGGGTTCCGACACGCTGAACAACCTGATGACGCTGTGGGCCGAGTCCTTCAAGCGCTATTATCCCAATGTCAACATCCAGATTCAGGGTGCCGGTTCTTCTACCGCGCCGCCCGCCCTGATTCAGGGCGCTTCCAACTTTGGCCCCATGAGCCGTGAGATGAAGGACGAAGAAATCATCGCCTTCGAGAAGAAGTATGGCTACAAGCCCACCGCCGTGCCGGTTGCCATCGACGCACTGGCCGTGTACGTGAATAAGGACAACCCCATCAAGGGGCTGTCCATTCCCCAGGTCGATGCCATTTTTTCCGCTACCCGTAAATGCGGCCACAAGGAAGAAATCACCAAGTGGGGGCAACTGGGCCTGACCGGTGATTGGGCGTCACGCAATATTGCCCTGTACGGACGCAATTCAGTGTCCGGTACCTATGGCTATTTCAAGAAGAATGCCTTGTGCAAGGGCGACTTCTCCAAGCGCGTTGCCGAGCAGCCGGGTTCCGCTTCGGTGGTTCAGAGCGTGACTGGTCAAATCGGAGCGATCGGTTATTCCGGCATTGGTTACAAGACCTCCGGTGTTCGCGCCGTGGCTCTGTCCAAGAAGGACGGCCAGCCCTTTGTTGAGCCTACTCCCGAGAATGCTCTGAACAAGACCTACCCCCTCTCTCGCGTGCTCTACGTCTACGTGAACAAACGCCCGAACCAGCCGCTGCCGCCGATGGAGCGCGAGTTCTTCAGGATGGTGCTGTCCAAGCAAGGCCAGGAAGTCGTGGTGAAGGATGGCTTCGTGCCGCTGCCTGCGGCTATGGCACAAAAGGCTCTGCACGATCTGGGCGCCAATTGACTTTGCCTGCAAAACTTTGTGATGCGCCCTTGATTAGGGCGCGCACAAAAAACTTTATGGAGTGAAACCATGCGAAATATCCAGCAGCACACGCTGGTCGCCTTGCTTGTTGCAGGTTTGATGAGCGGATGTGCCACCAGCCAAAATTCGTCTACTTCCGCCGAGCCGAAGGCGAAAGCCTCAAGCCCGGCCCAGGCCTCGGGCAATGCCGGTAGCGCTTCGGTCGGAATGGCTCCTGCCGAAGCAAAATTGCAGACTTACTTTTTGGTTTTCCATGAAAACGGCCGCATCTATGCAATGACCGAGCCCAAGATTTACCTTGGCCTGTTGGAGCACGATGAAGTGCCTTTGACGCGAAGCCGTATCGGTGGCGGCCCTGAAGGGGAGACTGTGATCTTTGGCATCACCAAGGAGGATGGCAAGCATCTTGACAAGCCGACTGCCGCGGAAGATATTTTTGATGGCCGCGTGAAAGACCTGAAGCCCTTCTACGCTGAAGTGGTGCGCAATGGCCGTTACCATGTTTTTGGTGAATGGAAGGATTTCCAGGATTATCTGGCACACAAGGAAATCACCTTTACTTACACTGAAGTGGGTGCCGGTCCCAAGGGCGAAACGGTTATCTATGCGTTGAACTCCGAAACCAAGAAAAAAGGCCGTCCGCTTCATTTGGTAGAGCAGTTCAACAAGATTCATCAAACAAAGTAACTCCGGTTATGCACACAGGCCGAACCGGATTCACGGTTTGGCCTGTTTTTGCTGCCTTTTTTCTGCTTGAAGCAAGCGGTTTCTTGTGAAGATTTTCGGCAAGTTTCATTAATAAAAGTGGTCAATAATGGAAAAGATTGAGGCCAGCATCTCCTCTGCGGGAAACTTTACCGGCCGCCGGATGCTCAAGGACAAGCTTTTCAAGTTCGTCATGACCTTTGGCGGCTTGAGCGTGATCATTGCGATCAGCACCATCTTCTTCTATCTGGCGAGCGTGGTGGCACCGCTCTTTATGCCACCGCACATGGAAGAATTGAAATCCCTTGCGGTGCCTGCGCCGGCAGGCCAGTCCACGGTGCATCTTGCCACCGAGGAACATGCGGAGATTGGCGTTCGCGTCACTGATCAGGGCGACATTACATTTTTCGATCTCAAACAGGGCAAGGTGCTTCGACAGGAGCGCGCCGCCCTGCCGAATGGTGTGCGCGCCACCAGTTTTGCTGCCGGGGATTTGCGCAAGCGTGCCATGGCCTTCGGCTTGTCCGACGGTCGATTGCTGGTGCTAAAGGACGACTACAAGGTCAGTTTTTCCCCGGACCCGAACAATCCCACGAAAGATATCCGCAGCATCGCTCCGGGCGTGATCTACCCCATCGGTTCAAATCCGCTGGTGCTGGATGATAGCGGAAAGGCCCTGAAAAAACTGGTTATCCAGAACGACCAGGACGAAACCACGGCTGTTGCCCTGACCGAGGATGGGCGTTTGTTGCTGGCCAATTACACGAGCGAAACCGATTTTCTGGGCAATGCTTCCATAAATCGCGAGGTATTGAAGGAGCTGCCAAAACCGAAGAATGAGATCGACCGCATGCTGCTGGAAATCAAGCAGCGTGACCTTTACGTGATCCATGGCGGACGGTTCGTCAGCCATTACGACGTCCAGGACAAGGAAAATCCCATCCTGGTGCAGACCGTAGCCGTGGTGCCGGAAGGTGAGCGCATAACGGCCGCCGCTTTGCTGTCGGGGGGGTTCTCTCTCATCATCGGCAGTGACAAGGGAAATCTGGCGCAGTGGTTTCAGGTGCGGGATGCCAACCACAACAATGTCCTGACCCGCATCCGCGAATTCAAGCCCATGGCCGCTGCCATCACGCTGCTCGCCCCGGAATATGCCCGCAAGGGGTTTGTCGCAGCCGATGAAAAAGGTGGAGTCAATCTCTACTATGCCACTTCGGAACGCCTCCTGGTGGAAGGAACGACGGGTGGCGGCCCTGCCAGAATGGCAACATTCTCGCCGCGCGCGAACGGATTGCTGCTGGAAACTCGCCAGGGGAATATCAGTTTCGCCCATATCGATAACGAATATCCGGAAATTTCTGTCAATTCCCTGTGGGGCAAGGTCTGGTACGAAAGCTATGAGAAACCCGATTATCTTTGGCAGTCGGCTGCCGCGAACTCAGACTTCGAGCCGAAATTCAGCATCACCCCCCTGATGCTGGGCACCTTGAAGGCGGGTTTTTACGCGATGATGATCGCTGTCCCCCTGGCCATACTGGGCGCCATATTCACGGCCTATTTCATGACGCCAAAAATGCGCGGCATCGTCAAACCCTCGGTCGAGATCATGGAGGCGCTTCCAACCGTGATCCTGGGATTTCTTGCCGGCCTGTGGCTGGCGCCCTTTATCGACAACAACCTGGCAGGCAGCTTGCTTGCGCTGTTCTTCCTGCCTTTCAGCTTTCTGCTTACCGCCTGGATATGGAGCCGCATGCCGGATTCGATTACCAGACGTGTCGGCGCGGGCTGGGAGGCGGCGGTGCTGATCCCGGTGATCATCCTGGTGGTTTGGGGGTGCATCCAGCTTGGCCATCCCATCGAAGCCGCTTTCTTTGGCGGAGACTTGCCGCATTGGATCAGCAACGAACTGGGCTGGAGGTACGAGCAGCGCAACTCCCTTGTTGTGGGCTTTGCCATGGGCTTTGCCGCCATTCCCATCATCTTCTCGATCGCCGAAGATGCCGTCTTCAGCGTGCCCAGGCATCTGACCAGCGGATCCCTGGCTTTGGGCGCTACACCCTGGCAGACGCTTTTCAATATCGTGCTGCT
The DNA here is from genome assembly GCA_040754425.1 of Pseudomonadota bacterium. Classification (GTDB taxonomy): domain Bacteria; phylum Pseudomonadota; class Gammaproteobacteria; order Burkholderiales; family Thiobacillaceae; genus UBA6918. The sequence goes on along the minus strand of JBFMCR010000012.1, from coordinate 105,223 downwards.
GACTGCCAGCCCGGGGATATTTTCCGCCGTCATGGTCGGCTTCGGCCGCGCCATTGGCGAAACCATGATCGTGCTCATGGCCACGGGCAACACCGCGGTGATGGACTTCTCGATCTTCACAGGCTTCCGTACGCTCTCGGCCAATATCGGCGTGGAAATGCCGGAAGCCGCAGTTGGTTCGACACATTACCTGCTGTTGTTCTTCTCCGCCCTGGTGCTGTTCATCTTCACCTTTTTCATCAACACCGTCGCTGAGCTGGTGCGACAGCGCCTGCGCGACAAATACAGTTCCATCTGAGGAATCAAGCCATGCGTAACTGGTTCAAAGGCGGCGAGCCTTGGATATGGATGACGGCGGGAGCGATTGCCCTGTCGCTGGTCGCGGTGTATGCCGTTGTCTGGATGACGGCCGCCCGAGGGCTTGTGCACTGGTGGCCCGCTGCCATTGTGGAAACAAGCATCAAAAATGACGATGGCACGGTCAGTCGTCTGATTGGCGAACTGCGTGAAAAGGAAGAGGTTTCGCTCAAGCGTCTGCGCGAATCCGGCTACAACATTAAAAGCGACGATACCTATACTTATCGTTATCTTTTCAAGCAGGGCAACAGGGATGTGTATGGCGTCGATTTTAAGTGGGTCCCTGTGCCACTGCTGGGCGAATTCAGTTATCCCAAGGACCTGATCGCGATAGAACGCCATGAATGGGGCAGTTTCTTCGGGCATCTCAAATCGGTCAAGGAAAATGGCCAGGTGGTCGCCGAAGGGCGGGCTGCCTGGGACGAGCTGCAAAAGCGGCTCAAGCGTGCCAATGAGCTGTTCGATGAGGTACTCCGCATCGAGAAGCACGACATCGGCAAGATCAACTACCGGTTGGAGCGCCTGCGCCTGAAGCAGCGCAAACTCGAACTGTCGGGCGAACTGACCGACGAGGCGCAGGCCGAAATCGACAGGGAGCGGCAAGCCCTCAATGCCCAATTCACCAAGCTGCAGGCCCGGCTCGACGAATTGCGTGTGCAGAACCAGCGCGACAGCATTACCGTCGAGGTACAAGACGGTCAGGTCATCGAGATACCGTTTTCCAAAATCGCTGACGTGATCAAGCCGAACGACATGAATTTCATTCAGAAAAGCATGCACTATCTGAAGAAGTTCTTCGAGTTCATCGTTGACGATCCGCGCGAAGCGAACACCGAGGGCGGCATCTTTCCAGCCATCTTCGGCACGGTTCTGATGGTCTTGCTGATGTCGGTAGTGGTGACGCCGTTGGGCATCATGGCTGCGGTCTACATGCGCGAATATGCCAAGCAGGGGCCGCTGATCCGTCTCATACGCATTTCGGTCAACAACCTGGCCGGGGTGCCTTCGATCGTTTACGGCGTATTCGGCCTTGGCTTTTTCGTCTATTTTCTGGGCGGCAACATCGACGCGCTGTTTTTTCCGGAAGCCCATCCGGCGCCGGTTTTCGGCAGCCCCGGCATACTCTGGTCGTCCCTGACCCTGGCGCTTCTGACCTTGCCGGTCGTGATCGTGGCCACGGAAGAGGGGCTGTCCAGGGTGCCGCGCTCGATCCGCGAAGGCAGCTTGGCGCTGGGCGCGACCAAGGCCGAAACCCTGTGGCGCACAGTGCTGCCGATGGCCAGCCCGGCCATGATGACCGGCTTGATTCTGGCAGTGGCGCGCGCTGCAGGCGAAGTGGCCCCGCTGATGCTGGTGGGGGTGGTCAAGCTGGCGCCGAGCCTGCCGCTGGACGGCAATCCCCCCTTCCTGCACCTGGAACGCAAGTTCATGCACCTGGGCTTCCATATCTATGACGTCGGTTTCCAGAGCCCGAACGTCGAGGCTGCCCGTCCGCTGGTTTATGCCACATCGCTGTTGCTGGTCATCATCATCGTGGTGCTGAATCTGTTCGCAATACGCCAGCGCAACAAGCTGCGCGAAAAAATGCGTGGGCTCGAAGGCGTTTGAGCGCATCGAAAGATAGTTTGAAGGAAATCCGAACATGAATGACGAAACGCTGAAAACCCATGCAATCAAGATCGGCGACTTGGAGCGCAAGCAGATGGAAAGCACCGACGAGGTGGCCATACGCGTCGAGAACCTGAACCTCTATTACGGCGAATCCTTGGCGCTGAAAAACATCAACATGACGATCCCGCGCAGTCGCGTGACCGCTTTCATCGGCCCCAGCGGCTGCGGCAAATCCACGCTCTTGCGCTGCTTCAACCGCATGAACGACCTGATCGACATTTGCCGGGTCGAGGGCAGGATACTGCTCGGCGGGAAGAATATCTACGACCGCGACGTGAATGTGGCATTGCTGCGGCGCCGTGTAGGCATGGTCTTCCAGAAGCCCAATCCCTTCCCCAAGTCTGTCTACGAGAATGTCGCCTATGGCCTGCGCATCATGGGAGTCAACAACCCCGCCCGCCTGGATGAAGCCGTGGAAAAGGCATTGCGCGCCGCAGCGCTGTGGGATGAGGTGAAGGACCGACTCAATGAGAGCGGCATGAGCCTTTCGGGCGGCCAGCAACAACGCCTGGTGATCGCGCGCGCCGTCGCCCTGGAACCGGAGGTGCTGCTGCTCGACGAGCCCGCCTCTGCGCTGGACCCCATATCCACTGCCAAGATCGAGGAACTGCTGAACGAAATCAAGGATCGCTACACCATCGTCATCGTCACCCACAACATGCAGCAGGCGGCGCGGATTTCCGATTACACCGCCTTCATGTACATGGGCGAACTGATCGAGATGGGCGATACCGACCAGTTGTTCCTGAAGCCGAAAATGAAGCAGACCGAGGATTACATCACCGGACGCTTCGGCTGAAGGCAGCAGAGACCACCGGCGGATATCGGTACCCGGCCGGCCATGCCTGTCATGATATTGTCATATTATGAACGCCCGGCAGCGGTATGATTGCGCTTTCTGTCATGTGTGTCGGCGCATCAGATCAAGCGGAGAATCAGAAAATGGCCAATGCCGTCAGGGAGATTGCCAAGTTCATCAAGCGCAACCCGGAAAGCGACGAAGCGACTGTCCTGTGGGAATTGTGCAAGGCACTGGAGAGCGAATCCCCGTTCGAGCTCCATCGCCTGTTTGCGCTCAAGCTCAAGACTTTCGATTTGGCCATGAAGCTCCTGGACGAATGGCGCATTGACCGCCTGATCGCCGAGCGGCGCATCCAGAAATACCTCGACCTGAGCGACTGAGAACGGCTTTTGCCGTTTTATCTCGTTGACCGTACCTCCCCTCTGCATTAACATAGCAGGCTTTTCAGCGGGGTAGGAATGCGTCGTAAATTCGTTGCCGGTAACTGGAAGATGCACGGCAGCCTGGCCGAGAACCGGGTCTTGCTGGGAGCATTGAAAACTGCGCTCAACGGCCTGCAAGGCGCTGGTGTGGCGGTGTGCGCGCCTTTTCCCTATCTGGCACAAGTACAGTCCGAACTGAACGGCAGCAGTATCGCCTGGGGTGCACAGAATGTGAGCGAGCATGCCAAGGGTGCTTTCACCGGTGAAGTATCGACCTCCATGCTGAAGGATTTCGGCTGCACCTTCGTCATTGTCGGCCACTCCGAGCGGCGCAGTCTGTACGGCGAGTCCGACGAGGCCGTGGCGAAGAAATTCATGGCGGCCCAGGCTGCAGGCCTCACCCCGATTCTGTGCGTGGGAGAAACGCTCGAAGAGCGCGAAGGCGGCATCACCGAGCAGGTGGTGGGACGCCAGCTCGATGCGGTCATCGATGCCGCCGGCGTGGAAGCGCTGGCCAGGGCGGTGGTGGCCTACGAGCCGGTGTGGGCAATCGGCACCGGCAAGACGGCTACGCCCGATCAGGCGCAGGCTGTGCATGCCTTCATCCGCGGCAGGATAGCCGGTCTTGACAAGGCCGTGGCCGACGGCCTGGTGATCCAGTACGGCGGCAGCGTGAAGGCGGCGAATGCGGCCGAACTCTTTTCGCAGCCAGATATCGACGGCGGATTGATTGGCGGTGCCTCGCTGATTGCCGATGAATTCATCGCGATCTGCAAGGCTGCGGCCTGATTTTTTGGATTGAATAAATGGAAACCTTGGTCTGGATAATGCACTTGCTGGTTTCGGTTACCCTGATCGGGCTGGTGCTGCTGCAGCACGGCAAGGGCGCGGACATGGGCGCAGCCTTTGGCAGCGGCGCTTCCGGCAGCCTGTTCGGCGCCAGCGGTTCGGCGAATTTCCTGTCGCGCGCCACGGCAGTCGCGGCAACGATTTTCTTTTTGACCAGCGTGGGCCTGACCTACTTTTCCCTGAACCGGGCGGCGCCTGGCGGGGTGCTGGACAAAATCCCGGCAGCCACGCAGCAGGCGCCGGCACCCCAGGCGGCGCCTGCTCAGGACAGTCCGTCGCCCAAGTCCGGAGAAATTCCCAAGTAGTTTGATTTGAAATTCAAGCGAATGCGCTGTATAAAGCAGGCGCATTCATCACCAGCCGACGTGGTGGAATTGGTAGACACGCTATCTTGAGGGGGTAGTGACGAAAGTCGTGCGAGTTCGAGTCTCGCCGTCGGCACCATTAGTTTTAATAATCTGATCATTAGTCGGGGCTATTCAATATCCCATTGTTTTTAATGGGGAAATAGGTGTTTTGTGTGCTTGACAGTTTTTGGCCTGTAACACTACACTCAGTCCCATAACACCGTCCCCATGCAGGACGGTTTTTTTCGCGAGGACAGGGACGAGGATGCTGGAGAACTATCTCCCCATACTGTTGTTTATCCTGGTGGGATTGGCCTTTGGCATCGTTCCCATCATGGCCGGGAGGCTGCTTGCGCCCAACAGGCCGGACAGCGAAAAGCTCTCGCCCTACGAATGCGGCTTCGAGGCGTTCGAGGATGCGCGCATGAAGTTCGACGTGCGCTATTATCTCGTCGCCATCCTGTTCATCCTGTTCGATCTGGAAATCGCCTTCCTGTTTCCCTGGGCCGTTGTGCTGGAGGAAATCGGCATGTTCGGTTTCGTCGCCATGGTGATTTTCCTGGGCATACTGGTCGTCGGCTTCATCTATGAGTGGATGAAGGGCGCTTTGGAGTGGGAATGAGCATCGAAGGCGCACTTGAGAAGGGTTTTGTCACAACCACTCTCGATACCATCATCAACTACACGCGTACCGGCTCGATGTGGCCGATGACCTTTGGCCTCGCCTGCTGCGCGGTGGAAATGATGCAGGCGGGCGCCTCACGCTACGATCTTGACCGTTTCGGCATCGTGTTTCGTCCCAGTCCCCGGCAGTCCGACGTGATGATCGTGGCCGGCACGCTGTGCAACAAGATGGCCCCCGCCCTGCGCAAGGTCTACGACCAGATGGCCGAGCCGCGTTGGGTGGTGTCCATGGGCTCGTGCGCCAACGGCGGCGGCTATTACCATTATTCCTATTCCGTGGTGCGCGGCTGCGACCGCATCGTGCCGGTGGACATCTACGTGCCCGGCTGTCCGCCCACGGCCGAAGCGCTGTTGTTCGGCCTGATTCAGTTGCAGAACAAGATCAAGCGCACCAATACCATCGCCAGATAGATAGACACGTTACATGGCCCTTTCCCCGGATACGCTTTCCACCTGCCTGCAGGACATGCTCGGCGATGCGCTGGTGAAAACCGATATCCGTCTTGGCGAACTGACCGTCGAGGTCAAGGCCGGCTCGCTGGTACGGACGATGCAGACCTTGCATGACCATCCCGAACTGCGCTTCACCCAATTGACCGATTTGTGCGGCATGGACTACAGCAGCTACAAGGACGGTGCCTGGGAAGGTCCGCGCTTTGCCGTGGTGTACCACCTGATTTCGATGACGCACAACGTGCGCCTGCGCGTGCGCGTGTTCTGTCCTGATGACGAACTGCCTTTGGTGGCTTCAGTCACCGGCATCTGGCCTTCGGCCAACTGGTTCGAGCGCGAGGCCTTTGACCTTTTCGGCATCGTGTTCGAGGATCATCCCGACCTGCGCCGCATCCTCACCGACTACGGCTTCGTCGGCCATCCCTTCCGCAAGGACTTCCCGCTTTCGGGCAATGTGGAAATGCGCTACGACCCCGTGCAGCAGCGCGTGATCTACCAGCCTGTGTCGATCGAGCCGCGCGAAATCACCCCGCGCATCGTGCGCGAAGAGCATTACGGGGAAGGGCGCTGACATGGCCGAGATCCGCAACTACACCATGAACTTCGGTCCCCAGCACCCGGCGGCGCACGGCGTGCTGCGCCTCGTGCTGGAGCTGGACGGCGAGGTGATCTGCCGCGCCGATCCGCACATCGGCCTTTTGCACCGCGCCACCGAAAAACTGGCCGAGCACAAGACCTTCATCCAGTCGGTGCCCTACATGGACCGCCTCGATTACGTATCCATGATGTGCAACGAGCACGCTTACGTCATGGCCATCGAGAAGCTGGCCGGCATCGAGGTGCCCATCCGCGCGCAGTACATCCGCGTGATGTTCGACGAGATCACCCGTATCCTGAATCATCTCCTGTGGATCGGCGCGCATGCGCTGGACGTGGGCGCCATGACCATGTTCCTCTACGCCTTCCGCGAGCGCGAAGACCTGATGGACTGCTACGAGGCGGTGTCGGGCGCGCGCATGCATGCGGCCTACTATCGACCGGGCGGGGTGTACCGCGATCTGCCCGACAGCATGCCGCAGTACCAGGCATCGAAATATCACAATGCCGAGGCGGTGAAGAAGCTCAACGAGAACCGCCAGGGCTCGTTGCTCGATTTCATCGAGGATTTCACCAAGCGCTTCCCGGGCTACGTCGACGAATACGAGACCCTGCTCACCGACAACCGCATCTGGAAGCAGCGCACCGTGGGCATCGGCGTGGTGTCGCCCGAGCGTGCCCAGGCCCTGGGTTTCACCGGCCCCATGCTCAGGGGCTCCGGGGTGGAGTGGGACCTGCGCAAGAAGCAGCCCTACGAAGTCTACGACCGCATGGATTTCGACATCCCGGTCGGCGTCAACGGCGACTGCTACGACCGTTATCTCGTGCGCATGGAGGAAATGCGGCAAAGCAACCGCATCATCCGCCAGTGCGTGGACTGGCTGAAGATGAACCCCGGCCCGGTCATCACCGACAACCACAAGGTGGCGCCGCCTTCGCGCATGGACATGAAGCAGAACATGGAAGAGCTGATCCATCACTTCAAGCTCTTCACCGAAGGCATGCACGTGCCCGAGGGCGAGTGCTATGCGGCGGTGGAACATCCCAAGGGCGAGTTCGGCATCTACCTGGTGTCCGACGGCGCCAACAAGCCTTACCGCCTGAAAATCCGCGCGCCCGGATTCGCCCATCTGGCGGCGCTGGACGAAATGAGCCGCGGCCACATGATTGCCGACGTGGTGGCCATTATCGGCACGCAAGACATCGTATTCGGTGAAATCGACAGGTAATGATGATGTTAAGCACCGAATCCCTCGCCCAGATTGACAAGGAAATCGCCAAATACCCGGCCGGGCAGCGCCAGTCGGCGGTGATGTCCGCGCTGCGCATCGCGCAGGTGGAAAAGGGCTGGCTGTCCAACGAGGTCATCGACTTCGTCGCGCATTACCTTGGCATGCAGCCCATCGCCGTGTACGAGGTGGCGACCTTCTACAACATGTACAACGTGAAGCCGGTGGGCAGGCACAAGCTGTGCGTGTGCACCAACCTGCCGTGCAGGCTGATGGGCGCGGACAGAATCGCCGACAGGCTCAAGCAGAAGCTCGGCATCGAGTTCGGCGAAACCACCGAGGACAAAGCCTTCACCCTGGTGGAGGGCGAGTGCATGGGCGCCTGCGGCGACGCGCCGCTCCTGCTGGTCGACAACCACCGCATGGAAAGCTTTCTCGACGAGGAGAAAGTGGACGCGCTGCTGGATGAACTCAAGAACAAGTAATCATGGTCATACAGCCCGGCCCCGTCATCTTCAACACCCTGCATCTTTCCGAGCCGTGGAAGCTCGCAACCTACGAGAGCGCAGGCGGCTATTCCGCGCTGAAGAAAATCCTCGCCGAGAAGACCCCGGCAGAGGCCATCATCAACGAGGTGAAGACCTCGGCCCTGCGCGGCCGCGGCGGCGCCGGCTTCCCCACCGGACTCAAGTGGAGCTTCATGCCGCGCCAGTTCCCCGGCGACAAGTACATCGTCTGCAATTCCGACGAGGGCGAGCCAGGCACCTTCAAGGACCGCGACATCATGCGCTACAACCCGCATGCGCTGATCGAGGGCATGATCATCGCCGGCTACACCCTGGGTGCGAAGGTGGGCTACAACTACATCCACGGCGAGATCTGGGACATCTACGAGGGCATGGAACGCGCCGTCGAGGAAGCGCGGCAAGCGGGCTATCTCGGCAACGACATCCTCGGCTCGGGTTTTTCCTTCAACCTCTACAACCACCATGGCTACGGCGCCTACATCTGCGGCGAGGAAACCGCGCTCCTGGAATCGATCGAGGGCAAGAAGGGCCAGCCGCGCTTCAAGCCGCCGTTCCCGGCGAGTTTCGGACTCTATGGCAGGCCGACCACGATCAACAACACCGAGACGCTGGCCAGCATTCCCTACATCATGCGCGAGGGCGGGCAGAAGTTCCTTGGGCTGGGCAAGCCCAATAACGGCGGCACCAAGATCTTTTCTGTGTCAGGGCATGTGGAAAGGCCGGGCAATTACGAAATCCCCATGGGCACGCCGTTCGCGAAACTGCTGGAAATGGCCGGCGGTGTGAAGGGCGGGCGCAGGCTGAAAGCCGTCATCCCCGGCGGCTCCTCCGCGCCGGTGCTGCCGGGCGAGATCATGATGGACTGCACCATGGACTTCGATTCCCTCGCCAAGGCCGGCTCCATGCTGGGCTCGGGCGCGGTGATCGTGATGGACGAGACGGTGTGCATGGTCCGCGCGCTCGAGCGCCTGTCCTATTTTTACTTCGAGGAGTCCTGCGGCCAGTGCACGCCCTGCCGCGAGGGTACCGGCTGGATGTACCGCGTGGTGCACAGGATCGAAACAGGCCAGGGCCGGCCGGAAGACCTGGAACTCCTGGACAGCGTGGCTGGGAACATCGCCGGGCGCACCATCTGTGCGCTGGGGGACGCCGCCGCCATGCCGGTGCAGGGCATGCTCAAGCATTACAGAAAAGAGTTCGAGTACCATATCGAACACAAAAAATGCATGGTGTGACCCAATGACGCATTCAAACCGATACTTTGTTGGCGCCGCTTGCCGTATTGGTCATACTGTCTGCGCGGCGCCGTCGCGCCTCGTTTTGAATGCGACATTGGTTTCGGAATAAATACGCATGCTGAATATCGAAATCGACGGCAAGCCAATCGAAGTGGAACCCGGCGCCACGGTGATGGATGCCGCCAACAGGCTCGGCATCTACATTCCGCATTTCTGCTACCACAAGAAGCTGTCCATCGCCGCCAACTGCCGCATGTGCCTGGTGCAGGTGGAGAAGGCGCCCAAACCGCTGCCGGCCTGCGCCACCCCGGTGACCGACGGCATGAAGGTATTCACCCGTTCCGACTACGCCGTTGCCGCGCAGAAGGGCGTGATGGAGTTCCTGCTCATCAACCACCCGCTCGACTGCCCGATCTGCGACCAGGGCGGCGAATGCCAGCTGCAGGACCTCGCCGTGGGCTACGGCGGCAGCAGCTCGCGCTATGCCGAGCCCAAGCGCGTGGTGACGGAAAAGAACCTCGGCCCGCTCATTGCCACCGACATGACGCGCTGCATCCACTGCACGCGCTGCGTGCGCTTCGGCCAGGAAATCGCCGGCATCATGGAAATGGGCCAGGCCTTCCGCGGCGAGCATGCCGAGATCATGCCCTTCATCGACAGGACCATCGATTCCGAGCTTTCCGGCAACATCATCGATCTGTGTCCGGTCGGCGCGCTCACCAGCAAGCCTTTTCGTTACAGCGCGCGCAACTGGGAACTGTCGAGGAGAAAAGGCGTGAGCCCGCACGATTCGTTGGGCTCCAACCTGCAGATACAGGTCAAGAACGGCCGCGTCATGCGCGTGCTGCCGCTGGAAAACGAGGACATCAACGAATGCTGGCTGTCCGACCGCGACCGCTTCTCCTACGAAGGTCTCAACAGCGAAGAGCGCCTGACCCGGCCCATGGTGAGGGAAAACGGCCAGTGGGTCGAAGCCGAGTGGCAGGTAGCGCTGAATCTTGTCGCGAGCCGCCTGCGCGAAATCCAGGTGAAGTACGGTGCCGGTGAGATCGGCGCGCTGGCCTCCCCCATGCAGACCGTGGAAGAACTGTATTTGCTGCAGAAGCTCATGCGCGAACTGGGCTCGGGCAACATCGACCACCGCCTGAGGCAGAGCGACTTCCGCCTCGACGCCCGGGCGCACGGCGCTTTCTGGCTGGGCATGAAGGTGGCTGATCTCAACAAGCTCGACCGCTTCCTGGTGGTGGGCTCGACCCTGCGCAAGGACCATCCGCTGCTGGCGCTGCGCCTGCGCCATGCCGTGCGCTGGGGCGCCGGCATGAACCTCATCAACCCGCTGGTCGAGGATTATCTTTGCAAGGTGGCGAACAAGGCCATCGTCTCGCCCGAAGGCATGGTCAATGCCCTGGCCGCGCTGGTGCGCGCGCTGGCGGAGATGAAGGGCGAGGCCGCGCCGGCCATTGCCGGCAATGCGGAAGTCACCCCCGAGATCGAGGCCATCGCCGAGAGCATGGCAGGCGGCGGGAAGAAGGGCATCTTCCTCGGCAATCTCGCCCAGCATCATCCGCGTTTTGCCGAGATGATGACGCTGGCGCAGGAAGCCGCGCGCCTCACCGGCGCGCATTGGGGCGTGCTGGGCGATTCCGGCAACGGCGTGGGCGCCGTTGCCGCCGGTGCCATTCCCGGGCGGGCCGCCATGGGCCGCCAAGGCATCGCCGGCATGAATGCCGGCCAGATGCTGGCGTCCCCGCGCAAGGCCGTGATCCTGCTGGGCGCCGAGCCCGAATACGATTGCCACGACCCCGTCGCCGCGCTTGCCGCCATGAAAGAGGCCGAATTCGTGGTGGCGCTGTCGCCCTACAAGCACGGCGCGCTCGACTATGCCGACGTGCTGCTGCCGATTTCGCCCTTCACCGAAACCTCCGGCAGCTTCATCAACATCGAAGGCCGCATCCAGAGCTTTCACGGCGCGGTGAAGCCGCTGGGCGAAACCCGCCCCGCCTGGAAAGTGCTGCGCGTGCTGGGCAATCTCCTCAACCTGCCCGGCTTCGGGTTCGATTCCAGCGAGGCGGTGCGCGACGAGGCCTTGGGACCGGACGCCCAAGCTCATGTCTGCAAGCTGCTCAATAACAAGATCGAGCCGGTTTCCGTGTCGCTGCAGACTTCAGACAAGCTCGAGCGCATCGGCGAAGTGCCGATCTACCAGGTCGATCCCGTCGTGCGCCGCGCGACCTCGCTGCAAAGAACGGCTGACGGCGCGCCGCCGGTGGCGAGCGCTTCCGGCATGCTGCTGGAGAAGCTCGGCCTCGGCGCAGGCGGCATGGCGGTGATCCGCCAGGGCCGGGGCTCGCTGGTCATTCGCATCGACCGCGACGACTGCCTGCCGGCCAACTGCGTGCGACTGCCCGGCGCACATCCGGTGACCGCAGGACTGGGCCCGCTGTTCGGCGAGCTGACCGTGGAGCGCGCGTGATGGAATTTTTCCAGAACCTCCTGGGAACTGCCTGGACTCCGGTATGGGCCCTGGTCAAGATCATGATCATCGTCATCCCGCTGATGCTGGCGGTGGCTTACCTGACCTACGCGGAACGAAAAATCATCGGCTGGATGCAGGTGCGCATCGGCCCCAACCGCGTGGGCTGGCAGGGCCTGTTGCAGCCCATCGCCGACGCGGTGAAGCTTTTGATGAAGGAAATCATCATTCCATCCGGCGCCAGCAAGGGACTCTTCATCCTCGGGCCGATACTGGCCATCGCGCCGGCGCTGGCGGCCTGGGCGGTGATTCCCTTCAGCGACGACTGGGTGCTGGCCGACATCGATGCAGGTCTCCTGTACGTCATGGCCATCACCTCCATGGGCGTGTACGGCGTGATCGTGGCCGGCTGGGCCTCCAACTCCAAGTACGCCTTCCTCGGCGCCATGCGCTCGGCCGCGCAGATCGTGTCCTACGAAATCGCCATGGGCTTCGCCCTCGTGGGCGTGCTCATGGCCTCGCAGTCGCTCAACCTCACCGACATCGTGAACGGGCAGGCGGGCGGCATTCACCACTGGTATTTTCTGCCGCTGTTTCCGCTCTTCCTGGTGTATCTCATTTCCGGCGTGGCCGAGACCAACCGCGCGCCCTTCGACGTGGCCGAGGGCGAATCCGAGATCGTCGCCGGCTTCCACGTGGAATATTCCGGCATGGCCTTCGCCGTGTTCTTCCTGGCCGAATACGCCAACATGATCCTGATCGCGGCCTTGACCACGCTCATGTTCCTGGGCGGCTGGCTGTCGCCCTTCCCCTTCCTGCCGGACGGTTTCCTGTGGTGGGCGATGAAGGTGGCCTTCGTGCTGTTCCTGTTCCTGTGGTTCCGCGCCACTTTTCCCAGGTACCGCTATGACCAGATCATGCGCCTGGGCTGGAAGGTGTTCATTCCCGTCACCCTCGTCTGGATCGTCTTCGTCGGCGCCATGATGCAGACCCCGTTCAAGCACTGGTTCCACTGAGGAGAACGGGATGAAGCGCATCTTCGATTTCCTCAACAGCCTGTTGCTGGTCGAGCTGCTCAAGGGCATGCGCCTGACCGGCCGCTACATGTTCGCGCGCAAGATCACGGTGCAGTTCCCGGAAGAAAAGACCCCGCAGTCTCCGCGCTTCCGCGGCCTGCACGCGCTGCGCCGCTATCCCAACGGCGAGGAGCGCTGCATCGCCTGCAAGCTGTGCGAGGCGGTGTGCCCGGCGCTCGCCATCACCATCGAGAGCGAGCAGCGCGCCGATGGGACGAGAAGGACCACGCGCTACGACATCGACCTCACCAAGTGCATTTTCTGCGGCTTTTGCGAGGAATCCTGTCCGGTGGACTCGATCGTGGAGACCCACATCCTCGAATACCACGGCGAGAAGCGCGGCGACCTCTACTACACCAAGCCCATGCTGCTGGCGGTGGGCGACAGGTACGAGGCGGAAATCGCCGCGGCGCGCGAACAGGATGCCAAATACCGATGAAACGTGAAGGGGGAAGGGTGAAGGGGGAAGGGTGGCTTCAATTGAAGCGGAACGTTTCACGTCTCGCCTTCCATGTTTCACAAAGAAAATCATGAATTTCCAGACATTCATTTTCTACTTCTTCTCCGCCATCCTGCTGTTCGCAGGCCTGCGCGTGATCACCGCGCGCAACCCGGTGCACGCCGCGCTCTACCTGGTGCTGGCCTTCTTCAATGCAGCCGGGTTGTGGATGACGCTGGAAGCCGAGTTCCTTGCCATCACCCTGGTGCTGGTCTACGTCGGCGCGGTCATGGTGCTGTTTTTGTTCGTGGTGATGATGCTGGACATCAACCTCGCCAAGCTGAAGGAAGGCTTCTGGGATTACCTGCCGCTCGCCTTGCCGATCGCGATCCTGCTCATGCTGGAGATGGCGGTGGTGCTGGGCGGGCGCTTCTTCGGCCTGGACAAATATTCTGTCCCCGCGGCGAAGCCGGCCGACTACAGCAACACCAGGGAACTGGGGCGGCTGCTGTACACCGAGTACGTCTATGCCTTCGAACTCGCTGCCGTCATCCTGCTGTTGGCGATCGTGGCGGCGATCGCGCTCACCATGAGAAAAAGAAAAGACACCAAATACCTCGACCCGGCCCGGCAGGTCGCCGTCAAGCGCGCCGACCGCGTGCGCCTGGTGAAAATGGCGGCGGAACAGGGATCAGGAATCAGGGATCAGGAATCAGGGGGAAGCGCGAAGTGATTTCTCTATCTCACTATCTCATTCTGGGCGGGCTCCTGTTCGCCATCAGCGTGCTGGGCATTTTCTTGAACCGCAAGAACGTCATCATCCTCTTGATGGCGATCGAACTCATGCTGCTCGCGGTCAACACCAATTTCATCGCCTTCTCGCATTATCTCGGAGACATCCACGGCCAGGTGTTCGTGTTCTTCATCCTCACCGTCGCCGCGGCCGAATCCGCCATCGGCCTCGCCATCCTGGTGGTGCTGTTCCGCAACCTGCGCACCATCAACGTCGATGACCTCGACAGGCTGAAGGGATGAGCATGGGAATGCAGGCCTGGTACCTCACCGTCCCGCTCGCGCCGCTTTTCGGCGCCATCGTCGCCGGGCTGTTCGGCAAGTTCATCGGCCGCACGCTGTCGCACGCGGTGACCATCGCCGGCGTGGCGATTTCCTTCATCGCCTCGGTGGTGATCTTCCAGGACGTGCAGGCCGGCCATGTCTTCAACGGCAGCGTCTACACCTGGATGGACTCGGGCCTGATCACCGGCGGCGACGTGCGCTTCGAGGTCGGCTTCCTGATCGATCCGCTCACCACCATGATGATGCTGGTGGTGACTTTCGTCTCGCTCATGGTGCACATCTACACCATCGGCTACATGCACGACGATCCGGGCTACCAGCGTTTCTTCAGCTACATCTCGCTGTTCACCTTCTCGATGTTGATGCTGGTGATGAGCAACAACTTCCTGCAGCTCTTCTTCGGCTGGGAGGCGGTGGGCCTGGTGTCCTACCTCTTGATCGGCTTCTGGTACACGCGCGACACAGCCATCTACGCCAACCTGAAAGCATTTCTGGTCAACCGCGTGGGCGATTTCGGCTTCATCCTGGGGATTGGTTTGGTGCTGGCGCACTTCGGTTCGCTCGACTATGCCACCGTGTTCGCGCGCGCGCCGGAACTGGCGACGGCCACCATCACCCTGATTCCCGGCCAGGAGTGGTCGCTGATGACGGTGGTCTGCATCCTGCTGTTCATCGGCGCCATGGGCAAGTCGGCGCAGTTCCCGCTGCACGTATGGCTGCCGGACTCCATGGAAGGCCCGACCCCCATTTCCGCTTTGATCCACGCCGCCACCATGGTGACGGCGGGCATCTTCATGGTCGCGCGCATGTCGCCGCTGTTCGAACTCAGTGACACCGCGCTCTCCTTCGTCATGGTCATCGGCGCCATCACCGCGCTGTTCATGGGCTTCCTCGGCATCATCCAGAACGACATCAAGCGCGTGGTCGCCTATTCCACGCTGTCGCAGCTGGGCTACATGACGGTGGCGCTCGGCGCCTCGGCCTACTCGGTGGCGGTGTTCCACCTCATGACCCACGCCTTCTTCAAGGCGCTGCTGTTCCTCGCCGCCGGCTCGGTCATCATCGGCATGCATCACAACCAGGACATCCGCTACATGGGCGGCCTGAGGAAATACATGCCCATCACCTGGATCACCTCGCTCATCGGCTCGCTCGCTCTCATCGGCACGCCTTTCCTGTCAGGCTTCTATTCCAAGGAAAACATCATCGAGGCGGTCAAGTTCTCGAACCTGCCGGTGGCCGGCATCGCCTACTGGGCGGTGCTGATCGGCGTGTTCGTGACCGCGTTCTATTCCTTCCGCATGTACTTTTTGGTGTTTCACGGCAAGGAGCGCTTTCATAACGCGCACCACCATCACCACGAGGTGCAGGAGCACGCCGAGGACCGCCACGACCACACCCCGCACGAATCGCCCTGGGTGGTGACCATTCCCTTGCTGGCGCTGGCGGTGCCGTCACTGGCCATCGGCTACATGACCATAGCCCCCATGCTGTTCGGCGAATATTTTGGCAGCGCCATCTACGTGGCCGACAGCCATCCCGCCATGCGCGAACTCGCGCACCATTTCAACGGCGCCGCCGCCATGGGCCTGCATGCCGTGGCCACCGTGCCGTTCTGGCTGGCGGTGGCGGGCGTGGGCCTGGCCTGGTTCTTCTATCTCAAGCGCCAGGACATCCCGGCCATGCTGCAGAAGAAGTTCGGCCTCCTCTACGCCATCCTCGAACGCAAGTACGGCTTCGACGACTTCTACGACTGGTTCTTCGCCGGCGGCGCGCGCAAGGTGGGCGGCGGGCTGTGGCGGCGCGGCGACCAGACGGTGATCGACGGCTGGCTGGTGAATGGCTCGGCCAGGCTGGTCGGCGCGGCCTCCCGCCTCGTTCGCCACGTCCAGTCCGGCTACATCTACCACTATGCGTTTGCCATGATCATCGGCGTGTTCGTGCTGGTGACCTGGTTCGTCAGGGCAACGGCTTAAGAAAGAAAAACAATGTTCGGATTGCCGCCTCTCACTCTCGTCATCTGGGTGCCGATCCTCGGCGGACTGGCCGTGCTCGCGACCGGCAGCGACAGGAACGCGCCGCTTGCACGCTGGCTGGCCCTGGTTGCCGCCGCGCTGGGCTTCCTCGTTGCCATTCCGCTTTATACCGGCTTCGATGTCAGTGCCAGCGCCATGCAGTTCGAGGAACTGGTGCCCTGGATCTACCGTTTCAACATCAATTACCACCTGGGCGTGGACGGCATTTCCATGCCCTTCATCCTGTTGAACAGCTTCACCACGCTGCTGGTGGTGATCGCGGGCTGGGAGGTGATCCGGAAGAAAGTCGCGCAGTACATGGCCGCCTTCCTCATCATGTCCGGCCTCATCAACGGCGTGTTCGCCGCGCTCGACGCGGTGCTGTTCTACGTGTTTTTCGAAGCCATGCTGATTCCCATGTACCTGGTGATCGGCGTGTGGGGCGGGCCGAACCGGGTGTACGCCGCGATCAAGTTCTTCCTCTATACGCTGCTGGGTTCGCTCCTGATGCTGGTGGCCTTCATCTACCTGTATTTCCAGGCCGGCAACAGCTTCGAGATCCTCGACTACCACAAGCTCGCCATCGGCATGAACGCGCAGATTTTGCTGTTCGCCGCCTTCTTCCTCGCCTTTGCGGTGAAAGTGCCGATGTGGCCGGTGCATACCTGGCTGCCGGACGCGCACGTGGAAGCGCCCACCGGCGGCTCGGTGGTGCTGGCCGCGATCACGCTGAAAGTCGGCGCCTACGGCTTTTTGCGCTTTTCCCTGCCCATCGTGCCGGACGCGAGCCACGAACTCGCCTGGCTGGTGATCGCGCTGTCGCTGATTGCCGTGGCCTACATCGGCCTGGTGGCGCTGGTGCAGGCCGACATGAAGAAACTCATCGCCTATTCTTCGATCGCGCACATGGGCTTCGTCACCCTGGGCTTTTTCCTGTTCAACCCGCTCGGCATCGAGGGCGGCCTGGTGCAGATGATTTCGCACGGCTTCATTTCCGGCGCCTTGTTCCTGTGCATCGGCGTCATGTACGATCGCCTGCATTCGCGCCAGATCAAGGACTACGGCGGGCTGGTCAACAAAATGCCGGTATTCGCCGCCTTCTTCATGCTGTTTGCCATGGCCAACTCCGGCCTGCCCGCGACTTCCGGCTTCGTCGGCGAGTTCATGGTCATCATGAGTGCCGTCAAGGTCAATTTCTGGTATGCCTTCGTCGCCGCCACCACGCTGATTCTCGGCGCCGCCTATACGCTGTGGATGTACAAGCGCGTGGTGTTCGGCAAGATCACCAACCCGCTTGTCGAGGAAATGCAGGACCTCGACAAGCGCGAGTTCCTCATCCTCGGCATGCTCGCCGTGTGCGTGCTGGGCATGGGCCTGTATCCGAAGCCTTTTACCGATGTCATGCACGCCTCGGTCGATAACCTGATTGCCCATGTAGGGCAGAGCAAACTGCCATGAACTACAGCCTTGCCGAACTTGTGCCGTTGCTGCCGGAGATTTTCCTGCTGGCCATGCTGTCCGTCATTCTCATCGTGGACAGCATGCTCAAGGACAGCCAGCGTGTCCTGACCTATGTCCTGTCGCTGCTTGCACTCGCGGGCTGCACTTGGCTTACTTTCGGCGGCCACCAGTCAGAGCCGGTGCATGCCTTCTCCGGCATGTTCGTCGACGACACCTTGGCAGACGCGCTGAAACTGGTGTTGTATCTGGCGGTGGCCTTCATGCTGGTGTATTCGCGCTCTTATCTTCAGGCGCGCGGCCTGTTCAGGGGCGAGTTCTATGCGCTGACCCTGTTCGCCACGCTGGGCATGATGGTGATGATCTCGGCCAGCCATTTCCTCACCCTGTATCTGGGCCTGGAACTGCTGTCGCTGTCGCTTTATGCCATGGTTGCGCTGCAGCGCGATTCCGCCGTCGCCTCCGAGGCGGCGATGAAGTATTTCGTGCTCGGCGCCATCGCCTCGGGCATGCTGCTCTATGGCATGTCCATGGTCTACGGCAGCACCGGCTCGCTGATGCTGACCGACGTGTCGGTGGCCCTGCAGGAAGGCGCCGGCCAGAAAGTGCCGCTGGTGTTCGGCCTGGTGTTCATCGTCGCCGGCCTTGCCTTCAAGCTTGGCGCGGTGCCGTTCCACATGTGGGTGCCGGACGTCTATCACGGCGCGCCGACCGCGGTGACCCTTTTCATCAGCAGCGCCCCCAAGCTCGCCGCCTTCGCCTTCAGCATCCGTATTTTGGTGCAGGGCCTGGAAGTCCTGCACACCGACTGGCGCGACATGCTGGTGCTGCTCTCCGTGCTGTCCATGGCCGTAGGCAACATCGCCGCCATCGCGCAAACCAACATCAAGCGCATGCTGGCGTATTCCACCATCTCGCACATGGGTTTCCTGCTGCTGGGCATCCTGGCCGGAAACCAGAACGGCTATGCCGCCGCCATGTTCTACAGCGTGGTCTACGCCATGATGAGCCTGGGCGGCTTCGGCGTCATTCTGCTGCTCTCGCGCCAGGGTTTCGAGTCCGAGGAGCTGGACGACCTCAAGGGGCTCAATGCGCGCAGCCCGTGGGCGGCCTTCCTCATGCTGCTCTTGATGTTCTCCATGGCCGGCATCCCGCCGACCGTGGGCTTCTACGCCAAGCTGTCGGTGCTGCAGTCGGTGGTCGAGGTCGGCCTCGTGTGGCTGGCTGTGGCAGCCGTGCTGTTCTCGCTGATCGGCGCCTTCTACTACCTGCGCGTGGTCAAGTTCATGTACTTCGACGAGCCGCTGCAGACCGCAGCCATCGAAGCGCCGGGCGACATGCGGCTTGCGCTGTCCCTCAACGGACTGGGCATTCTGGCGCTGGGGATTCTTCCGGGACCGCTGATGAGTCTTTGCCTGATTGCCGTACAATCCTCGCTTTGAAACAAACAAGCCCAACTTCTTGTCCCCTTTCCCTTGAGGGGAGGGTGAGGGGGAATGCCTGTGCATCCTGCCAGTAAAAGAACCGGATAAAAGTCCCATATGGAAGCTTCGCTGCTCCTGGTAATCGCCCTGATTGCCGCCAACCTGCCGTTCCTGGTCGAACGGCTGTTTTTCGTCAAACGTCCGGCATCCGGCGCCAAGCACCTCGGCTGGCGCCTGCTCGAACTCGTGGTGCTGTATTTCGTAGTCGGCGGCATCGGCCTCCTGCTGGAAAACAAGGGCGGCGACATTCATTCCCAGAACTGGGAGTTCTATGCCGTCACCGCCGCGCTGTTTTTGGTCTTCGCTTTTCCGGGCTTCATCTACCGCTATCTCTGGCGCAGGAAGGGCACTTGACAGGCTGTTGAAGAATTCCACGGCTTCCGGAGAGTTCTTCAACGGCCTGTCAAGCCGCTTCTGGACGGCTTGTTTTCACCGGCAGGCAAGCAGTCTGATCTTGCCCCGTCCCTTGCCATTTGTAACTTATAGATTACAATAGGCAATGAAAACGATAGAACACTATCGGGACAGCAAAGGCCGGATTCCTTTTCAAACGTGGTTTCAGAAACTGCGGGACAAGGTCGCAAAGCCTCAATTGCCCGCCGTCTTGACCGCCTGGCAATGGGCAATCCGGGCGACAACAAGGCTGTTCGTGATGGCGTATCGGAATTGCGGATTGACGTTGGACCCGGCTATCGGGTTTATTACGCCGCGCATGGCGAGAAGCTGGTCATCCTGCTTTGCGGCGGCGACAAATCGAGCCAGGACGGGGATATTGAACTTGCTCTGGAATATTGGGCAGATTGGAAAAGGAGGCGCAAATGAGCAAGAAGGCAAGCGTGTCTCACGACGAATGGATGATTGAGGAACTGCGCCGCGACACGGATTATGCGGCGGAGTACCTGCGCCAGGCCATGGCCGACATGAATGATGCGGAAGGCCGCGGCGCAGCGCTTCTGGCGCTGCGCCGGCTGGCCGAAGCGCACGGCGGCATGGCCGAAGTGGCAAAGGAAGCGGGCATACAAAGAGAAAGCCTGTACCGCGCGCTGTCTCCCAACGGAAACCCCACGCTTAAAACGCTGCTGGCCGTGTTGAAGACGCTTGGAATGCGGCTTGCGGTGGAGCCGGACAAGAAGGCGGCATAGCTTTTCAGCCGGATTGCCCGGTTGGACTTCATTTCATTCAGTCAAACCTGCTGTCTGCAGAGCGTGCCAGTTCGGCCAGTTCATACAGCCTTTCCAGCGCTTCCTTCGGGCTGAGCTCGTCGGGGTCGAGTGCGCGCAAGGCTTCCAGCAATGCGGCATTTGGGTCAGCAGTTTCATTTTCTTCCGGCTGCACGAACAAATCGCCCTGCGGGCCTTGCTGCACCTGGGCGTCTTCCAGTTCCTTCAAACGCTTTTTCGCCGCGGCGATGACCTTGGCCGGCACGCCGGCGAGGCGTGCGACCTGGATGCCGTAGCTCTGCGAAGCGGGGCCGTCTTCCACCGCATGCAGGAACACCAGTTCATCGCCGTGCTCGACCGCATCCAGATGCACGTTGACGAGCTGGCGATGCTGCAATGAAAGCTGGGTCAGTTCGAAGTAGTGCGTGGCGAACAGGGTGAGCGCGCGGGTGTCGGTCAACAGATGGCGCGCGGTGGCCCAGGCCAGCGCCAGGCCGTCGAAGGTCGAAGTGCCGCGCCCGATCTCGTCTAGCAGCACCAGGCTCTGTTCGCTGGCGTGGCGCAGGATGGCGGCGGTCTCGGTCATTTCCACCATGAAGGTCGAGCGCCCGCCCGCCAGGTCGTCCGATGCGCCGATGCGGGTGAAGATCTGGTCGATCGGCCCGATGCTGGCGGACTTTGCCGGCACCGGCAGTCCGCAGCAGGCGAGCAGCGTGATGAGCGCGGTCTGCCGCATGTAAGTCGACTTGCCGCCCATGTTGGGGCCGGTGATGAGCAGCATCTGCCTGCTTGGAGATAGCTGCGTGTCGTTGGGGATGAAGCTGCCCACCTGCGCTTCAACCACCGGGTGGCGGCCGGCTTCGATGTCGATGCCGACGGATTGCGAATATGCCGGCAGCACCCAGTCGAGCGTGGCGAGGCGCCCGGCCTGGCTCGCCAGCACGTCCAGTTCCGCGAGCGCCGCCGCGGTCTTCAAAAGCTGCGGCACCTGCGGGACGATGGCGTCAAGCATCTGCTCGAACAGCAGTTTTTCCCGCGCCAATGCGCGTTCGCGCGCCGACAGCGCGCGGTCCTCGAAGGCCTTCAGTTCCGGGGTGATGTAGCGCTCGGCGTTCTTCAGCGTTTGCCGGCGGCGATAGTCGTCGGGGATCTTCTCCACGTGCGCGTGGGTGACTTCGATGTAGAAGCCGTGCACCTTGTTGTATTCGACTTTCAGGCTGGGAATGCCGGTGCGCTCGCGCTCGCGCGCCTCCAGTTCGAGCAGGAAGGCGCCGGCGTTCTCGGTCAGCGCGCGCAGCTCGTCGAGTTCGGGGTCGAAGCCGGCGGCGATGACGCCGCCTTCGCGCAGCACAGCGGCGGGTTCTTGCTGGATGGCGCGCGCGAGTTGTTCGTGCAGTTCCGGCAGCGGCGTGCAGGCGGTTTTTATGGCCACGAGCGCGGGCGAGTCCAGCCCCGGTAGCACCTGGATATCGGGCAGCAGGGCGAGGGTGTCGCGCATGGCCGAAAGGTCGCGCGGGCGCGCGGAGCGCAAGGCGCAGCGTCCGGCGATGCGTTCGAGGTCGGCGCAGGATTTCAGCAGGGTAGTGAGCTGTCCGCGCAATCCACTGTCTTCCGACAAGGCGCGTATGGCCTCCACGCGCAAGCCGAGAACCGAGCGGTCGCGCAAAGGGTGGTGCAGCCAGTGGCGCAAAAGCCGCGCGCCCATGGCGGTGACGGTGGCGTCGATGGCGGAGAGCAGGGTGGGGGAGGGCTCGCCGCGCAGGGTTTCGGTGAGTTCCAGATTGCGCCGGGTGGCGGCATCCATGCGCACGAATTCGTCGGCGCGCTCGACCGTCAGTCCTTGCAGGTGGGGCAGGGCGCTCTTCTGCGTCTGTTTCACGTAGTCGAGCAGCACGCCCGCGGCGGCCACGGCCTGCGGCAGGTCTTCCACACCGAAGGCGGCAAGATCGCGGCTTGCGAACTGTTTCGCCAAATCCTGCGCGGCGCGCGCGGGATCGAACTGCCAGGCGTCGAGCTTCTTCTGCGGGCCGGCGAAATCCAGCGCCAGGGTTTCCGGCAGCAGGCATTCAGCGGGTTTGAGGCGCGCGAGCAGGGCGGGGACTTCGTTCTGATCGAGTTGCGTCACCGTCATGCGGCCGGCGGCCAGGTTGAGCCAGGCCGCGCCCACCGTGTTCTTGTCGTGCGCCAGCGCCAAGAGCAGCGTGTCGCGGTGCTCGTCCAGGAGCGAGGCGTCGGTCAGCGTGCCCGGCGTGATGATGCGCGTGACCTGGCGCTCCACCGGGCCCTTGGAGGTGGCGGGGTCGCCGACCTGCTCGCACACCACCACCGATTCGCCCAGCTTCAGGAGCCTGGCGAGATACTGCTCGGCGGCGTGGTAGGGCACGCCCGCCATCCTGATCGGCTCGCCCGCCGACTGCCCGCGCGTGGTGAGCGTGATGCCCAAAAGCCGCGCGGCCTTGACGGCGTCGTCGAAAAACAGCTCGTAGAAATCCCCCATGCGGTAGAACACCAGCATGTCGGGATACTGGCTCTTGATGCCCAGGTACTGGGCCATCATCGGCGTGTGTTTGGCGGGTTCCACGGAATTCTTTGTTTGTGCGGGCGTCTGCGCGCCGTCGTGACCCGTGGATTTTACTACGGGGTGGATCGACCCCATGGGCGATTAATATAGGGTAACCAGCTAAGACAATAGGGTAATTCGTTGCAAAATTACCCCAATAGGCGAGGGCAAGCGACCTTGTTGGCCTGTTACAGGCAAGGCCAGAGGGACTTAATGGGTGAGCGCGCCCTGTCTGTTCTTGTAATCGGTCAGGCGGCTGGATACCACAAAATGCAGGATGGTCCGGATATCCTCATTGCAACCCTTGAAGGACAGGCGCTGCAAAACGGCCGGGCCATAGCGCAACACCAGTACCCCGATCATTTCGTCGATGAAAGACTGGGTGGCATTCAGGCCGGTGAAATCGACCTCAACGTTTTGATTCTGATCCAGTAGCGCTTCAAGCTCCCCGCGCATTTGCTGCCCGATGAAACGGGTGCCGAAAAAATGGTGCGGGGGATATTTGGAGCATTCCAAATGGGCATTCATGGCTTCCCCTCTCAAGTCAAACCAGGTAACTGGTTGTTTCCTAGGTAAATTTAAGCATACTAACCTGTTCATAGCCAGGCAATTCGCGAATAAGGTCTGAGACACGGACCCCGCCCAGTTGTTTCCGTAATACAGTAATTTCGATCGCTGTTCCGTGCCAACCGGGCACAGTCCAGCAATGTAGGGCGTTTTTCAGCTTTTTTACCGCCCCTTGGCCGGAGATGATGTCCACCCGGCCGCCGGCACGGATCGCCAACTCCGAGGATACGGACAATCCAACCCCTTGATTATGGCTATCATCTCTTAATCCAACATCCCGATTGCCGCTGACTCGTGGCTCCAGTGCCAGCTTTATGGCTCCAATATCTGTTTTATTGGCCAGACGGGGGTGATTCCTGAGGGAGCGGAGCAGGCCGCACCCGTCATCCACCACTGCCAGGCGGATATGGTCTTTGGAAGGGTAGTACTGTGCCGCCACCCAGACCTTTGCGTTGGGAAAGCCGTGATTGCGCCCATGCGTCAAGGAGTTGTCGATCAGTTCGGTGAATATGTAGGCCAAGGCTTCTTCCACGGCCTCGCCCGGTTTCAGACCGGTCATTTCGTCAGGGGCGGCCTTGGGATCGGTTCCCGGCAGCCGTCCAACAAAAGCCTGGGCGAGCTTCTGCGCAGCCGCATCCGCCTCACTGCGCTCAGAAATTACCTGTACCTCGACCAGTGCATCGGCACGGTCGTTGCGAGGCCCGACAAAAGGCTCGGCCAAGGCTCCGGGCAGGCAGTCCATGCGTGCCAGGTAACTTCCAACGCTTTGGGATAAGCCGCTATGCCCAACTTGCTTGTTTTCCTGTTCCAGCCAGTCGAATGTCGCCGCCATCAGGCACAAGCCGAAAGGGGTGACAAAGCGGACCTGGGTACAGTCGAGAGTGATTTGCGTGTCGGGGTCTTGATAAATGGCGTCAAGACAGGCCAGGAAAGGCACGCTATCCGGTGTCAGTTGATCAGGTAGGGCGTGTATAGCCATTAAAGCCCCTCGTAATAGCTCCGGATTTTTTCCGCCATAAGCTGGCGACGTAGTGCCAGGAAGTCGTCGAACTGCTCCACATCCATGCCCACGATGGACTCCGGCACGCAGTTGGCGGCAAGGTTGGCCTTGAGCGTGTTGGCATCGGCAATCGCGCCATACTTCAGCGGACCGCCGCTCAATTGCGCCTGAATGTCGGCGAAATAGGCGCGCGGCGGCTTGTTGCCGATCTTGATGTTGATCTCTTCCTGCGTGTAGGCGTAGTTGGCGATCTGGTTGTATTGGCTGCGCGTAAGCCCGGCTTTCTTGAGCAGGTCGCGCGGGAAGATGTGGTGGATGTCGCCGAGGTGGCTCACCAGCTCGCGCACTGTGATGTCCTTGGAGAGAAGCCCGGTATCGTTGGCGCGAACCTGGGCGGCCACGAACACCCAGAAGTAGGGGCTGCTGGTGCCGGAGGTTTCCAACTGCTGCACCAGGCCCACCTCCCAGAATGCGGGAGACAGTTCGGCGCTCTCCACCTTGGCGAGGATGTCGGCGAAGTCACCGGACGCGATCTGGCGGATGTCCTGGTCGAACTGCGTCTCGGCCGATCCGGAATAGCGGCCCGTCAACACTGACATGACAAACCAGCGCCGTACAAATGCCCCGATCTTGCCATCATGGATGCCCTGCGCGCGCAGCCGCAGGTAAACGATGTATGCAAAATTCAGGGCACCCTGGGTGCGGATCATCTCGGTGGTGATGAAGCCCGCCGACTTGATGATCATCACGAAGCGCTTGAAGTGGGACTCGTTGATGAAGTCGAGCACACCCTCTTTCAGCTTGGCGAACGACGCCTCGGCGATGGCCTCCTCGTAGTTCTTCGTCTCGAAGTTCCGGCCCGAGAGCAGGCTCACCAGGTCGGCCAGCTTGCCGCGCCCGAATTCGCTGGTGAAGGCCACACGCAGCAGGTCGTTGTAGCTGGGGTCGTAGAGGTCGTCGTTCTCGTTGCGCAGCCAGGCCATCTTCTGGAAGTAGGGCGACGCCGCGAACTCGGGATCGTTGTCCTTGATGAAGCCATAGAACTCCGGCGCCACCGCCAGGTGGCAGAAGTAGTCGATGCACTTCCTGAGCTGCTGACCGCCGTAGCGCAGGTCGGCGGCGATCTTGGACATGACGAAGTCAGCCTGCGACAGCACCGTGCCCTTGGAGTTGATGCGGATGAAGATTTCCGTCACCGTCTCGATGTCCAGGTCGTGGGACAGCTCGATCAGGCCGATCTGCTTCTTGGCGATGTCGGCCAAATTACGCAAGTTGTCCTTGACCTTCGATTTGTCGGCCGATGGGTTATCAGCAAGATATTTCTCGACCGCATCGAACAGATCAACCTCGCCACCAACGAGCGACGACACATCTGAAATCCACGCCGCGTTCTTGGTGATGGCAGGGTTGGTCACCTCGAAGCGCTCCTCGATGGGGTGGAAGGCAATCGAGATGCGCACCTTGCGGTATTCCTTGTTGACCACGGGCTGGCCCAGCACCGCAGCCGTCAACGCCGTGATGCGCTGCTGCCCGTCGATCAGGATCATCTTGCCGGAGGCCGTGCTGCCGTCCTTTAGCTTCACATCCGGGTTGCGCCACGCGATCAGATAGCCAACCGGGAAGCCCTGATAGAGCGAGTCCAGCAGGTCGCGCACCTGGGACGCGTCCCAGACGAAAGGCCGCTGGATTTCCGGGATGGCGATCTCGCCCTCGCGCACCTTGGAGAGGACGCTTTCGATCAGGTATTGGTTGACGGCGTATTTCTGGGTTTTCATTTCTTCGCCTCTCCCTTATGCAGTCTTGTCAGGGCCGCGACGAGGACTGCTGCATGAGTTGGTCGATGCCGTCGGGCACAGTGCCATTCTTCAGCATGCTCGCGAATACTGCGTAGACATCATTCTTGTCCCCCTCCTTGCGAAGCGTGTTTTCATCGTTCAGCCAAGCATAGATGATGTGCTTCTTAGCCGAGGCGAACTTGAAGAACAGCCTATAGCGAGGCGGCAAGCCTCGCTTGACCCGCCGCCAATCCCCGTAATGCTTGCCGAGGGTCTTGCCCAGCAGAAACTTCCTGTCGGCTGGGTTTGTGGGGACATCCTCCCCGATGCTGTGCGCAACGGCGGCAAGCAACTTGGTCTTGGGATGATGGAGATACTCGTCCGGCTTGCTCCTGGATAGCTCCAGGACATCCCGCTCCAGTTGGTTGAGGATTTCAGCGAACAGCTTGAAGTAAAACAGGTGCCAACCGTTGACGACCAAGGATCAAATCCTTACGCCGGCGACCATCGCCTTAATTCTGGAGAGTTGCTCCTCGTCGGCGGGAACAGTGAGATCAGGATGATGGATGAATTGTTCATCCAGGAACGAGAGGAAGTTGGCCAGGGCCGGACTATCCTCATCGAGCCAATCGGCCTCCTGTTCGGGCAAGCTGATCTTGGGGTTCGTGAGCGCGGTCTCATAGTGGAAGCTGTAGCTCAAGGCTGCATTGCTGGTCGTGAGGCTTCCTACGGCAGTCAAAGCCGCAATGCCTGAACGCATGGCGATACCAATCACACCACTGTCGCGGGAACCTTGGGCGACCTTATAGGCCGACGCCATAGAGATTTGTCCGGCATCGGCTGAATAAACAGATTGCGAGGCAGTCATCGATATTTCTCCATCAACTCACCCTCGATCAGCTTCATAAACCAATCATGGGTGATCTCATGAGCATTTTCCAACCATTCCAACAAGGCCAGAGGGGTGGACGGCGCATCCTCTCCTCTGGAAATCAGCTGGGTTTCCCAGACCATGGCGTCCGCGTCTTTCTTCTTGCCCTGGCCAAAACGCAGCTGGACGGCACCCTTGGGAACCACCGTCGGGAAAACCAGGTTCACTCCTACGCCAAGGGGTTGCGCTTCTACACGACCATCGGCGAAGAACTGCTCAGGGATTTTGAGGCCTAACTTCAGCTTGGACAGGAAATCCAGGGCTGGCACACCATCAAGGGTATCCGCATCGATGTAGCGCAACGACACCTCGAAGAGCTTCAGACGCTCGCTGGACTCGGGGTAGCTGGAAAATAGGGCCTCCACCGCATACTGACAGAGGCCCTTGAAGTCATCCCAGAAATACCCTTCGGTATCGTTCACGGTAAGAATCCCTGGCCCTAGCTGAAGCAATGGCCAGGTGTCAGGCTGGATTCGGAATTGGTGTTGGGGCGTGAAGGGCGCCATGTATTCGGGCACCTCGGCAACCGGCAACTTGATCCAGGCAGGAAATCTATCGTGGACTCGATCGTAAAGGCGACCGATCAGAAGCTGATAATAGGGGTCAGACACCATGCCCGGTGCCCCCTCCAGCTGCCAGCGCACTTCCAGGATCGCTTCAACCAGCGGCTTGTTTTTCAGGTACTTGACCGTTTCCACTGTCCCCCGACTCCTTCCATTGGGCATTTTACCGGGATTAAGCCGCCTTGCGGTTTTTATGACGAGGCCGAAAAAACAGCGACAAGACTCATCCGCAGAGGCTTATTCGACCGCGCGGATGGCCTGGGTCAAGTGCGGCGCGAACACCGGCAGCATCTGGCCGAAGATTTTGGGGTTGGCGGCGACGATGTGGCCGGATTTGAGATAGGTGTCGTTGCCCTGGAAGTCGCCGACCAGCCCGCCGGCTTCGAGCACCAAAAGCGCGCCGGCGGCGAGGTCCCAGGGGCTTAGGCCCAGTTCGAAGAAGCCGTCGTAACGGCCGCACGCGACCCAGGCGAGGTCGAGCGAGGCGGCGCCGGGGCGTCTGAGGCCGGCGGTCTTCAGCATCATGTCGCGGAACATGGCGAGGTAGGCGTCGGCATGGCGGAACTCGCGGAAGGGAAAGCCGGTGCCGATGAGGGCGTCGTCCATCTTGTGCTGCCTGGATACGCGGATGCGGCGATCGTTGAGGAAGGCGCCGGCGCCGCGCGTGGCGGTGAAAAGTTCGTTGCGCGCCGGATCGTAGACCACGGCGTGCGTGAGCACGCCCTTGTGCAGCAGCGCGATGGACACCGCGTACTGCGGCAGGCCGTGCAGGAAGTTGGTAGTGCCGTCGAGCGGGTCGATCACCCACACATGGTCCCCGCCGCCGGAGCGGCCGGACTCCTCTGCTAGAATCCCGTGGCCGGGATAGGCGTCGAGCAGGGTTTCGATGATGGACTGTTCGGCGACGCGGTCGACCTCGCTGACATAGTCGCGCGGGCGCTTGGACTGGATGGTCAGACGGTCGATGTCATTGGCGGCGCGATTGATGATCGCCCCGGCCCTGCGGGCGGCTTTCACCGCCGTATTGAGCATGGGATGCATGTGACGGCAACTTCATTAAAGAGCAAAGCGCTATTTTAAATCATGGCCGCCGAATCCCGGAACCTTCTTTCCAATATCCGCATCGTGCTGTGCCGCCCCAGACACCCCGGCAACATCGGCGCGGCGGCGCGCGCCATGAAGACCATGGGCTTGTCGCAACTCTATCTTGTCAGCCCGAAGAAATTTCCCCACCCGGATGCCGAGGCCCTGGCCTCCGGCGCGGTGGACGTGCTGGAACAGGCCAGAGTGTGCGATTCGCTGGAAGCGGCGCTGGCCGGATGCGTGCTGGCAATCGGCACGTCCACCCGGCAGCGCGATTTGCAGACGGCGCTGCTGACGCCGCATGAGGCAGCACGCCAGGCACTGGCCGAGGGGCAAGCGGGCGATGTGGCCTTCGTCTTCGGCAACGAGACTTTCGGCCTTTCCAAAGAGGAGCTGGCCCGCTGCCAGGCCCTGATGACCATTCCCGCCAATCCCGAATACAGCTCGCTCAACCTGGGTGCGGCGGTGCAGGTGATGACCTATGAACTGCGGCGCAGCGCGCTGTCAGAATCTTTCGCACAACCCGAACTGGATGCGGCCGACCTTGCCGAAGTCGAGCGCTTCTACGCGCACCTGGAAAAGACCCTGATCGAGATCGGTTTTCTCGATCCCGCCTCGCCCAAGCGCTTGATGCCCAAGCTGCGAAGGCTGTTTTCCCGCACCCGCCTGCAGAAGGAAGAAATCAACATTCTGAGGGGACTGCTTTCGGCCGTGGAAAGCCGCAAGCATGTTCGGGTAAAATAATCGACTGAATTAGTCGGAAAACAGTCCCTATCCATGTTTGCCAGGCTCAAAGAGGAAATCTCTGTCGTTTTTGACCGCGATCCGGCCGCGCGCTCGGTGTTCGAGGTCGTCACGACTTATCCGGGCTTTCATGCCATCCTGTTTCACCGCCTGTCGCATCGGTTGTGGGGGATGGGGTTCAAGTGGCTGGCACGCTGGCTGTCCTACTTCGCGCGCTGGATCACTGGCATCGAGATACATCCCGGCGCCACCATCGGCCGGCGCGTGTTCATCGACCACGGCATGGGCGTGGTGATTGGCGAGACCGCGGAGATTGGCGACGACTGCACGCTCTACCACGGCGTCACCCTGGGCGGCACTTCCTGGAACAAGGGCAAGCGCCATCCCACCCTGATGCCGGGCGTGGTGGTGGGGGCGGGCGCCAAGATACTCGGCCCCATCACCATCGGCCGCGAAGCGCGCGTGGGCTCCAACGCGGTGGTGGTGAAGGACGTGCCGGACGGCGCAACGGCGGTTGGCATTCCCGCGCGCATCCTGGACGAGACGAGCCGCGCGCGCGACGACCAGGCCAGAAAAATGGGGTTTTCGGCTTATGCCATCTCGTCCGACATGAACGATCCCATGGTGAAGGCGGTGCACGGGCTGATCGACCATGCGGCGCACATGGACCGGAAGCTGGCCGAGGTCATGGCCCAGCTGGAACAGCTGGGCGTGCAGCTTTCCGAGGCGCAGAAGGCCAGGGACGACTTCGATCCGGAACAATTGAACAAAATTGTTGACTAATTTGCTCGGGTAACTACAATAGTTGACTGAAATGATCGGGAATTTTATATTTCAGCCACTTCCCACGGGTGAACCATCATGAGACTGACGACTAAAGGACGTTTTGCGGTTACTGCCATGCTGGACCTGGCCTTGCGCCACGGCAAAGGCCCCGTTACGCTTGCGGGTATCAGCGAGCGTCAGGATATTTCGCTGTCCTACCTGGAGCAATTGTTCGGCAAGCTGCGCCGCCATCATCTGGTAGACAGCGTGCGCGGCCCCGGCGGCGGCTATACCCTGGCCAAGCCGATGGAGACGGTGTCCGTGGCCGACATCATCCGCGCGGTGGACGAGCCGGTCGACGCCACCCAGTGCGGCGGCAAGGAAAACTGCCACGAAGACCATCGCTGCATGACCCACGAGTTGTGGACCAATCTCAACCAGAAAATCTACGAATACCTGGATTCCGTGACGCTGGCAGAACTGGTCACCAAGCAGCAGGAAAAGCAGAATGTCTCGACGATGCCGGATGCCCGGCGTGGTGCCAAGGTCGCCGCCACTTTTTGATCAGGGTGAAAGCAACATGAAATTTCCCATCTATCTCGACTACTCCGCCACCACTCCGGTCGATCCGCGCGTGGCGGAAAAAATGATTCCCTATCTGACGGAAAAATTCGGCAATCCGGCTTCGCGCTCGCATGCCTACGGCTGGGAAGCCGAGAAGGCCGTGGAAGAGGCGCGCGAGCAGGTCGCGGCCCTGGTCAACGCCGACGCCAAGGAGATCGTGTGGACCTCCGGCGCGACCGAATCCAACAATCTCGCCATCAAGGGCGCCGCGCACTTCTATGCCGGCACCAAGGGCAAGCACATCATCACCGTGATGACCGAGCACAAGGCCGTGCTCGACCCCTGCCGCGAACTCGAGCGCGAAGGCTTCGAGGTCACCTACCTGATGCCCGAGCCCGACGGCCTCGTCGACCTGGAAAAATTCAAGGCGGCCATCCGTCCCGATACCGTCCTGGCCTCGGTCATGTTCGTCAACAACGAGATCGGCGTGATCCAGGACATCGCCGCCATCGGCGAAATCTGCCGTTCCAAGGGCGTGATCTTTCACGTCGACGCGGCGCAGGCCACCGGCAAGGTCGAGATCGACTTGCAGAAATTGAAGGTGGACCTGATGTCCTTCTCGGCGCACAAGACCTACGGACCCAAGGGCATCGGCGCCCTCTACGTGCGCAGGAAGCCCAGGATTCGCCTGGAAGCGCAGATGCACGGCGGCGGCCACGAGCGCGGCATGCGTTCCGGCACGCTTGCCACGCACCAGATCGTGGGCATGGGCGAAGCCTTCCGGATTGCAAAAGAGGAAATGGCCAGCGAGAACGAGCGCATCCGCATGCTGCGCGACAAGCTCTACAAGGGCCTGTCGGAAATGGAAGAAACCGTGGTCAACGGCGACATGGAGCACCGCATTCCAGGCAACCTCAACATCAGCTTCGCCTATGTCGAGGGCGAATCGCTGATGATGGCGATCAAGGACGTGGCGGTATCTTCCGGCTCGGCCTGCACCTCGGCCAGCCTGGAGCCGTCCTACGTGCTGAAGGCGCTGGGCCGCAACGACGAGCTGGCGCATTCCTCGATCCGTTTCACCATCGGCCGCTTCACCACCGAAGAGGAAATCGACTACACCGTCGATCTGGTGAAGAAACAGGTCGCCAAGCTGCGCGAAATGTCGCCGCTGTGGGAGATGGTGAAGTCGGGCATCGATCTGAACACCGTGCAATGGGCGGCACATTGATAGGGGTCAGGGGTCGGGATTCAGGATTCAGGGGGGCCTTGTGCTTCGCGCCTTGTTGAATTTGCGCGGCTTTAGGCCGCACAAAAGCCCCTGCCCCTGAATCCCGACACATGACAAGCGACTGATAAGGAGCAACAAAATGGCATACAGTGACAAGGTTCTCGACCACTACGAAAATCCACGCAATGTGGGTTCCTTCGACAATGCGGATGACGTCGGCACCGGCATGGTCGGCGCGCCCGCCTGCGGCGACGTTATGAAGCTGCAGATCAAGGTGAACGAACAGGGCATCATCGAAGACGCCAGGTTCAAGACCTACGGCTGCGGTTCCGCCATTGCTTCCTCTTCGCTCGTCACCGAATGGGTGAAGGGCAAGACCCTCGACCAGGCCATGGAAATCAAGAACACCGCGATCGCCGAAGAACTCGCGCTGCCGCCGGTGAAGATACATTGCTCTATCCTGGCCGAAGACGCCATCAAGGCGGCGGTAGCCGATTACAAGGCCAAGCACAGCGAAGCCGGCGGAATTCAGGCCGGGCACGGCGTAGCCGCACAAGCCGAAGCCAAAGCAGCCAACGCCTGAGGTAAGACATGGCGATTACCGTTACCGAAAGCGCGGCCAAACACGTCAGCAACTTCCTCGCCAGGCGCGGCAAGGGCATCGGCCTGCGCCTGGGCGTGCGCACCACCGGCTGCTCGGGCATGGCCTACAAGCTGGAATTCGTCGACGAGGTGCAGCCTGATGACATCCGTTTCGACAGCAATGGCGTCACCGTATTCGTCGACCCCAAGAGTCTGGCCTACCTCGACGGCACCGAACTGGACTTCACGCGCGAAGGCCTGAACGAGGGTTTCAAATTCAACAACCCCAATGTGAAGAATACCTGCGGCTGCGGGGAGTCGTTCAACGTTTGATTTTCAGGGGTCAGGATTCAGGGGACAGGGATCAGGGGTTGCGCGGCCACAGGCTGCGCAATGTTAAAGCGCGAAGCCCATTCCCTGAATCCTGATCCCCGACCCCTGACCCCTAAATCATGGATTTCCACGCCAACCACTTCCAGTTGTTCGATCTGCCCGCGCATTTCCGGCTCGATACGGAAAAGCTGGAGGCCGCCTACCGCAAGCTGCAGAACGAAGTGCATCCCGACCGCTTCGCCGCCGCCTCCGAGACCGAAAAGCGGCTGTCCATGCAGTGGGCGACCAGGGTCAACGAGGCCTTCCAGACCCTGAAGAAGCCGCTTGCGCGTGGCGCCTACCTGCTGCATTTGCACGGCATCGAGGCTTTTTCCGAGAAGCACACCAGCTTTCCGCCCGACTTCCTCATGCAGCAGATGGCGTGGCGCGAGGCCATCGGCGATGCGCGACAGTCCCGTGATGTCGCCGCGCTGGACAGGCTCGCGCGCGAACTGCGCAATGAAGCGAAGCGCATGGAAGAGCAGTTGGCGGCCGAACTGGACGACGAAAACGATTACGAGGCTGCCGCCGCCACCGCGCGCAAGCTCAAGTTCATGCACAAGCTGATCGAGGAGATCGGCGACGCCCAGGAAGAGATGGAAAACGCCTGATATGGCCCTGCTGCAGATTTCCGAACCCGGCATGTCCACCGCCCCGCACCAGCACCGGCTGGCCGTCGGCATCGATCTTGGCACCACCAATTCGCTGGTGGCCTCGGTGCAGTCCGGGCTGGCGCGCGTGCTGGATGACGAACGCGGCCGCTCCCTGCTGCCTTCGGTGGTGCGCTACCTGGCAGATGGCAGGGTCGAGGTGGGTTACGATGCCCAGGCGCACCAGAGCGAGGATCCGCACAACACCATCGTCTCGGTCAAGCGCTTCATGGGCCGCGGTCTCGCCGACCTGGGGGATCCCGGGCGCTATCCCTACAAGTTCGTCGACGCGCCGGGCATGGTGCAATTGATTACCGCCGCCGGGGCCAAAAGCCCGGTCGAGGTTTCCGCCGAAATCCTCAGAGTCCTGCGCGAGCGTGCCGAGCGCGCGCTGGGCGGCGAGCTGGTCGGAGCGGTGATTACCGTGCCGGCCTATTTCGACGATGCCCAGCGCCAGGCCACCAAGGATGCGGCCAGGCTTGCCGGACTCAACGTGCTGCGGCTGCTCAACGAACCCACCGCGGCCGCCATCGCCTACGGTCTCGACAACGCCGCCGAGGGCGTCTACGCGGTGTACGATCTCGGCGGCGGCACTTTCGACATTTCCATCCTCAAGTTGACGCGCGGCGTGTTCGAAGTGTTGTCCACCAACGGCGACTCCGCTCTGGGCGGCGACGATTTCGACCAGCGCGTGTTCTGCTGGATCGTCGAGCAGGCGCATCTTGCGCCTCTGAATGCAAAGGACACGCGCCTGTTGCTGACGCGTGCGCGCGAAGCCAAGGAACAGTTGACCGAGCACGACGAGGCGCGCATCACCGCGCTTTTGTCCACCGGCGAGCTGGTGGACAAAAGCCTGAGCGCAGCCAAGTTCAACGAGATCACCGCCACCCTGGTCAACAAGACCCTGGCGCCCACGCGCAAGGCGCTGCGCGATGCCGGCCTCGCGCCGGAGGATGTCAAGGGCGTGGTGATGGTGGGCGGCTCCACGCGCATGCCCTGCATTCGCCACGCGGTGGGCGAGTTCTTCGGCCAGACGCCGCTCACCAACCTCGACCCCGACAAGGTGGTGGCGCTGGGGGCGGCCATGCAGGCCGACGTGCTGGCCGGCAACCGCGCGCAGGAAGACGACTGGCTGCTGCTCGACGTGATTCCGCTCTCGCTTGGGCTGGAAACCATGGGGGGGCTGGTGGAGAAGGTCATTCCGCGCAACACCACCATCCCCGTCGCGCGCGCGCAGGAGTTCACCACCTTCAAGGACGGCCAGACCGCCATGAGCTTTCACGTGGTGCAGGGCGAGCGAGAACTGGTGTCCGACTGCCGCTCGCTCGCCAGATTCGAGCTGCGCGGCATCCCGCCCATGGTGGCGGGTGCGGCGCGCATCCGCGTCACTTTCCAGGTCGACGCCGACGGCCTGTTGTCGGTCTCCGCGCGCGAACAGAAGAGCGGCATCGAGGCGGCGATCACGGTGAAGCCGTCCTACGGATTGTCGGACGACGAGATCGCCGGCATGCTGCAGGACGCCAACGCCCACGCCGAGGAAGACATGAAGGCGCGCGCGCTCAATGAACAGCGTGTCGAGGGCAAGAGCCTGATCGAGGCCACGCGCGCCGCGCTGGAACAGGACGGCGAAGAACTGCTCGACGCCGATGAGCGCGCGGACATCGAGGCGAAAATCGCCGGGCTCGAAACCGCCATGGCCGGAGCCGACCACCTGGCCGTCAGGCGCGCGGTGGAGGCGCTGAACCAGGCAACTTCCGGTTTTGCCGCAAGGCGCATGGACGCAAGCGTCAAGAAGGCGCTGCGCGGCCACAAGCTGGACGAACTCTCCCTGTAATAACGAATAGCCCCCTATTTTTATGCCCCAACTCATCGTACTGCCGCATGTCGAACTGTGCCCCGAAGGCGCGGTGATCGAAGCCAAGACAGGCGAAACCATTTGCGACACGCTGCTTGCCAACGGCATCGAGATCGAGCACGCCTGCGAGAAGTCCTGCGCCTGCACCACCTGCCACGTCATCGTGCGCGAAGGCTTCGACTCGCTCGAGCCTTCCGAAGAGAAAGAGGAAGACCTGCTCGACAAGGCCTGGGGCCTGGAGCCGCAATCAAGACTGTCCTGCCAGGCGAAAGTGGCGGACCAGGATCTGGTCGTGGAGATTCCCAGGTACACCAT
Source organism: Pseudomonadota bacterium (assembly GCA_040754425.1). GTDB lineage: Bacteria > Pseudomonadota > Gammaproteobacteria > Burkholderiales > Thiobacillaceae > UBA6918. The sequence goes on along the minus strand of JBFMCR010000012.1, from coordinate 69,311 downwards.
CAACATGGTGAAAGAGGGCGGACACTGAATGCCCTCCATCAATCTATTGCGCGACCGGCCTGCTTTGTTGCAGGGTGCTCGCAATCCTCATGTATAAAACATACACTCCGGTTGCTGCGCGCCCTGCGTCGCGCATCCCGGCCTGCTCATCACGATTGCTGGAGGACATTCAATGAAATGGACCGACGTCAACGACATCGCCATCGAACTGTACGAAGCCCATCCCGACGTGGACCCGCAGTACGTGCGCTTTACCGACCTGCACGCCTGGGTGATGGCGCTGCCCGGCTTCGACGACGACCCCGATCACTCCAACGAAAAAATCCTCGAGGCCATCCAGATGGCCTGGATAGCCGAAGCCGGCTGATCACGGCTCTCCTGAAGCCGGCGGCCGTCGCCGGCTTTTTCAACCCGGATAATCCGTTCAACAGTTCTTGTAGCCTTCCATGCTGAAGGCGCCGAGCTTTTCGATGTCGAGCACGGTCAGCGTGTGGCCGGATTCCTCGACGATGCCCTCGTCCTTCAGGCGCGACAGGATGCGCGACAGCGTTTCCGGCTTGACGCCGATGCGCGAGGCGATCACGTGCTTGGGCGCGTCGAGCTGTATGGTCGAGGCATTGCCGTGCCGTTCGGCGCGGGCTTCCTCCAGCAGATAGAAAGCCAGGCGCTGGCAGGCCGTGCCCATGGTGAGGCGGTCGATTTCGTTGACCAGGCCGTGGATGCGCCGGCTCATGCCGCCCATCATGCGGAAGGCCAGGCCGATGTTGTTGGCCAGGCAGCCGTTGAAGTCCTGGAAGGCGATGCCGGCGAGCTTGACGCGGTCGACCGCCATGGCGTGCACCGGATAGTTGCCGCCCATGAAGAAAACCGCCTCGGCGAAGCTGTTTCCCGTCTTCACGATTTCGATCACTTTCTTGTCGCCCATGGGCGAGGTGCGGAACAGCTGCACCACGCCCTCGCACACGATGTAAAAGCGCGTGGCCTGCGTGCCCTGCCGGAAAATGATCTCGCCCGGCGCGTAGGCGGCAACGTCCAGATGCGCAAGACATTGTTGCAGTTCGGCGTCGGTCATCTCCGAGAAGATGTAGTTTGCGCGAATCCTGTCGATGATTTCCTGTGCGGGCTTGTGTCGTTCCATGCGGCTTCTCGCTGTTGGCGGGTGGCAGGGCGAAGGTTATTGCCCGTCATTGATCCAAGTCAATGATGTGCTAGCGTGAATAACCTAGCATCGAAAGCGGTTATTTCCGGCAACCATTGTTCGAGGAGACGATGATGAGCAAGTTAGGCAGCAGTTTTGCGCTGGCGGCCCTGTCGCTGGCGGTTTCGACGGCCTATGCGGCGGAGCCGCAGGTGCAGCCGCAGACCCCCGAAACGACTTACATGGGAGGAGGGGGCTCCACCCTGGCCGGCGTCGAGATGCACCAGTCCAGCGATCCCAATTCGCCGCCCATGACCAAGGCCGAGTTCGACCAGGGGCGGCAGATCTATTTCGACCGCTGCGCCGGTTGCCATGGCGTGCTGCGCAAGGGCGCGACCGGCAAGCCGCTGCTGCCCGTCGACATGCAGAAACTCGGCACCGAAGCGCTCAAGGTCTTCATCCATTATGGCACCCCAGGCGGCATGCCCGGCTTCGGCACCGCCAACGAAATGAGCGGGAAGGAAATCGAGATCATGGCGCGCTACATCCAGCAGCCGCCTCCGCAGCCGCCGGAATGGGGCATGAAGGAGATGCGCGCGAGCTGGAAGGTGCTGGTGCCGGTCGACAAGCGCCCGAAGAGGAAGATGAACGACCTGGATCTTTCCAACCTGTTCTCCGTGACGCTGCGCGACTCCGGCGAGGTTGCCCTCATCGACGGCAACAGCAAGAAGATCGTGGCCATTCTCAAGACCGGCTTCGCGGTGCACATCTCGCGCATTTCCAAGTCCGGCCGCTATCTTTACACCACCGGGCGCGACGGCCTCATCAACCTCATCGACCTGTGGATGGAAACGCCGCAGACCGTCGCCACCATCCGCACCGGCTCCGACGCGCGCTCGATCGACACCTCCAAGTACAAGGGCTATGACGACAAGATCGCCATTGCGGGCACCTACTGGCCGCCGGCCTACGTGCTGATGGACGGCTACACGCTGGAGCCGTGGAAGATCATGTCCACGCGCGGCTACACCTACGACGAACAGGAATACCACCCGGAGCCGCGCGTGGCTTCCATCGTTTCCTCGCACATCAAGCCCGAGTTCGTGGTCAACGTGAAGGAAACCGGCAAGGTGCTGCTGGTCAACTACAGCGACATCAAGAACCTGAAGACCACCGAGATCGAGGCCGAGCGCTTCCTGCACGACGGCGGCTGGGATTCCTCCAAACGCTACTTCCTGGTGGCCGCCAACATGCGCGACACGATTTCCGTGGTCGATACCAAGGAAGGCAAGCTGGCGGCCAACGTCAAGGTCGGCACGCGGCCGCACCCGGGCCGCGGCGCCAACTGGAACGACGTCAAGTACGGTCCGGTGTGGGCCACTGGCCATCTCGGCGACGACACCGTCGCGGTGATCGGCACCGATCCGGCCAGGCACAGGCAGTATGCCTGGAAGGTGGTGCGCACGCTGAAGAACCACGGCAACGGCAGCCTTTTCATCAAGACCCATCCGAAGTCGAGGAACCTGTGGGTGGATGCCGCGCTGTCGCCGGATGACGAAATCCAGCAGTCGGTATCGGTGTTCGATCTGAAGAACCTCGACAAACCCGCACAGGTGATCAATATCGCCAAACTGGCCGGCATCTCCAAGGGCCGCGTCACCCATCCGGAATACAACAAGGCGGGCGACGAAGTGTGGTTCTCGGTCTGGGGACCGAAGACCGGCGAGTCGGCCATCGTGGTCATGGACGACAAGACGCGCAAGCTCAAAGCCGTGATCAAGGATGCGCGCCTCGTTACGCCGACCGGCAAGTTCAACGTCTACAACACGCAGCACGACGTGTATTGAGCGTGATCACCGGCCATCACGGGATGGCCGGCATTCGGGCCGGCAAGGCTCGAAAGACAGGCAGAGCATGCATAAAAACCTGACGCTTTCGGTATTGACGCTGGCGTGGCTTGCGCAGGGGAGTGCGCTGGCGGCAGATGCGGCGACTGCCCCGGAGAGGCAGCGCGAACTCGCGCGCTTCGTGCGCCAGGAATGCGGCTTCTGCCACGGGCTGAAACTGACCGGCGGGCTGGGCCCGCCGCTGACTGCAAAAACAACGAGGGACAAACCGGTGGAACTCCTGGTGAGCATCATTCTGCGCGGCATGCCGGGTACCGCCATGCCCGGCTGGCAGCCTTATCTCGATGAGCGGGATGCCAGATGGATCGTGCAGGCGTTGCAGGAAGGGTTGCTCGATGAGCGGAAGTAGGCTGTTGCCGGCAGGCGCCTGTCTGCTGGTCTCCCTTGCGGTGCATGCGGCCGATCCGTCCGGAACCGGCCCATTGCGCGGCACGGGCGATCTGGGCATCGCAGTGGAACGCGCAAATGGCAGCCTGCAGTGGCTGGATACCACAAAGAGGACAAGCCTTGGCCGCATAGAGGGCCTGGGCGATCTTTCTCACGCCTCGGCGGTGTTCTCGCGCGATGCACGCTATGCCTTCGTGTTCGGGCGCGACGGCGGTCTCACCAAGGTCGATGTCTTGACCGGCAGGATCGTCAAGCGCGTGATCCAGTCGGGCAATTCCATCGGCGGCGCCATTTCGCAGGACGGGCGCTTCATCGCCGCGGCCAATTACACGCCGGGCGGCGTGAAAATCTTTTCCACCGACACCCTGGAACCGGTGGCCGACATCCCGGCCGTGTCAGAGGCGATCGGCAGGGCGTCGAAGGTGGTCGGCATCGAGGACGCGCCGGGCAACCGCTTCGTCTTCAGCCTGTTCGATGCCGGCGAGATCTGGCTCGCCGATCTTTCCGACAATCCCGCCCGGCCAAAGATCACGCGCTACGCCAACATCGGGCGCGAACCCTATGATGCCCTGGTGACGCAGGACGGGCGCTGGTACGTGGCCGGGCTTTTCGGCGAGAACGGCCTTGCCGTGCTCGACCTGTGGCATCCGGAAGCGGGCGTGAAGCGCGTCATGGCCGACTACGGCAGGGGCGAAGAGAAACTGCCGGTGTACAAGATGCCGCACCTGGAAACCTGGGCCGTGGCCGGCAACCTCGCCTTCATCCCCGGCGTGGGCCGGCATGAGGTGGTGGTCGTGGACATTTCCACCTGGCAGAAGGTCGGCGCGATTCCCGTGGCCGGCCAGCCCGTGTTCGTCATGGCCGAGCCGACCGGGCGCAGACTGTGGGTCAATTTCGCCTTCCCGCATTACGACACGGTGCAGGTGATCGACGTGGAGAGCCGCCGGATCGTCCGGACGCTCAAGCCCGGCAGGACCGCCGCGGAGGGCGGAGCAGTGCCTTGCGAAGCAAGGTGCGACCCCGTAGCGGATGGGGGGCGACCCACGACGGCGGTCGGCGGCCACTCGCGGCCGGTCGCATCCCCCAAGGGGCCCCTGCTCCCTGCTCGGGTCGGCCCCGTGCTGCACATGGAATTCACCCCGCGCGGCGAACAGGTCTGGATGTCCGTGCGCGACGCCAACCGCATCGACATTTACGACACCGCAAGCTTCAGCAAGATCGGCGAGATTGCCGCGCAGGAGCCGAGCGGCATTTTCTTCACCGTGCGCGCGCACCGGCTGGGATTGTGAAAGAGGGGGCCATGGACACCACACTGAGCGACCTCGAGTTTCACCTGCTGAACGACTGGCAGCGCGATCTGCCGCTGGTGGAAAGGCCTTATGCCGCCATTGCCGAAAAGCTTGGCTGCAGCGAGGACGAGGTGATCGCGGGCCTGAGTGACCTCATGGCGCGCGGCCATGTTTCCCGTATCGGCGCCGTGTTCCGCCCGCACGTGCTGGGCTGGAGCACGCTCGCCGCCGTGTCGGTGCCGGAATCGCGCATCGAGGCGGTGGCGCAAGGCATCGACGCCTATCCCGAGGTCAACCACAACTACGAGCGCGAGCATGCCTACAACCTGTGGTTCGTGGTGACCGCACCCACCGGGGTGCGCGTGGCCGAGGTGCTGGCCGGCATCCACCGCCAGACCGGCTGCAGGCCGCTGGATCTGCCCATGCTGGCGGACTACCACATCGACCTCGGCTTCGATCTTGCCGGGAATCAGGGATCGGGGATCAGGGGACGGAAAATGCCTGCTCCTCATCTGGATGCGGCGGATGCCGCGGATCCAGCTGCTTTGCGGTCTGCGCTGGAACCGGCCGACTACGCGCTGGCCGCGGCAATCGAAGGCGGGCTGGCACTGGTGCATCGCCCCTATGCCGAACCGGCGGCAAAGGCGGGCATGAGCGAAGCCGCAGCGCGCCGGCGCATCGAGCGCCTGATCGGGCTTGGCGTCATTCGCCGCCTGGGCGTGGTGGTGCGCCACCGCGAGCTGGGCTATACGGCAAACGCCATGGTGGTGTGGGACGTGCCCGATGAAAGGGTAGACGAGGTGGGCCGCCTGCTCGGCGCGCAGCCCGGCGTGACGCTCTGCTATCGCCGTCCGCGCGTGCTGCCGGAGTGGCCCTACAATCTCTTTTCCATGGTGCACGGACGCAACCGCCAGGCCGTGCTGGCCGAGATCGAGCGGCTGCGCGCTGCGCTCGGCTTGCAGGATATTCCGCACCATCCGTTGTTTTCCCTGCGCCGCTTCAAGCAGTGCGGGGCAAGGTATGCCGGTTTCGCGAGGGCAGCGTGATATGGAACTCGATGCCATCGACCGCGCCATCATCAACCGCCTGCAAGGCGGCTTCCCCGTGTGCGAGCGGCCGTATGCCGAGGCCGCTGCATCGCTCGGCATGAGCGAAGACGATCTGATTGCGCGCATCGGCAATCTGGTCGAGGCCGGCGTGCTCTCTCGCTTCGGCCCGCTGTTCAACGCCGATCGCCTCGGCGGCAGCGCAGTGCTGGCGGCGATGGCCGTGCCGGAAGAGCAATACGAAGCGGTCACGGAAATCGTCAATGCCCAGCGCGAGATCGCGCACAACTATCGGCGCGAGCATGCGCTCAACATGTGGTTCGTCGGCTCGGCCGACCGGGCGGAAAGCGTGGAGGCCGCCTTTCAACGCATCGAGCAGCTGACCGGCCATCCGGTATACCGCTTTTCCAAGGAGCGGGAATTCTTCGTGGAACTGAAACTGACTGTTTGAATCGCCAAAGAGGAGCATCGACCATGTCCGAACCCAGTCTCTATACCCGTCTTGGCGGCTACGATGCCGTCGCCGCCGTCTGCGCCGACCTGCTGCCGCGCCTGCGCGCCGATGCCCAGCTCGGCCGCTTCTGGCAGCACCGCGGCGAGGACGGCATCCAGCGCGAATACCAGCTGCTGGTGGATTTCATCTGCAACGCCGCCGGCGGCAACATGTACTACACCGGCCGCGACATGAAGCTCTCGCACAGGGGCATGCGCATCAGCCAGTCGGACTGGGACATCTTCGTCGGCCATCTCAATGCCACGCTCGACAAGTTCAAGCTGCCGGCGCGCGAGCGCGGCGAGGTGCTGGCTTTCATCGACAGCACGCGGGCGGATATCGTCGAATGCTGAAACCCGCATGAACGCCCCCGAACTCCTGTTCCTGCCCGACGCCCTCGACCTCGCGCTGATCCGCGCGGCCCAGGGCGGGCTGCCGCTGGTTGCGCGGCCCTACCATGCGCTGGCGGAAGAACTCGGCGTTACGGCGGAGGAGGTGATGGCGCGGCTCGACAGGATGCAGCAGGCGGGCGTCATCCGCCGCATCGGCGCGGTGCCCAACCACTATGCCCTCGGCTACAAGGCCAACGGCATGACGGTGTGGGACGTGGACGATGCCGAGGTCGACAGGCTGGGCGAAATCGTCGGCCAGCTGCCCTTCGTCAGCCACTGCTACCGCCGCCCGCGTCGCTTGCCGCTGTGGCCCTACAATCTGTTTGCCATGGTGCACGCCAAAAGCCGCGAGGAGGTGGAAGCGATGGCCAGGGAAATCTCGGCCCTGCTCGGTGACTCCTGCAGCGGCCGCGACATTCTTTACAGCAGCCGGATTTTGAAAAAAACCGGCTTGCGCATCGGCGGAGGACAGTGAATTGTTCCGCATCACCCAGTACATGCAGGAGTTGCTGCACCCCACACCCATCGGCCCGAAGCGCAATCCGCCCGGCCCGGTGGTGATCTGGAACCTGATCCGGCGCTGCAACCTGACCTGCAAGCACTGCTATTCGATCTCCGCCGACAAGGACTTCCCCGGCGAGCTGTCCACCGCCGAAATCTACACGGTCATGGATGACCTCAAGCAGTTCCGCGTGCCGGTGCTGATCCTCTCCGGCGGCGAACCGCTGCTGCGCCCCGACATTTACGACATCGCCACGCGCGCCAAGGACATGGGCTTCTACGTCGGCTTGTCTTCCAACGGCACGCTGATCGACCAGAGCAACATCGACGCCATCGCCGCCGTCGGCTTCGACTACGTGGGCGTGAGCCTGGACGGGCTGAACGAAACCCACGACCGCTTCCGCCGCAAGGAAGGGGCGTTCGACGCCTCGCTCGCCGGCATCCGACTGTGCATTGATGCCGGCATCAAGGTCGGCCTGCGCTTCACCCTCACCCAGGACAACGCCCACGACCTGCCGGGACTCTTGGATTTGATGGAAGCCGAGCGGGTGGAGAAGTTCTACCTCTCGCATCTGAACTACGGCGGCCGCGGTAACCGCAACCGCAAGGCCGACGCGCACTTTGCCACCACGCGCCAGGCCATGGACCTCTTGTTCGACACCTGCCTGAAACATCTCGAGGCGGGCGAACCGCGCGAGTTCGTCACCGGCAACAACGACGCCGACGGCGTCTATCTGCTCAACTGGGCGCACGAGCGCTTCCCCGACAAGGCCGAGCACCTGCGCCAGAAACTTGTGCAATGGGGCGGCAATTCCTCTGGCGTGAACATCGCCAATATCGACAACCTCGGCAACGTGCATCCGGACACCTTCTGGTGGCACTACACCCTGGGTAATGTGCGCGAGCGGCCGTTCTCGACCATCTGGCAGGACACCTCCGACCCCATCATGGCCGGACTCAAGCAGCACCCGCGCCCGCTGAAAGGGCGCTGCGCCGCCTGCGCCTACCAGGCCATCTGCGGCGGCAACACCCGCGTGCGCGCGCACCAGATGAGCGGCGACCCCTGGGCCGAGGACCCGGGCTGTTATCTCGATGACGACGAAATCGGCCTCAAGCCGGCCGTCACCCCTTCAGAAACCATAGAGGTCTGACATGCTGCGTACCCTCCTGCTGGGGCTTTTCCTGGCCCCCGCGATCACCTTGGCTGCGCCCACCGCGCAGGAAAACTACCAGACCCATTGCCTCGCCTGCCACGGCGAAAACCGCATGGGCGCCATGGCGCCGGCACTGCTGCCGGAGTCGCTCGCGCGCCTGAAGAAAGCCGAGGCCATGGACGTCATCACCCAGGGCCGCGTCGCCACCCAGATGCCGGGCTACGCGGACAAGCTTTCCGCCGAGGAGATCAAGCAACTCGCCGACTGGATCTACCAGCCGCTGGCCAAGCCGCCGACCTGGAGCGAGGCCGACATCAAGGCCTCGCAGATCAGGTTCGACACGGCCGGCTTCCAAAACAAACCCGTATTCAAGGCCGACCCTCTCAACGTCTTCCTGGTGGTGGAGGCGGGCGACAATCACATCTCGGTGCTGGACGGCGACAAGCTCGAAGTCATCCACCGTTTCCCGACGCGCTTCGCCCTGCACGGCGGGCCCAAGTTCACCTTCGAAGGGCGCTATGTGTACTGGGCCTCGCGCGACGGCTGGGTCACCAAGTACGACCTCTGGAACCTGAAGCCGGTGGCCGAGATTCGCGCCGGCCTCAACACCCGCAACCTTGCGGTGTCTTCCGACGGCCGCACGGTGATGGTGGCGAACTATCTGCCGCACACCCTGGTGGCCTTGAACGCCGACGACCTCAGCCTGGTCAAGGTCATCCCGGTGATTGGCGAAAACGGCAAGAGTTCGCGCGTGTCGGCGGTGTACGATGCGCGCCCGCGTGGCAGCTTCATCGCCGCGCTGAAGGACATCCCTGAAGCCTGGGAAATCGTCTACGACGAGGCCAAGGGCGGCCAGGTCTACCGCGGCCTGGTGCACGACTGGCAGTATGGGGAGGGTATTCCGGAAAAGGGCATCTTGCCGATCCGCACCATCCCGCTCGACAACATCCTCGACGACTTCTTCTTCGATCCCGACTACAAGCTCATCATCGGCGCCTCGCGCGACGCCGCCAAGGGCCAGGTCGTCAACCTCGACGTGCGCCGCAAGATCGGCGAGACCGACCTCTCCGGCATGCCGCACCTGGGTTCCGGCATCATTTGGAACTATGAAGGTCGCGAAGTCATGGCCACGCCCAACCTCAAGGATCCCATGGTCACCGTCATCGACATGAAGACCTGGCAGACGATCAAGGAAATCCCCACCCTCGGCCCCGGCTTCTTCCTGCGCAGCCACGAGAACACCCCCTATGCCTGGGTCGACGTGTTTTCCGGTCCCAACCGCGACGCCATGCACGTCATCGACAAGCGCACCCTGGAAATTGCCGCCACGCTGCGCCCGATCCCGGGCAAGGCTTCCACCCACGTCGAGTTCGACCGCTACGGCAAATACGCCCTGGTCAGCATCTGGGAAATGGACGGCGCGCTGGTGATCTACGACGCCGCCACGCTCAAGGAAGTCAAGCGCTTGCCCATGAAGAAGCCGGTGGGAAAGTACAACGTGTGGAACAAGACGCGGCTGTCGTCAGGGACGAGTCATTAGAAAGTGTTGATAGTCAGATAACGACCCGGAGCAGACAGTCAGTCCGACCATTTTAATTGTCTGTTACTCGGCCTGAGCCGACGCTCCGCTAACTCTGGCATCTGTCTGCAATACATCGGATACCGGCCTCACAGGGTCATCAGACACCGAACATCAACTTTCTGCAGCCACACAACAAGTACCGAAGCATTGGCAATGCGCTTTTCAATTTAACAAGCCTTATGCAAATGGATGCCTGCGCAAATATTCACATCTCACCAATGATTGATCAATATTGGCTGACTTAAGTTGTATAAGCCGCCAGAAAGGCAAAAAACCGGCCCATGGGCCGGTAAAGCGTACTCCTTAACAACTGGAATGTTTCAGGTTGAATAGCGCCGCGACTTGAAGCTCACCGTGGATTTGTAGGCGCCACTTGTGGCTTTGCGCAGGTTGGCCCAGGTTCCCTTGTAGTACGGCACGACGTTGCGGTCTACTGCTTCGGTGGTGACGTCGCCCTGGATGCCGTTGTAGTGCCCGAACTGCATGAACAGCTGCCCGTGCTTGGCATCTTCGGTGACATAGGCCATGGCGTAGGTCGAACCATAGTCGTTGTACAGTTCGACGATGTCGCCGTCGGCGATGCCGAGTTCGGCGGCGTCGGCCGGGTTGATTTCCATCGGGGCCATCGGCCAGCGTTCCTTCATCTCGGGGTTGTACTGGTCGTGGTACATGGTCTGCCAGGCTTCGTTGATGCGGCCATTGTTGACCCAGAAGCGGTACTTGTCCTTCTGCTTCTGCACCGGCGCCAGCAGGCCTTTCCACGGCGATGGTTTGAAGTGCGCCAGCCCGTCGCCGGTGTCGAACTTGTCGGTGTAGAGCATCTCGGTGCCGATGAGCTTGTCGCCCTTCACTTCCTTGATCGGCAGCTGCACGCCGTTGTTGCCGGCCCTGGCGAGCAGTTCGTAGGTCGCCAGATTGCCGGTATCGCCGCCCTGGCTGTGGATTTCGCCGCCGACATCATTCTTGCCCATGAGTCGGAAACCGTCGTTGAAGGCATCTTCTTCGGTCTTCCAGTCGAAGCCTTTGAAGCGGTCGGACATCCTGGCATTGCCTTCCTTCTCGTACATCGCCTTCAGCGTATTGGCGATGTCCGCCGCGATCAGGCAATCCGGTTTCGCGCTGCCGGGGCCGTCCATGAATTTCTGCGACAGGCGCATGCGGCGCTCGCCATTCATGGAAGTGAGGTTCATCTCGCCCGGGTGCACCGAGGGCAGCAGCAGATGCGCGGCCTCGGCCAGCTTGGTCGGGTAGATATTGATCGCGGTCACAAACAGGCCGCCCTTGTTGGCGACGGCATCATAGATGGCATCGACCAGTTCGGCCGTGCCTGCGCCACGCGCACGTCGCATCGCATCCTTGACGATTTCCGAGCGGCGCAACACTGCCTTGCGGAAATTCTCGGCGTTACAGGTCGACTGGAAGGGGTTGGCCGCCCAGGCCGTGTACATCATGCCGCGGCCGGCGATGATCTCCTGGTCGTTGTAGAGCTTCTCGCCGGTCGGGTGCGGGGGGCGCGCATAGCCTTCCTGGTGGCCGCCCATGCGCACGCAGCCGGTGCCGCGACGGCCGCCGACATTGTGGGTGGCGATGGCGAGGTCGAGCAGCGAGGACTGGATGGCATAGTTGTCGTTGCCCCAGATGATGCCTTTCTCGTAGGCATGCATGGTGCGCTTCATCTTGCCGCCGGCCTTGGGCTTGTAGGCCCATTCCGCCGCCTGCTTGAGCTTGGAAACCGACACGCCGGTGACGCGGCTGCACTCATCCAGGCTCATCCTGTTGGCGGCGGCGGCTTCAACGAAGCCCTTGGTGCGCCTGGCGATGAAATCCCTGTCGATCCAGCCCTGCTCGATGACGTGGGTGAACAGGCCGTTGAACAACGCCACGTCGGTGCCCGGCTGGATGTCCAGATGCAGCACGCTGTCTTTGCCGACTGCGGTTTCGCAGATTGCAATGGTCGGTGTGCGGCGCGGATCGACGAAGATGATGCGTCCGGCGCCGGCCTCCTCGCCCGGGAACCATTTCTTCTTCTTGTCCACGGTCGAACCCTGCAGGTTGGGCATCCAGTGATAGAGGAAGTAGTTGGTCTGGGTTTCGTAGGGGTTGTTGCCGATGCACATGATGCAGTCGGCGACTTCGGCATCCTCGTAGCTGTTGTTCAACTCCATGATGCCCATTTCGCGCGTGGCGTGGCACTCGGAGTTGTACGACGGCCGGTTGTGGATGCGCACCAGCGGGGTCTGCAGCGCGGTGAACATCAGCTTGCCCGTGCCCCATGTGTTCTCGAAGCCGCCGCCGGCGCCACCGTGGTCGAAGGTGTCGAAGGCGATTTCGCGCGGCCCCTTGTTGTCGAGAATCTTCTTGGTCACCCCGGCATACAACGCCAGCGCCTGGTTCCAGTCGGTTTCCAGCCACTGGTCGCCGGTGTGCAGGCGCGGATGCGCCAGGCGCTCGCCGGTGGGTGTGCCTTCGGCGTACAGGTAGCTGGCCATGCGCAGGCCGCGGATCGAACCGCCGCCCTCGTTCACCACGCATTCCTTGTCGGGCACGATCAGGATGTTGTAGCGGCGGCCATCTTTCCCAGCCACGACGTTTTGCTGGGTTGGCGTCGCGATGGTAGAGAACGGCGGCAACTGCCGGCGGAAATCCAGCCCCAGCGCATTCCGGTGCGGGGCCTTGCCGCCTTCCTGATTCTCCGGCCACTTGTAGACGTGGTAGCCACAGCCCACGATGCAGAAGTGGCAGGTCATGTTGGTCTTCTGCGCGTTGACCGGCGGCAGAACGATGCGATCTTTTGCTTTGGCCATTGCTATTCTCCTTTTTACAGCACGTTGGCCTGGCGGCCGAAGATCAGCCCGTCGACGGCCACGGCGGTGATCGTGTCGGTTCTGGGGTTGTACTCCAGCACGACGCGCGGCAGGCTGGTCGGCGCCTGGCCGCAGACGGTCTGGCCGTTTTTTTCCGCGTCGAAAATGCTGTAGTGGCAGGGACACTTGAAGCAGCGGTCCTTGCTGTCAAAGGAAGTCGGGCAGCCTTGGTGCGTGCACAGAATGCTGTAGGCGACGATGTCCTGGTTCGGCCCCACTCCTCCCGGCACCGCCTTCCCCATTTTGATGGCTTGGCAGGGGCTGGAGGCGTCGGGATAGCCGAAAGACATGGGCTCGTTGACCTTCATGCCGGCGGCCTTGCCCACGGCCTTGGCGGGATAAGGCAAGGTTGCGCGGGTGTTGGGCGCTGCGGCTTCGGCGCCGGTGCTGGCTAGGCCGGCCACGGCAGCGCCCGTGCCGGCGGCCAGGCCGCCGCTCATTTTGAAGAAATCCCGGCGGGATACGTTCTGGGTCATGGCTTCCTCCTGACTGGGTTGCGCGCGGTCAATCGCCATGCTCCTACTCGCACATGCCGTGCCAGAACGAATCTTTCGTATAAACAAGGAGATAAGCCATAGGCCTGTTACCGTTCGGTAACAGAATACAGAGAGCTTGACGGCAAGGTATTACCGTTTAGTACCATGGGGGTATGAAAGACGGCATCGATACCAGACGGCGCCGATTGCTGGCCGGGGCAATGGGCGTGGCCGCGCTCGGCATGCGGCCTGTTCAGGCCGCCCAGCCGGTGCTGTTCGGCACCACGCCTGTGTTTCTTGACGAGCAGGCGCAATTTCTCAAGACATGGCAGAACTGGCTGGAATCGCGCCTGGGCAGCGCAGTGCGCTTTGTCCAGCGAGCCAGTTACCGGGAGATCATGGAACTGCTGCTGGCAGGTCGCCTGGATGTCGCCTGGGTGTGCGGCTATCCCTACGTGCGACACCGCCGCCAACTCGATCTCGTGGCAGTGCCCTCCTATCTCGGAGAACCGCTTTATCGCTCTTATCTCATCACGCCCGCTGAGGACAGCCGAACACGATCATTCAGCGATCTGCGCGACCGTGTGTTCGCCTATTCCGACCCGGATTCCAATTCCGGCTGGCTGGTACCGCAAGCGGAGATCAAGCGTCTGGGCTACGACCCGGGCCGATTTTTCCGCAAGGCATTTTTCACCTGGAGCCATCGCAAAGTCATCGAAGCCTGTGCCGCCGGGCTGGCCCAGGGCGGCTCGGTAGACGGCTATATCTGGGACACACTCGCACGCCAGCATCCGGAACTGACCCGGGCGACACGCGTCGTGTGGCGGTCGCAAACCTACGGCTTTCCGCCCATTGTCGCCGCGCCGGGCATTTCGGGCACACGAGTCATGGCGCTGCGCGAGGCGCTGATCGGCATGCGGCATGATTCCGCGGGCCAGCGCCTGTTGGCGCAACTCAACCTCGATGGGTTCGTTGCAGGCTCTGCAAGCCTGTTCGACGGCATCGAACAGAACTGGCGTTACCTGGAAAACTAGCCCGTGTTCAAGGATCTCAGCTACCGGATCAAGACACCGATCGCGCTGGTGCTGGTGATCCTGGTCGCCACGGCATCCGTTTCCGCGTTGCTGGTCTGGCGTGGTTATGAGGACGCGCGGCAAAGTTTCATCACTCAAGCCTCCAGCCTGGGTCGCGCGCTTTCGCGCACGCTGCGACCAGCCATTTTGCATGACGATACCTGGCAAGCCTATGAAACCCTCCGCTCACCGCTTGAACGTGAAGAGGGGCCGGGCCGGGATTTCGTATTGCTGGACAAGCGTAATCTGGTGTTTGCCGCCTCCGATCCGCGCCGTTTCCCGGTGCAGGAACGCTTCAACTCACTGCCTGACGACTTCGTGTCCAGACAGGGGGGCAACAGCCATGAAGAGCGGGTATTCGAAGATGCCGGCGACAATTTCATTTACGTGCTGACCCCGGTGCTGGCCGAAGACGGGGTGGAACTCGGCCATCTCGTGCAGCGTTACGACACCGGCCTGCTCAAGCCACGTTTTGCCGCGGTGGCGCAGGGCATGCTGCTCGCCAGCATGCCCGCCCTGCTGCTGCTGGTGCCCCTGGGCTGGCTTGCGGGCAAGCGCTTGGCCGAGCCGCTGTCTCATCTTGCCGAATGCCTGCGCCGCGTCGGCCGCGAATCGCCCGAAACCATCCAGTGCGAATTTCCGGGCGGCAGGGATGAAGTGAGCCAACTCGCGCATCGCTTTCACGACATGCTGGAAGAACTCCGCACCAAGCAGTCGCTGGAAAAACACCTGGCACAAAGCGACCGGCTGGCCGCACTGGGGCGCCTGTCCGCCGGCATCGCGCATGAAGTCAACAATCCCTTGGGCGGCATGCTCAACGCCATCAGCAACCACCGCCGCGCCGGCGAGGTCGACCCCCGTACCGAGAAAACCCTGTCGCTGATCGAGCGCGGCCTGACCCAGATCCGCTCGACGGTTTCCGCACTGCTGGTGGAGGCGCGGCTGGAATCCAGAGCCCTGTCCCCGGCCGACATCGAAGACGTGCGCACCCTGATCGCGGCTGACGCCCAGGCCAAGACGCTCAGCCTCGTTTGGTCAAACAATTTGTCCGAGCCGTTGCCGCTGCCTTCGGCCCAGGTGCGGCAAATCCTGCTCAACCTGCTGCTCAATGCCGTGCATGCCGCCCCCGCTGGCGGGCAGATCAGCCTGAGCGTGGAACCTCATGCGCATGAACTCGCCCTGCGCGTGGACAACGACGGCCCCGCCATTCCTGCCCGGCGGCGCGAGCACTTGTTCGAACCCTTTTTCGGCGAGGGCGAAGGCCACGGACTGGGCCTGTGGGTGACCTATCAACTGGTGCAGCAACTGAACGGAAAAATCGAGGTCGACAGCCAGCCTGGCCACACCCGTTTTACCGTCACGCTGCCGCTGGATGAAAACAACCATGTCGAATGAATCCCGCATCCTGCTGATCGAGGATGACCCCATCATGGGCGAATCCCTGATGGACCGTTTCGAGTTGGAAGGCATGCAAGCCGACTGGGCACGGACCGGCGCAGAAGGCCGCACACGGCTGGAAAACGGCCAATACGGCGCCGTGCTTTCCGACATCCGCCTGCCGGACATGGGCGGCGACGCGCTGTTCCTGGAACTGGCCGGCAGCCTGCCCGCGGTGCCGTCCTGGCTGTTCATCACCGGCTACGGCGCGGTGGACCAGGCCGTGCGCCTGCTGAAAAACGGCGCGGCGGATTACGTCACCAAGCCATTCGACCTCGACAGCCTGATCGACAAACTGCGCCGCCATCTCGCCGCCAATCCGCCGCCGCCCGCTGCAACCGCCCCCGACCTGGGCATCTCACCGTCACTGCGGCGCATCGAGTCGCAGCTGCCGCGGCTGGCGGCGCAGGCGCGCACCCTGCTCGTCACCGGCGAATCGGGAGTAGGCAAGGAAATGGTGGCGCGCGCCTTTCATCGGCTGGCGCCGGAAGGCGACGGCGCGCCCTTCATCGCCGTCAATTGCGCGGCCATTCCCGAAACCCTGCTCGAGGCCGAACTGTTCGGCCACGAGAAAGGCGCATTCACCGGCGCCAACCGGCTGCGCAAAGGCGTGTTCGAGCAGGCCGACGGCGGCACGCTGTTCCTCGACGAAATCGGCGACATGCCGCTGGCCATGCAGGTGAAACTGCTGCGCGTACTGCAGGAGCGGCGCATCGTTCGGCTGGGCGGAGAGAAATCCATTCCGGTCGACCTGTGCCTCATCTCTGCCACGCACCAGGATCTGAAAAAGCTGGTGACCCAGGGCCGTTTCCGCGAAGACCTGTATTACCGTCTCGACGTCATCCATATGCACATCCCTCCGCTGCGGCAGCGGCGCGAGGACATCCTCTGGTTGGCCCGCCGCTTTCTCGACGAAGCTGCGCCGGACAAACGCTTTTCCGCCGAGGCCGAACAGGCGCTGCTGACTTACGACTGGCCGGGAAATGCGCGCGAGTTGAAGCATGCCGTGGAGCGCGGCGCGATCCTCAGCGACGATGCCGTCATTGGACCAAGCGTGCTTTTTGGAGGTGAGGAAAATGAAGCCGACACGCCTGTAGCCAGCCTGGCCGATTTCATCGCGCAGTCCGAGAAGCGTTACATCAGCCAGGCCCTGAGCGACCATGACGGCCATCTGGGCCGCACCGCCGGTGCCCTGGGCATCAGCCGCAAGAATTTGTGGGAAAAGATGAAAAAGCTGGGCTTGTCATCAACGCAGCAGAACACGGAATGAGTTCTACATAAGCCATGACCGGATCGATAGCCCCCAAAATCATGAGCCTCACTGTAATAGGCAGCGGCGAACCGCTGCTTCGTCTGCAAAAACGTCTGGGTTGCGCCGCGGTCGAACTGGGTGTGACGCTGCAGCTTGATATCGACAAGCATCCCGAGGCCCACGGTTTGAGTCATGAGCAGACACCCGCTGTGCTGGCGCATGGGCGGCGCCTCTTCAGCGGCCTGCCTCGCACAGAGGAAATAGTCGCCATCCTGCGCACTTTGCCGGAACCGGAAAGGAAAGCATCGCCATGAGCTGTCTTTTGAACGCCTGGGACAAGCACGAAACCGAGCTGCGCAACTGGCTGCGCAGCCGACTGGGCAATGCGCATGATGCAGAGGACATGCTGCAGGACCTGTTTCTCAAGGCCATGCGCCAGGACAGGAAATTCTGCGAAATCGCCAATGCCCGCGCCTGGCTGTTCGAAGTCGCGCGCAATGCCGTGGCCGACCGGATGCGGCTAAAGAAAGACCTGGTCGAGTTGCCGGACGATCTGGTTGCGGAGCATGAGGAACCCGCCGCCGTGGAGTCGATGGCTGCCTGCCTGCCGCGCGCGCTGTCCGAACTGTCGGAGGAAGACCGCGAGGCCATCACCCGCTGCGACCTCGAAGGCATGACTCAGGAAGACTACGCCCAACTCAAGGGCCTGACCCTGCCCGGCGCCAAGTCGCGCGTGCAGCGCGCCCGCAAGCGCTTGCGCGAGCATCTCACCGAGGCCTGCCAGGTCAAGTTCGACGCAGCGGGCAAGGTCTGCTGCTTCGTGCCACGCGGCAAGGGCTGATTTCTTTCAGTTAGCCTGCATCCTTTTGCCGCCTCGTTCGTCTTCCTGTTCAGAACAACACGGAGTTTTCCATGAACACCCTTGCCATGCACCTGAAAAACCTGCCCAGCCGCCAGCCGATCCTGTTCCTGATCGTGGCTGCCGCGGTCTGGCTGGGCCTGTACCAGTCGCTGATCCCGGTTTCGGAAGCTCTGGTCGGCGTGCTGCCGGTCGAACGCCAAAGCCATTTGGGCGACGCCCTGCAGTTCTTCTTCTACGACACCCCTAAGGTGCTGTTGCTGCTCGTCGGCGTGGTCTTCGCCATGGGCATCGTGCATACCTATGTCTCGCCCGAGCGCACCCGTGCGCTGCTGTCCGGGCGGCGACTGGGCGCTGGCAACGCCATGGCGGCGAGCCTGGGCATCGTCACGCCTTTCTGCTCCTGCTCGGCGGTGCCGCTGTTCATCGGTTTTCTGCAAGCCGGCGTGCCGCTGGGCGTGACCTTCTCCTTCCTGATTGCCGCGCCCATGGTCAACGAAGTGGCGCTGGCGCTCCTGTTTGGCCTGTTCGGCTGGAAGGTCGCCGCCCTCTACCTGGGGCTGGGCCTTTCCATCGCCATCTTCGCCGGCATGGTGATCGGCAAGCTCGGCATGGAACACCATCTGGAAGACTGGGTGCGGAAGCTGCAGAACAGCCAGGCGGTTGGCGATGTCGAAGCGGCGCGCCTCACTTGGGGCGAGCGCATCGAAAGCGGCTTTTCGCATGTGCGCGAAATCGTCGGCAAGGTGTGGCCCTACATCCTCGCCGGCATCGCGCTGGGCGCCGGCATCCACGGCTACGTGCCGGAAGATTTCATGGCCTCGATCATGGGCAAGGACGCGCCCTGGTGGTCGCTGCCCGCGGCGGTGGCCATCGGCGTACCCATGTACACCAATGCCGCCGGCATCATACCCATCGTCGAGGCGCTGATGGGCAAGGGCGCGGCGCTGGGGACGGTGCTGGCCTTCATGATGAGCGTGATCGCGCTCTCGGCGCCCGAAATGATCATCCTGCGCAAGGTGCTCAAGCCTCGCTTGATCGCCACCTTCGCAGGGGTTGTGGCCAGCGGCATCTTGCTGGTAGGCCTGATTTTCAACGCAGTTCTATAGTGATTTGACAAGGAGCAAACAATGAAAGGCAACCAAGCCGTTCGCATGATGTCCGCCATGATTCTCATCGCCCTGGCGCTCACCCACTTCACCGGGCAGATGAATTTGCTGGCCCCGTCCTGGCTGTGGCTGGCGGCCTTCGTCGGCTTCATGGCCCTGCAGGCCACCTTTACCGGCTTCTGCCCGGCCAGCAAGATGCTGGGCGACGGCAAGAAATCCGGCGCCTGCTGCGGCAGCTAAGATAAGGAACGCATCATGAACGAAGCCCCTCTGCATCCTTCCATCGTCGCTCTGGTATCGCTGGCCGCGAACATCGCCGCCAACCATCCCAAACAGGGCCTGTGCCAGGTCGACCGGCTGCGCCAGTACGGGGTGTCGCAGGCGCACATCGACGCGGTGGTCGAAATCGCCCGCCACATCCGCAACGAGGCGGGCGAGAAGCTCGACTACAGCTTCGACCAGGCGATGACCGGCGCCGCACCGGTGGCCAGCGAAGGCGAAGCCTGCTGCACACCGACCGCTTCCGGCCGATCCTGCTGCTGAATCATTTTTTTGGAGAACGACATGAGCATAAACATCAAGGTACTCGGCACCGGCTGTGCCAACTGCAAGACCACCCTCAAGCTGATCGAGGACGTCGCCGCCGAAAAAGGCGCGAAGGTCGAGCTCGAAAAAATCGAGGACATCCAGGCCATCATGGGCTACGGCGTGATGTCGACGCCCGGTGTTGTGATCGACGGCAAGGTCGTGCATGCCGGCGGCGTGCCGACGCGCGACAAGATTGCCGGCTGGTTGTCCGGTTCCGCCGGCCAGCCCGCCGTATCCCAAGGCTGCGGCTGCAGCGGCAGCAAGTGCTGCTGAAATAAAAATCACAAGTTAAAAAGGAGAAAGCTTCATGCATCGGATGTTCCGCATTCTTTTGGTCTGGCTGGCCGTCGTTGCCATGCCGGCATTCGCCGACCGCTCGTTCATGGTCGACGCCGACTGGCTGGCGGCGGAAAAGGAAAAGAATTCCAAACTGGTGATCCTGGAAGTGCGCTATCACCCGCACCGCTACCACACGGTGGGACACATCCCCGGCGCGGTCCAGGTGCAGCGCTTCAAGGATCTGGGCGACAACACCGGCCGCTCGATCATGCTGTTCCCGAGCAGGGAGGCCTTCCAGGCCACGCTGCGCAGCTGGGGCGTGAACAACGACTCCACCATCGTGCTCTACGACGACTCGCGCTCGCCCATGGCGGCCCGGCTGTATTACCTGCTGGAACTCTACGGCTTCGACATGAAGCGCGTGAAAATCCTCGACGGCGGCGCGCTGGAGTGGACCGGCTTCAACGAACTGACCAAGGAGACGCCCAAGGTCAAGCCCGGCAAGATCACCCTCAAGCCGGCCAACCCGAAGCTGTTCGTGGAATGGACCCGGGTCTATGACGACGTCGTGTCCAGCCGCAACCCGAACGTGGTGCTGGTCGATGCGCGTCCCAAGGACATGTATACCGGCAAGGTCATCCGCCATTCCGTGCAGGGCGGCCACATCCCCGGCGCGCTCAACGTGGTGAGCCTGGACGCGACCGATGGCCAGAGCCAGAAATGGCTCAGCGAAGACAAGCTGGCCGAGTTCTACAAGGACGTGCCCAGGGACAAGACCGTTTACGTGTATTGCCATGACGGCTTTCGCATGAGCCTGGGTTGGCTGCAAATGAAGTCGCTGGGATTCAAGGACGTGCGCGTGGTCAACGGCGGCTGGGGGGTGTGGGACCGCGCCTTCACCCTGCCGGTGGTGGAGGGCGATGCGCCCTACGATGCTGAATACGCCCTGTAGGGCGAGAAGTTGAATTTGTGAAGCCGTTTCCTGGGCACGCCTTCATGGCGCACCCAGGATTAATCATAGGAACCGCTGCTCATGGACCAGAAAAAACGCGTTTACCAGGTCGTGACCGAACGGGTGGATGCGCACGGCAGCACCGCTTACTGCAAGGATGCCGAAATCACCCTCGATACCGATGTACAGAATCGAGACGATGCGTTCAACCCGGCAGAACTGCTGCTCGCCGCCCTCTCGGCCTGCATCATCAAGGGCATGGAACGCGTAATGCCGATGCTCAACTTCGAATTGCGCGGCGTGGAAGTGCGCGTCACCGGCGTGCGCCAGGATGTACCGCCGAAAATGGAATCCATACGCTACGAAATCCTGGTGGACAGCGACGAGTCCGACCGCCGCCTGGAGCTGCTGCATGAAAACGTGCAGAAATACGGCACCGTGTTCAACACCCTCGCCCCCGGAACCCAGCTTTCCGGGGTAATCAAGCGAAAGTGACGCCCCATATCGAAGTCCTGGGTTTCGACTGCGCTGCCTGCCGCAAGACTTTCCGGCTTATCGGGGAAGTTGCGCAGGAGCTCGGTATCGACATCAGGCTCGAGAAAGTCAGCGACCCTGCCCGCATAGCCGCCTACCGCGCGCTTGCCGTACTCGCTATCGCCATCGACGGCAAGCTGCTGCACAGCGGCAGCTTGCCCAGCCGCAAGACCATCACGGCTTGGCTCACCACCCATATGCAAATAGAAAAGTCTGACTGAGTTCTCATCCTTACGGGTATTGGATTTTGCAAGACCCCTTGCAGAACGCATGAGCCACCCTATCCCGCCACCCCAAGAAGTTATTTTATTTTCAATGGGTTAACTGCATTTCCTCGATTGGCACGCTACGTGCAATGAAGTATTCAGCTTCGGCTGCATCCATTCAACCAGAGGAGACTCTACATGAAATCAAAAGTTATGGGCCTAGGCGCCATGCTGGCGCTGGCCGCGCCGATGGCCTGGGGCGAGGCCAGCGTGGCCGATTATCGCGCGCAACTCGCGGACAAGGACGCCAACCCCGGCATACTGATCATCGACAAGGGCGAACGGCTCTTTCATGAGAAGCGCGGCCCCAAAAACGCCAGCCTGGAGAAATGCGATTTCGGCCTCGGCCCCGGCAAGCTCAAGGGCGCCTACGCGCAACTGCCGCGCTACTTCAAGGACACCAACAAGGTCCAGGACCTGGAGTCGCGCCTGCTGACCTGCATGACCAAGCTGCAGGGCTTTAGCGAGGACGAACTCAAGGCCAAGCTTTACGCCGACCAGCGCCTGAACGAGGACAACACCGACGTGGAAGCCATCACCGCTTACGTCGCCTTCCAGTCCGACGGCATGAAGATCAACCCGCCACTCAAGCACGCCGCCGAGAAAGAGGCCGCGAAACTGGGCGAAGCCATGTTCTGGCGCCGCCACGGCCCGATGGATTTCTCCTGCGCCACCTGCCACGCCGAGGACGGCAAGCGCGTGCGCCTGCAGAGCCTGGTCAACGTCTACAAACCCAAGGATATCCAGGCGACCATGAGCACCTGGCCGACCTATCGTGTGTCGCACGGCGTGGTGCGCAACATGCAGCACCGCATGTGGGACTGCCACTGGCAGATGCGCACGCCGGACATCGATTACGGCTCACCGGCGACCGTTGCCCTGATTTCTTTCCTCACCCACCAGGCCAAGGGCGGCACCTACGACCTGCCCGGCATGAAGCGCTGATACGGAGCCCGACATGAAAACAAAACTGATGACCGCCTGCCTGCTGGCCGCCCTGGCGCCCTTCGCGCAGGCCGACGACAAACTGGCCACCAAGGTTGACAAGCTGGTGGCCGAGAGCTTCAAGTCCGGCCCTGGCCAGGACATGGCACGCCTGGAACAGGATGAAACCCAGAAGATCTGCTCGGTTACGCGCAACAACCCCACGCCGGCCCAGGCCCAAGCCATCAATGCACGCGAACAGGCCACCATCAAATATCCTGACGGCAACAAGCTGATGGGTGACTGGAAAAACGGCGAGAAGCTGGTGAAGGCTGGCTTCGGCATGCGTATCGGCAACATCGAGCCGGACCCGACCGCAAAGCAGAAAGGCGGCAACGGCGGCAACTGCTACGCCTGCCACGCACTCGACCCGAAGGAAGTCGCAGCTGGCAACCTCGGTCCCAGCCTGACCGGCTACGGCGCGCTGCGCGGCTCCAGCGACGAAATCGTCAAGTACACCTACGACAAGCTCTATAACACTCAGGCTACGGTCGCGTGCTCGAACATGCCGCGCATGGGCCACAACGGCATCCTCACCCCGGCCCAGATAGCCGATATCACCGCCTATCTGATCTCGGCCGAGTCGCCGTTGAACAAGAAGTAAGCTGATCGCCATTTATTGATTGTTAAAGTTTAGGAGATTCAACAACCATGAACGCTTTGCGTAGAAACGTCCTCAAGGGCGCCACCGGTGTCGGTGCGGTAGCCGTTGCAGTTGCCGCGGGCCTGATCACGCCCGCCCGCGTGCTGGCTGCCACCCCGCGCTCGGCCTTTGAAGCCAAGGGCATGGCCGACGCCATGAAGGCACTGGGCCTCGCCGCTCCGGCCGATTCCAAGGACATCACCATCAAGGCTCCCGACATCGCCGAAAACGGCGCCGTGGTGCCGGTGGAAGTCACCAGCAGCATCGCCGGCACTTCGGGCATCACGATTCTGGCCGAGAAGAACAACACCCCGCTGGTTGCCGATTTCGGCTTCTCGGGCGGCGCCCAGGGCTTCATTTCCACCCGTATCAAGATGGCCAACACCTCCCTGGTGCGCGCGGTCGTGACCGCCGGCGGCAAAACCTACACCGCCGCCAAGGAAGTGAAAGTCACCATCGGCGGCTGCGGCGGTTAATTCGCCCTCAATGCGTAATCGATTGATACCGAATTCAGAAAGGAAGCAACATGGCTGAACCAATGAAAATCCGCGCCACCCTGCAAGGTGACGTGGCCGACGTGAAAGTGCTGATGAACCACCCCATGGAAACCGGCCTGCGCAAGGACGCGAAGACCGGCCAGAAGGTGCCCGCACACCACATCAACACCGTGACCGCCAAGGTCAACGGTGCCACCGTGCTGGAAGGCAGCATGGCGGGTGGTGTGTCCAAGAACCCCTACCTGGGCTTCAAGGTCAAGGGCGCCAAGTCCGGCGACACCGTCGAGGTGTCCTGGGAAGACAACAAGGGTGACAAGCGCACCGACACCACAAAGATTGCCTGAACGCAATAATCATCCTCCACAGGCAAGCCTCTGCCGCCCTACGGGGCGGCTTTTTTCATCTACGTCTGGTCAAGTACCTGGCTTACTTGCCTAACTGATGCGCTCAGTTGGTATGATTCTCCACGACATCCGCAAGATTCGGCGGAGGTTTTCCACTATCTGGATGTGCATCAATATCGCCTTGCATCTCTGACATGAACCGCCGCCAACTGCTCGCCGCCTTTGCGTTTTCGCCCCTGCTGGCCAGGGCTGCGGCAGTGTCCGGCGTTTTCGTGGTACACCCCTACGACACCCCAAGCCGCATCTATGGCCGTTTCCGTCCCCTGACGCTTTATCTCGGCGGCGTGCTCGGCCAGCCCTTGCGCCTGGTCATCGCGCGCAGCTACGACGAGCAGATCGAGATGATCACCTCGGGTCGCGCCGATTTCGCCTACATCGGCCCCACCCCTTACATCCGGGCGCGCAGGCTGGCGAAGGTGGAAATCCTCGGTGGCGAATCCGAAGACGGACAGGCCTTCTACCAGAGCGCCCTGGTGGTGCGCACCGACAGCCCCATCGCGAAAGTCACCGACCTGGCAGGCAAACGCGTGGCCTTCGGCAACGAGATTTCCATGTCCAGCGCGGTGGCGCCCAAGCTCATCCTCGCCCATGCCGGCGTCAGGCGGCGCGACCTTGCCGAGGTCGAGCACCTCGACCGCCACGAACGCGTGGCGCTTTCCGTGCTGCACGGCGATTTCGACGCCGGCGGCCTGCGCCTCGACATCGCCAGAACCTACCTGCCGCGCGGCCTGCGCGTGCTGGCCACTTCGCCGCCCTTGCCGCCGCACATGATCGCCGCCTCGCCCAGAGTGCCGCCGGAAAAAATGAAACAGGCGCGCACGGCCTTGCTGCACCCCGACCCGGCGGCACGCGACGCCTTCCTGGCGCTCGGCAATGCCGTCAGTTTCGTCGAGATCGAAGACGCCCACTACAACGTGGTGCGCCGCATGGAACGCGAACTGGAGAACTGGTGACCCGTCGCTCGCTCGCCTTCCGCCTGACCGTCATCCTGGGCGGCGCCTGGTTCGTGCTGTTCCTGGCGCTGGGCGTCGTCATCTGGCAAACCACGCAGCGGCTCGTCCAGGAGGCCCAGATCGAGAAAGCGCGCGCCCTCGCGACGCAACTCGCGACGATTTCGCTCGATGCCGTGCTGCTGCGCGACTATGGAACGATCGAGCGTTATCTCGCCGACCTCTCCGGTGCGGTGGCCTATGCGGAAATCCGCCGCGCCGACGGCCAGGTGCTGGGGCGCACCGGCGAGGAAACACTCGGCTTGGAACTGCTGCGAGTGCCGATGGTTACGGCAGGCGAGCATATCGGCGACGTGTTCGCGCAATACGATCCCAATCCCGGCCGTCGCGCTGCCTGGCAACTGGCGGGGCTGATGGCGCTGTCGCTCGCGGTTTTTGCAGGACTCACATTCTGGGCATTGCGCCGCCTGCTGCTCAGGCGGCTGGTGGCGCCAGTCGTCGCGCTGATCGAACAGGCTGACCCGGAACGCACGACCATGGCCGTGCCGGCCAACGTCCCGACCGAAGTCGCCGACCTGGCCGCTGCCATCGCCGGCTTGCGCGAGCGCATCAGCCGGCACATCGCCGAGGCCGACGAAGCCGCCCAGGTACGCAACGAGGCGCTGCGCCGGCTCTGTTCGGAACAGCGCCTTGCCGCCGTCGGCCAGCTTGCCGGCGAAGTCGCGCACGAACTCAACACGCCGCTTTCCAACATCCTGGGCTATGCGCAAAGCGCCCTGCCAGGCACATCCGACCCCGAATTGCGCGAATCGCTTACCACCATCGAAACGCAAGCACGCCGGGCCGGCCAGATCGTGCGCGACATGCTCACCGCAGCGCGTGCACCGGCGCCGACGCTGCAGGACATCAATCTGGAAGCAATTTGTGCCGCCTTCACCCGGCTGGTTACGCCGCTCGCGCGCAAGCAGGGCGTTGCCATCCTCCATGAAGCGTCCGGGCCGGTACGGGTACGCGGCGACGCCTCAAGGGTGGAACAAATCCTCTTCAACCTGGTGTTCAATGCCGTGCAGGCCGGCGCGCATGAAGTCCGTCTGGTTCCGTCGGCTGAGCCCACGCCGGGACTCAGCGTTGCTGATGACGGACCGGGCCTGCCGGAATCGGTGCGTGCGCGTCTGTTCGAACCTTTCGTCACCACCAAGCCGGCCGGCCAGGGCACAGGCCTCGGGCTCGCCATCAGCCAGCGACTCGCGCGCGAGATGGGCGCTGAACTCGCGCTGGCCGAATCCGCGCAGGGCACCCGTTTCCATCTAGGCTTCCCGCCGTTTGCCAAGGAATCCGCCGCATGACATTCAATCTGCTCATCGCCGAGGACGACGTCGCCCAGGCCAGGCTACTGGCCAGAACGGCCACCGAGGCCGGATTCGAGGTGCAGACCATACACGACGGCAACGCTGCGCTGGCCGAACTGCGCAGCAATACCCCCGACGCCCTCTTTACCGACCTGCGCCTGCCGGGCGCAGACGGCCTCGCCTTGATCGCAGCGGCACACGAAGCGGATGCTGCCATGCCGGTGATCCTGGCCACGGGTTTTGCCACCGCGCACAACACGGTCGAGGCCTTTCATCTGGGTGTTACCGACGTGCTGCTGAAACCACTGGAACTCGATGCAGTGCGGCTTACCTTAAAGCGCCTGTACGACAGCCTGGCACAGCGCCGCCGCATCGACCAATTGGCGGCGCAGGTTGCAGTACAAGCCTCCCCGCCCTTGATGGACAGCCGCGCCCCGGCAATGAAGCACTGCCTGCAACTCGCAGCGCAGGTCGCCGCCACCGAACTGCCGGTGCTGCTGGAAGGCGAAACCGGCGCCGGCAAGGGCGTGCTGGCATCGCACATCCATCATCTCTCGTCGCGCCGCGATGGCCCTTTCCTCACGCTGAACTGCGGCGCGCTGCCGCCCAGCCTGCTGGAATCCGAACTGTTCGGCTTCGAGAAGGGCGCGTTTTCCGGGGCCAACGCGCGCAAACCCGGTCTGCTTGAGTTGGCGAACGGCGGCACGCTGTTCCTCGACGAGATCAACAGCACCAGCCTCGATGCGCAGACACGTCTTCTGCAGTTCATCCAGGACAAAAAGCTGATGCGTCTGGGCGGTGTCAAATCCATCAGCGTTGACGTGCGACTTATCCTGGCAGCCAACCGCCCACTCAAGGACGAAGTGGCCGCCGGCCGCTTCCGCCAGGACCTTTATTTCCGCGTCCAGGTTTTTCCCATCCCGGTGCCGCCCCTGCGCGAGCGGCGCGAGGACATCCAGAGCCTCGCCGAGTTTTTCCTCGCGCGCCACGGCCGTGCGCTCAACCCCAACGTGCACGGCATCGCGCCCGAGACGCTGGAACGCCTGCTTAAATACGACTGGCCGGGCAACGTGCGTGAACTGGAAGGCGTCATGCAGCGTGCACTCGTCCTTGCCGGCGGCGACACGCTCTCGCTCTCCGACCTGCCCGCCGACATGCGCCCTGCCCCGACGGCCAGCCCCTCATTGCCGTGGCCCGCGGATGCCACGCTGGACGAGATGGAGAAATTCTGGATCCACCACGTGCTGGTACGATGCGGCAGCAACCGCACCCAGGCCGCGCGGCAGCTTGGTATCGACCCGTCGACCTTGTGGCGCAAGCTGAGGGAACCCAATGAATAGCTGAGAATTTTCTCTAACCCATTAATAGACATCGCATATACAACCACCCAACGTCCGCTGATGGCCGATATCACCAGAAGGAAGAACGTTCCATCAGCTAGCGGACTTTGCTCCCGTAGTCTTCAAACAGATTCCCTTCAACAGCCAAGGAGTCTGTCATGGAAAACATCCAAAAACGCGAAGCGTGGAACAAAGGCAAGCTTGTCGGTCAGAAGCCGCCTCTCAAGCCGAAGGAAATATGGGCGATCCGAATCCACTTGCAGAATGCTCGTGCAGTTCGGGATCTTGCCATGTTCAATCTGGCGATTGACAGCAAATTGCGTGGCTGCGATCTCGTATGCTTACATGTACGCGATTTGGCCAACGGCAACCAGATTCTCCCCAGAGCCATGGTCATGCAGCGAAAGACGCAACGGCCAGTCCAATTCGAACTGACTGAGCCTACCAGGTCGGCGGTAGCGGCCTGGATTGAAAAGACGCATCTGCGAAGCGATCAGTACCTCTTCCCGAGTCGGATCGCAAAGTCACCACATATCTCAACACGGCAATATGCCCGGATCGTGCATGGCTGGATAAAAGCAGCCGGGCTTGACTCCTCGGCCTATGGCACGCACTCCATGCGGCGCACCAAGGCAACGCTGATCTACAAGAGGACAAAGAACCTAAGGGCCGTTCAGCTATTGCTGGGACATACCAAGCTGGAAAGCACGGTCAGGTACCTGGGCATTGAGGTCGATGACGCGCTGGAGATTTCAGAGCAAACTGAAATCTAGCCAAAATCGGGGCGGCCGCTGTCCCTCGCCACGACAAAAGCGGCCGTTCAAGCAGCATGCCGCGTCAATGTCAGCAACCTGCGGCACACCGGCCATTCAACTCGGCCTATGCCACAGGCAGCTTTGGCCGAGAAGCTGACGTTCGTTGTAACTGGGACGGCCGACCGCTTCTGGCCGATCTCAGTCGCTCTTATCCAAGAATCTACCTGCTTGCTGCGCCAGGCGCCATAATTCTGTTCCTGAACGAATATCCGGTTTTCCCCAATGCGTTTCCTGCCCGTCTTCCTGATTGCCGCACTCCTTTCCGCCTGCGCCACCCCGCCACCGCCGGTCGTGACGCCCAAGCCCGCACCCAAGATCGCTCTGGTGCTGGGTGGCGGGGCGGCACGCGGGTTTGCGCACATCGGCGTGATCAAGGCGCTGGAAGCGCAGGGTATCGTGCCGGACATGGTGGTGGGCACCAGCGCGGGCTCGGTGGTGGGGGCGCTTTATGCCTCGGGCATGAGGGGCTTCGATCTGCAGGCGCTGGCGCTCGGCATGCAGGAGGACATGGTGGCGGACTGGACCCTACCCAACCGCGGTGTGCTGAGGGGCGAGGCGCTGCAGGATTTCATCAATCAGAAGGTGAGGGGTCTGCCCATCCAGAGAATGCCCAAGACCCTGGGCATCGTCGCCACCGAGTTGAAAAATGGCGAGATGGTGGTGTTTCGACAGGGCAACACGGGCATGGCGGTGCGCGCCTCCAGTGCGGTGCCGGGGGTATTCCAGCCCGTCGAGATCAATGGCCGAGACTACGTGGACGGCGGCTTGACCTCGCCGGTGCCGGTGCAGCCGGCGCGCGCGATGGGGGCGGATTTCGTGATCGCGGTGGACATTTCCAACGCCAGCCGCAGCGAAGTGCCCAGCGGCACCCTGGACGTGTTGCTGCAGACTTTCGCCATCATGGGCCGAAGCCTCAGCCAGCACGAGCTGAAAAGTGCGGACATCGTAATCCGGCCGAAAACCGCGGCGCTGAGCAGCACCAGTTTCGAGGGCCGGCATCTTGCCATTCTGGAGGGCGAGAAGGCAGCCGCAGCGGCGATGGCGGACTTGAAGGACAAGCTGTCCAGGGCGAGCGTGCGCTAGGGCGAGACGCACACCCGGTTGCGGCCGCCCTGCTTGGCCTCATAGAGTGCGGTATCCGCAAGATCGAGCAGGTTGCCCAGGCTGATGTCCCGGCCAGCCAGCGCAACGACGCCGACCGAGACCGTGAAGTGCAGGGGTAGGCCGGCGGCCTGTTCAAGATCGGCCTCGGCCGCGTTCATGCGCAGCCTTTCCGCGACTTCGAGCGCCTGCTGAAGCTCGGTTTCGGGCAGCACGACCGCAAACTCCTCGCCGCCTATGCGGCCGATGACGTCGACGGTGCGGAAGGTGTTTCGCAGGATGTTGGCCAGCTCCTGCAGCACGATATCGCCGACCTTGTGGCCATGGGCGTCGTTGATGTTCTTGAAGTGGTCGATGTCGATCATGAGCAGCTACAGCGCGTGCCTGTAGCGCTTGGCGTGGGCGAGCTCGTTTTCCCCGCGCTCCATGAAGTGGCGTCGGTTGGCCAGCCCGGTCAGGTAGTCTTTCGTCGCCTGGCTTTTCAGTTGCTCGAGCAGGTCCATGTGCTCGGTGATGTCGGTCGAAATGCCGCAGATTCCCCAGATGCGGGTCTTGCTTTCGTCCTCGAAGATGGGCGTCTTGATTTCCCAATAGACGCGACGATTTCCCTTTGCATCCTCGGTAACGACTTCTTCGGCCGTGTCTTCGCCGTGTTCGAGCACACGCGTGTCGATTTCGTGCAGGCGGGCTACAGTCTCGGGCGGGAAGAACCGCGCATCGTCGCTGCCGCGCAGTTCGTCTTCCGAAACGTTGAACAGATCCAGGGTGAGGCGGTTGGCATAGATGTAGCGGCGCTGGCGGTCCTTCATGTAGATGAAAGTCGGGATGCGGTCGAGCGCCGTGCTGAAGCGGCCGGCCAAGGCCTGCGCCTCGGCCGCTGCGTGTTCGAGGTTGCGTCGATGGCGCTGGTAGGCATAGAGGCCCAGGCTGGAGACAAGCACGATCACGCCAAACAGCACGGACTGGGCGATGGCGGCGCGGAGCCAGGGTTGATAGACCGCGCCGAGGTCCCGGCTGACTGCCACCACCAGGGGCTTGTCCATCCTGAGGCTGGCTGGGTTGACGGTGCGCTGCGCCAGGATGCGCTCTTCGCCGGTGGCGTATATCGTGCCTCTAAGCACAGTCGCCGTCTGGCCGCTGTCGCGATGCCGGACGAAGAGCGAGCCGGGCCGGGCCAGGTTCATGCCGATCGGGGCTTTCTGTTCCGGCATCATCAAAAACAGGTCGCCGTTGCCATGGGCGATGCCGTCCCACATGTCCGGCGCATAAAGGACGGAAGACATCAGGGTTTTGAAATACTCCGGATCGAGCGTGGCCGAGACGATGCCTGCGAATTCACCTTGCGGCCCGGGGATCATGCGCGATACATTCAGGGCATACACGCCGAGAACGGTCTTGAACGGCGGGCTGACATACAGCATACCGGGATCGGGATGCTGCCGGACGGTCTGGAAATACTGCCGTTGGCTTAGATCGAGGCCAATCAGTTCGGAGCGGCTCGAGGCGAGCATCTTTCCCTTTGCATCCAGTACGCTCAGTGTGCGGATGCCGGGCATGGCGCTGCTCAAGGACACGACATGCTGGTTCACATGCGGCAAGTCCAGCGGTTGAATCAGATAACCGATTTCGCTACGCAAGCTCAGGAGCGCATGATTCGCACTGGCCAGCTGCTGTTCCATGTTCTCGGCGATGACCCGGGTCTGCGCCGACAGCCTGTCCTGCTCGCGTGACGTGGTGCGGTGGTGCTCCAGAGACAGGTTGGCTGCGATCAGGATACCCAGAATGCACAGGGCGATCCCAAGCCACAGCCATTGGGTAAGGGAGGTTCTTCTAAGTGTCGGGTATGCCTCGGCCATTGTGGACCTGTGGTTGTGCATTGCCGCAACCGACCCGGGGTCGAATCTCGGGTAGCGCTCAATTCAATTATGGCAGGACATGCCCGGGCAGTGCGGTCAACATGGCTTCGGCGATTCAGCCGGCCTTGCCATCTGCACGGGGCCGCCAGAGCATGGGCGCATACACCGCCGCGAAGACGGTGAATGCAGCCATCCACAGGCCACCGCCAAGCTGGTGCAGCATGGGCGTTTGCGCCGGAAGCAGCAGCGGGCCGAATACGCGCACGGCGGCCGACAGATTCATGATGACGAAAGCCCAGGCCATGATGGCCGGCGCTTCCAGAATGCGCCCGGTGTGGCCGAGCGAGACGCGCGACATCATGCCCAGGGTCAGCACGCCGATGCCGCCGGTGGCATAGGCATGCAAGGAAAGGAACGGCGAGACCAATCCAGCCGCCGCCAGCGCATCGAGCGCGAAGCCGACGGCGATCCAGCCGTAGCCCAGGTGCAGCACCCACAGCAGCGGGATTCCCCATAGCCTGGCCGACTGCCAGCCCGCGAGGCGGATACCATGCACGATTGCGGCCGCAGCGGCAAGCGGGATGATGGCGGCCTGAAACGAAGCATCGTGCTGCGACAGCAGGACGGCGACCAGGGTTGCCAGGGCGGAAGCCGGGGCAAGCCATTCGATGAGCGGCCATTTCTTTGCTGCCGAATTGATCCTTCGCTCGGTGAAATAGGGAATGACGCGCCCGCCCATCACTACCATCATCAGCACGATCAGGTACAGCGCCAGGGTCAGTCCATGCAGGGGCGACAAGGGCACGAGGCCCAGCGCGGCGGCATGGAACAGCAGGTTGGCCACAAACAGGCCCAGCAGCATGATTGGGAAAGGATAGTTGCGCGCCTGCCTGACGCGCAGTACGGGCATCAGCACGGCGATTGTCAGCACGGGCAGGAACAGCAGGTCGATGAGCGCGACGACGACATAGGGCATGGGCAGGTAGGGGGCTATGCGTCCGGCCAGCCAGAGCGCGAACAGCGCGGCGAGCGGGCCGTCCTTGAGCATGGGGATGCTGGTCCAGTTCTGCGCCGCGGTCAGCAGGAAGCCGGCGATGACGGAAACGGTGAAGCCGAACAGCATTTCGTGCCCGTGCCAGGCCATGGGCGTCAGCCCTGCCGGCGCAGGGAGTGCGCCCTGCAGCATGGGCAGCCAGAGGCCCATGTAGATCACGGCGAATATGCCAGCGGAGAGGAAGAAGGGTCTGAAGCCCAAGGCGAACAGGGCAAAGCCCCTGGGCCTGGGTTTTTGCTTGGATTCTTCGATGGAAATCAATGCCATGGATTAAGCATATCAAAAAAAGACCGGGAACTTGTCCCGGCCGGAGTGAAGGAGCACGAGGGCATCCAGGAGGGATCTGTGCGGAATGGCGAGCCAGTTTGTTCGCTCGAGGCTGCAAGTCCTGGCCGCCAATGAAGCGGAACGGCTCCTCAGGTAAGGCTGAAAAGATAAAGCAGCCCGAAGTGCACAACGGCAAAAATTATCACGATAACGGCGACGGCGCCGTTCTCGCTTTTCTCGAAAATTTTTTGAAGGCTCATTTATTTGCTCCTGCTTGGGTGGTAAGCATTTTGCGCAATTCCAGCGTCGGTTTCCTTGACGCGGATCAAGCCCGTGAAGCGGCTGCGTGATCCGCCGGAAACCCCGTGCGGCAGGCAGGGCCTGCGCGCACGGGATGCCGCGTCAGGCCGGCTGCGGCTGCTCCGCATGCAGCTCGCTCACCGGGCGGGTTTCGCGCTTGCCGATGGTGAGCAGATCCCAGACCAGCAGGACATAACCGAGGCTGAAGATGTAGCCGGAGATCTGCCGCCAAGTCATCGCCTGCATGAACCAGGGATGCGACTGCGCGGCAAAGTAGCTCATCCAGGTCGAGCCGCCGACCGCACGATCGATCTGTGACTGCTCGTAGCCTGCGATCAGCAGCGCCATGGTCATGCCGATCATGCCGATCCACAGCAGTGCCATCGACCATTTCCATTTCCAGCCGCCGATGATGTTGCTGCTCATCCATACATTGCCGCGCGATTTCTGGGCGGCTAGGTAGAAGAAGGCAATCACCGCTGTGGAGTAAGCGCCGAAGAAGGCAAGGTGGCCGTGCGAGGCGGTCCACTGCGTGCCGTGGGTGTACAGGTTGATCTGCGGCAGGGTATGCATGAAGCCCCACACGCCGGCGCCGAAGAAGTTGCCGGCGGCCTGGCCGATGGTCCACGCCAATGCCGGGTGGTTGCTGTTCTTCAGGCGATGCACGCCGGAGTCGAACACCGCGTGTACCACCATGGCCACCAGCGGGATGGGTTCCAGGGCGGAGAAGAAGCCGCCGATGGTCAGCCAGTATTGCGGGGTGCCGATCCAGAAGTAGTGGTGACCGAGGCCGAGAATGCCGGAGCCGAACATCAGCGCGACTTCGATATAGAGCCAGGTTTCGACAATCTTGCGGCGCACGCCGAGGGTCTGCATGAGCATGTAGGCCATGATGCAGCCCACCAGCACTTCCCAGGTGGCTTCCACCCACAGGTGGATCACCCACCACCACCAGAACTGGTCGACGGAGACGTTGGGGGTGTAGAACATGCCGGCCAGGTAGATACCGAACAGGGCCAGCAGGTCCAGGACCAGCACGCCGCCCACGCCGGTGTAGCGGCCTTTCGAGAACGTGGCGGCCACGTTGAAGAAGAACACCAGCACCGACACAACGATACCGATGTCGGCCCAGCGCGGGGCCTCGATGTACTCGCGACCTTCGTTGATGAGCCAGATTGTCGACATTTCGGCTGGGCCGATCTGGATCAGCAGATAGACCAGCACGACGATGGTGACGGCAATGGTCAGTATCCAGAAGATCAGGTTGCCCAGCCACAGGCCCACCACCGGGTGCTGGGCCTCTTCCTCGAGCATCCAGTAGGTGCCGCCGATGAATCCGTAGAGCAGCCACACCACCATGGCGTTGACATGCAGGGTGCGGTTGACCGAGAAGTCGATGACCTGGAACAGGAAATCGGGTAGCAGA
Organism: Pseudomonadota bacterium; assembly: GCA_040754425.1. Lineage (GTDB taxonomy): Bacteria > Pseudomonadota > Gammaproteobacteria > Burkholderiales > Thiobacillaceae > UBA6918. The sequence continues at coordinate 34,747 of JBFMCR010000012.1, read as the reverse complement.
TATTGCAAGCCGGCCAGCAGGCCGAACAGCACTTGTGCGCCGAACAGGGGCAGGGCGACGGCGAAGTATTTCAGCGCCAGCTTCTGTCCGCCATTCAGATTGGCAGTGTCGAAAACACCTAAGGCAGCCATGTCGATCTCCTTATTGTTGGGCGGGGGCGGCGTCGGACTGGTCTATCGCCTTGAAATTGTGGGGGAAGCCCAGCGTGTTGATGGCGCTCATCCATTTCAGGAAGGCCACCGTGGCGCGCGCTTCCTCCTCGGTGATGCCGAGGTTGGGCATTTTGCGGCCGAGGGCGTTGTGCAGCCGGTCCTGCGGATTCATGAGGAAATCCACCATCTGCTGCTCGCGCACTTCCTTGCTGCCCCACCAAGGGTCGAGCCAGGCCTTGGTGAGATCGGGGGCGTAATAGGCGCCGTTGCCAAGCAGGGTGTGGCATTCCATGCAGTTCTTGGCCTGAGTGGTGAGCTTGCCTTTGCTGACCAGCGCCTTGGCTTCCTCTTCGGTGAGCTTCTTGCCGAAGAGAGGCTCCTCCGGCCCGATCACCGGCACGTAGCGTTTCTTCTCGTCGTCATACCGGTAATCGACGCGCTGGTTGATGATGGAGTAGCCCGGCACCTGCTTGCCGCCGGCCTTGATGTAAGCCATCGAGTCGAAAGTCAGGAAGATGAGTATCACGAACGAACCGCCCGTGATCCATATTGCAGTTTTTCGCCAGAGCGACGGGGATGCCCACCAGGCTTCGGTTGTCATGGTGCTTGCTCCTCAGGGTTGAAAAATCTTTCGGGTTTCGGGGGCTTCATCGTCTTCGTGTTCGTGCGTGCGCACGCAAAGATGCCAGATGCCATGCGGCGCGAGCAGGTAGCCTGCGAGCATGAGCAGGACGACGATGGTCCAGAACGTGCTGTGGAAGAGGTTGGCGGCATCGGCGAGCAGGACGGCGGAAATCGCCAGGCCGATGTAGGAGACGTAAGCCAGCGGCATCAGGCGCGGGGCGTTCTTCACGCGCGCGAATGCGAACAGCAGGGCATAAAGCCCGCCGCACAGGATGACCATGGCTGCGGAAAAGAATGTGACGAAAAAATCCGCCAGTTCGACGGGCTCGATCATGCGTCCTCCTGAATTGTTGTTGTGAGTATGAGAGTTTTGTTTAGGACATTCATTGACCCAGATCAAGCAGGGATCGCCGAACGGCGGGGGCTGAACGTCGGGAAAAGCCCGCACTGACAGGTGCCGGTGCGCTTGAAAGACGCACCGGCGTGCTAAACTCGCCGGCAACAGAGGGAGAGGATGGCTGAGGAAAGCGATTATTCCCGTAACGAACCGGCCAGCGAAAGACGTCTTGAGCGGGCCAGGGCGGAGGGAAACGTTCCCCGTTCGTCGGAATGGTCTTCGCTGCTGGTGCTGGGGGCGGCGGCGGTCGGGCTGATGCTGTGGGGAGCGCATCTTTTCGATCGCCTGCAGCAGCTTTTCGCCGGGCATTTCCGCCACGCCGCACAATTGCCGCTGCAGTCGGGCCTGGACCTGCTGTTGCAGGGGGCGGACGTAATCCTGCCCTTCCTGATCGCCCTGTTTGTCATGACGCTGGCGGCGCCGTTGTTGATGTCGGGCTGGGTCTTTGCGCCGGTCAGACTGCGTTTTCGCGGCGAGCGGCTGCACCTCTTTGCCGCGCTTGCCCGCATGTTCTCGGCAAGCGGCGCCTTCGACAGCACCCGGGCCATCCTGAAAATAACCATCCTGGCCGCGCTCCTGCTCGTCTTCTGTCGCATGAACCTGGATGCCCTGGCGGGCCTGCAGGCCATGCCCTTGCCGGAGGCCGTATCGAGGGCGGGCGCAGTGCTGGCAGAAGGCCTGCTGTTCCTGCTTGCCGGCTTACTGCCGGCCGTGCTGCTGGATGTGCCCTGGCAGTGGTGGCGTCATCTCAGGGGCCTGGCCATGACGCGCGCGGAAACGCTGGCCGAGGCGCGCGAAGACGAAGGCAGCCCGCAACTCAAGGCACGCATCCTCGCGCGCCGTCAGGCCATGCGCCGGGAGGCGGCTGAATGAACGCGCAGTTTGCCGCGCCGCGCGGGCAGCGCATGGTGCGCCTGGCCGGGCCGCTGCTGGTGCTGCTGGTGCTGGCCATGCTGGTGCTGCCGCTGCCCACCTTCATGCTCGACATGCTGTTCACGCTCAACATCGCGCTGGCGGTGATCGTGCTGCTGGTGAGCCTGAACGCCGGCCGGCCGCTGGATTTTTCCGTGTTTCCCACGGTGCTGCTGGTAACCACGCTGATGCGCCTGTCGCTCAATGTCGCCTCCACCCGCATCATTCTCATGCAGGGCCATACCGGCACCGACTCCGCCGGCAAGGTGATCGAGTCCTTCGGCAATTTCCTGGTGGGCGGCAACTACAGCGTGGGCCTGGTGGTGTTCGTGATTCTGGTCATCATCAATTTTGTGGTGATTACGCGCGGCGCCGGCCGCATTGCCGAGGTGGCGGCACGCTTCACGCTCGACGCCATGCCGGGCAAGCAGCTTGCCATCGACGCCGACTTCAACAGCGGCGTCATCGGCGAGCAGGAAGCGCGCAGGCTGCGCACCGACATCGCGCGCGAGGCCGACTTCTACGGCGCCATGGACGGTGCCTCCAAGTTCGTGCGCGGCGATGCCATCGTTGCGCTCATCATCCTGGCGATCAACCTGGTCGGCGGCATCGCGGTCGGCGTGTTCCAGCACGGCATGGGCCTGGGCGAGGCACTTTCGCGCTATGCCCTGCTGACTGTGGGCGACGGCCTGGTGGCGCAGATTCCCGCACTGGTGATTTCCACCGCCGCCGGCATCGTGGTGTCGCGCACTACGGCGGAACAGGATCTCAACCGCGAATTCATCACCCAGCTGTTCGGACGTCCGCAAATCCTGTACGTGGTGGCCTCGTTGCTGGCGGTGCTGGGCATCATCCCCGGCATGCCGCATGCCGCCTTTCTGCTGCTGGCTGCGCTTCTTGCCGCTGTCGCCTGGTCCGTCGACCTGCGCCAGCGCAGCCGCGAGGCCTATGTGCCCGAGCCGGAGGAAGCGGATATCGAACAGTTTACCGAACTTGCCTGGTCCGACCTGCCGCCGGTCGACGTTCTCGGCCTGGAGGTGGGCTACCGCCTGATCCCGCTGCTGGACCGCAAACAGGGCGGGCAGGCGCTCAAGCTCATTACCGAGGGGCGCTTGCGCTTTGCGCTGGAAATGGGGCTGGTCGTGCCGCCGGTGCGCGTGCGCGACAACATGGAACTGAGGCCGACGAGTTACCGCATCACCCTCAAGGGCGTGGAAGCGGGCAGCGGCGAGGCCTATCCCGATCTGCTGCTCGCCATCGAGACCACAGAGATGCTGGGCAGACTGTCGGGCGAAACCGGCGTGGATCCGCTCACTGGCGCAGCCGGCATCTGGATCGAGGAGGAGGAGCGCGAACGCGCGCTCATGCGCGGCTACCAGGTCATCGACGCCAGCCATGTGATCGCGCGCCATGTCGAAGCGGTCTACCGCACCCATGCCGGGGAATTGCTCGGCCGTGCCGAGGTGCAGCAACTGCTGGAGAGCGTCAATGCCGCCATGCCCGGCCTGGTGGAGGAAGTCACTCCGCGACTGCTGCCGCTGACTTCGGTACAGGCGATCCTGCAGAACCTGGTGACCGAAGGGGTCTCCATCCGCGACACGCGCAGCATTCTCGAAACCCTGGCGGCACGCGCGGGCCGCACCCAGGACATCGACGAACTCACGGAAACCGTGCGCGCATCGCTCGGCCGCAACATCGTCGATCGCCTGTTCGAGGGCGCGCAGACCCTTTACGTGATCGGGCTGGCGCCCGAGATCGAAAGTCGCCTCATCGCCGAAATGGGCGAGGAAGGCGAGGCCATGATTTCGCCCGAGCTGGTGGAGGCCCTGCCGCTCATGGCCGAGCGTGCCATGGCGCGACAGGCGGAACAGGGAGGGGCGCAGGTGCTGCTGGTCGCTCCCGCCCTGCGCGCGCCCTTGTCCCGCATGCTCAGACGCACCGGCTTGCCGGTGCTGTCGTATGCAGAGATCCCGGGCGACAAATTGTTGCAGATCACGACCCTGATGAGCATGGAGGAAAAAGCGGAACATGAAGCTGCGCAGATTCCTGGCGCCTGACGCGCGCAGCGGGCTGGAGCGGATCCGCGAGGAACTGGGGCCGGACGCGGTCGTCGTCGGCACGCGCAAGACCCCGCAAGGCGTCGAGTTCATGGCCGGGCGCTACGACGATCCCGAACAGGCGCCGGTCGTGCCTGCCGCCGGAGAGCGCGCAGGCGACGGCAGTCTGATCTGGCGCGAACTTGCGCGTTTGCGTGCGCTGCTGCAGAACCAGTTGGCCGGCTTTGCCTGGTCGTCCGACAAGAGACGCTATCCGCTGCGCATCCATGTCCTGCAGAAAATGTTGGGCGCCGGCTTCAGTCCCAGGCTTGCACGCCATCTTGCTGCCGCGCTGCCGAAATGCCATTCGCCCGAGCAGGCCGAGGCCTGGCTGCGGCTGGTGCTAATCCGCAATCTGCGGACCGCAAAGTCCGGTGAATTGCCGGGATCGAGGCCGGGCGTCTGGGCACTGGTCGGACCGACCGGCCACGGCAAGACCACCACGCTGGCCAAGCTTGCCGCCAGGGCGGCCTTGCTGCATGGGCCGGAAAAAGTCGTGCTGATTTCGGTCGACGCCTACCGCATTGGCGCCCGTGAGCAGTTGCAAGCCTATGCCAAGATGATGGGGGCCGGTTTCATTGCCCTGAATGACGCGGCGGAGTTGAAGGAAGCCCTGTCCAGCCCGGGCGCAAAGGCCTGTGTGATGGTGGACGGCGCGGGTTTTGCGCCCGGCGACGAGCGTTTCGGGCGGCAGCTCGCAGCGCTCGGGCAGGCCGGCGCCGCCTGCCTGCTGACGCTGGCGGCATCGAGCCAGGGCAGCCTGGTGGAAAGCATCGTCCGGCGCCAGCCGTCACTGGACGGCGCGATACTCACCAAGCTTGACGAAGGCGGTTTGTGCGGCGCGGTGCTCGACTGCCTGATGCGCTATCGCCTGGAACTGGTTTGTTTGTCCACCGGCCAGCGCGTGCCCGAAGACCTCCACCCTGCGCACGCCGGCTATGTCGTCGACCGCGCCCTGCGCGCGCGCGAAACCGGCAGCTTTGCCATGCGGGAAGAAGACTGGGCGGCTTACGCGGGCATGGAAGCGGAGCAGGACACGCTGCGCCGTTCAGGATAAGTCCCATGCAGCACCAGGCCCTGGGACTGCAGCGACTGTTTGGCGGGGAGACTGCGCGCGTGGTCAGCATATTGAGCGGCCCCGCGGCGCCGGACGGCGCCGGGTTCGCTCTGGCGCTGGCTGCGGAACTGGCGAGGCAAGGCCGCCGGGCATGGCTGGTCGAGTGTGCAGGCGGCATTTCACACCGGCTAGGCTGCAGGCCGCTGCTGTCCTGGCGTGCCGACGATCAGTCATTGGAGCGGCAGGTCATCGACGCCGGCGCCTACGGGCTGATTCATGCACCCGGTGCGATGGCGGGTGAGATGTCGCTGGCGCGCGCGGCGATCGAGAGCCGGGGCTGCGACTTTCTCTTGTTCGCCGGCGGACGCATTTCCCCGAGCGAGGCGCCCCTCGATCCTTGTGCGCGACAAACCCTGGTGCTGCTGCTGGGCAAGACGGATGCGGAAGCCGGATATGCCTTGCTCAAGGCATTGAAAAAAAACGAATATCCCGTGCGTGTGGTATTGTTGGGAGAGGGAGCCGAAGCGGTATCACACTGTGCGTTCAACTTGTTGGGATGGCAGACGGAGGCTCGGCAGACGGCACAGAGGTTGTGTCAAAATGGCAACATGCCGCCAGTAACTTCAAGTAATACATTAACTATCGCGCCCAATTTGGCATGGGTTGTGTCTAGAATCACGCAAAAGGACCAACTGAAGGCGGCACATGGTGGCAGTGGCGAGGGTGCAGAAGAAGTCTTGCGGCGATGAGTTGATCCGGCAATATCTGCCGCTGGTCAAGCGCATCGCCTATCACATGATGGCGAGGCTGCCGGCAAGCGTGGAAGTCGATGACCTGATCCAGGTCGGGCTGATCGGCCTCATGGATGCGGTGGACCGCTTCGACGGCAGCCAGGGCGCGCAGTTCGAATCCTATGCCACGCAAAGAATCCGCGGCGCCATGCTGGACGACCTGCGCGACGCCGACTGGCTGCCGCGCCACATCCGCCAGAAATCGCGTGCCATCGAATCCGCCATCAACAGGCTGGCCCAGCGCCTTGGCCGCCCGCCGAGCGAAATGGAGATTTCCGCGGAAATGGGCATTTCCCTCGCCGACTACCAGAGCATGCTGGGCGATGTCAAAGGCAACCAGCTGCTGTATTACGAGGATTTTTCCGACGAGGAAAGCAGCGACTTTCTCGAGCGTTATCTGGTCGACGACCTGTCCGATCCGCTTTCCCTGCTGGAGGACGAGGGCTTCCGCAGGGGGCTGGTCCATGCCATCGAGGACTTGCCCGAACGCGAGAGGAATCTCATGGGCATGTATTACGAGCAGGACATGAACCTCAAGGAAATCGGCGCGGTCATGGGCGTGTCCGAATCGCGCATCTGCCAGCTGCATTCCCAGGCCGTGGCGCGGCTTCGCGCCAGGATGAAGCCCTGGAAGGACTGAGCGGAAGTCAGCCCGAGAGGGGTTTGCGCTTTCGCAAGAGCAGGGCGTTGGTCACCACCGACACCGAACTCATCGCCATCGCCGCGCCGGCGAACACGGGACTGAGCAGGCCCAGCGCGGCGAGCGGTATGCCCAGCACGTTGTAGACGAAGGCGAAGAACAGGTTCTGCCTGATCTTCTTCAGGGTCGCGCGCGACAGCGCGACGGCCTCGGCCAGCCCGGCAAGGTCGCGGCGCGCAAGCGTGATGTCGGCGGTTTCCTTGGCGATGTCGGTGCCCATGCCCATGGCGAAGCTGGCGTCGGCCTGCGCCAGCGCGGGCGCGTCGTTGATGCCGTCGCCCGCCATGCCGACCTTTTTGCCCATGTCCTGCAAACGCCTGATGGCCGCGGCCTTGTCCTGCGGCGTCTGGCGCGCATGAAATTCCGCGATGCCGAGCTTTTCCGCCACCGCGCGCGCGGCGGATTCCTCATCGCCGGTCAGCATCACCACCTCCACCCCCATGTCGCGCAAGGCTTGCAAAGACTGCGGCGTGTTGCTGCGCAGGGTGTCGGTGAGCCACAGCGTGCCCAGAAACCGGCCGTCGCGCGCCACCAGTATGGGGGTGGCGTTGTCGGGGGAGGGGGGTGGGGAAAGAGTCAAACCCGATTCGGCAAGGAAGTCTTCCGTTCCTGCAATGGCGACTTCGCCATTTATCGAGCCGCGCACGCCCCGGCCGGGCAGGGCGGAAAAGCCTTCGACCGCTTCCAGCGCGAGGCCGCGTTCCTGCGCAGCCTTGACGATGGCACGGGCGAGCGGATGTTCCGAGCCCTGTTCCAGGGCGGCGGCGGTGGCGAGCAGGCTTTCTTCGCTTACGCCCGCTGCGGGGCTTGCGAGCGACAGGCCGAACTCGCCGGTGGTGAGGGTGCCGGTCTTGTCCACCGCCAGGGTGTCGATGCGGCCGGCGGTTTCCAGCGCCTCGGCATTGCGGAACAGGATGCCGTACTGCGCGCCCCAGCCGGTGCCGGCCATGATCGCGGCCGGCGTGGCGAGCCCCAGCGCGCAGGGGCAGGCGATCACCAGCACGGTGACGGCGCGGATCAGCGCCTCGCTCCAGTCGGAAAGCCACAGTCCGGTGGCGACGAGGGTAATGAGCGCGACGCCGATCACCGTCGGCACGAAGATGCCCGAGACCTGGTCGGCCAGTTTCTGGATCGGCGCCTTGGAGCCCTGCGCCGCTTCGGTAAGCCGGATGATCTCGGCGATGCGGGTGTGCTCGCCCACGCCGGTGGCCTGGATCACCAGCGTGCCCAAGGTGTTCTGGGTGGCGGCATAGACCTTGTCGCCGACGCGCTTTAGCACCGGCAGCGATTCGCCCGAGAGCGCGGCTTCCTCGATCTCGGACTCGCCGGACTCCACCGTGCCGTCCACCGGCACGCGCTCGCCGGGGCGTACGCGCACGCGGTCGCCGGACTTGATTTCATGTATCGGGGTCTCGACGAACTCGCCGTTTCTTTGCACCCACGCGGTTTGCGGCGTCAGCGCCAGCAGTTTTTCGATGGCGTCCATGGTCTTGCGCTTGGCGCTGGCTTCCAGCAGTTTGCCCAGGCGCACCAGGGTGATGACCGCGGCGCCCGCCTCGAAATACACCGGCTGCGCGTGCAGGCCCATGAAGGTGACGACGGTACTGAGCCCCCAGGCCATGCTGGTGCCCAAGCTGACCAGCACGTCCATGTTGGCGCCGCCGCCGCGCAGGGCATTGAAGCCGCCGCGGTAGAAGCGCCAGCCGGCGATGAACTGCACCGGCGTGGCCAGGAGGAACTGCAGCCAGCGCGGCAGCCACTCGTGATTCGGCATGAACATGCCGGCCAGAAGCGGCAGGGTGAGGGTGACCGCGCCCCAGAACACCAGCCATTCCCTGCGTGCGGTCTGCGCATCGCGTGCGTGCGCTTCCTCGCGGCTCTTCTCGTCCCAGACTTCTGCGCCGTAGCCGGTCCTGGTGATGGCATTGATGAGGTCGCCGACTTCCACACCCGGCTGCAACACTGCGCGCGCCGTCTCGGAAGCGAGGTTCACCGTGATTTGCATGCCCGGCTGCCTGTTTACCGCGTTCTCGATGCGGGCGGCGCAGGAGGCGCAGGTCATGCCGGAAATCTTCAGCATCACGTGGCGCGGCGGCACGTCGAAGCCGGTCTTGCGGATGGTGTCGAGGATTTGCGCCGAAGTCGTTTCCGCGGTGCGGAAACGGATGGTCGCGGTCTCGGAGGCCAGGTTCACCGCAGCCTCCACCCCCGGCAGCCTGTTCAGCTGTTTTTCCAGGCGCGTCGAGCAGGACGCGCAGGTCATGCCGGAGATGGGGAGGGAAAGTTTCTGTTCTGTTTCCATCACAACAATCTTTCTTTTGACGCAGGGGCGCAAAGACGCGGAGAAATTCGATAACGGAGAGGTCAACCCGGACAGAGAGTAATGCCGGTTTCCCACTTATTCTCTTGCCCCTCGCTGTAAATGCTTTCAGGGTCTCTTCGTCAGGTTCTTTTTCGGCGGGCTTCGCGCAGCAGGAAACGGGCCGGGTCGATGGCCTGCCACAGGTCGCGCGGCAGGTGCCAGGGTTCATGGTCCAGTCTGGCCGCCAATGCCTCGGCAAGGAAAGGGCCCCACACCAGCCCGCGCGCGCCCAGGCCGGTCAGGGCATAAAGGCCGGGCAGACGGGCGATGCCGGCAAGCGGCGTTTCCGGGCGGATGTCGGCTTCATCGCATGCGATCGCACCCGCAAAGGGCAGACGGTCCGGCGTGGCGGCGCGAAAGCTCACCCTGGCATCAAATACACTGACAGCCGGTGGCGGCGGGAGTTGCAAAAGACGCGCAAGCCGCGCCAGATTCGCTTTCCGATCGGATTCGCGCGGCGCGTGATCTTCGTCAAAGCCGAAGCTCGCGCCGATGTTGCCGATGCCGTGCACGGTCGGCAGCACGTAACCCTCGCGCGTGACCGGGATATTCAGGCCCGGAAGGCTGCCGTCGGGCAGGGTGGTGATCTGGCCGCGCACGGGGGTGAGCGGGAGCTTGGCGAATTGCACGGCTTCGTGCGCGCCGGCAAGAATCACCGTCGAGGCCTCGGCGAGCAAGGCGCCATTCTCCCACACGCGCCAGCCGTCGGAAGTCTGTTCCAGTCGCGTAGCCTGGCGCGTGAAATGGCGGGTGAGCGAGGCACCGCAGGAATCCAGCAAGGCCGGGCATACGCGCGGGCCGGACATCCAGCCGCCGTGCGGAAAATACAAGCCGGCTGCGGCGACCGGCACGCCGGCGAGTTCGCCGGCTTCTTCCTGCGTGACCCAGCGCGCAAACTCCGCGGGATAGGCGTGCGCGGCAAGCATGGCCTGCATGTGCGCGGCGTTTTTCTCATCGCGCGCGAGCTGCAGCACACCGTCGAAACCGTACTGCGGAATATCGGTAGCGGGGAGAGCGGAGATCTGCTTGATCGTATGCAGAAAACACTGCCGCGAGAGCCGCCCGTTGAAGCTGTCGTCGAGCGCAAGCTGAGGCCGCACCACGCCTGCGGGGTTGCCGGAGGCGCCCATGGCCGGGGCAGGGTGGCGCTCGATCAGCGTGACCTGCCGGCCGCGATCGCACAAGGCGCGGGCGAGCGCGGCTCCAGCGATGCCGGCGCCGATGATGGCGGCGGAGGACTGGATGGAGATTGAACCCGCTTCCTCACCCCGATCCTCCTCCCCGTGGGAGAGGAGCGTGAATGTGGCTTCCAGTCTCTCCTTCTTGTGGCCGAAGCCGGGTTTGCGCTCGACGGCGAAGCCGGCTTCCTGCAGGGTCTGGCGCACCTTGCCGGCCACGCACCAGGTGGCGAGCCGCGCGCCCGGCCTGGTGAGGCGCTTGAGCTGTACGAGCAGCGCGGGCGACCAGATGTCGGGGTTTTTCGCCGGCGAAAATCCGTCGAGATAGATCGCATCGACGCTCGCATCGAGTTGCTTCAGCGCGATTTCTGCGTCGTCGAAGATGAGTGTCAACTGCACGCGGCCTTCGTCGAAACCCAGGCGGTGGTAGCCTGCCACCGGCAGCGGCCATTGTTCGCGCAACTGACTTGCAAGCTCCGACAGCTCGGGCCAGGCTCTGTGGCAGCGCGCGAGCGTGTCCTGCGTGAGCGGATGTTTTTCCGCGGAAATGAAATGCAGGCGGGCGCAGCGTCCCGGCCGTTCCCGGTATGCCTGCCAGGTGGCGAGGAAATTCAGGCCCAGGCCGAAACCGGTTTCCAGGATGACGAAGCGGCTCGCGCCCTGCCAGGCGGACGGCAGACCGCAGCCCTGCAGGAATACATTGCGTGCCTGCTGCAGCCCGCCGTCGGCGCTGTGGTAGATGTCGCCGTATGCCGGGCTGGCGGGAACGCCGTTCTCAGAAAACGCGATTTCGCCGGGAACGATGGGCATGGCTATCCGGAAAGACTGACAGGGAGGTCAAGAGAGGCAAGGGAGGATTTTCTTTTGTTTCCTCCCTGAACCTCCCATACCTCCCTGTAAATGCCTTCTGTAATTTTCTTAGCCCGTTTGTTCCGGCCGCATGTGCGGGAACAGGATCACGTCGCGGATGGACGGCGAGTTGGTCAGCAACATCACCAGGCGGTCGATGCCGATGCCGCAGCCGCCGGTCGGGGGCAGGCCGTATTCCAGGGCGCGGATGTAGTCGGCGTCGTAGTACATGGCCTCTTCGTCGCCGGCTTCCTTGGCCTTGACCTGCTCCAGGAAGCGGTTGGCCTGGTCCTCGGGGTCGTTCAGTTCCGAAAAGCCGTTGGCCATTTCGCGCCCGGTGATGTAGAGCTCGAAGCGCTCGGTGATGTCGGGCCGCTTGTCGGAGCGGCGTGCCAGCGGCGAGGTTTCCGCCGGGTAGTCGATGATGAAGGTCGGCTGGATGAGCTTGTCCTCGGTGGTTTCCTCGAAGAAGGTGAGCTGCAGCCCGCCCAGACCGTCGTGCTTCTTGTAGGCGATCTTGCGCAAATGGAACTGCTCGATCAGCCAGTCGCGGCTGGAAACCTGCGCGTCGGTGATTTCGGGATGGTATTTCTTCACCGCCTCGGTGATGGTGAGGCGGTCGAAGGGCTTCGAGAGGTCGATGGTCTGGCCCTGGTACTCCACCACCGCGCTGCCGGTCGCTGCGATGGCGGCATCGCGGATGATGGCCTCGGTGAAGTCCATGAGGTAGCGGTAGTCGCGGTAGGCCTCGTAGAACTCCATCATGGTGAACTCGGGGTTGTGGCGGGTGGAGAGGCCCTCGTTCCTGAAATTGCGGTTGATCTCGAACACCTTCTCGAAGCCGCCCACCACCAGGCGCTTGAGATAAAGCTCCGGCGCGATGCGCAAAAACAGTTCCATGTCGAGCGCGTTGTGGTGGGTGATGAAGGGCTTGGCCGCGGCGCCGCCGGGGATGGGGTGCATCATCGGCGTTTCCACTTCCAGGAAGCCGTGCTTCACCATGAAGGCGCGGATGGCCTGGATGATCTTCGAGCGCGCGAGGAAGGTGTTGCGCGTTTCCTCGCTCACGATCATGTCGACATAGCGCTGGCGGTATTTGCTCTCCTGGTCGGTGAGGCCGTGGAATTTTTCCGGCAGCGGGCGGATGGACTTGGTCAGAAGGCGCAGGGTTTTGGCGTGGATGGTGAGCTCGCCCTTGTTGGTCTTGAACAGCGTGCCGGCGACACCGAGGATGTCGCCGAGGTCCCAGTGCTTGAAGGCCTCGTGCGCGGCCTCGCCGGTGACGTCGTTGGAGACGTAGACCTGGATGCGCCCGCTCATGTCCTGCAGAGTGGCGAAGCTGGCGCGGCCCATGACGCGCTTCAGCATCATGCGCCCGCCCAGCTGCACCTCGACGTTCTGCGCTTCGAGCGCGGCCTTGTCGTGATGGCCATACTGCGCCTGCAACTCGCCCGCGTAGTGCAGGCGTTCGAAATCGTTGGGGAAGGCGATGCCGTTCTCGCGCAGTTTCGCCAGCTTTTCGCGGCGCTCGCCGATGATCTGGTTGTCGTCCTGGGTAATGATCACTTCATTGTTCATCATGGGGTTTCGGAAGAGAAAAATTTGTCGATTTGCATGCCCAGGCTGCGCGCCGCTTCCGCTTGTATCCTGTCGGCGGTCGCGAGGCGGGCGTAGCCGGTATTCAAGGCAATGGCCAGATGCAGCGCATCCAGCGTGCGCAGGGGGGTGTTCTTCAGTTTTCCAATCAGATCGTGGGCAAGGGCGAAGTGCAAATCCCGTAGCGAAATGATGTGCAGGAAACCGAGCCGCATGTCTTCGTCGAAGGTGCGCAAGGCATCGGTTTCGTTTTTTCGGGACAAGCTGCCGGCGCGGCGGCGGCGTACCAGCAGACAGCGAAATTCGACGATGGCGAGCCTGCTGATGACCGGCTTGCCGCTGTTGCGGATGAATTGCTCGAATTCATCCGAGAAGGATTCCCGTATATACCATTTGGCCAGTGCGGAGGTGTCGACATAGACGCTCATCGCGCATCGCGATCCTCGCGGATGAGCGCTTCGCTCGGTATTTCCTGGAAAGGCATGCTGGCGCGCAGCGCGGCATGGCTGGGAATTTCCTTGCGCGGACCGATCGGCAGCACCCTCGCAAAGGGTTTGCCGTGATGGGTGAGCACGACCTCGCCTTCCTCGTCCAGGGCTTTTTGCAGGGCCTGGTAGCCTTGGCGCATTTCGCGCACGGACAGTTCTTTCATGGTCGGCCTTAGGCAGGGAAAATGTGTCACAAGTATATCTGATGTGACACATTTTCGCCATGCGCGGGCTACAGAAATCCCTCCTGCTCGCCTTTTTCCCCATGGGTGCGCATCCACTCGGCAAGCCTCGCGAGAGGTTCGGGCAGGGACTGAGTGTCAAGGATGGCGAGGCGTTCGAGGTCGCGTGGAGACAAAGCGGTTCTGGCGGGCGCGTTTTCCAGATCCTCGATGCCCATGTGCCAAGGCATCCACGAAATGCCGCGGGCTTGCCAGCATGCGCCGGCCTGGCAGGCTATCTCTATACCGGCAGGATCGGGATCGCAGGCGATCTGTGCCGGGGCGGGAACGAGCGCCAGCAGGCGACCCACGACTTCCTGCCACCAGGCGGGCGGAAAGCCGGGCAGCCAGATCACGCCCGTATCGTCCTCGCGCGAGCGCGCCACCCGCTCGAAGCTGGTGCGATTTTCCACCAGACGCCAGCGGGTAATCGCGTGCTCGGCGCCTTGGACGGCAGCCAGTGTGGCCGGAGTGAGGGCGGAAAAATCCGCTGATGCCGACAAGTCGAGCCGTCCGGCCGGCGTGATCAGGGTGGCCGAGGCCGACAGCAGCAACAACGGCGTGTGACGTTCGATGGAAAAATCCGCGAGGTCGAGGTTGTCTTCGAGCCAGCGCCATTCGGCCTCGGAAACGGCCTTGGTGCCATTGCGGGCGAACAGGGCGAAATCGCGCCGCGTGCCGCTGCGCTGGTCCTCGCGCCAGCGCACGAGCGCTGCCAGCAGCTCGCCGCGCGCAAGCGCTCGCGCCACGGGCAAGGAGCCGAGACTGCCGAGGGCCTGATCAAGAACGGGATCGTTTGCCCGCATCAGGCTTTCACGCATGGCTTCCCAGTTATGCGCCAGCACCGCAGTGTCCGGCAAACCCAGCGCAGCGCGCAGCATCGGCATCCCGCGCAGTTCCACCCGCAGCGGCCACCAGTCGCCGTGGCGGCGCTCTTCTTCCACAACGGCCCAGCCATGGCGCAGCAGCCAGTCGAGCAGCGCCTGCGCCGTTTGCAGACCGGCGGTGCCGGCATCCTTGGCCAGGGTTTCCCAGCGGCTGCGTCCGCCGCGCGCGAGCCAGCGCACGAGCAGTGCGCGCCAAACTTCCGGCAAGGTGTCCGGTTTCGCACCGGGCACGGCACGATAGCGGCGGCGCCGGCGCGGCACGGGTCGATCGTCGAGTGCTTCGACGATCAGTTCATCCGGCCTGGGCATCCGCCTCGCGCACCAGCACGCCCACGCGCGGCGCCCAGGTCTCGCCCGGCCGCTTCTTGAAGGTCACCAGCGTGAGCATGGAAGGGTCGTACACGTTGACGTTGTGCGTGACCGGCGTGGTGAGCAGGTATTGCGCGCGGGTGGCCTTGAGGAAGGCCGCCACGCGCTCGATGTTGACGATGTCCAGATGGGCGAAGGGTTCGTCGATGAAGACGAAGCCGCCGGGGCGCGATTCCTCCATCATCAGCGCCACCAGCAGGATGAGTGACTTCATCACCTGCTGCCCGCCGGAGGCATCGCCGTCGTTCATGCCCATGAAGCCCTTGTCGTCGAAATCGAACTTGACCGCGAGCCCGGCCTGGGCCAGCGACAGGTCGTCGAGGCCGGCCGCCAGCGGCTCGTGTTCGACCTTGATGCCGGCCATCCCGCCCAAGGCGCGCAGGTTCTTCGCGTAACGCGTGACGGTGTGGCGCAGCACCTTGGTGTACTGTTCGCGCGCGGCGTCGGTCTGGCTTTGTGCCATGGCGTTGTCGCGCCGACGCTGGCCGAGGTCGGCTTCCTGCCGCTGGTAATCGGCGAGAATCTTGTCGCGCAGCTGAACCACGGTGTCGTCGGTTTCCCAGGATTCGTGTTCGAAACGCGCTTCGATCTCCTTCAGCCGGCGCTGGACGTTGCTGCTGTCGCGCCATTCCTCGGCGAGGGCGCGGTTGGCTTCGGCGTCGCGCCAGGCGGCGGGCAGTCTGGCGCGCATCTCGCGCAGGCGCAGCAGGCGCCTGAGCTGCTCCTCCCGCGCGGGGCGGTTTTCCCTGGCGGCGATGTCGCGTTCGGTCTGGTGCAGATCGAGTTCTTCCTGGTTCAGGGCTTGCTGCTGTTGCTGCAAGGTGTCCTCGGCCTGCTGGCGGGCATCGCGCGCCTGTGCGGCGAGTTCGCCTATTTCTCTGCGCCGCGCAATCAGAGCCGAGTGTTCGCGCCTTGCTTCGGCGAATTCGGCCGCGCGCGCCGCCAGTTGCGCAGTGGCGTCGATGCCGGCGAGGCGGCTTCGGCGCGCCGCGATGTCTTCCTTGAGGGCGCCGAGTCGGGTTGTGATTGGCGCGAGGGTTCGGTCGATTTCCGCCAGCCGCTCGCGCAGGGCCGTGAGGCGTGCCTTGCCGAAGCGCGCCTGCTCCGGCGCGGCGTGGCGGCCGCCGCGGCGCTCGCGCAGATAGCCCTGGCGCGTCACCCAGTCCTGGGCGCGCGGCAGCTTCGCGCCTTCTGCTGCGTCTTCCACGCGCAGCGTGCGAGCGAGCAGCTGCACCAGCCATTCCGGCACCGGGCGCGCGAAGCGCACGACTTCCAGCAGCGAGCCTTGCGGCGGCAGCGGCGCATCGACGCGCTCCGGCACGATGTAGTGGCGATAGCGTAGCTTTTCCCCCAGCGCGAAGGCGCGCTCGGCGTCCTTTGCGCGCGCGAGCAGCACGATGTGGGCGAAGGGCGCGAGCAGCGCCTCCACTGCCGCCTGCCAGCCCGGATCGAGGATTTCGACCAGGTCCGTCAACAGGTCGTGCTGGATGTCGGCATTGGACAGAGCCTGGCGGAAGGCGGCCACGTCGGCGGGATCGGCACGCCGCCCGGCGGCGAGGTTTTCCAGCAGCTCCGTGGTGGCCGATTTTTCCTGTTGCAAGGATGCAAGTTGCAGACGCAGGCGATCGCGTTCGTTTTCGAGCCGCTCCAGTTCGCGCGCGTCGGCCTCGGGGTCGCCGCCCGCCTCGGCGGCCTGCTTGAGCAGGGCATCGTGCTGGGCGACGAGGGTTTCGTATTTGCCGAGTTCGCGGTTGATCTCGTTGAGTTCCCCGTAGCGCGCCTCTTCCGCCGCCTCGGCCGCCGCCTTGGCGGCGCGCGCCGCGTCGATGGCGCGGCGGTGCTGTTGCAGGCGGTCGAGCAGCGTCGTCCGCTCCTCGCGCAAGGCGCGCCATTCGCGCCGCGCGGTGCTCAGGGTGCGGCGCGCATGCAGGGCTTCCCTGTCCAGCATGTGGTACTCCAGGCGCGGCAGGGTTTCGGACACGAGCGTGGTCTGCTCGTCGCGCAGCGCGCGCCATTCCAGATAGCGGTTGACCTTGAGCTCGTGCTTTTCCAGGCTGTGGCCGAGCGCTTCCAGTTGCTTTTGCACCTCGTCCAGTTCGCGCGCGGTGGCCTCCTGGTGGTGACGCGCCTCCTGGTAGCGGTCCAGCACGTCCTTGTCGCCGAATACCTGGAACACCAGGTCGAGCAGCTCGCGCGGCGCAAGCTCGCACAGCTTGTCGGTCTGGCCCTGTTCCAGCGAGAGCACGCGGGCGATGGCGGGCGAGAGGCCGGCGCTTTGCAATAGACGTTGATATTCGCGCACGCCGAATTCCTGGCCTTCGCTTTCGATGGCTTCGATGGAGACCTCGCCTTCGGCCACCCAGTATTTGCGCACCCAATCGCCGCCCTTCCTGTCGATGCGGCAGGCCAGGGTGATGCGATCGTTCTGGAAGGGAAGTCCAAAAGGCCGGCGGCTGCTGCCGTGCGGGCGTTCGTTGTCCATCACGCCGCGCAGCCAGCAGAAGTCCTCGCCGTTGCGGCGCACGTAGCGCTTGTAGTCGCGCTTCTTCGAGCACTCCAGGGCGAGCAGGGTGCGCAGGGCGTCCAGCAGCGTGGTCTTGCCCGAGCCGTTGGGACCGACGATGGTGACGATGGGGGCGGAAAGCGGCAGCTTGAAGCGCTGCCAGTAATCCCAGTGGACGGTTTCCAGTTCGAGCAGGCGGAACATCAGGCGTTTTCTTCCTCATTGTTTTCCAAGGGTGCTTCGGCTTCGCTGCGGGCGCGCAGCAGGTCGGCCAGCGCCCCTTGCAGGACGCGCGGCGCCATCTCGCCGTAGTCGAAGGCCAGATCGAGCAGCGGCCCTTCGTGGATCACCTTGTTGCGCCGCTCGATGAAGCCCAGGCGCGAGAGTTGGGGCAGGATGAACTGCGCGATGCGGGCACGCCCGCCGAGCAGCCTGCCGTAGTCTTCCAGCAGCACGTTCTCGGCGATCCCGCGCGAGGCCTCGCTGCTGGAGGGCGCAGGTTTGGCGCCGCCGAACATGTCGCCCTGGCCTTCTTCATCGGCGCCATCGCGCGCCAGTTGCCGTTCGCGCTTGGGCAGGATGATGAGCGCCCACAGGATGACCAGGAGCGCAATGGCGTCCTTGGGCAGGGCCAGGTTGCTCGCCTGCCACTGGCTGCCGCTGTCGAACACCGGCGCTTCCGCCTCGCGGGTAAGAGCCACGGCGATGTGGTCGGCAAAGGGATGATCCAGGAGGCGCAGGCCGCAGTTCGCGAGGCGCGCCTCCACCTCCTGGCGGAACGCGGGGTCCACCAGCAGGCGGCGGGCGTCGCGATCCTCGCGCGGCAGATAGCGCAGGGCGAGCAGGCGGGCGATCAGGCCGGAATGGGCGTCGCGTTCCATGTTGGTTTTCCTTGGTCAGCTTTCCTTGTCGAGGGGTTCGAGTTTGCCCGGCGTCATGGCCGCGACTTCGCCGCGTCCGACCGGCAGCAGGGCTTCGGCGGTTTCATCCCAGCGCACGGTGAAGGGCAGTTGCGCCAGCGGCGCGAGTTCCGGGTCCACGTTGGCCTCGCCGAGGAAGGCCAGCAGCGACAGACGATAGGAGGCGGCGCTGAAGCTTTCGCCGACCACGGCGTCGGCTACCGGCAAGGCGTGCGTGCTGCCCGCCAGCAGGCGCGTGAGCTGGCCCAGTTGCGGCGGCGGTTCGCGCGAAATCTCCGTGGTTTCCCGCACGTCGGCGGGCGGCGGCAGAGTGGACACGCGGCGCTCGGCGCGGGTTCGGTCGAGGAATTCCTCGGTGGCGTCGATCATCACGTCGGGCAGGATGAAGGCAAGCTCAGGCGCGATGGCCGGGCCACGGCCCGCGAGTTCGGCGAGCCGGTCGATGTTCTGCTCCCGCAGCCAGGCGGCGAGTTCGGACGAGGTGAGACCGCCTTCGGAGAGATGCACGCGCTGGCGGGCGATGGCGGCCAGTTCGCGCTGGAAGGCGGAGGACATGCGCATGATGCGCGACTGGCGGCTGCCGATGTCCTGCGCCATGCGCCAGCTCGCGTCGTCACTGAAACCGTCCTCGGACAGGGCGGCGATGATCTCGTTGCCTTTCTCCATCCAGCGCCATACCGATTCCAGCTTGTTTTGCGCCGCGCGCAGGCGGAACTCGGAGCCGGAGGCGATGGCCTGGGCGAAGCCTTCCTCCAGTTCGGCCAGCCGCGCCGACAGGTGGGCCAGTGTCTCGGCGGAGAGTTTGCCGGTGGCGTTGCCGGCGGCAACCTGCGAGGCGAGAAAACCCAGTTCGCTTTCGTCGTCGCCGGAGAAGGCGAGCAGTGTGGACAGGGCGGAGAGCACCATGCGGCCGGTGGGCGACAGCTGGTAGACGCGGCGCTCCCCGTCCCAAACCAGCAGATCGTGCTCGCGTAGGCGCTTGAGCACGGTGTCGAGCTTGACGGGGTCGAGGAAGGCCAGCCGCGTCTCCAGTTCGCGCGGGGTCCATTCCGGCGCCTGCGCCCGCGCGCCGATCTCGCGCAGGACGGCCAGCCGCACCAGCACTTCTTCCTCGCCGCCGCGAAACAGTGCGATCAGCGCGCCGATCAGCCCGCGCCCGGCGAGCAGCGGAAAGAGCGAAGGCACATCGCCGGCGTCGATGCCGGGCGCCAAAAATTCGCCGAGTGCCAACCCGTCCCGGGCGTCGTCCATCACACGCCCTGTTTCAAGCTCGCTTCGATGAAGGCGTCCAGATCGCCGTCCAGCACTTTTTGCGTATTGGAAATTTCGACATTGGTGCGCAGATCCTTGATGCGCGACTGGTCGAGCACGTAGGAACGGATCTGGTGGCCCCAGCCCACGTCCGACTTGCCCGCTTCCAGCTTTTCCTGCTCGGCCTGGCGGCGGCGCATTTCCGCCTCGTACAAACGCGACTTCAGCATGGCCATGGCCTCGGCCTTGTTGCGGTGCTGCGAGCGGTCGTTCTGGCACTGCACCACGATGCCGGTAGGGATATGCGTGATGCGCACCGCCGAGTCGGTCTTGTTGATGTGCTGGCCGCCGGCGCCGGAGGCGCGGTAGGTGTCGATGCGCAAATCGGCCGGATTGATCTCGATCTCGAAGGACTCGTCCACTTCCGGGTACACGAACACGCTGGCGAAGCTGGTGTGGCGCCCGCCCGCGGAGTCGAACGGCGACTTCCTGACCAGGCGGTGCACGCCGGTCTCGGTGCGCAGGTAGCCGTAGGCGTATTCGCCCTCGACCTTGATGGTGGCGGAGCGGATGCCGGCCACGTCGCCTTCGGTCTCCTCCAGCACCTCTGCCTTGAAGCCCTTGCGCTCGGCGTATTTCAGGTACTGGCGCAGCAGCATCGCGGCCCAGTCGCAGGCCTCGGTGCCGCCGGCGCCGGCCTGGATGTCGATGAAGCAGTTGTTGGGGTCGGCCGGGTTGGAGAACATGCGGCGGAATTCCAGTTCTTCCACTTCCGCCTCGATGGTGTCGGCGTCGCCGATGACTGCGTTGAGTGTGTCCTCGTCGTTTTCGGCGCGGGCCATTTCGAACAGCTCGCCGGCGTCGGACAGCTGCCGCTCGATTCGGTCGAGGGCGAGGACCACGCCTTCGAGGCTTTTGCGCTCGCGCCCGATGTCCTGCGCCTTTCTGGGGTCGTCCCACAGGCTGGGGTCTTCGGCGAGTTTTACGACTTCTTCCAGGCGCGCTTTTTTCGCGTCGTAGTCAAAGATACCCCCTCAGGGAGCGCGCGCGGTCGGCGAGGTCGGCCAGCTTCCCTTCGAGTTGGTTGAGAACTTCTGCTTCCATGGTGCGATAAATCCGGAAAACCCCGGATTATACGTTCATACTGCCATCAGCAGCCAGCCGAGCGCCAGGCCGCCGGCCGTCGCGCCCATACCGGCGAGGACGTGGCGCGCCATGGGCCAGCCGCCGATGCTCCAGACCAGTCCGAACTTGAAGACGAGGTTGGAAAAGAAGGCGAACAGGATCGCAAGAACAGCCTGGTCAACGGTGATGTTCTGCAGGTTGAGCAGCCGCAGCGTGGAAAGGGTGATGGCATCGACGTCAGTCAGCCCGGATGCGGCAGCCACGGCATACAGCCCGCGCGGGCCGGCCATGTCGGAAAGCCATGCCGAGGCCAGCAGCACCACGGCGTAAAGCAGACCGAATGTCACTGCTGCACGAATTTCCGTGGGGTTGGAGAGCACGAGTTCCGGGGCAGCGCCCGTAGGCTTGAGCTTGTGCAGGCCATACCATGCCGCGAGTGCGCCGGTAATCAGGCCGACGGCCAGGATGGGTGCCAGAATCGCGAACATTGCCCCGGAGAGGACGCCGACCACGACGGCCAGGCGTACCAGCACCATGAGATTGGCCAGCACGATGACGACGATTGCAAGCCGGGTCATGGAATCGTTATCGCGCGCGTTACGGGAAAACGTCAGCGTTGTGGCCGTGCTCGACACCAGACCGCCCAGCAGCCCGATGAGAATGGTGCCGCGACTCTGCCCTACGATGCGCAGCGCAGCGTAGCCGGCCAGGCTGATGCCGGAGATCAGTACCACCATCCACCAGATCTGGTGCGGGTTGAGCACGCCGTAGGGTCCGAAGCCCTGGTTGGGCAAAAGCGGCAGCACGATGAGCGAGAGCACGGCGAACTGCAAAATCGAAATCAGATCGCGGCGCGTGAGGGTCTGGCTGATGCCGCGCAGCTCGGCCTTGAAATACAAAAGCACGGTGGAACCGATGCCGAGCATGGCGGCGAGCTGCAGCTCGTCCAGCCAGCACAGCACGCCCAGGCCATAGCAGATGAGCACGGCGCTCACCGTCGTGGTACCGGGGTCGCCGCTTTCCACCGGCTGGCGCAGGTAGGCGGCGATGATCATGCTGCCCGTGAGCAGCAGACCGGCGACGATGAGCCAGGCGGTGTCGGTCCTGTCGGCAAGATGCGAGGCCAGCACGCCGAACAGCGCAGTGAGGGCGAAGGTGCGCAGGCCCGCCTTGGCGGCGGGGTTGCGTTCGCGCTCCAGTCCCATCAGGAGGCCGATGGCCAGCGCCGCCACATAGCGCGGCAGGAATTCGAGTTCGTCGGGCAGGAAATCGGCAATCATTGCAGGGATTCCCAGTACCGCAGCTTCAACTGGATTGAAAGCCGGCCATTGAATTCGTTCAGCATGGGCGCATACACGCCCATAAAGCGCTCGGGAAGCGGGTCGTTGTGGAAGAAGGCCATGGCCTCGAAGCGGGTGTTTTGCATGGCCACATCCAGCTTCAGATGCTTTTCGCCCACCACGCGCTGGCCAATCACGGAAAACTCGCCCTGGAACAGCGGCGCGGGGAAGCCCTGGCCCCATACGGCATTCTCCAGGGTTCTCACTACATCGAAGTCCAGTTCGCCGGGCGACAATTCGCCGTCGGTCTCGATGACCTCTTCCAGATCGGCGGGCGACAGCCATGCGCGCGCGAGTTCTTCGAAAGCCTGCCGGAACTCGTCAAAGCGTTCTTCGCGGATGGACAGCCCGGCCGCCATGGCATGGCCGCCGAACTTGAGGATGAGGCCGGGGTGTTTGCGGTCGATCCAGTCGAGCGCATCGCGCAGGTGCAGGGCGGGAATGGAGCGGCCCGAACCCTTGAGCTCGCCGTTGTCGCCGGGGGCGAAGGCGAACACCGGCCGGTGGTATTTTTCCTTCAGACGCGAGGCGAGGATGCCGATCACGCCGGCATGCCATTCGGCATGGTAGACGGCAAGACCGTGCCTGCCGGCGCAATCGACCTCTTCCAGCAGCGCCAGCGCCTGTTCCTTCATGTCGGATTCGATGTCCTTGCGCGAGCGGTTGATGTCATCGAGCCGCTCCGCCAGCGGCAGAGCGGCGTCTAGACCGGGCGCGAGCAGGCATTCGATGCCAAGGCGCATGTCTTCCAAGCGCCCGGCCGCATTGAGGCGCGGGCCCAGCATGAAGCCGAGGTCGAACACGCCGGCCTTTTCCGGGCGACGTCCGGCCACCTGCATCAGCGCCTGGATGCCGGGCGAAGCCAGCCCGGCGCGGATGCGCTGCAGGCCCTGGCTGACGAGTATGCGGTTGTTGGCGTCGAGCTTGACCACGTCGGCCACCGTGCCCAGCGCCACATGGTCGAGCAGCACGCGCAGATCGGGCTCGGGCTTGCCGTCGAAGGCGCCGCGCCTGCGCAGCTCGGCGCGCAGGGCGAGCAGCACGTAGAACATGACGCCCACGCCCGCCAGATTCTTGCTCGGGAAGGCGCAGCCCGGCTGGTTGGGATTGACGATGCCGGCGGCTTCGGGAAGCACGTCGCCCGGCAGGTGATGGTCGGTGACGTAGACC
Source organism: Pseudomonadota bacterium (assembly GCA_040754425.1). Taxonomy (GTDB): domain Bacteria; phylum Pseudomonadota; class Gammaproteobacteria; order Burkholderiales; family Thiobacillaceae; genus UBA6918. The sequence goes on along the minus strand of JBFMCR010000012.1, from coordinate 11,759 downwards.
GGGATGCCCAGTTCGTTGGCGGCATTCACACCGTCGATGGCGGCGATGCCGTTGTCCACGGTGATGAGCGCATCGGGCTCCAGGCGCGCGGCCTCCTCGACGATGGCGGGCGAGAGCCCGTAGCCATGCACGGCGCGGTTGGGCACGAGATAATCGACATCGGCCCCGAACATGCGCATACCCTGCACGCCGACTGCGCAGGCGGTGGCGCCGTCGGCGTCGTAGTCGGCGACGATGAGAAAGCGCGCGCCGGCCTCGATGCCATCGGCCATCTCGGCGGCCATCTCGCGGATTCCCTTCATCGACTCGAAGGGCAGCAGGCCGGTGAGCCTGGTTTGCAGTTCGGCGGCGTTGCCCACCTTGCGCGCGGCGTACAGGCGCGAGAGCAGCGGCGGAACGCCCGCGCCGGCAAGGCTCCGGTAGGCGTGGTCGTCGATTTCGCGTTGGAGAATTCTGGGCACGGCTTATTTCGCGGAAAGTATTTTTTCGTAGACGCCAAGGTATTGCTGTGCGCTTGCGCTCCATGCGAAGTCGCGCTTCATGCCGTTTTGCATGAGTTTTTTCCAGAGCGGGCGGTTGTGGTAAAGCGCGATGGCATCGCGCAGGCTGGCGATCAGGGTATCGACGTCAAGGCGCTCGATGACGAAGCCCGTGGCCGTGCCATCGGCCAGGTTTTCCGCGCTGGCATGCGTGACCGTGTCGGCGAGGCCGCCGACCTTGTGCACCAGCGGCGGGGTGCCATAACGCTGGCTGTACATCTGGTTGAGGCCGCAGGGCTCGAAGCGCGAAGGCATGAGAAAAATGTCGGCGCCTGCCTCGATGCGGTGGGCAAGGCTTTCGTCGTAGCCGATGCTGACGGCGACACGATCCGGATGCATGGCGGCAAGCCTGCGCCAGCCTGCCTCCAGCTCCGCCTCTCCGCCGCCCAGCACGGCGAATTGCACCCCCAGTTCCAGCAGCCTCGGCGCTGCATCGAGCACGACGTCGGTGCCCTTTTGGTGGGTAAGTCTGGATACCATGCCCAAGAGCGGTGTTTTCGCCAGTTGCCGCAGGCCGAGCTCGCTGCGTAGCGCGCGCTTGTTGGCGGCCTTGCCGTTGAAGTTCGCTGCGCCATAGTGTGACGGCAAGTAGGGGTCGCTCAGGGGATTCCATTCGCGGGTGTCAATGCCGTTGAGGATGCCGGTCAGATCGTGGCTGCGGCTCGCGAGCAGGCCCTGCATACCCATGCCGAAGGCCTCGGTCTGGATTTCGCGGGCATAGTTCGGGCTGACCGTGGTGAGGTGGCTGGCATAGAACAGTCCGGCCTTGAGAAAGGACAGCCTGCCGTAGTATTCGACGCCGTTGATGGAAAAGCTTTCCGGCGGCAGCCCAAGCGCATTCAGTACCTCGGGCGGGAACACCCCCTGGTAGGCAAGGTTGTGAATGGTGAAGACGCTTGGCGTGGGCCGGGGCTGATGAAAATGCAGGTAGGCCGGGGCAAGACCCGTCTGCCAGTCATTGCAGTGCAGTATGTCGGGACGGAAATCCAGCGGGCTTTGCGGGCCGGCGAGCCAGGCCGCGAGCTGCGACAGCAGGCCGAAGCGCATGGCATTGTCCGGCCAGTCCTGTCCGGACTTGTCCTGGTACAGTCCTTCGCGCGCGAAGTAGCCGGGGTGCTCGATGAGATACACCGGCACGCCGCTGTCGGGGAACATCCCTTGCAGCAATGCAATTTCACCGTGCCCCGGCAGTTCGAGATGGAACAGGCGCGCGAGTTTCCTGGTCTTTTCCAGTGCGGCAGGGTAGCCCGGCATCAGTACGCGTGCATCCACCTTGAGCGTACGCAGCGCGGCCGGCAGCGCGCCGCTGACGTCGGCGAGTCCACCGGTTTTGGCGAGCGGATGTGCTTCGGAAGTGCTGAACAGGACTTTCATGGATCGCGAAAGGAAGGAATGGAAAAGCCAAGTATAACGGCCGAAGGTTTCATTGTAGGCAAGCCCGTTTTTTGCTTGAAATGCGCTGGGCGCAACATGGCTGGGCTATGCTGATGTGCGCAGCGTCGCTGCGCTGTGCTGAATGTGCGCAGCGTCGCTGCGCTATGCTTAACAGGCAAAGGAGACGCACATGCAGGAATTCGGATTGATCGGGCTGGGGCGCATGGGCGCCAACATGGCGCGGCGGCTTTCGCGCGCGGGGCTGAAGCTTGCGGTCTGCAACCGCACCGCCGAGGTGGCGCGCCAACTGGCGGCTGAAGAGGGCAATCTGCGCGCGGTCGAAAGCTACGAAGAGTTGCTCGCCAGCCTGCCGTCGCCGCGCATCGTGTGGCTCATGCTGCCGGCGGGCGAGGCCACGGAAACCGCGCTGCAGGCACTTTCCGGCCTGCTGTCCGCGGGCGACCTCGTGGTCGACGGCGCCAACGCCTATTACCAGGACAGCATGCGCCATGCCGAGGATCTGGCGGCCAAGGGCGTTGAGTTCGTCGATGCCGGCGTGTCCGGCGGGGTATGGGGGCTGGAAAACGGCTATGCACTGATGCTGGGCGGCGCGCCCCAATCGGTGGCGCGCTTGAGGCCCCTCATCGAGGCGCTGGCGCCAGGCGCCGACCGCGGCTGGGTGCATTGCGGACCGGCGGGCTCGGGGCATTTTGCCAAGATGATCCACAACGGCATCGAATACGGCATGATGCAGGCGCTAGCCGAGGGCCTGGCGCTGATGAAATCCAAGCAGGAATTCGATTTCGACCTCGCCGAAGTGTCCGAAGCCTGGCGCCACGGCAGCGTGGTGCGTTCCTGGCTTTTGGACCTCACGGCCGAGGTGCTGAAGCAGGACCAGGACCTCGACGCCATCCAGCCCTATGTCGCCGATTCCGGCGAAGGCCGTTGGACCGCCCTGGAAGCCATCAACCAGAAGGTGCCGGCGCCGGTGATGTCGCTTGCGCTGATGATGCGCTACGCCAGCCAGGGCAGCAACGACTACCCGGCCAAGCTTTTGGCCATGATGCGCAACGCCTTCGGCGGCCACAAGGTAGAACCCGCCAAATGAGCGACGCCCTCGACACCCCCTGTGCGCTGGTCATATTCGGTGCGACCGGCAACCTCGCCAGCCAGAAACTGATCCCGGCGCTGTTCCACCTGGAACAGGCAGGACGCCTGCCCGAGCATCTTTCCATCATCGCCTTCTCGCGCCGCGACTGGAGCGATGCCGAATGGCGCACGCATTTGCGTGAAGTGCTGCGCGAGCGCATCAGCGAACAATGCCCCGAGGCCACCTGCGAGCATTTTTTGTCGCGCTTCAGCTATGTGAAGGGCGAGTTCCAGGACCCGGCAGCCTATGCGCGGCTGCTGGAGGCGCTGGCGCGCCCGCGCATGGGCGCCTGCTCCAACGTGGTGTTCTATCTCGCGATCAAGCCGGCGGAATTTCCCGCCGTGATCCGGAACCTGGATGACGCCGGCCTCAACAAGCCGCGCGGTTTCCATCGCATCGTGGTGGAAAAACCCTTCGGCGAGGATCTGGAGTCGGCGCAGATGCTGAACCAGATGCTGCACAAGAGCTTCAACGAGGAGCAGATCTTCCGCATCGACCACTACCAGGGCAAGGAAACGGTGCAGAATTTATTGGTGTTCCGCTTCGCCAATACCCTGATCGAACCCCTGTGGAACCGCAACTTCATCGATCACGTGCAGATCACGGTGGCCGAATCCATCGGTATCGGGGGCCGTGCGGATTATTACGATCGCGCCGGCGCGCTCAGGGACATGCTGCAGAACCACATGATGCAGCTTTTGACCCTGGTGGCGATGGAGCCGCCGCCTGCGCTCGAACCGGATGCCCTGCGCGACGAGAAGGTCAAGGTGCTGCGCTCCATCCGTCCGATCCCGCGGCGGGCCGTGCACGCCCATGCCTTCCGCGCCCAGTACGGGCCGGGCAACATTCAGGGACAGCAGGTGCCTGGCTACGCGCAGGAAGCCGGGGTGGAAAGGGATTCCACCACCGAGACCTTCGTCGCCGCCAAGTTCTACATCGACAACTGGCGCTGGCGCGGCGTGCCATTCTACCTGCGCACCGGCAAGCGCCTGAAGGCGCAACAGTCGATGATTGCGTTGCGCCTGCGGCACCCACCGCAGCAGCTGTTCCGCGAGACCCCGCTGGAGACGCTGGAGCCCAACTGGATTCTGCTTTCCATCCAGCCGCAGGAATCCATGCACATGGAACTGCATGTCAAGCAGCCGGGCCTGGACATGAACACGCGCCTGCTGCAACTGCACGCGGGCTTTCGTTCACTGCACGAGCGCGTGCTCGATGCCTACGAGGCGCTGCTGCTCGACGTGATCGAGGGCGACCGCACCCTGTTCATCCGCTTCGACGAAGTGGAATGGGCCTGGCGCGTGGTCGACCCCATCCTCAAGTATTGGGCGCAGGAGCGCGAATTCATCCATACCTATCCGGCGGGCAGCTGGGGGCCGCAGGAGGCCAACCGGTTGTTCGACGCGGAGGATCAGGAGTGGCGCAACAGCTTGTAGTCTGGGTTTTCCTGTTGCTGTTTTTCGGCGCGGCCCAGGCTGAGCCGCCCAGGCTGAAAAACCGGCTCGCCGGCCATCCCTCTCCGTATCTCGCCCTGCATGGAAGCGACCCTGTCGCCTGGCAGGAATGGAACGCAGAGACCGTGGCGCGCGCGAAGCGCGAGAACAAGCTGCTGTTCGTGTCGGTCGGCTACTACGCCTGCCACTGGTGCCATGTCATGCAGCGCGAGTCCTACAAGAACGGGGAGACCGCCGAACTCCTGAACCGCGACTTCATCCCGGTCAAGGTCGACCGCGAACTCAACACCGGCCTGGACGATGCGCTGCAGGCGTTTACCGCGCGGCTGTTGAAGGTTTCGGGCTGGCCGCTCAACGCCTTCGTCACGCCCGAGGGTTACCCGGCCTATGCCGTGCTGTACGCGCCGCCCGAGGATTTCAGGGAAGTGCTGAAGCGGCTCGCCGAGCGCTGGAAAGCCGACAGCGCCGGCGTGAAGAAGCTGGCCCGCGAAGCCAGTCCGGCAGGCAGGCAGGAATGGCAGCGCCAGAACCTGAATGCGGCCCAGCTCGCGCGCTGGGAAAACGGCTTCCTGCAGCAACTGCGCGCCGAGATGGACGATCTGCGCGGCGGCTTCGGCGAGGTCGGCAAGTTTCCCATGGTGCCGCAGTTGGCTTTGGCGCTCGAACTCCAGGCCGCCAAACCGGACGCAAAGCTGGAAAGCTTTTTGCGGCTGACTTTCGAACAGATGGCCACGCGCGGGCTGATGGACCATGTCAACGGTGGTTTCTTCCGCTACACCACCGATCCTGGCTGGGAAACGCCGCATTTCGAAAAAATGCTTTACGACAATGCCCAACTGGCGCTGGTCTATCTGCGGGCAGCACAGGTATTGAAGGAACCGCGCTATCGTAGCGTGGCGCTCTTTGCGGTCGATTTCATGCTCGATACGCTGGCCGCGCCCGATGACGGTTTTTACGCCAGCACCTCGGCGGTGGACGAGGAAGGCAGGGAAGGGGCCCATTACCTGTGGAGCAGGGATGAACTCAAACGCCTGCTGAACGATGCCGAATTCGCCGCTGCGCGCCGTGTATGGAAGCTGGATGCGGCGGCCCCTTTCGACCTGGGCCACCTGCCGGCCGAATGGGTCGCCCCGGCCAAGGGCGAGGCGCCGTTATTGCAGTCGGCCGCCGCCAAACTCAAACAGGCGCGCAGGAACCAGCCCCTGCCCAAGGACGACAAGCGCAACGCTGGCCTGAACGGCCTGGCGCTGTCGGCGCTGGCTGCCGCCATGCGCGCTGAGCCGCGCTATCGGCAAGCCGCCTTTGCCACCTATCGCTTCTTGCTCGGGCAGATGACGGGGGCGGATGGGCTGTACAAATCCATGGCCAGGGGCAGGAAATTGACCGGCGCCGAGCTTGAGGACTATGCATTTGTGGCGAGAGGCCTGCTCGATTACGCCGAGGCGGCCGGTGTGGAAGAAGCGCGCATGGAAGCGCTGAAACTGGTGCGGTCGGCATGGCGCCAGTTCTCGGCCGGCCGGGGATGGCGCAGGGGAAAGCAGGCCTTGCTGGCGACGGTGCAGCCCGAGGCGGCACTGGCGGACGGGCCGGTGGCTTCGCCGTCTGCGGTGCTGATCCGGACGACGCTGAGGCTGGGGGACGATGAATTGAACAGGCGTGCGCGTGAAGCACTGCTGTGGGTCTCGCCCGCGATGGGGCGCGACCCGTTCAGTTATCCCACGCAGATTCTTGCCTACCGGCAAGCGGTGAGGAGTGAGGAGCGGAGTGAAGAGTGAGGCGGTGGCTACACTATACTCTCCCTGACCCCTGACCCCTGACCCCTAGTTGGTGTTGTCTTCCGGCTCCAGGGAAAGCTGCGCCGGGCGGCGCGCCACCTTGACGTTGAATTCCATGCTCATGTTCTTGCGCGAAACCGACAGCCTGGCGGTATCGCCGGGCTTCAGCACGGCAATCAGATTGAGCAGCGAGGAAGAATCGGATACCGGCTTGCCGTTGACGGCGGTCAGCACATCGCCCGGCTTCACGCCGGCGCGGTCGGCGGGGCCGTTTTTCAGCACGCCTGCGATCAGGGCACCTTCGCCGGTTTTCAGGCCAAAGGATTCCATCAGCTCGGGGGACAGGTCTTGTACCTCGATGCCCACCCAGCCGCGCGTCACGCTGCCTTCGCGAATGATCTGCTCCATTACCTGCTTGGCCAGACTGACCGGAATGGCGAAGCCGATGCCCTGCGAACCGCCGGTGCGCGAATAGATCGCGCTGTTGATGCCGACCAGGTTGCCGGCGGCGTCGACCAGCGCACCGCCGGAATTGCCGGGATTGATGGCGGCATCGGTCTGGATGAAGTTCTCGAAGGTGTTGATGCCCAGATGCGAGCGCCCCAGCGCGCTGACGATGCCCAGCGTCACGGTCTGGCCCACGCCGAAGGGGTTGCCGATGGCCAGCACCCAGTCGCCCACGCGCAGGCTGTCGGACTGGCCAAAGGTGATGGCGGGCAGGCCCGTCGCCTCGATCTTGAGCACGGCAAGATCGGTTTCCGGGTCGGTACCCACTACCTTGGCCGGCAGGGTACGCCCGTCGGACAGAGCGATCTGGATTTCGTCCGCGCCGTCGACGACATGATGGTTGGTGAGGATGTAGCCGTTGGTGCTGACGATGACGCCGGAACCCAGGTTGGACACTTCCTGCGGACGCGGGTCGAAACGCTCGCCGAAGAAGTGGCGGAACACCGGATCGTCCAGCAGCGGGCTGCGCATGCCCCGCACCTGTTTTTTGGTGAAAACGTTGACCACGGACGGAATGGCGCGCCTGGCGGCCTCGGCAAAGGAGCTGGTGGTGCCGGCAGGCGGGCCGCTTTCCACCTGGCGTATGGTGAGACCGTCAGTCGTCAGCCCGGGGTGCCAGCGCAGCAGTTCGGGCTTGAACAGGGCCGCAACGAACAACACAGCCAGTGCGACGGTTACCGCTTGGGCAAACAACAGCCAGTATTTACGCATAAGTTCCTGCATCCAATGGAGAATAAGGAAATTATACCCGTCCTGAGGTGCGACAAATGGCGGGCCCGTGCTTCCAGAGAGAATGCGAAATTAGTTAGAATAGCGAAATTTTGTAACCTACCTGATCGGGTTGAAGTGATGAGCCAACAAGAAATGGATAGAGAGAGGCGCAAGTTTCTGGTCGCGGCGACCGCTGCCGTAGGAACGGTCGGCGCTGCCGCCGTGGCCTGGCCGTTTATCGCAAGCATGCTTCCCAGCGCACGCGCCAAGGCGGCTGGCGCGCCGGTGGAGGTGGATATCAGCAAGATCGAGCCGGGCGCGATTCTCGCCGTCGAGTGGCGTGGCAAGCCCGTCTGGGTCGTGCATCGCACCAAGGAGATGCTCGATATCCTTGGCAAGCATGACGACCAGCTTGCCGACCCGCTGTCCGAAATGCCGCAACAGCCCGATTATTGCAAAAACAAGACCCGCTCCATCAAGGAGGCGTACCTGGTCGCGGTCGGCATCTGCACCCACCTCGGCTGTTCGCCCACCTACCGCAAGGAAATCGGCGCAGCCGACCTTGGCGCCGACTGGCCCGGCGGCTTTTTCTGCCCCTGCCACGGTTCGCGCTTCGACCTCGCGGCGCGCGTGTTCAAGGGGGTGCCGGCTCCGATCAACCTGGAGATTCCTCCGCACAAATACGTCAGCGACAGCCTCCTGCTCGTGGGCGTCGACAGCAAAGTTGAAAGCGTGGGGGCCTGATAAATGAACGCCTTGCATAAACTCCTCGGCTGGATCGACGACCGATTCCCGCTGACCGCCACCTGGAAAGCGCATCTGTCCGAGTACTATGCGCCCAAGAACTTCAATTTCTGGTACTTCTTCGGTTCGCTGGCCCTGCTGGTGCTGGTGATCCAGATCGTGACCGGCATATTCCTGGTCATGCACTACAAGCCCGACGGTTCGCTCAACGCCGCCGGCGTGCCCGTGGCCTTCGCTTCCGTCGAATACATCATGCGTGACGTGGACTGGGGCTGGCTCATCCGCTACCTGCATTCCACCGGCGCCTCGGCGTTCTTCGTGGTGATCTACCTGCACATGTTCCGCGGCATGATCTACGGCTCCTACCGCAAGCCGCGCGAGCTGATCTGGATCTTCGGCGTCATCATTTATCTCGCCCTGATGGCCGAGGCCTTCATGGGCTATCTGCTGCCCTGGGGCCAGATGTCCTACTGGGGCGCGCAGGTGATCATCAACCTGTTCGCCGCCGTGCCCTTCATCGGCAACGACCTGTCGCTGTGGATTCGCGGCGACTTCGTGGTGGGCGATGCGACCCTGAACCGCTTCTTCTCCTTCCACGTCATCGCCGTGCCGCTGGTGCTGCTGGCGCTGGTGGCCGCGCACCTGGTGGCGCTCCACGAAGTCGGCTCCAACAACCCCGACGGCGTCGAGATCAAGAAGAAGAAGGACGAGAACGGCAAGCCGCTGGACGGCATTCCCTTCCATCCCTACTACACCGTGAAGGACATCCTCGGCGTGGTGGTCTTCCTCATCGTGTTCTCGGCGGTGGTGTTCTTTGCGCCGGAAATGGGCGGCTACTTTCTGGAAGCCAACAACTTCATCCCGGCCGACCCGCTGAAGACGCCTGCGCACATCGCCCCGGTGTGGTACTTCACGCCTTACTACGCGATTCTGCGCGCGGTGCCGCCGCTCTTGGGCTCGCAGTTCCCCGGCGTGCTGCTGATGGGCGTGGCCGTGCTGATCTTCTTCGCGCTGCCCTGGCTGGACAAGAGCCCGGTCAAGTCCATCCGCTACCGCGGCCCGATCTACAAGTGGTTCCTGGCCGCTTTCGTGATCTCCTTCATCGGCCTGGGCTGGCTCGGCATCCTGCCGGCGACGCCGCTGTATACCTGGATCGCACGCATTCTGTCCGTGGTGTACTTCGCGTTCTTCCTGCTCATGCCCTGGTATACCAAGATCGATAAAACCAAACCCGAACCGGAAAGGGTGACTGGCTAAATGAAACTGATCAAACAATTTTTCACCCTGTTGGCATTCGTGCCCATGGCGGCCGCCGCGTCCGGCGGCGCCGAGATTCGACTGGACAAGGCCCCGGTCAACCTGTCGGACAAGGGCTCGCTGCAGCGCGGCGCGAAAATGTTCGTGAACTACTGCCTGAGCTGCCATTCGGCCAGCTACATGCGCTATTCGCGCCTGCAAGACCTCGGCCTCACTGAAGAGCAGATCAAGAACAACCTGCTGTTCACCGGCGAGAAAGTGGGCGATACCATGACTGTGGCCATGAACTACAAGGACGCCAAGCAGTGGTTCGGCGCAGCGCCGCCCGACCTGTCGGTGATTGCGCGTTCGCGCAGCCCCGACTGGCTGTACACCTACCTGCGCAGCTTCTACCGCGATCCGTCCCGCCCCACCGGCTGGAACAACATCGCCTTCGACAAGGTCGGCATGCCGCACGTGCTGGCCACGCTGCAAGGCGAGCAGGTCGCGCACTTCAAGAAGGTGATCGACCATGAAGGCAAGGAACACGAGGTGTTCGACCGCTTCGAGCTGGTCAAGCCGGGCAGCGTATCGCAGGCACAGTACGACTCCATGGTCGGCGACCTGGTGAACTATCTGGCCTGGATGGCGGAGCCCGCCAAGACCAAGCGCATGCAGACCGGCCTCCTGGTGCTGGCCTTCCTGTCGATATTCTTCGTGATTGCCTATTATCTGAAGAAGGAATTCTGGAAAGACGTGCACTAAGCAAGTCTGCCGGGTATTACGCGCGAGCCGGACATGTGTCCGGCTTTCGCCATTATTAAAGCCGTACAAGAAACAGGAATCCGACTCATGATGAGACTTTATTCGGGAACCACTGACCCCTACAGCCACCGCTGCCGCATCGTCCTTTACGAAAAAGGCATGGATTTCGAAGTCATCGATGTCGATCTGCACAACAAGGCAGAGGATCTTGCGGTGATCAATCCTTACGGCAAGGTGCCGGTGCTGGTCGAACGCGACCTCGTGCTCTATGAGGCCAACATCATCAACGAGTACATCGACGAGCGCTTCCCGCATCCGCAGCTGATGCCGCCGGACCCGGTCATGCGCGCGCGCGCACGCCTGGTGCTGCACAATTTCGAGAACGATCTGTTCGTGCAGGTCAATGCCATCGAGCATGGCGGACAGAAGGCCGCCGAGTCTGCGCGCATCGCCATTCGCGACAGCCTGACCCAGCTCACGCCCATTCTGGAGAAGCAGAAGTACCTGATGAACGACGAGTTTTCCATGCTCGACGTGGCGATCGCTCCGCTGCTGTGGCGTTTGGAGCATTACGACATCCACCTGCCCAGGCAGGCGGCGGCCGTGCTCAAATACCGCGAGCGCCTGTTTTCGCGTCCCGCCTTCATCGACGCGATGACGCCGACCGAAAAAGCCATGCGCAAGTGAAAGGGCAGCAAGGACTCATGCTCTCGACCCGTCCCTACCTCATTCGCGCCATTTACGAATGGTGCGTCGATGCGGGGTTCACGCCTCACATCCTGGTGCAGGTCGACGAGCACACCCGGGTGCCTGCGGGCTACGTCAAGGACGGGCAGATCGTGCTCAATATCGGCGGCAACGCCGTGCGCGACCTTGCCATCGACAACGACTGGATTCTGTTCTCCGCACGCTTCTCCGGCGCGTCGCAGGAAATCGCCGTGCCCGTCAACCGCGTCGCCGCCATTTTCGCGCGCGAAAACGGGCAGGGCATGCACTTCGAGGTAACTGAGGCCGGCGAAGGCCAGGCTGGTTCCCAGGCAACGGAATCGCCGGAAGAACAGCCGCCCGAGCCCCCCAAAGGCAGGCCCAGGCTGAAAGTCGTCAAATAACGCGGAGTGCAAAGCTTTCGCGTAAAATGCGCACCCGCACGCCGCTTTAGCTCAGCTGGTAGAGCAACCGCCTTGTAAGCGGATTACTGCCCGCGACAGCCGGGCAACATCATCAGAAAACCACTTTAAAAACAATAATTAAAGCGACTTTTATTAACAAGCGTTACCATCCGTTTTATTTTGTTGTCACCCTGCCGGGGTGACAATGGGGTGACAAACTCTGTAGATGGCTTTCGTTCATGCGTAACGGAAGAACAGACAAAAAATTGGGTCTTCGTGAAGTCGTGTGGGTGATTTTCGGTCATTTTAGAGCGGAGGCAGCATGCAAGTCAGAATCTTGAGTCGTAAGTATTCCTCGTCGCGCAGTCCATACGCGCGGCGCTGGATGACGCGAA